>JAZLHJ010000049.1:0-38279 GCA_045616785.1 Lachnospiraceae bacterium
GGCTGCGCCGCACTATTTACTGATTTTGTCAAGTCTTTTTGTGAAAAAAGTTTATAATTTATGCGGTGAGCAAGGCTAAAAAATACGGTTTCCAGAATAATCTGAAAACCGTAAAAAGTTCTTAACTAAGTGGCATTGATAGCATAATTAGATAATAGAAAGCCTGTAAACTTCCAAAAATCCAATTACGGGAGTAAGCAATAACCCTGTTTATTCAGTCAAAGATGTTGGAGAAATAACATGAAAAATTTTCTGTCAGATGCACAAATAAATGAAATAATAGAAAAGGCCAAAGCAGGAGATAACGAAGCCTGGAATGCTTTGTGCATGAATTTTAAAGATTACGTACATAAAAGAGCTTGGGACAGGATTGTATCTTTTGATATGAATCCAGCCAAGAAAAAGGATATAGAGGAAGATTTGTGTCAAGCCGGATGGCAGGGCTTTGTTAAGGCACTTTGCAAATTTGATTTAACCAAAGGCGCTAAGTTTATTACTTATGTGACAAGTTATATAGACGGTGAAATTTCCAGAGAATTGGACTCACTTCTAAATACGCTCGGTGTTACGGAAAGGCCGCGAAAAACAGATGGTAAGATAAATACGGATAAAATGAAGCGGGAAGATATTTCTGATGAAGCTATTGTTGGAAAATCTATATTGTCACAATTGTCAGAATCAAATCTGAGCGTTGATGATGCTAAGGACTTGGGTAGTTATAGCGTTGAAAGGCGCACTCTTCAGATTGTTGTATTATTAAAGATGTTAACGGATGAAAACCATAGTTTGTCAAAAGATGAACTTTGGAGATTATTGAGGTTATACAGAATCGCAAAATACAATAATGGGAATAAAGAAGATGATAGAACTCTTGCCGGAACGATTGAAGAAATTCTTTTGGAACTTAACCCGGAGCATTATTCTAAAGAGAATGCAGACCAATATCGTGTTAAGTATGAGGGATACGAAGAGGACTGGTTATTTCTGAATAAAGAAAACAAAAAGAATAGTAATCGTCAGAAGGCTAAAAGCATTACTGAATTTTCGTACGTACATACTTTCACCAATGAAGAATTGGATAAATTAATCGCAGTTATCATTTTTTCGGATATGTTTACTGAGGAAGACAAACAGACATTAATAGAAAAAATAATTTCTACTGCAAGTCTATATTACAAAACACCGTTTTGGGATGGTGAAGGAATTAAATTTAATCCGATTGCTGTGCACGGGAGATTTTCAGGACGTACTAACTCCAAAATAAGTAGATTTGCGGATAATATAAAGGTACTTCAGCATGCAATTAATAATTTGGCGCAGGTGCGATTCAAGTTCAATCGTTATGATGAAAATTATGAAATGGTACCGCTTAACGGATATATTCATACGGTCAGTCCTTACCATTTGGTAGTTTATCAAGACAATTATTACTGTATCGGATTGAAAAATGATGATAATCGTATCTGGCATTATAGAGTTGATTTAATGTCGGATGTTGAGCTTGTAACAGACGTTGAAGAGAAGATTATTCCGATAAAGGTCATTGATTTTGAAGGTTTGCCAATTTCCAATGCTTATTGGAATCCGGAAAAGTATATGTCTGAGCATTTGTATATGGGATATGATAAACCGCGGGATATACTGATTAAAATAAAGAGCGGTGATTATACATTTCTTCATGACTGGTTTGGAAATCATTATGAGAAAACTAACGATTCCAATGAAGAAGGAATGGATATCGTAAAGATAAGAACTTCCCCGTCAATGATGGTTCATTGGGCTATGCAGTATGCAGATAAAGTGGAAGTGTTGGATGAGGAGATTAGAGAAGAGATTAAACTTCAGGCGGAAAAATTATCCCGAAAGTATAGAATATGAGTTCATCCTCAAAATCTTGAAGATAGAAAACATCATAATATTTATGAAAAAGGAATTGCCTTAGGGCAGTTCTTTTTTTAGTAACAGAAATTCACTTAGAGACATATGTTTATTCTATGGAGGGATTATTTATGCTAAACATCCAGATTTACCCCAAAGACTCAAAACGGAATATCGAAATGTATAAGATGCCGTGGAGACATGATGCAACCTGCTTTAACTTCCATAAGCCGGAGTTGCTCATACCGGATGATGAGATTGATGAGATAATTACGAATCCAATGGATGTTGAAACAATCGTGGTTACTTCTGATCTTAAGGATTACGGATTTATTGCAAAGATGAAGAATCTCAGGCAGCTCTATCTATATAATGCCAAGAATCTTTCAAATCTGGCATTTATGGAGGAACTGATATATTTGAGACAAATTTGTATTATGCATTCTAAGGTACGATGCCTTGATGGCCTGGATGCGTTACTTAGTAATAAAAAGAAGGCAATTGATTCCGATACAGATGATTTTCATGCAAGAATTGCATATGGAATTGAGGGTATATACATTCATTCGGATGAATCTTCGGTCAGGCTCATATCCATATATGATTACGGAGTATATATCGGGGAATTGAACCTTAATCTGTATACCGGTGATAGTTGTAGTAGATAAAGGAGGAAAAGCTTTATGAAGAATATGATGAAAGAATACCTTGGAAGTGAATACAGCGAGAAAAATCATCTTCGCAATTTCTGTTTGTATTGGATGAGGGCAGCAGGCGGAAGTGGTGACGAGTGGCGCAAAGAAAATGATTTGGATTGTATTTATTTTGACGGTGATTTAAGAGCGGATACATTAATGAGTGCCTGGACGCCCATAAAATGGGTTGCGGATTTTCTCAATAAGGATAAGGGAAAAAAGTTTTATAAGCGAATAAAGGGCAGTGATAATCCATTGGCGGACCTGGAACTGTTGGCAGAAAGAGGTGATGAGTTTTTGCCGGCAGATAATGAATTGGTACGATTATTAAATGAGTTTCTTGTACTTGCTGAACTAAGATGTAACTTTATCCTTCTTCCGGATAGAAGAATGAACTGCGACAGATACCGTACAATAATTGATGGAGAGCGTAAGTGGCTTTTGGACTCAGTACCTGCAACGTTATATTACATTTTTGATAGCAATTCACTTGGCAGGTATTTTTCTGAGATTGCTCCGGAAGAATGGATAAAAAGAGAAAATCTTGATATTGGATTTATCGGTGGAAAAATTGATAAGGAGCATATTGTACATATCAGTCCGGAAAAACTTCCGAGTGAGCCGAAATGGCTTACTGACGAAAAGGATATTATGGAGGCACTCAGATACATGATTTGTTTTCTAAATGAAAGAAGAATGCAGATTATGATGCGACCTTAAGGAATAATCCGAAGTTAGAATTGGGGCATAAAAAAGTCGGGGTGACGTGATTCGAACACGCGGCCTCTACGTCCCGAACGTAGCGCTCTACCAAGCTGAGCCACACCCCGATTGCCGAAAGTTGAATTTCAGCACCTCGAATGATACAATAAATCAGAAGCGTTGTCAATGAAAGATGGGTGAAATATGACGACTTCTGTTTCAACTGATTCAAAGAAGCATGTGATAAAAAGATCAATATCGGGTATTGTAAGAGCCTGTATTGTAGGAATTGCACTCCTCATACAGGTTGGTTTTGTTGTGGCTCTTGTACTTATCATGGAACTGCATGCAAGCTGGATGTACCTGATTATTGAAATAATGAGTCTGATTCTCGTATTCGCACTTGTCAACGATAAAGAGGATTATAAGCATTTCTGGATAGTCATAGTTCTTCTTTTCCCTGTATTCGGAGGCCTTTTGTATTTCCTTTGGGGACGAAGAAGAACGAACAGCCGCCAGAATAAGCGATTCCGCGAAGTAGATAGACAGATGACGATTGCGCTGAAACAAAATGATGACATATTAAGTGATTTCCAGAGCATTCATCCGAATAAAGTTCAGATCAGCCGATTTCTCAGAAATGAAGGTTTCCCGTTATATAACAATACCGATGTTACGTATTACGAAATTGGTGAGAAATTCAAAGAAGCACTTCTATGTGACCTTCGTAAGGCAAAAGAGTATATCTTCCTTCAGTACTTTATTATTTCTGACGGAGTATTCTGGCAGGAGATGTACGACATTCTTTGCAGCAAGGTAAAAGAGGGAGTTAGGGTACGACTGATTATTGATGATTTCGGATGCATAATTCTGAATACGAGAGCCTTCAGAAGACAAATTAGGGAAGACGGAATTGAGCTGGCAGAATTTGCACCGATTCATAAAGATATTGAAAGACTGTCTTTTAATTACAGATCACATCAGAAAATAACAGTTATTGACGGAAATGTGGGATTTACAGGCGGAATTAATATCGCGGACGAATACATTAATGAGCTTGACAGATTCGGCCATTGGAAGGATTCGGCAATAAGGCTTGAGGGCGACGGAGTATATTCGCTTACCTGCTTTTTCCTTGAGACATGGCAGATATGCAAAAACATGAGCAATGAAGATTATAGGAAGTATATGCCTACCGTGAATATGGAATCCGAATGTCTGGTTCAGCCTTTTGCTGACGGACCTGCCAATAATCCGAAGAATACGGCAGAGGCTGTTTATTCACATATGATTAACAAAGCTCGAGAATATATTTATATTACGACGCCATATCTTGTTCTTGACCAGTCAATGACAGAGCATTTGTGCAGGGCAGCCAAAAGCGGCGTGGATGTACGACTTATTACGCCGCACAGATATGATAAATGGTATGTTTACATGGTTACGGTGTCCAATTACGGTGATTTGCTTGAGAACGGCGTAAAGATATATGAATACACACCGGGATTTATACATGCCAAGAATTTGGTCTCAGATGATGAGGTTGCCATATGCGGAACAATAAATATGGATTACAGAAGCTTTTTCCTTCATTATGAATGTGCTGTTCTGATGAGTATGACAAACGCTGTTAAAGATATTAAAAATGACTTTTTGGAAACGCTTGATAAGTGCGAAGAGATTAGTTACGAGAAATGGAAAAAGAGGCCGTTGGGAAACAAAATAATGCAGTCCTTGCTTAAACTGTTCTCGCCTCTTTTATAAAAGTCAGGCCCGGCAAACGCCGGGCCTTTTATAGTTTCTTTAGTTTTCTTTTTTGGAAGAACTGAAATCTGCTTTAAACATTTCAACGAGCTGTCCGATCTTGGGAACATCACCCTTGTAAAGCGACATCATACGATAAACTCTTGCTGCTATCCAGATGAAGAGTATTGTTACAACAAGCGTTATTGCAATTGATATTCCAAGTTCAGGAAGACTGATCATACCTGTCATTGCTCGTCCGGGAGTAATCATTATTGCGGTAAACGGTATTAAATCAAGTGGTGAAAGTCCTACCGGCATTTTACCGGATAATGCTCCGTTGTAAATCGCAACAAAGAAGCTTACCAGAATAATCATTGTGAAAAGCGTGTTTGTAGAAGCAAGATCGGCTGTTTTGGAAGCAGCACTTCCGCCGATTGAAGCAATTGCACAATACATGGCAAAACCGATAATGATAAGCACAACAGCGCCGATTATTGATGCTATTGAGAACATCTCGCTTGTAAGGCCGATTGTATTAAATAACTGGAGAAGAACCATTGTTGAGTCTGGATTAATCATTCTGACAAAAGCAGATCCGGCTACAAAGCCTCCCACAACGGCGATTACCCAGATAAGAACCTGCATGATGCTCGCAGCAACAATGGCAAATACTTTTCCGAATATTACATCAAAGGGAGATACGCTTACAAGGAAGGTATCCATAAGCTTTGACTGTTTCTCCATGACAACGATATTTGCCACATTCTGGCCGTAGAAGACAACAAGGAAGTACACGATAAGAAGTGTAAGGTACGGAAGAACCATTGATACAACTTCTTTTACCTTGGCAAGCGGATCCTCGGCGGCAATCTGAGGAACTCCTTTGTATGAACCGGTTGATACGCTTGTGTAAAGTGCATCTGAAATTTGTTCCTGCGAAATATTGTATTTAGAAGCAATTATCACGCGGAAATTCTGTTCCACAAAATACGTAAAGGAACTGATATCATCTGATTCAAGCTCGCAGTTATCACCCTTAATCATTGAAAGAGAATAGGTATTGTCTTTCTTGTCGATTATAAGAAGCAGTGCTTTGTTATTACTGTTAATTAAATCGTATGAAGAAGAAGGATCATTGTCTGCTACTGTGTAATTAACTGAATTGTAGACATCTCCGATTTCTTTCAGCACATCGACTGAGGAAACGGGATTTTCAGTTCTGTCGCATACATATACTTCGGTAATCTGCGTAGTCTTTGGCTCGTTGTCAAGAGAGCCGAGGTATTCAACCAAAGGCATTATTCCTGCCGGAAGAGCAAAAAACAATATCGCGATTAGCCAGGTTATTACTTTATACCCCTTGGAACGAATCTGATTTTTAAATGTAAAGGAGAATACAGTTCCGGCACCGGTTTTTCTATTCATTGGTATTTTCCTCCTGACTGTTTGCAATTTTTACCTGTTTGGACATTTTAAGCATATCGGTAAATTTGAGTCTCTGTCCCCTGTAGGTAAGAAGCCCTTCGTAAATTGAAGAGCAGAGCTTTGAAAGATAGAAAGCAACCGCCCCCTGAATAACCCAGGAAAGAATGAGCACCCAGATTGGGATATTTCCCATAAGGTACTCAATGGGAGCAACGAATACGGAAAGAAACGGAAGAAGACTTGCCGTATAAGCAAACGCCTGATTTGCGCCCATAAATGTTGCACCGAGTGATACGAAGTAGCAAATCATAATAATCATGGTTGTAAGAGAGTTTGCACCCTGTTCGTCCTCTGTTGTGGAGCAGCCCGCACCTGAAAGACCTGCAAGAATGGAGAAGGAAATGAGGCCTATTGCCAGTGAGATAATACCGCACAGTACAGCAGGAATGGTAATCGTGATATTACCGAATGAAATACCTGCACCTGAAGGAATCAGACTTCCGCCTGTAATTCCCAAATGACTGCAGATTACTGTTGATAATAAATATCCACAGATAATTATTGCAACGAAGAATATAACATATACTATGCAGGCAAGAATCTTACCCCAGATAAGAGCAAGTGGCTTTACACTTACCATAAGCTGTTCAACAAGCTTGTTGGACTTTTCTTCGACAACCGATTTTACAATATAGGAAACTGTGAAGATACAAATCATCATGATTACAATATCGAAAACAAGCTGAATTAAATACTGTGACATTATTTCATCGTCATCTCGTTTGGTCTCGAACTTTTTAATCGACATAGAACTTGATTCGATATTGGCTGTAACAGCCTGAAGCTGTTCTTCGGATACATTGAGGGTAACAAGTCTTGCGTTTTTCAGGATTTCTTCTGAAAGGGAAATAACAAGATTAAGGCTGTTATCATCGTATTCCGGACTTTCTACAGAATAGGAAGTTACGGAATAAGTAGATTCTCCGTCAATAACCGTTTCTTTTATTGAAATAAGAGCTTCGGAAGGTCCCATAAGCGGGGTTTTGTCATCACCGAGGGACTCGATAAAGGAATCTTCATTAAATGAGGAATCAACAAAAGCAACGTCTTTAAACAGATCGGAAGTTGCTATATCCTCATAGTCGGAAGCTGAAATCGGAAGCTGTGTCTGATTGCATACATAAACTTTGGAAATGCTGCAATTTGAAGGCTCGTTCGATTTGGACATAATTGCGGAAAAAGGAACCATACCCATAACAATAAGAAGCGTAATTATCATGGATACAATATTACCTTTTCCTTTGAAAAACTGAATAAAGGTAAAACGGAATACGGAGCCAAGTCCGGTATAGTCCGACTTTTCCTTTGTTCTTTCTACCGTATTACTCATGGTCGCCACCTACTTTTTCTACAAAGATTTCATGGAGTGAAGGCTCACGAAGATCGAATGTAACGATGCTTATTCCTTTCTTTGCAATAGCCATGAGGAGGCGGTTTGCCTGCTCATCTCCTGTAACCTTAAGCTTGTATTCATTTTCATTCTGCGAAAGAATTGTGATTCCTTCGGCATTTATAAGATCTGTTACATCGCCTTCGGTTTTAAGAGAAAGATTTACTCTTCCGTAACTCTTCTTAATGTCATTGATGTGTCCCTGAAGAACAACCTTGGAATGATGCATAATTGTAAGGTCTGTACAGAATTCCTCGATTGTCTCCATCTGGTGACTTGACATGATAATATATTTATTCTTGGCAATCTGCTCACGAATAACAGATTTGAATAAGTCTGCGTTTACAGGATCGAGACCTGAAAGCGGCTCATCAAGGATAATAAGCTCCGGATCCGAAATAAGTGCGCTGATAAGCTGTATTTTCTGCTGATTACCTTTTGAAAGCTGGTCAGCAAGCTTGGGCTTAATTTTTTTCTGACGTTTTCCAAAAAGACTGTTATTCTCTGATTTTACGTTTACGATTCCTTCTGAAACAGCATCGGGATAAAGATATTCCATAAGTTCAAGTCTCTTTGCCCAGTATGCGATTCGCTCCTTGGCATCTGCTTTGGATACGCCCTTAAGCTCGGCAAAATAAATAAGCTGATCCATCAAAGTATATTTGGGGTAAAGACCTCTTTCCTCTGCAAGATATCCTATATTACATGTTTTAACCGAAAGTGGCTTGTCGTTCCACAGAACTTCTCCGGAGTTTTTGGAAAGCATACCGAGAATCATTCGGATTGAAGTGGTCTTACCTGCTCCGTTTGTTCCGAGTAATGCATACACACCGGGTTTATCCATTGTGAAACTAATGTGATCCACTACGGTTTTTGTTCCGTATTTCTTGGATAAATCATTAACTACTAAACTCATTTTGTATCTCCTCTCATAACAGAAAATTAAAATAATTATATGAAAAAGCTGTTTTATTTGCAACTTTTCTATTCTTCGTCGATGTCCCAGAAAATGTCATTCAGTGTTTTTCCGAGCACCCTACAAATGCTGATACACAAATTGATTGTCGGATTATAATCTCCCTTTTCGATGGCATTTATTGTCTGCCTGGATACACCGCATGCTTTTGCCAGTTCATCCTGCGACATATCCTTTCCGGCCCGGAAGGCTTTCAACTTAAGATTCTTCATGCTTCTGCCCCCCATTCAAATACTTCATTTCATCCGTTGTAATTTCGTCTGAAGTGTCTTCTTCATATAATTCCTCGCGTTTGTCTGCAAGCACTCTTATTCCGGTAATTATTCCTATGAAGACAAATAGAAATCCGCACATTAGATTAATACATTTGTATCCTTTAAGAATGCCGTCTTCAATAACAGGATCCTTGCATATATTCGATATTCCAATCAGAAAGTTTGCAACTCCGATAAATACAAACATGATGATTACAGTTTTCTTTTTTTCATTTAATGCATAATATGCATGTTCCCAAATCGCAACACCGAGAAAAACCATAATGCCGGTGAATGCAATTGTCAGTGACACAAATGTATTGTCGACCGGAAGATTTATTTCTACAGAATCTTTTATCATCATAAACAGTGTCATAATCAGTATCGTGAAAAAACCGGCTTTGAAAGCGCTTCCTCTTGCAAGCAACTGTCTTTCATCATACTTCATTGTAAAACTGTCACCTTTTATGGTAGCAGTGCAGATAATTAGGCACACAAGCAGAGAAAAAATAAATACGAATGTAATAAGGAATATGAGTGACAAAGAGGTATCCGGGCGTACCGAAACCGTGTATGTCATGTTATATGTTCCGTCGACCGGCTCAAAATCGAATTTATCGACATGATTAAGATCACGGTTACTGATGAAAGACAAATAGTCTTTTTCTGTAGTAATGAAACCAAGTTCGACCGTATATTTCCCTTCTTCGAGATGCGTGGGATTCATTTCCACGTTTACGGAATCACCGGACAGACCAAATACCTCATTGCCGGATTCATCCCTGACGACAGCCGTTGTAATAAATCCCTGTTCCTTTTCAAAATCACCCCATATAAATGAAGTAATACTTTTTCCGCTTCCGGAAAGAATCTCAAAGTCAAGTTCACTGCTTGCCGGCGTACATATTCCGTTTTCAACTTTTACAGTAACATCCGAAGTGACTGTAAACGGATCTTTATCACCCAAAGAAAACAAAAATATCATCAGTATGGATATTACTATTCCGCAGCCGCATATAATAAGTAACTTCCTTTTTGATATATGTTTTTTGTTCTTTTCCATTGTAAAACTCCTTTCGAAAAGTACCGATTATAGTAATCTGATGAGATACAATGTATCACCCATATTACAAAGTGTCAACTATTTTTTACATATTATTTTGTTTTTTTTACATTTTGTATGCAAAAGAGAATTCAATACAATTTCCGCATAAACTTTACCCTACGTGTGGTACAATATCAGTTGCAAGGAGAAACGCCGATGATTGATCCGATAAGTAACAAAGCATATCAGGAATATACGCGTGTCAGTTCGCAGAAACCGGGAAGTTCCCAGAATGAGCATTTTTCGCTTAATACTTCCGTTTCGGAAAAAGAGAACGCATCAGGGGATGCAATTTATGATGGAGTAATGTATGATTCTGCCAAAACGGCGAAACCATCGCAGGAGGCAGATAAGCGAAATGAAGGAACTGATTTTTCCGAGATATTTGAGAAGATTAAGAAAGCTTTTGCTGCTGCAGGACAGGCAATAAAGAAGATATTCAGAAGAATATGGGAGACTCCGCCTACTGACGATGTTAAGACTGTAGAGAAGTATACGGAAAGTGAGCCTGCGAATAAAGCTGAGGTAAATTCATCCGATGGGAATTCTGCAAGGGTTGCAAGAAGCACATCGCTTCTTACAAGATATGATTCTCACGCAAGAATAGTAACACCTGATGCTTCTGACAGCCAACGGATTCTTCACGGAGATAAGGGGCTTAGAAAGTAAAAAATAAAAGCCCCAATTCTGTGTAATTACAAAACCGGGACTCTTCAGTGCACCGCCAGGGGCTCGAACCCTGGACACCCTGATTAAGAGTCAGGTGCTCTACCAACTGAGCTAGCGGTGCATTTCACAACGCAAGTGTTACTATAACACATGGGTTTTGGTTTGACAAGATTAAATTTGCAAAAATTTTACTTTTTTTGAGGTTTATATGATATTTGATACACATGCACATTATGATGACAGAAGTTTTGATGAAGACAGAGAGGAAATCCTGCTGTCACTTATAAACAAAAATGTGGAAAAAGCCGTTAATGTCGGTGCCGATCTTGAAGGGAGCAAAAGCAGCGTAGAACTTGCAAAGGCGTATTCTTTTATCTACGCGGCTGTTGGTGTTCATCCTTCCGAATGCCTTGAACTTACGGAGAATGATATTGATATATTAAGAAGGCTTTCTGACAATCCCAAGGTTGTCGCAATCGGTGAAATCGGCCTTGATTATCATGAGGAAGAGGTGCCGAGGGATATCCAGAAGAAATGGTTTGTCCGTCAGCTTGAGCTGGCAGAAAGCGTAGGAAAGCCTGTAATTATTCATTCGAGGGATGCTTGTCTGGACACTCTTGATATAATGAAAAGACACGCAAAAGGAATTTCCGGAGTAATTCACTGTTTCTCCTATACAACGGAGACTGCAAAAGAGTATATTGATATGGGATTTTATATCGGCGTTGGCGGCGTGGTCACGTTCAAAAATTCCGAAAAGCTTAAAAATGTTGTCAGATTTGTTCCGATAGAAAGAATTCTTCTTGAAACAGATTCACCGTATCTTTCGCCTGTTCCGTACAGAGGGAAAAGAAATGATTCGGGGAATCTTTGTTATGTTGCGGAGGAAATTGCGGCACTTAAAGGGATGAGCGTAAGTGAAGTAATCCGCATAACTACGGAGAATGCTTACAAATTCTATGGTTTGGAAGGTAATTAGAAAATGAGCTTCATGAAAAATTTAAGTGAAGGGAAACTTTACTTTATATATAACGGCATAATGCGAATAAGCTCGCTTATTCCGGATAAAATGTATCTGAAAATGCGTTTTAAGGCGAGAACCGGCAGGAAACTTAATCTGAAAAATCCTGTCACCTTTAACGAAAAGCTTCAATATCTTAAGCTTTATGACAGAAAACCCGAATACACTCTGATGGCTGACAAGGCAGAGGTAAAAAAGCTTGTTGCATCTAAGATAGGAAGTAAATACATTGTTCCCGCCCTCGGGGTGTGGGATAAATTCGAAGATATAGATTTAAGTTCACTTCCGGATCGTTTTGTTCTGAAATGCACACATGATTCGGGATCGGTATTTGTAATTCCCGATAAGAGCAAGGCTGATTTCAATGAAATAGGGCGCAAAATCAAAATCTCGCTTTCGCGTAATTACTATTATGCGAAAAGAGAATGGCCCTACAGGAACATTAAGCCGAGGATACTTGCCGAGGAATTTCTTGAAGAGGATAAGGGAAAAGCGCTTAATGTATATAAGATTTTTACTTTTGGCGGAAAACCGTATCTGATTCAGACGATACAAAATGATAAGAAAAAAGACGAAACGATAGATTATTTTGACACTTCATGGAAGCTTCTTGAACTTCGTCAGAATTTCCCGAACAGCAAAAAGCCTTTGGATAAGCCGCAGAATCTCGATGTTATGCTTGAGCTTGCCGCTAAACTTTCCGAAGGGATGAGCCACATAAGAGTGGATTTCTATGATGTAAACGGTAAGGTGTATTTCTCGGAATATACTTTCTATTCCGACGGAGGAATGGCGGTGTTTACTCCTCCGAAGTGGGATAAAATACTCGGTGACAAAATAGTACTAAAATAAGGAACGGTGCATTTATGGCAACACTCGGTAATGTAAAGAACACGACAGAGGTTCTTCAGAAATACGGTTTTAATTTTCAGAAAAAATTCGGACAGAATTTTCTTGTGGATACGCATGTTCTCGAGAAAATTATTCGTGAGTCCGGCGTTACAAAGGATGACTGCGTTCTTGAAATCGGCCCCGGAATCGGCACGATGACACAGTATCTTTGTGAAAATGCAGGCCGGGTAATAGCTGTGGAAATTGATAAGAATCTTATACCGATTCTTGAGGATACTCTTGGTGAATATGATAATGTGACGGTAATAAACGATGATATTCTGAAAGTTGATATCGGCGAAATAGTTAAGGAAAAGAATAATTCGCGCCCTATAAAAGTGGTTGCAAATCTTCCGTATTATATTACAACTCCGATTATCATGGGGCTTTTTGAGAAAAAAGTACCGCTTGAATCAATTACAATAATGGTTCAGAAGGAAGTTGCCGACAGGATGCAGGTAGGACCCGGAACAAAGGATTACGGAGCGCTTTCGCTTGCTGTCGCGTATTATGCCGAAGCAGAGACTGTAATGATTGTTCCGAGAAACTGTTTTATGCCAAGACCCAATGTTGACAGTGCCGTAATCAGACTTACAAGGCATGAGAAGGCACCTGTTACCGTGGGAGATGATAAGCTTATGTTCTCGATTATTCGCGCTGTTTTTAATCAGAGAAGAAAAACCATGGTAAACAGCGTAAGCGGCGGCGGACTTGGAATTACCAAGGAAATGGTTGCCGAAATACTTGCGAAAATGGGAGAAAACCCTGCTGTCAGAGGTGAAACCTTCAATCTTGAAAAGTTTGCGCGTTTTACCGATTTGTACATTGAGCTTTTCCGTAACTAACTATATTTAGTTTTTTTCTGAAGAAAAATGCTATATTTTGCGGAAGCCTTTTGACATGAGGCTTTCATAATGGTACACTTATATAGATTGGGAGAGTGTCCCAAAACATATAATAGCGGGTGAATAAGTTGGATAAGTATGAATACAAGCTCCGTTCAGAGCAAATCCGGGATTTAATATCTAAGAAACAGTATGCCGAAGCAATGCAGGTCGCAGATACAATTGACTGGCGACGTGTTAAAAATGTGTCCATGCTGACTACAGTCAGTGACCTTTATAAGATAAACAGAAGGTATGACGTGGCAAGAGACATACTTCTTATGGCGTATGACCGTTATCCCGGCGGACGTACAATAGTATATTCCCTTTGCGAGCTTTCAATCAAACTCGGAGACATTGTTCGCGCTGTCGAGTATTATCATGAATTCAAAAAAGTTGCACCCGGTGATGTAGGCCGCTACATTCTTCATTATAAGATTATTGAATCCCAGGAAGTTAGTCTTGAAGAGAGAATCAATGTTCTTGAGCAGTTAAAGGCTGAAGATTACAGGGAAAAGTGGGCATATGACCTTGCATATCTGTATCACCGCGCGGGGCTTTCATCCGAGTGTGTTGCAGAATGTGACGAGCTTATTCTTACTTTTGGTGAAGGCAAATATGTTCTTAAGGCTATGGAGCTTAAGATGCTTCATACACAGCTTAATCCGGTTCAGCAGGACAAATACGATCTCTGGACAGGAAGAAAAGCTGCGGATTCACTTTCAAGACCTGACCTTATGGCTGCCTCAACAAAGGTTATGCCCTCAAGAGATATAGATATTCAGGTAAAGACGCTTGATGTTGACAATAAATACAATACACTCAACATTCAGGCAGCACTTGCCGACAGCATGCGCGAGCTTCTTGCAAAAGAAGAACTTGAAAAGCAGCTTAAGGAAAAAGAACTTGCAGTAAAAGAACTTGCAGCAAAGGAGCTTAAAGAAAAGGAAGAGGCTGCAGACGAGCCGTTTATCTCTCCGCTTCCCGACAGCATACCGAAGGATTATACCTCTTACATTCCGAGTGTTTCAGAGGATATGTCAGAGATACACTTTGATGATGAAATCAAAGAAGAACCTGCTCCTGCTCCGGCACCGGCACCTGCAGCTGTGCCCGATAAGCCGAAGCTTGATTTTGATATGAATATGGATACTGCCAAGCTTATCCAGAATATGGCTGAGAGGGCCGCTCTTTATGCGGCAGGAACACCATATGACAACATGATGTCCATGGATAACGATGGGCAGATTAGTCTTGTAGTTCCTGAAGATGCCAAGGTAGAGAAACAGATTACCGGACAGATGAGTATCGGTGATCTTATGAATGAATGGGAGAGAAAAAAGCAGGCCTCCGAAAAGAGAAGCTACGATGACATAAGGCAGCGTGTCAAGGAACAAACCGGTGAAATATTCACTTCTTTTGACAAGGCAGTCAGTGTAGGAATTCTCGCAGGTCTTGAGGATGTGAACAATCCGCTTGATAATCTTCCGATTCAGCTTTCTGTTCCAAAAGAGCCTGAGAAGACAAATGTTGAGCACCTTCAGGACTCAATTTTAAATGATGACGAAATGGATGATCTTCCGGGAGTTGAAGAGCTTTCCGAGATTGATGAACCGGAAGATGACAGATACAGCAGTATCAGAAGTGCGCTTGAAATAGAAGAGCCTGTTCGTGAAGAAGACTTCCAGACAGAAGAATCTGAAGAAACCGAAGAAAAAGCAAGTGTTGAAAGTGCCGAATCCATTGATGAGGAAGAACCCTTGGAAGAGGCTGATGAGGCTGAAACCGAAGAAGATCCGTATGAAATCAAGCCTGATTTCACTACTCAGGATATCGCAGACGTAGCTGAAAAGCTTCTTGAAGAGACAGAGAAGGAAGTAAAGGGTGAAGAGGCTGTAAGCGCTTCTGTTCCTTCAAGAGCACTGACAGAAGACGAGAAGGAACTTTTCGGTGCACTTATTCAGACCGATTCAATGAAAGACCAGATAGCAAAGGCAATCGACGAAATCAGCCTTGCATCATATACAGGAAATGTAATTATCACGGGAGAAGCAGGTTCGGGAACGCTTACACTTGCAAAGAACCTGATAAAGAGTATTCAGATGTCTGACAGCAATTTCTCCGGAAAAGCTGCCAAGATTGCCGGCGCAGCGCTTGATAAGCAGGATATCGAGAAAACGCTCGGAAAGCTTAAAAACGGAGCGCTTATTATCGAGAAGGCGAACGGACTTTCCGCAGAATCTCTTGAAAGAATTTGCGCATATCTTGATAAAGACCGTGAGGACGGAATCATTGTCATCATGGAAGACAGCAAGATTGAGATGAAGAAGTGTCTTCGTAAGTGCAAATCGCTAACAAACGGATTTACGGCGCGAATTGATATTAATGCAATGGATTCTGATGCTCTTGTTGCTTACGCCAAGGAATATGCATATGAAAAAGAATACAGTATCGATGATATGGGTGTTCTTGCAATATATACCAGAATTTCCGATCTTCAGACAGGTGACCACAGTGTAACGCTTTCCGAAGTACGTGACATTATGGATGAAGCTATCTGGAGCGCAGACAAGAAGAATCTTAAGCATTTCTTCGATATTCTTTCTGCACACAGATATGACGATGAGGATATGGTAATCTTAAGAGAACGGGATTTTATTTGCTAATATAGATTCGGGGGGATAGTATGGCAACAAAAAACAAAGAAGATTCACAGGAAGTAATATATATTTCCAATGATGACCAGTACATTTTCGGTCAGGGAACTCATTACGAAATATATAACAAACTGGGAGCACATCCGTGTGTAAAGGGCGGTGTCGCAGGTACATATTTTGCGGTATGGGCGCCTCATGCACAGAGCGTGTGTGTAATAGGTGAATTCAACAGGTGGGATGAAGACGCTTCGTATATGAACCGCATTGGGGAAATGGGTATATATGAGAAGTTTATTCCCGGAGCACACGTTGGGGATTTATATAAATTTCTTATTCGTACTTTTGACGGAAGAAAGCTATATAAGGCAGATCCTTTTGCATTTTCGGCAGAGAAAAGACCGGGAACGGCTTCTTCTGTTTCCGATATTTCTCATTTTAAGTGGACAGATTCAACATGGCTGTCAAAGAGAAGCGAGACGAATATATTTACAAATCCGCTTGCCGTATATGAATGTCACATAGGTTCATTTATGAAACATCCTGACGGAACAGAGGACGGCTTCTATAATTATCGTCAGTTTGCCGACAGAATTGTTGAATATCTTAAGGAAATGAAATACACCCATGTGGAACTTATGGGTATTGCAGAGCATCCGTTTGATGGTTCCTGGGGATATCAGGTTACAGGATACTATGCGCCCACATCACGTTTCGGAACACCTGAGGATTTTCAGTATCTTGTAAATACTCTTCACAGAAACGGAATCGGAGTTATTCTCGACTGGGTTCCGGCTCATTTTCCTAAGGATGCGCACGGTCTTGCCGATTTTGACGGAGAACCGCTATTCGAATATCCGGATCCCAGAATGGGTGAGCACCCCGACTGGGGCACAAAGGTGTTCAACTACGCCAAGAATGAGGTGAGGAATTTCCTTATTGCAAATGCTCTTTTCTGGATTAAGGAGTACCATATTGACGGCCTCAGAGTAGATGCGGTTGCGTCCATGCTGTATCTTGATTACGGAAGAAAAGCAGGTGAATGGATTCCGAACAAATACGGCGGTCACGAGAATCTTGATGCAATTGAATTTTTCAAGCATCTGAATTCCGTTGTAAGAAGAACATATCCCGGGGTAATGATGATTGCCGAAGAATCAACGGCATGGCCGAAGGTAACACATGCGCCCGGGGATGGCGGACTTGGCTTTACCTTCAAGTGGAATATGGGATGGATGCATGACTTCTGTGATTATATGAAGCTTGACCCTTATTTCAGAAAGAATAATCATCATAAACTTACGTTTGCAATGAGCTACAACAGCTCAGAAAATTATATTATGCCTTTGTCACATGATGAGGTTGTTCATCTTAAGTGTTCAATGGTTAACAAAATGCCCGGATACCGTGTTGATAAGTATGCCAACCTTCGTGTGGGTTATACCTATATGTTCGGTCATTCCGGTAAGAAGCTTCTGTTCATGGGACAGGATTTTGCGCAGGAAAGAGAATGGAGTGAAGCAAGAGAGCTTGACTGGTATCTTCTTCAGGAACCGTTAAACTGCGGAATGCATGAATATGTAAAAGAGCTTCTTAAAATGTACAGAAAGTACAGCTGTCTCTATCAGTTTGACAGTGATTGGAACGGGTTCGAGTGGATAAATGCCAATGACTGTGACAGAAGTATATATACTTTTTTCCGTAAGAACGAAGAAGGAAAGGACAATCTTCTGTTCGTTCTTAATATGACTCCTATGGAAAGATATGATTTTAGGGTAGGAGTTCCCTCCAAGAAGAAATATAAGCTGATTCTGAACAGTGACGATGAGAGATTCGGCGGTAACGGAGGAGAGATAGCTTCTTCAATTTCCGCAGAGGATATTCCCTGGGATGACAGGCCGTATTCGATTTCGTTCAGACTTCCTCCTTACGGAGCAGCAGTTTTCTCGTTTTAATATGTCAGCCTAAAGAAAAACAGAATAAAAGCCGAAATAAAAGGTAAGCATGGCTTACCTTTTATTTCGTTTACGGACAAATATGCGGAGGAAATTACAATGAATGTAATTTTAAATGACGTGCATGAAGCACGCGGATTGGATAGTATACCTCAGATTGCTCATACACATTCTGCAGAACCCGGTAAATGTGACCCCTTTGAAGGTGTCAGATTCGGAAAATCGGAAAACAGCTTCGGATATAATGCTTACAAAGAAAATATTGAAGCAAAAGCGTTTGCTTCTGATGTTCTCGTCAAAAGCGATGCTTTTGTTGTGATGGGAACAGTGACCGGACAAGACGTATCCGGAATGCTTGAAGAAGGCTTTAACCCATCCGAAATGACTCCTGAGGAAGGCGTAAACACAGTAGAACATATCAAAGCCACACTTGCGAAAGCAGGCAAAGTCATCGAGGGCTACAATGACAATCTTCCGAAGGAAGTTCTTGCAGAGGTTACCGGAAGTGAAGCATTAGCCGAAACTATCAGAAATTCTTTTTATGAAAATGATATTCCCATAACAAAAGAAAATTTAAGTGAAGTAATGGACGCCGTTTCCCTTGCGGGAGAATCAGCGTCTCTTTCCGATGCGCAGAAGAAATTTATGGTTGAGAACGGTATGGACCCGACCATAATGAACATTTACAAAGCTTTGCACAGCGCAGGAGCAGGTGAAGTCCGTCAAAGCTTTGGCTACTACAGCGAGAGCGGACTGTACTATTCAAGAAAAGCTGACAGCACTGATATCGATTCTCTTAAGGAACAGATGAATCTCATCATCGAAAAGGCCGGACTTCCCATTAATGATACAACATATTCCCAGGCAAAAAAGCTTGTCGAAGAAGGAGTTCCGCTTACTTCAGATACACTTCTTAGGGTGAACGAGATCGAAACCGTAACATATCCTATCGAAAAAGAAACAGCTGTAAGGGCTGCCTGCATTGCAATGGGAGAAGGAAAACATGCGGTCGAAGGAAAGCTGTCAGGCGATTCAAAGAGCCTGTATCAAAAAGCCCGGGAAATCCGTGAGCGTTTCTTCGGAGATGAAGAAGAGAAAAAACTGGTGGATATTACCGCCAGAAGACAGCTTGAAGAGGTACGCCTTCACATGACAGGTCTTGTCAGTGTGCGTCTGTTAAAACGCGGAATCAGTATTGAAACAGAGAAGCTTGAAAACCTTGTGGATGAACTTAAGAAGGAAGAAATACGCCTCGGAAAGGAATTGTTTAAGACAGACGATGCCGCGGAAGCTTTAGGGAAATATGATTCATTCAGAAAAACGCAGAATATACTGGGGAAAATACCGTTCTATCCTGTGGATATAACGGCAAGAATAAACGGAGCCACACTTCTTAAAGAAGCGGAACAAGAAGGCGACCGTCTTCTTAATGACAGGTACAAAGGGATAAGCGAATATGAAAAGCTGTTAACGCCTGTAAGAAAAGACCTTGGTGATTCAATTGCAAAAGCTTTCAGAAATGTTGATGAAATACTTAAGAATATGAATCTTCCGCTTACGGAGGATAACAGAAAGGCTGTAAGAGCGCTTTCCTATAACGAAACAGAGATTACAACTACTGCAATAGAAGCAAGTAAGGAAGCAAATCTTGCACTGGAAAGAATCGTAAATAACCTTACACCTGAAAGAACGATAAGGATTATCAGGGACAACAGGAATCCTCTTGAAATGAGCCTTTCGGAACTTGAGAAGACATTAACGGATATGAACAGAGGTAAAGCGGATGAAAGCTACAGCGAATTTCTGTTAAGACTTGAGAGAAAAGGTGATATAGACGAAAAGGAAAGAGAGGCCTACATAGGAATTTACAGACTTTTCGACAAAGTTGAAAAGAGCGACGGTGCAGTACTTTCGCAGCTTCTCGCAGAAGGAGAGGAGCTTTCCGTCAGAGGTTTGTTAAGAAGCGTGCGAACACTTGCAAGGAAGAAAAAGGGCCTTGATATAAGTGTTTCTGACGAAAAAGGAAGTGCCTATGCCGATTTTGGAGAAAAGAGAATTGACGCCCAGATAGAAGGTGCCTTCAGGCCGGTTTCGTGCATGATCATGAGCATGGCGATGGACATGTTACCGAAGGAAGATTTTTTTGATAATGAAAACGAGAATACCGGGAATAATCAGACTCCGCCCAAAGAGCTTGTTGAAGAGCATCTACAGGAAATGAGAAATCTTGCCGATATAGACAGTGAGACCGTTTCGCAGCTTCTTGATGCGGGGATGCCGGCAACGATAGAGAATCTGAACGCGGCAAATATGCTTTTTTCACAGCAGAATGTCTTCAGAAGTCTTCATCCGGGACGTGAGGAGAAGTTCAGAAAGCTAAGGGAAATCTTAGAAAGTCCGGAAACCTCCGAAGAAGAAATGAAAGAGGCAGCAGAGGAATTTGATGGCGATTTGTCTCATGCACTTTCCGAAATGAAGGAAGAAGCCGTAGATTTTGCTTCTTACAGAAATATATTAAGCATGACGAAGCAGCTAAATATTGCGAAGAACTATCTTCGCGAAGAGCATTATGCTTTGCCGATGGAAATCGAAGGAGAACTTTCGACTGTTCATCTGACGCTGAAAAGGGGCGCGGAAAGCGGGCTTCGCATGCAGGTGAAGACCGGAAAAAGAGATGTTACCTGCGATCTTCTTCTTAGCGGAAATAAAGCTGCCGGAAGCATTTCATCTTCAGATGGCGATGCGGATTATGAGGCTTTGCTTCGAGGGAGAATTGATTCCTATCTTGAAGAAAATGCCGGGAAGTTTACGGAAAATATACAGAACTCTTCAATTTACAAGCTTGCAAAAGCAGTAATTGCGGCAATGTAGAAACTGCCGGAGAAAGGTGGACAATATGAATATCAGTTTTAACAGACAGGCTCTTGTGGCTTCGAGAGCATTAAATGCAAATGAGAAGAAACTCAGTTTATCGACAGAAAAGCTTTCTTCCGGATACAGGATCAATCATGCCAAGGATGATGCGGCAGGACTTGCAATAAGCAAAAAGATGAGAATGCAGATAAGGGGATTGTCACAGGCAGATGACAATACCAAAAACGGAATTTCCGTATGTGAAATTGCTGACGGAGCGCTTTCGGAAATTGAGGAAATGCTTCAGAGAATGAATGAACTGGCAATCAAGGCATCAAACGGAACTCTGACCACAATGGACAGATCTGCAATCAGCGTAGAAGTGGAAGAGCTTCAGGATGAGATTACGAGAATTTCCAAACAGACGGATTTCAACGGCCAGGTACTTCTTGACGGAACCTACGATCTTCACGGATATTCCGATAAACTCGGAGTTAAAGTAAATTCATACACTGACGATGTTCCTATCGGTGAATATGAGATAGAGGTAGTATCACTCGGTGATGAAACAACAGACCCAAAGGTTGATGCTGTTGTAAACCTTCTCGGAGGAACAGGTATTGCAGGCGCTTCAACTTTTGCGGCAGATGCACAGGTTCAGGTGGACGGAAACAAGGTTCATATTACCGATAACAAAGGAAAAGAAATATGGTTTACGCTTGACCCGGAGAATAATCCTGTCGGAAAATCAACACTTGATATTTGCGGAATCGGTGCTTTCTCCGTACAAATCGGAGCAAACGAGGGTCAGCTTCTTGATATGCGACTTCCGGAGATTTCACTTGAAACGCTCGGTATAGACGGTATCGACATGATGAGCGGGAAAACGGCAAAAGAAGCAATTGACAGTGTACAGAATTCAATTGATAAACTTAACAATATCCGCTCAAGAATCGGTGCTTATCAGAACAGGCTTGAGCATACGGCAAGTAACCTTGCTGTCAGCGAAGAGAATATGACAGCTGCCGAATCAAAGATAATGGATCTTGATATGTCAAAGGAAATGGTTGAATATACAACAAGGCAGGTACTTGTTCAGGCAGGAACAAGCATGCTGACTCAGGCTAATCAGCAGCCTGAGCAGGCACTTCAGCTCTTATCATAGGTGACGTATGACAGATGAGATAATACAAAGCTATAATTTCAGGATTTCACGCGCAAACAGAAGCGAGCTTACCGTAATAATATTCGATATTGCGCTTGAATACGCGGAAGAAGCATTAAACCCGGAAGGAAATTTTGAGAGAAGTATTTCGAAGATTTCAGAATGCATCGAAACTTTGAAAAATACGCTTGATTTTACTTACGAGCTTGCGGGGACTCTTCTTCATCTTTATATCCGAATGAGGAAGCAACTTTATAAAGCACTTTTTTCAGGAAAAAAAGAAGATGTCGAACCGGTTAAATATGCGCTTATAAGCCTCAGAGAGGCGTTCGATACTGTTTCACGCGAAGATAACTCTGCGCCGCTTTATTCCAATATTGAAGATGTGGCAGCAGGCTATACCTACGGAAGGGATGATATTAACATCAATCCTTCTTCAGCAAGCGGTAACAGAGGCTTTTTTGCCTGATACATAATATTTGAAGAAACGTTAATGGAAAAATGGTGATTTGGTAATTTTGCCATCCAGTAAAAATAAGGCCTGAGGCCTTTTTTTTATGCCTTCGGATTTCCATGCTTGTAGAAAATTCACAAAAATAATATTTTTTTCGAAAAAGTATAGACAAAAGAAAATACCGGAGTTAAACTCCAATTACAACAAAGCCATATCATATGGCAATCGTCATCAGTACGATTCTCTTACCCATCTCAGGGTACCAAATTCACAGAAAAACTAAAGGAGAGTTGTTATGCAGCTTATGTATTTGCTGTGTGACAAAGATCGGAAGTTCGGCATGCGTCTTGCGGAGTATCTGGAGAAGCAGAAAGAGTTTTGCTATCCTCTTATGCTTTTTTCAGAAAAGAGCGAGCTTATGCGTTATCTTTCCGCTTGTCACGATAAAGGCATGAAAATCATTGTGGTTTCGGCAGAATATGCGGATGAAATTGAAGATAAAGAGAAATACAGAAGAGTTTTTAAGATATGTTCAAGTGCAGGTGAAGCCGTAGATGAAGATTCTTTTTTCCGATATATGGGGGCTTCGAAAATAATGACGCGGCTTTTGTCGGGAACTGTCCGGAAAGTAAATGCCTTACCTGAGAATCCGAGGGTAATAGGATTCTACGGACCTGTGAAGAGAATCGGGCAGACATCTTCTGCAATATCGCTGTGCTGTCTTCTCATGGAAAAGGGAAAAGTTCTGTATGTAAGCATTCTCGGTATTGCAAAGCTTACAGATGAAGCAGGGGAAGGTGACGCAGTAATGCTGTTTGTAATCGGGATTTTCCTCGGGAGAATAAATACATTCGTAATTCTTTTTACCGCTGTATCTCTGGCATTTTCTATAGGAGGATTAATAATTCTATGCAATGGAACAAAGAAGAAAGAGATTCCTTTTGCTCCGTTTCTTTTCGGCGGGTACATTACAGCGATTCTGACAGGGGCAGTATGACAATAGAAGCTGTAATAATTATGCCGATAATATTTGTACTGATATGGTTTCTTGTATATCTGGGTTTCTTTCTGTATAACGAAAGCATTTCGGTATTTGGTACATATCTTGCAGCCTCCCGTGCGGCAAACATTACAACCGGAAGAAGTGAATATACTGTTTCTGAAGCGGAAAGAAACGTGAAGGAATTACTGGGCGGAAGGTATGTATCGATGAATTGTCCCGAGATAAGAGCAGAATCTGACAAAAGCAAAGTCTGTGTAGAATACTCGGGAGAACTGAAAGTACCGTTTATTTCCGAGGGAACAATTTTCGAAAACATCGGTGTAATGAGAATAGAAGGCTTTTCGGAATCGGAATACCACAGGCCTGTTACATATATAAGGGAGATACGCAAAATAGATAAACTGTTTTCAAAAGATGGGGGAGAAGAATAATGTCGTATAACTATGTAATTTCGAAAGAGGAAGGTAAGAGCTATCTGGTCAGGGAAAGAACGGAAGAGGAAGAACAGATAGTAGACAGCGGAGAGATTAATATAAGGGGACTTCTTAAAGGATTCAGAAGATTTCGGGACGGAAAAGAGTATTATGCTTATGATATTTCTGCAAGAAAAACATTGGACGAAGTATATGGAATAATGTCGGCAAAGGATATACGGGGTTTTCTTATTTCGATAGAAAGAGTAAGAGAGGAATTATATGAATACCTTTTATCCGAGGAAGATATTGTCTTTCTACCGGAATGTATATATATGTCCTCTGACTTGTCGGAATATTTCTTTATTTACGATTCGACAAAGGAGAATGATTTCTCGGCCAATCTGCAGACTTTGTCCGAGTTTCTGATTACACATGCAGATCATAATGACGACGAAGCTGTTGCACTTGCTTACAGATTCTATACAGATGCCGCCTGCGAATGCATGAATATTATTGAAATCCTGAAAATGGAAACAGAAGAGAAAGAAAAGGAAGTCACGGAGGAAAAGATTGTTGTAGGTGAGCAGGTATCCGGAAAAAAGATATCAGAAACGCTGAATATTAAAAAAATGTATTATTTTCTTCCGGTAATACCCGTTATCCTTATTATTCTGACATATAACAGATATCCGAGGGCGTCTGCAATTATTCTGACAATTCTGATAATGTATGTTCTTGGCATTTTCATGTATCTCTTAGCGGGAAAGAAGAGCCGGAAATTACGCGTGAAAAAAGAGAAAGTCACGCAGTGAATTATGTGGTACAATATCTTCAAAAGCTTATTCCCAAATTGATTTTAGACCGAGGAGAGCAGCTATGAAGATTAATATTTATTACGGCGGAAGAGGACTTGTCGGAGATCCGACTTTGTATGTTCTTAGTCAGATGGAAACAGTATTTAAGGAACTCAACGTTGAAGTCGGAAGATATAATCTGTATGAACAGAAGAATGCCATTACAACACTTCCGCAGACGTTAAAAGAAGCTGACGGAATAATACTTGCAACTACAATCGAGTGGTTCGGACTTGGCGGTTATATGCAGCAGTTTCTTGATTCCTGCTGGTTATATGGTGATAAAGAAGTTATTTCTTCTCTTTATATGTGTCCTGTTGTAATGTCTACTACCTACGGGGAGAAAGAAGGAAAGCTTTCTCTTTCGAACGCCTGGGAAATTCTCGGAGGTCTTCCCTGCAGCGGAATATGCGGGTATGTTACCGATACAATTTCGCTTGAGATGAACAGCGGAATTCAGAAGATGATTGAGAAGAAAGCGGAGAATATGTATCGGACAATAAAGCAGCGTCCGGCTGTTTTCCCTTCAAGTAATCAGGCTGTAAAGCAGAGAGTTTCGCTTAATAAGAACATTTCGCTCACACCTCAGGAAACAGAACAGCTATCTATGTATGTGGCTGATGATAATTATGTGCAGACACAAAAGGAAGATATTCTGGAGCTTACAAGTCTTTTCAAAGAGAAGCTCGGAAAAGGCGATAACAAAGACGCAGAAAGCTATATTAAGGCTTTTAAAGATCATTTTAAGCCGCAGACAGATTTTAGGTGCAGTTTCTGTTTCAGAATAGAAGGAAAGGGTAAACCGCTTATTCTTCAGATTAATAACGGACAGATGAAATGCTTCTTTGGCGATAAGAATGATGAAGAAGTGGATATTCAGGTTAAGTCTTCTGTAATGGATGATATTACCCAGGGAAGAATGACATTCCAGAAAGCCTTTATGACAGGAGAAATGATTGTAAAGGGTGAATTTAAGAATCTTAGAAGTCTTGATTTAATATTTGGATTTATGGAGGACTGATAATAATGAAGGATGATTGTATTTTCTGTAAACTTGCAAACGGAGTTTTCTCGACAAGAACATTATATGAGGATGAGAAATTCAGAATAATTCTTGATAACGGCCCTGCTACAAAAGGTCATGCACTGATTCTTCCCAAAGAACATTATGAAAATCTTTTTGAACTTCCGGAAGATCTTGCAGGCGATGCCATGAAACTGGCCAAAAAAGAAGCAGGAATAATGAAAGAATCACTTTCCTGCGACGGTTTTAATCTTGTTCAGAATAACGGTGAATGTGCGGGTCAGTCAGTTTTCCATTTCCATCTTCATCTCATTCCCAGATACAAGAATGACGGACAGAAGATTCTGTGGAATCCGACTTCTCCTTCGGATGAAGAGCTGGACAAAACACTGGAAATTATTCGTTCCCGCAGCATTCATCAATAAGATTTACAATTGTTCCGATAGGGTCATGCTGTGTACTCTTGCTCATGGCATCAATATATGACGATTTGTTAAAGTACAGCTCTCTGACTTTTTCGGTGAGCATATCGCAATCAAGGGAATCTTCCTCAATGACAATTGAGAAGCCCTGTGCTTCAAAGGATTTGGCATTTAAAATCTGATCGCCCCTGCTCTGGGTGGTCGGAAGAGGAATAAGGATATTGGGCTTTTGAAGTGAAAGAAGTTCACATATTGCATTTGCTCCGGCTCTTGATATTACGAGATCGGACATTGCAAAAATATCTTTCATTTCAGCCTTTACATATTCAAACTGTTTATAACCCTCTTTGGTAAGAAGAAGGTTATCCATTTTATCTTTTCCACACAGATGAACAACCTGAAAATCCGTAAGGAGCTGCGGAAGAGCAGTTCTGACAGCTTCATTGATTGCAGCAGAACCCTGTGAACCGCCGACTACCATAATTACAGGTTTGGCAGCAGTAAATCCGCAAAGCTTAAGTCCGGCTTCCTTGCTTCCCTGTGCAAGCTCTTTTCTGATCGGTGAGCCTGTAAGAATTGCTTTTCCTTCCGGAAGACTTTGAATTGTCTCAGGAAAATTGCAACAGATTTTAGTTGCAACCTTTGAACAAAGTTTATTAGCAAGACCGGGAGTCATATCCGATTCGTGGATAATGCAGGGTATTTTCAAAGACGATGCAGCTCTTACAACAGGTACGCTTACAAAGCCGCCTTTTGAGAAAACAATATCAGGTTTAATTTTCTTGATAAGCTTACGAGCCTGTGAGAAGCCTGCAATTACCCTGAAAGGATCCGTGAAATTCTTGGGATCGAAATATCTTCTGAGTTTTCCTGTTGATATTCCGTAGTAAGGGATATCAAAATCGGCAATCAGTTTTTTCTCGATTCCGTCATAAGACCCCATATAATGAATATCATATCCTCTTTCAATAAGTGAAGGGATAAGTGCAAGATTTGATGTCACGTGTCCGGCTGTTCCGCCGCCAGTAAGTAGAATTCTTTTCATAAAGAGCAAAACCTTCTTTGATGTGATAATGTCAGTTTACTTCTCATTTAATGCCTTTTCAAGAGCGATTGCAAGTTGGTCCGGGCAGGAAGTTGATTTAAAGCCGCATCTTATTCCCTTAAGTTTACCTATAACCTCTCTGGCATTCTGACCCTCAACAAGTTTGGTAATTCCCTGAAGATTACCGTTGCAGCCTCCGGTAATTTTAACCGATTTGATTATTTCGCCGTCAAGTTCTATATCCATGGCGCTTGAACATACGCCAACGGGATTGTATCTCATATTTTATCCTCCAATCATTCACATATAATAATAAGAAAACATTATTTCATTTTCTGCAAATTATAGCAGACCTTGATGCGTTTGTCTAACCTTTGTCTAACACTTGAAAGTTCTCTTCTTCTTTGCTAAACTTAACGTAAATTAGCCCTTTTTGTAAAGATGGGGACGGAAAAGAGGATTTGAAATGAGTACAAAAGTTACCTTTGATTATTCCAAGGCAGCAAACTTTGTAAAAGATCACGAAGTTGCCAACATGGAGAAGAGCGTTCTTGATGCAAAAGATGTTCTTGTGAACAAAACCGGAGCAGGAAATGATTTCCTTGGATGGATTGACCTTCCTGTTAACTACGATAAAGACGAATTTGCCAGAATTAAGAAGGCAGCAGCGAAGATTCAGAATGATTCTGAAGTACTTCTTGTTATCGGAATCGGCGGTTCATATCTCGGAGCACGTGCGGCAATCGAGTTCCTTCGTCACAGCTTCTATAACTGTGTTGATAAGTCTGTTCGTAAGACTCCCGAAATTTATTTTGTAGGTAATTCAATTTCAAGCACATATATAAAAGACCTTATGGATGTTGTAGGAGATCGCGATTTCTCAATCAATATGATCAGTAAGTCCGGAACCACAACAGAACCTGCTATTGCTTTCCGTGTATTCAAGGAGATTATGGAGAAGAAGTACGGCAAAGAGGAAGCAGCGAAGAGAATTTACGCAACAACAGATAAGGCAAAGGGAGCACTTAAGAAGGTTGCTGATGAAGAAGGCTATGAGACTTTCGTTGTTCCCGATGACATCGGAGGCCGTTTCTCAGTACTTACAGCTGTAGGTCTTCTTCCGATTGCAGTATCAGGTGCTGATATCGACAAGCTTATGGAAGGTGCAGCAAGCGGAAGAGAGAATGCTCTTAATCTTCCCTATGCAGAGAATGATTCACTTAAATATGCTGCACTTCGTAACATTATGTTAAAGAAAGGCAAGGATATTGAGATTCTTGCAAATTATGAGCCTTCTGTTCACTATGTATCAGAGTGGTGGAAGCAGCTTTACGGAGAGTCTGAAGGAAAAGATCAGAGAGGTATTTTCCCTGCAAGCGTTGATCTTACAACAGATCTTCATTCTATGGGTCAGTTCATTCAGGACGGCGCAAGAATTATGTTTGAGACAGTTATCTGCGTTGATAAGAGCAGAGAGACAATTACAATCGGTAAGGAAGAGGTTGATCTTGACGGACTTAACTATCTTTCCGGAAAGACCGTTGATTTTGTTAATAAATCAGCTATGAACGGAACAATTCTTGCCCATACAGACGGACAGGTTCCCAATTTCGTAGTAAATGTTCCTGAAGTAAATGAGTTCTACCTTGGTCAGCTCTTCTATTTCTTCGAGTTTGCCTGCGGTGTCAGCGGATATCTTCTCGGAGTAAATCCGTTTAACCAGCCCGGAGTTGAGAGCTATAAGAAGAATATGTTTGCTCTTCTTGGCAAGCCCGGATATGAAGAGCAGCGCGAGGCCCTTCTTAAGAGGTTATAATAGTGAAAATTGTTATTCTGGAGCGAAACAGTGTCGGAACCGATATCCCGATGGATATTTACAGTAAGTACGGCGAGGTAACAGAGTATCGTAATACTACAGCCGTTGATGCAAAAGAGCACGTAGGACAGGCTGACATTATTATTGCGAACAAGGCGCCGATGAACGAAATGACGCTTTGCGACAATCCGAATGTTAAGCTTATCTGTGAATTTGCAACAGGTTATGACAATGTTGACCTTGAATACTGCAGAAAAAGAGGTATCAGGGTCTGCAATGTTAAGAATTACAGTACAAAGGCTGTTGCACAACATACTTTTACGATGGCGTTGTGGCTCCTGGAGAACATGAATTTTTATGATAATTACGTTAAGTCCGGCGAATATGCTTCGCAGGACAGATTTTCCAACTTCGATATGCCCTATGATGAGCTTGACGGCAGAACATGGGGCATAATCGGAATGGGAAATATAGGAAAGTGCGTTGCAGGGATTGCAACTGCTTTTGGTGCAAACATTATTTTTTATTCTGCATCAGGTAATTCTACTGTAACAGAATACGAGAGAGTGTCACTTGACGAGCTGCTTGCAAGAAGCGATGTTCTGTCAATTCACTGTCCGCTTACAGACAGAACCAGAAATTTGATTAATCTTGAGAATCTGCGCAAGATGAAGAAGACGGCTATCCTGATAAATGTTGCACGAGGTCCGGTGGTAAATTCCGAGGATCTGTATACTGCACTTACGGAAGGAACGATAAAAGCAGCCGGTCTTGATGTACTTACAAAAGAACCTATTTCCGATGACAACCCTTTAAGCAGGATTAAGGATTCGGGAAAACTTATTATTACCCCGCATATGGCCTGGGCAAGTACAGATGCCAGAAAGCGTCTTGTAAAAGAAGTTGCTCTTAATATTGAAGCATTTATTAATAACGAAGAACGAAATGTGGTAAATTAGGCGAAAGAAGGGCTTACTATGGATGTTGCAGCTTTATCGACAGCTATGTCACAGGCAAGACTGATTACGGATGTAGGTACTACCATGCTTGCAAAATCGCTTGAAAGCATGGAAACCGGATCTGAAGAGCTTGCCAAAATGATGGAAAAATCTGTTAATCCCGAGATTGGTGCAAATATCGATTTGTCGGTGTAGGGAGAAGGGACGCTTATGAAACTGAGAAAAACCGTTCTGGGTTTAATATTCAGTGTATTTGTGTTGTCTTTGTCTGTTACGGCATACGCAGAAGAGGGAGATGCTTCTTCAAATGAAAAAGACTTAATTGAGTCTGAGGAGAAGTATCGTATTTTTGCGAGTTTTGGCGGCGACAGAAATAAAAAAGGAGACTGGGAGTACCAGTTTTACGGCGGCGCTTATCCTGAAGGTATGAGCGGAAGCGAAGCGGAAATCGGCGTTGGAGATACAGTTACTGTAAGTATTTCGTTTGATAAAAAGCCGGTCAACGTATGGTGCACCTGCCCGATACTTATAGGAGAGGACATAAAGGATGCCGAATTTACCGTTAAGACGTTTATAAACGGAAAAGAAGTGAAGGTTAATTCAGATGCAGGACCAATTTACTGGTATGAATCATCCGGAACATTTTCCGAAACAGAAGCTGTAAGACTTTACGGCGGATATAACGAGTGGGGAACAAAATACATAAAATCGCCGTCAAAGGTAACAGAGATAGCCTATGAGATTACGGCGGTAAGTATAAAGGTAGAAAAACCCGAACCTACTCCGGAACCTACCCCCGCTCCCGAACCTGTGAAAGAAGCAGAAGTAATTGTACCTGAGGTTACACCTGAACCTGTTCTTGAGAATCCGTTCAGCGCTGATGATTTTGTGATTATAAGCAAAAGAAGTGAACTTGACGAGCTTCATTCGGAACTTGGCACAAGAGCAATTATATCAGCCGTCGTACTCGGAGTCGGTTTTCTGATTTTTATCATCATCGAAATAATTGGTTTCTATAAGAAATCCAAAATAAAACAGGAAGATATCGGGAAAGATACAGATATTGACGAATAAAAAAGATACATCAGGACAAGTCCTGATGTATCTTTTTTAACGGAGAGCAGGGGATTCGAACCCCCGGTGCCCTTTAAAGGGGCACACGGCTTTTCGAGAGCCGCACCTTAAACCTCTCGGACAACTCTCCACAAAGACTCATTATATCCGCTAAAAAAGAACTCGTCAATAAAAGGAAAAAAGAGTATACTGAATTCATATATGAAGATGGGGAAATATTGTAATAAATAGGAGGTGCCCATGAGAAGAATCGGTTTGCTTACAAGCGGAGGGGACTGTCAGGCGCTTAATGCTGCAATGCGAGGCGTAGTCAAGACGCTCACTTTTTCTGATGAAGAAGTAGAAATATATGGTTTCCTTGATGGATATAAAGGTCTGATTTACGGTAATTACCGAATGCTTGGCGGACAGGATTTCTCAGGGATTCTGACAAAGGGCGGCACGATTATCGGAAGCAGCCGTGTTCCTTTCAAAACAATCCGTGAACCTGACGAGAACGGTCTTGATAAGGTTGAAGCGATGAAGCACAACTATTATAAACTGAATCTTGACTGCCTTGTAATTCTTGGAGGAAACGGAACTCATAAAACCGCAAACCTTTTGAGTAAAGAAGGGCTCAATATTATCACTCTTCCAAAGACAATAGATAACGACCTTTGGGGAACGGATATGACATTTGGCTTTCAGAGTGCGGTCAACATTGCTACAAATTGTATTGACTGTATTCATACAACAGCATCCTCTCACGGAAGGGTATTTATCGTTGAAGTAATGGGCCACAAAGTAGGATGGCTTACGCTTAATGCAGGAATGGCCGGAGGAGCTGATATCATTCTGATTCCGGAAATTCCATATGATATCGACAAGGTTGTTGAAGCCATTCATGAGAGAACCAGAAGGGGAAGCAAATTTACTATTCTTGCCGTAGCTGAAGGTGCGATTTCAAAGGAAGACGCGAAGCTCAGCAAAAAAGAATATCAGAAGAAATTAAAAGACTATCCTTATCCCAGCGTATCGTACGAGCTGGCTGACGAGATTTCCAAGAAAACCGGTCAGGAAGTAAGAGTTACTGTCCCGGGTCATACGCAAAGAGGCGGAAGTCCCTGCCCTTATGACAGAGTATTTGCATCAAGACTTGGTGCTGAAGCAGGTGAGCTGATTCTTAAAGGAGAATACGGTTTCATGGTAGGATATAAGAACAGGGAAATCGTAAAGGTTCCGCTTGATGAAGTTGCAGGAAAACTTAAGAGTGTTTCTCCTGATGCTTCGATAATTAAAGAAGCCAAGAATCTTGGTATTTGTTTCGGAGATTAACTGTTGGAGTTTTTTTTAGATGTCATATGTAGCACTTTACAGAAAATTCAGACCTGACAATTTTGAAGATGTCAAAGGTCAGGACCATATTGTAACGACCCTGAAGAATCAGATAAAGGCTTCGCGTATTGGGCATGCATATCTTTTTTGCGGAACGAGGGGAACCGGAAAGACGACCATAGCCAAGATATTTGCAAGGTCTGTTAACTGTGAAAACCCTGTTGACGGAAATCCCTGTATGAGCTGTCCGACATGTAAAGCCATTGCGGCCGGCGTGTCGATGAATGTTATCGAAATTGATGCGGCATCCAATAACGGTGTCGATAATATCAGGGAAATAATTGATGAAGTTTCGTATTCACCGGCGGAAGGCAAGTACAAAGTCTATATCATCGACGAGGTACATATGTTGTCCGGCGGCGCTTTTAATGCGCTCCTTAAGACGCTTGAGGAACCACCTTCATATGTAATTTTCATTCTGGCAACAACAGAGCCGCAGAAGCTTCCGATTACGATTCTGTCAAGATGCCAGAGATATGATTTCAGACGTATATCAATTGATACAATTAAAGACCGGCTTCTTGAACTTATGAACGAGGAGAATGTGAAAGTAGAAGAGAAAGCGCTTCGTTATGTTGCAAAGGCAGCAGACGGATCGCTTCGAGATGCGCTGAGTCTTCTGGATCAGTGTATTGCCTTTCATATCGGTGAAGAGCTGACCTACGACAAGGTGCTCGATGTACTTGGAGCCGTGGACACCGGTGTATTTAATGAGCTTCTTTCATGCATTATTGAGAAAAATGTTATCGGCTGCATAGATCTTCTTGACAGAGTGATTCAGAAGGGCCGTGAAATCACGACTTTTGTAAGTGATTTTGTGTGGTATTTAAGAAATCTTCTTCTTGTAAAGACAAGTGAGAATCCGTCCGAAGTAGTAGATACCACGACGGAGAATATGGCGATATTAAGGGAAGAAGCAAAAGCTCTTGATACCGAGACAATTATCAGGTATATAAGGGTCTGCTCGGAGCTTACAAATCAGCTAAGATACGCCACGCAGAAAAGAATAATGACGGAAGTTACATTTATCAAGCTGTGCAGGCCGCAAATGGAGAAGACGAAGGACACTGTTCTTGACAGGCTTAAGGTTCTTGAAGATAAGATAGAAAGCGGAGCATTTGTGTCTCACGAAGCTGTTTTAAGGCCGGCTGAAACGCCTGATAAACCTGAAGAAGAGAAGGTTCCTCTTCCGATTGCACTTCCGGAAGAAATAAAGGAAGCCGTTTCGAGATGGAATGAGATTAAGCATGCGTGTGCCAATCCGTTCAGAAGTTATCTTCAAAACGGAAAGCTTTCATGTGGACAGGGAAATGAACTTCTTGTAGTATTTTCATATGGGACTGTTCCTCTCTATTTCCTCGAGGGCGGTGAATATGAGGAGAAACTTGCAGACATAATATCAGGGATAATCGGAAAAACGGTAAAGGTTTCTTTTGTTGAGCAAAAAGAAGGCGTCAGATTTAACGAAGAATATGCCGATATTGGAAAGCTCGTTACTATGAATGTCGAAGTCGAGGATGATGAAGATGAATCATCCGAAGATTTTTTCTGAAAATTTTTTTATAAGGAGATAAACATAAAATGGGAAAACATGGTGGATTTTCCGGCGGAATGGGAATGCCGGGTAATATGAACAATCTGATGAAGCAGGCACAGAGAATGCAGCGTCAGATGGAAGAGAATCAGAAAGAACTTGAGACCAAGGAATTTGTCGGAACTGCAGGCGGAAATGCTGTAAGCGTAAGCGTAAGCGGTAAAAAAGAAATTCTTAAGGTAACACTTTCGCAGGAAGTAGTTGATCCCGATGATATCGAAATGCTTCAGGATCTTATTGTTGCTGCTGCAAACGAAGCTATGCGTCAGGCTGATGAGGCAACTGAGGCACTTATGGGTAAAATGACCGGAGGACTTCCTTTCTGATGGAGTTATACAGCGGACATATAAATAAGCTGATTGATGAGCTTGCATCGCTTCCGGGAATCGGTGGCAAGTCGGCACAGAGAATTGCCTTTCATATGATCGGAATGCCTAAAGACAGGATAAAGCGTCTGGCTGATACTATTGTAGAAGCGCGAGAGAATGTTCGTTACTGTAAGAACTGTTATACTCTTACGGATGAAGATGTGTGCCCTGTATGTTCCAATCAGAAGAGAGACCATTCCACAATTATGGTGGTTGAGAATGCGCGTGACCTTGCGGCGTATGAGAAAACCGGCAAATATGAAGGAATTTATCATGTACTTCACGGCGCCATTTCGCCCATGCTTGGAATCGGACCCGGTGATATCAAGTTAAAAGAACTCATTATGAGACTTGACGGTACAGTCAAAGAAGTAATCATTGCAACCAATTCAAGTCTTGAAGGTGAAACCACGGCAATGTACATAAGGAAGCTTATAGGTGAAATGGATATCCGTGTAACAAGAATAGCGAGCGGGGTTCCTGTAGGCGGTGATCTTGAATATATTGATGAGGTAACGCTTTTGAGGGCGCTTGAGGGAAGAACAGAGATTTAGACGGAGGAAATTATGGCTATTACAAAACAAAAATTCGGTATTGCACCAAACGGTGAGGATGTAGAACTGTATTCGATTATCAACAGCAATGGAATGCAGGCAGACATTATGACATACGGTGCAGCGCTTGTTAATCTTTTTATTAAGGACGATAACAAGACATTTGTTGACGTTAATCTTGGATATGATGATTTTGAACCCTATACAAGAAATACAGATAATTTCGGTGCAACAATAGGGCCAAACTGCAACAGAATGGGAAATGCAGAGTTTTCAATTGGCGGTGTAACCTACAAAATGCCTGTTAACGATGGTGAGAATAATCTTCATACCGACGGCGAAAACGGTATTTCGAAGAGAGTATGGGATGCTATTCCGGCAGACAATCATCTTGTTCTTACAACAGTGGTAAAGGCAGGTGAAGCAGGACTTCCTGCCAATAAATTTATTAGACTTACTTACACTCTTTCCGATAATAACGAGCTCAGACTGCATTACGAGGTTCAGTGTGACGGTGAGACAATAGTTAATATGACGAATCATGCATATTTTAATCTTGACGGTCACGAAAGCGGAACAATTGCCGATCATATTCTTAAGATAAATGCCGCAAAATATACTGTGCTCAGAAAAGGCGGAATCCCAACAGGAGAAATTGCAGATGTTAAGGGAACTGCTCTCGATTTTACAAAGGAGAGAAGAATCGGAGACGCTCTTGAAAACGGTGATGAGCAGACGGCACTTGTAGGAGGAATCGATCATAATTTTGTTCTTGATAATTTTGACGGTTCGCTTCGCCTTGCAGCAGTACTTTCAAGTCCGAAATCAAACAGAACAATGAAGGTATTTACAAATCTTCCGGGACTTCAGATATATACAGGTAATTTTATCGGTAATCAGAAAGCCAAAGACGGTGCTGAGTATGGTAAGAATTCCGGAATAGCTATGGAAACACAGTTTTTCCCTGATGCACCGAATCATGACAACTTCCCGTCTACTGTTTTTGACAGAACCAGAAGATATGATTATACAACCATTTACAGATTTGAGGGTTAAGATACATGGGCGAAATCCGCAAATTTCGTGGCCGGAAAAGTAAAGAAGACTTTGACGATTATGAAGAAGATAATACAGGAAAACAGGATTTCGAGCACCGGATTCACAGGCATAGGTTAAGACGTTTCTATGTGGCTGCGATAGTATGTGTAATTATTGTGGCAGTTATTGTCATTTGCATTCTTTCTGCCGAGAGCAAGATTTATACCTCCGTGAAGGTTACGGAAGAGATATCGTGGTCAGACAATTCGGGACTTGATATTCTTCAGATAGGAAATAATCTGCTGACATATAGTAAAGATGGTGCGGTTTGCAGCAGCCTCGGTGGTAAAGCCCTCTGGAACAAGACCTTTGAAATGCAGAATCCTCTTGTGAAAGTAAGGGGAGAGTATGCGGCTATCGGCGATTACAACGGAACAACCATATATGTAGTTAATTCGGACGGAGTGCTTGGAGAAATTGACACGACACTTCCGATTAAGGCAGTGGATGTTTCCGGAAAAGGTACTGTAATTGCTGTTGTTGATGATAACCCTGTTACATGGATATATTTGTACAGTAAAGAGGGAAAGCTTCTTCTGTATGCGAAGACCTCCATGTCGGATTATGGCTATCCTGTTGATGTAACATTGTCGGATGACAGCGGAATGCTTGCCGTTTCATATGTATATACAGACGGAGGCGATGTTGCGAGCCGTGTGGCATTTTATAATCTTCAGGACGTAGGCGACAATTATCAGGATAATCTTGTAAGTGCATTCAGTTATGTTGATGCGGTTGTTCCAATGATAAGGTTTCTTGATTCTGAGAATTCTTTTGCTGTCGCCGATAATCGATTTATGCTTTATTCCGGACAGCAGATACCGACTACGACAAAAGAGATACTCCTTATAGAGAATGTCCGTAATGTAGTGTACGGAAATGGATATGTTGGACTTATATATCTTAATACCGACGGAAACGGTAAGTACAGGATGGAAGTCTATGATGTAAAAGGTAACCAGGTAGGAAAATACTTTTTTGACAGGGATTACTCGGACATTCTTATGTGCAATGAGATGATATACATATATGATGCGGGCGGACTTGAAATTTATAATATGAAAGGAACGCTTAAATTTTCCGGCGAATTCGGTATGAGTGTTTCATGCCTTATTCCGGGGGAATCCCGCGATCATCTTACACTTGTCGGTAAAACAAAAATTCAAAGTGTTATTCTGAAATAAGGAAAATGTTATGGTTATTGATGGCGTGGCCCAAAACCTGTTCACATCAGTGAGCGGGTTTTTTAGTGGCTGGAATTATGTAACAATTGTATCTGTTCTGCTTATTCTCATTTTTGCTTTTCACGGAAGTAGAAAAGGACTGACGGGCCAGGTTGTTGAGATAATATCACTTGCTCTTTCGATAGTGGGTGTTGCGCTTGTGATAAGGGGTGTGGAACTGTTTCTTAAGGACAATGTTGATGAAGCGGTGTATGTGATTATCTATCTTGTCGTATTGGCATTCCTTTTCTGGATCCTGATGTTTGCGGCAAAGGCTTTGAAAATTTTGAAAAAGATACCTATTATAGGCGGAATAAACAGCTTCCTCGGAATGATTATCGGTCTTGCCGAGGGAATCCTCGTTATTCTTGCTTTGTTCATTCTTTTTGAGAAATATGAGCTCGGAGGCGTGAGCAGTCACGTGATTTCTGCAATAGGAGAGACAAGATATATATCATTTCTCTTTGAACACAATCCAATAAAGCTGATATTCCCGTTATGATGAAAAAGTAGGCGCTATATATTGTGTGAAAAATTACAAAAATAGTTGTTGACACTGTCACTTCGTAATGATAATATATGTTCGTTGCCGCTCGAAAGGGCAGCACGAAAAACCTGGAACCTTGATAAATAAATAACTATGCATCCCTGAAAATTCCTAACCCATATCTTATATCT
>JAZLHJ010000050.1:0-41763 GCA_045616785.1 Lachnospiraceae bacterium
ATTTTCTGTACATCAAGCTTTGTATACAGGAAAAGAGAATACTTTCTTAGAAGCGGATTCGAAAAAGGCGCACAATATATTTTATAGGCATATGTTTTACGAGAGTTACGCTTTCTGGGGTGAAAATCAGGCGAAACCTCACACGATTTAACTACCCTGATATCTTCAGGAAGATAGCTGTTTACTGCATATGAAAATTTGTCGGCAGGCATTCTGGCTGCCGTATCAAAAACAACCACACTGTCAAGAGCATGAACTCCGGAATCAGTCCTGCTCGCTCCTATTACTTCTGTCTTTTCCCCAAGAAGCGAGGTTAACGCAGCATTAAGACAGCCTTCAACAGTTTCTTTTCCCGGTTGAACCTGAAAACCGCAATATTCTGTTCCATCATATGCAACTCTCAGTAAAATCCTTCGCATAATATTCATAAATCACCCTACTCACGGATGAGCACTACCGCTGTAATAAGAAGAGCCATAATCACATAGGAGAAAAGATCACGTAAATGATACTTAAGCGGTTTCATTTTGGTTCTTCCTTTTCCGCCATGATAACACCTTGCTTCCATAGCCTGCGCCAGGTCACCTGCACGCCTGAAAGCAGATATAAACAAAGGAACAAAAAGCGGAATCATTGCTTTGGCTTTTTTAATCAATCCACCGCTTTCAAAATCTGCGCCTCGCGCAATTTGCGCCTTCATAATTTTGTCTGTTTCATCAAGAAGAATCGGAATGAATCTGAGGGCAATTGCCATCATCATTGCAATTTCATGAACAGGGACTTTAAATATCTTGAGAAATGCAAGAAGGCGTTCAAGACCGTCTGTCAGATTGCTTGGCGTTGTCGTGAGCGTCATAAGTGATGATCCGATGATAAGAAGAAACAGCCTTATCGCCATAAAAATCGCGAGCTTAATTCCTTCATCTGTTATCTCAAATATCCAGAATGACACGAGTACCTTTCCCGGCGTCAGAAACAGGTTAAATACTACGGTTATCAGAAGCAGAACCGCAATTGACTTCATTCCGCGTACCATAAACTTAAATGGCACATGAGACAGAATAATTATCCCTGCCAGAAAAAAAACACACAAAGCATAACCTATGTAATTGTTGGCAATGAACAAAGCTACTATGAAGGCAAGTGTTCCCATTATCTTCGTTCTCGGATCAAGCCGGTGAAGAATGGAATCTGCCTGATAGTATTGTCCAAGTGTTATGTCTCTTAACATGCTGCACCTTAAATATGTTACTTATCTGATAAGACACGAAGTATCTCATCTCTTGCATCTTTTATTGAAATCACGCCTGTATTAACATTAAGGCCCTTTTTCTTCAGAAGTTTCATTATCGTGGTTACCTGCGGAACAGCAAGTCCCATCTGCTCGAGATCCTCGTCATTCCTGAATACATTTACAGGCTCATCATCATATATAATCTGTCCTTTATCCATAACAATAAGTCTTTCGACGTAATTTGCAACATCTTCCATGCTGTGCGAAACAAGAATAACTGTTATTCCGTTTTCTTTACGAAGTTTGGATATCAGATCAAGTATTTCATCTCTTCCTTTAGGATCAAGTCCCGCCGTAGGTTCATCAAGTACAAGAACAGACGGTTTCATTGCAAGAACTCCGGCTATGGCAACTCTTCTTTTTTGCCCTCCCGAAAGTTCAAACGGAGATGCATAGAAACAGTCATCCGGAAGTCCGACCTGCTTAAGTGCATCATACGCACGAAGTTCAACCGTTTTCCTGTCAAGTCCGAGATTCTTCGGACCGAAACATACATCCTTAAATACATCAGACTCAAAAAGCTGATATTCAGGATACTGGAAAACAAGTCCAACCTGCCCTCTTAACTTCTTCCTGTCATAATCCTTATCATTAATGTCTGCTCCGTTATAGAATACATTACCTGATGTCGGAACAAGCAGCCCGTTAAGAAGCTGGACAAGTGTTGATTTTCCGGAACCTGTATGCCCTATAAGACCGATAAACTGTCCATCCGGTATTTGAAGACTTATATCATTAAGGGCCCGTCTTTCCATGGCGGTTCCTTTTTCATAAACGAAACTGACGTGATTAAGTATAATTGCCATTAACGCGCCCCGATTTCTTTCATTAATTCATCTGCGAATTCTTCAGGTGAAAGAATTCCGTCAGGAAGAGGAATTCCTTTTTTCTGAAGTTCATAAGCAAGCATTGTTACCTGCGGAACATCGAGCCTTAATGCTTTAAGGTGTTCAATACGGCTGAATATTTCCTTAGGCGTACCTTCCATTTCGATATGGCCTTTATCCATAACGAAAACTTTATCCGCATATATAACTTCTTCCATATAATGCGTAATAAGAATAATAGTTATATTTTCTACTTGATTTAACGCCCTGGCAGCCCTTATTACTTCCCGTCGACCAACCGGGTCAAGCATTGCTGTCGGCTCATCCAGTATAATACATTTGGGATGCATCGCAATAACTCCGGCAATGGATACCCTCTGCTTCTGTCCTCCGGACAATTTATTGGGAGAACTCTTTCTGTAATCGTACATTCCGACAGTCTTTAGGCTTTCTTCCACACGCTCCCAGATTTCTTTTGTAGGAACGCCCATATTTTCCGGGCCGAATCCCACATCTTCTTCTACGATTTGCCCGATAATCTGATTATCGGGATTCTGAAAGACCATTCCGGCTGTCTGCCTGATATTCCAGACCTGTTCATCATCTTTTGTATCATATCCGTCCACAATTACTGTCCCTTCTGTAGGATACAGAATTGCATTAAGATGACCTGCAAAAGTCGACTTTCCGGAACCGTTTGAACCCAGAACGGCAATGAAATCTCCCTGATTAACCTCAAGGCTGACTTCATCAACAGCTCTGGTAATACCTTCCACGTTTCCTTCTTCATCTCTTCGAATGTAATCAAAACTAAGTTTATCTGTTTTAATCAGGCTCATTAAAATAACTCCAAAAAAGGCGTGGAGACTAATTCAGTCCTCACGCCTCATTTCCTTTAGCAAAATATGCTTACACTAATTCAAGAACAACAACCATAGCGGCATCGCCCTTACGCTGATAAGCTTTAACGATTCTGGTGTAACCACCGTTTCTGCTAGCGTACTTAGGTGCGTACTCATCAAAAAGCTTTGCAACAAGATCGATCTCTTTGGTATTCTTCTTCTTTCCTGCAGCAGTTGTAGGAACTTCTGTTACAGGATAAAGAACCTTAAGCATCTGACGTCTTGCATGAGAACGTGAAGGCTGATCCTTCTTAATTGTCTTTTTTACAGTATCGAATACAGTAACCTTCTTACCATCAACAACCTCTTTAACACGCTTGCCGTCTTTATCTTTACGTGCAACCTTACTCTCAACCTCAACGGTATCGAAGTTGTCTTTTTCCTTAACAGCGAGAGCGATAAGTGTCTCAACCTGCTTCTGAACTTCTTTAGCTCTTGCTTCTGTTGTCATGATACGACCGTTAGCAAGAAGTGCTGTAATCTGGTTTCTGATAAGTGCTTTTCTCTGGCTTGATGTCTTGCCAAGTTTTCTGTACATTGCCATTTCTTTTTTCTCCTTAATCTAACCTTTCCGCACATCTTCGGTTTTACCGGAAAGGACATTCTACGTATCAGCGCTCTTTGGACTTACCTGATTCTATACTTTAGTTATCAGCGTTTCTAAGCTGAAGACCAAGTTCATTTAATTTTGCAAGAACCTCTTCAAGAGACTTGCGTCCAAGGTTACGAACCTTCATCATATCATCAGAAGTCTTATTTGTAAGCTCTTCTACTGTGTTGATTCCGGCTCTCTTTAAGCAGTTGTAAGAACGAACTGAGAGCTCAAGCTCATCAATGCTCATTGTAAGAATCTGCTGAGTTGCATCGTCCTCTTTCTTGCTCATTACTTCTACATTCTTGGTATCTTCCGAAAGGTCGATAAAGAGTTTCAAATGCTCTGAAAGAACCTTTGCAGCAAGGCTTACAGCCTCATCAGGACCAAGTGTACCGTTTGTCTTAACATCAACGGTAAGCTTATCATAATCGGTAACCTGACCTACACGGGTATTCTCAACAGTAACATTAACTCTTTCTACAGGAGTGTAGATTGAATCAATTGCGATTACTCCAATAGGAAGATCGGGAGTCTTATTCTTGTCAGCACTTACATATCCCCTACCCTTTGTAATGGTAAGTTCCATGAAAAGTCTGCAATCCTTTCCACCGCTTAATGTAGCGATAGTCTGGTCGGGATTCATAATCTCGATATCCTGATCAACCTGAATATCAGATGCCTTAACAACACCCTCACCCTCAAACTCAATATAAGCAGTCTTGGGTTCATCTGTTGTGCTTGAGTTCTTAATTGCAAGGCTCTTAATATTCATAATGATTTCGGTAACATCCTCTTTTACTCCGGGGATGGAACTGAACTCATGTAAAACACCTTCAATTTTAATCTGGCTTACTGCTGCACCGGGTAAAGATGCAAGCATAATTCTTCTTAAGGAGTTTCCTAAAGTAATTCCATAGCCTCGCTCAAGGGGCTCAACTACGAATTTACCAATTCTTCTGTCTTCTGAAATCTCAGCGATTTCAATATTCGGTTTGTCAAAATCAAACACTTGTATACCCTCCTTATTTGTTACACCGTTATATTTCTTTAATCAGTACACCGATTTGCAGAACAAACCGGTGCCTTATAATAATGATTTCGGTTATTTTATTACTTAGAATATAACTCGACGATAAGCATTTCGTTTACAGGAACATCGATTTCTTCTCTTCTGGGAAGTGACTTAACTGTGCCCTTAAGTGCCTCGTTATCAACTTCTACCCAAGCAGGTACAAGTCTTCCGCCTGTAACCTCAATGATATCCTTATATCTCTGGAGGCTCTTTGACTTCTCACGAACTTCGATAACATCGCCTGCCTTTACAAGATAAGAAGGAATATTTACACAACTGCCGTTTACAAGAATGTGCTTGTGATCAACAATCTGTCTGGCTTCCTTTCTTGTTCTTGCAAATCCCATTCTGAATACTACATTGTCAAGTCTTGACTCAAGCATAACCATAAGGTTTTCACCGGTCATACCCTTCATACGGTCTGCCTTTGCATAGTAGTTACGGAAAGGCTTCTCAAGCATTCCATAGATGAATTTTGCCTTCTGCTTTTCAATAAGCTGAAGAGCATACTCGCTCTTCTTCTTTCCCATTCTGGGATTCTTTCTCTTAGACTTCTTGTCATATCCAAGAAATACGGGATCAAGATCAAGTGATCTGCATCTTTTAAGTACAGGTACTTTATTTACTGCCATTTTCTTATTCTCCTTAAATATTGTTTACAGCGATAATTTCGCTTTCATCCAACAAAATACAAAATATGAACAAAACTACACGCGACGACGCTTAGGAGGACGGCATCCGTTATGAGGAACGGGTGTTACATCCATAATGCTTACTACATTAATACCATTTGCCTGAAGTGCACGAATTGCAGCTTCACGTCCTGAGCCGGGTCCTTTTACCATAACATCAACAGTCTTAAGTCCTGTCGGTAATGCAGCCTTTGCAGCTGTCTCTGCAGCCATCTGTGCAGCATATGGAGTAGATTTCTTTGAACCTCTAAAGCCAAGACCACCGGCACTTGCCCAGCTGATTGCATTTCCTTCGCTATCTGTAAGAGTTACGATAGTGTTGTTGAAGGAAGCCTGAATATGTGCCTGTCCATGTTCAACGTTTTTTCTTACACGCTTCTTTGCTACTTTCTTTGAAACCTGTTTAGCCATTTTAAACTAACCTACTTTCCCAAATGTTCAATAATTATTTCTTCTTGTTTGCGATTGTCTTCTTAGGACCTTTTCTTGTTCTTGCATTGGTCTTTGTCTTCTGACCACGAACAGGAAGTCCCTTTCTGTGACGGATACCTCTGTAGCATCCGATTTCCTGAAGTCTCTTAATGTTAAGAGCTGTCTCTCTTCTGAGATCACCTTCAACCATGTAAGAAGCTTCGATTACTTCACTGAGTCTCTTTACTTCATCATCGGTCAAATCTCTGACACGAGTATCAGGATTAACCTTTGCTGCTGCTAAAATCTTGTTGGAACTTACACGACCAATACCATAGATATAGGTAAGTCCGATTTCAACACGCTTGTCTCTTGGTAAGTCAATACCAGCAATACGAGCCATTTTTTAAATCCTCCGTTTTTGTGTATCGCTCCTTCTTTTTTCTTCTAGGCCAAAAAAGAATACAGACGAGTGATACAATTTTTACCTGCATTGATTGGGGTGTCTAACACCCAACCGGGCGTATCGCCCGATCTTTCCGATACTCTTCAGATGTGTACACTTTCATCTGATCGTCACGCATCAACTGCGGACGTGTTCCGCCGGACCATGGCAGAATTTTTCGGTATCAAAAAGGTATCTCCCGTAGGCTCTTCTACGTTCAATATAAACAAAGACTCCGGTCAAAAGTCTCTGTAGCCATTCCAAACTAACACAAAATGACAAGAGTCACCCCTTGCCCAGTTTCAGGAAAATCAGCCCTGTCTCTGCTTGTGTTTGGGATTCTCACAAATGATCATGATTCTCCCTTTTCTCTTAATAACTTTGCACTTTTCGCAAATCGGCTTTACTGATGATCTTACTTTCACGGCAAAACCCTCCTTTCAAAAAACAGACCGTTGATAATTATAGCATTCAGATTTATTGAATGCAAGTACTTTTATTTATCTCTCCAAATTATTCTTCCTTTGGAAAGATCATAAGGAGAAAGTTCCAACGTTACCTTATCGCCCGGAAGGATACGAATAAAATTCTGACGAAGCTTTCCGCTTATATGAGCAAGAACTCTGTGACCATTTTCAAGTTCAACCTGAAACATGGTATTGGGTAATTTCTCAACAACTACACCTTCAATTTCAATTACATCACTTTTGGACATCTACAACCTCCTATATAATACGCTAATGCTCACCAAGTGTGAGTATCTCAGGTTCACCGTCTGTTATAAGAACAGTATTCTCATAATGAGCTGATAACGAACCGTCACGCGTAACTACCGTCCAGTCATCATCAAGGAATTCAACTTCCCAACCACCTGCATTTATCATTGGTTCAATCGCAAGAGTCATTCCGCTTTGAAGAAGAGGACCTCTTCTCTTTTGTCTGAAATTAGGAATCTGCGGATCTTCATGCAGCTTTGTTCCGATTCCGTGACCAACAAGGTCCTTCACGATTCCGTATCCAAACTGCGAAATGTAATCATCAATAGCATTTGAAATATCAAACAGATGATTTCCTGCTTTTGCCATCTTAATTCCTTCAAAGAAACTTTGCTTTGTTCTCGCAATAAGATCAGAAGCTTCCTTGGAGATTTCTCCGATTCCGTATGTTCTTGCCATATCGGAATGATATCCTTTATATATCAGTCCTGCATCAAGACTGACAATATCACCTTCACGGATTACCCTGTGCTTTGTAGGAATTCCGTGAACAACTTCATCATTAACCGATACGCAAATCGATGCGGGATATCCGTTGTAATTTTTGAAATTCGGTATGCATCCGTTTTCTCTGATAAGTTTTTCTCCAAGAATATCAACATCTTTTGTTGTCATTCCGGGATGAATACTTTCTGCCAGCTTATCAAATACTCCGGAAAGAATCCTGCAGGATTCTCTCATAAGAGCAATTTCTCTTTCCGATTTAATATTTACTGCCATATTCTTCCTCTTCTCAAATGTTAACCAAGAATACCGACAATTTCATTAAATACTTCTTCCATGGGAAGAGTTCCGTTTACACTTCTTAAGATGTTCTTCTCTGAATAGAAGTCAATAAGCGGCTGAGTCTGTGCATGATATACATCAAGTCTCTTGGTAACTGTCTCGGGCTTATCATCATCACGAAGTACAAGCTCCTTACCGCATCTGTCACAAATTCCTTCTGTTTTGGGAGGAATATGTACTATATGATATGTAGCTCCGCATGAAAGACATGCTCTTCTTCCTGACATTCTGCGAACAATATTCTCGTCGGGAACATCCACATTAATGGCATAATCAATTTTCTCGCCCTTTTCATTAAGAGCATCTTCAAGAACCTTGGCCTGAGGGATTGTTCTGGGGAAGCCATCAAGTACATAACCCTTCTCGCAATCGTTTTGACTAACTCGGTCAAGAAGTATTTTAACCGTAAGTTCATCAGGAACAAGCTGACCTTTGTCCATATATTCTTTTGCCTTAAGACCAAGTTCTGTTCCGTTCTTGATATTGGCTCTGAAAATGTCTCCGGTTGATACGTGAGGTACTCCGTATTTGTCAGCGATCATTTTGGCCTGTGTGCCTTTTCCCGCACCGGGTGCTCCAAGCATAATTATTTTCATTATATACAACCTCCGTTTATTGTTACATTTTTCTCTGCATCGTAACGATAAAAAGTCTTGGTAGAAAGGTCCTGCATAAGCAGAACCTCTCGGACCAAAACTTCTTACAGTCTAATCCCGCCCAAACTGATGATTAGTCATTAAGGAAGCCCTTGTAATTACGGACAAGCATCTGTGATTCAATCTGTTTGATTGTCTCAATGATAACGCTTACCACGATGATAAGGCTTGTTCCACCGAATGAAACATCGGCGCCGAAAAGACCATTACATACAAAAGGAATTACCGCAACAATTATAAGACCGACAGAACCAATAAAAATTATGTAGTTAAGCAGTTTTGAAAGATAATCTGCGGTAGGCTTTCCGGGTCTGATTCCGGGAATGAAACCACCCTGCTTCTTCATATTCTCTGATACTTCAAGCGGATTAAAGGTAATCGCTGTATAGAAGTAAGCGAAAAGAATAACAAGAATAATGTAAACAACCAATCCGATAGAGTAAATCCAGTTTTCGGGTTTGCACCAGTTTCCTGAGTTAAGTGCTAAAAGAATTTTACTCCATGCTCCTGTACCTTCATATCCGCATACAGAACTGATAATGATAGGAGTCTGCATAAGTGATGAAGCGAAGATGATAGGAATAACGCCTGCGGTGTTAATCTTGAGCGGAATGTTGCTGCTCTGGCCGCCTACAAGCTTTCTTCCCTGAACCTTCTTGGCATACTGAACAGGAATCTTACGAACACCATCATTAAGGATTATTACAAGTACAATCATTACCAAAATAATTGCAACAATGATAAGTCCGTTAATAACTGCTTTCGCAATATTGTTTGCGTCGATTGCGCTTTGAATGAACATTACATAAAGACTCTTTAAGTCTTCAGGAATTCTGGAAATAATATTGATTACAAGAACAATGGAAATACCATTTCCAACGCCCTTATCTGTAATTCTCTCACCAATCCACATAAGAATTGAGCTGCCGGCAGTAAGTACCGCAACCGTTCCGATTACAGTAATTGCATTGTAAGGAACAAGCAGTTCGCTTCCGCCAAAACCGATCGCCATTGCTGTTGATTCAATGAGTGAAAGACCAACAGTAACGTATCTGGTAATTGCTGCCATCTTCTTCTTGCCGTCTTCGCCGTCACGCTGCATTTCCTCAAGTTTGGGAATTGCTATCGTGAGAAGCTGAATGATAATGGATGATGTAATATAGGGGGTAATGCTAAGTGCAAAGATTGACATCTTCTCAAGAGATCCACCGGTAAAGGCTGAAAGGAAATTAAGTGTATCGCCGTTACCAAGTGTATTTTTGAGCCACTCCTGAATAGCCTCAGCTTTAATCCCCGGCATGGGGAGCTGTGATCCGATACGGATCACAACCAGCATAACCAAAGTAAAGAGTATTCTTGAGCGAATATCTTTAATCTTAAATGCATTCCTCAGAGTTTTGAACATTAGATCACCTCAGCAGTTCCACCAAGTGCCTCAATCTTCTCTTTTGCAGATGCACTGAAAGCATTTGCCTTTACGTTGAGTTTCTTGGTTAATTCTCCGTTTCCGAGTATCTTCACGCCGTCTCTTGCATCTTTAATGATGCCGGCTTCAATCAGAGTCTCAACGCTAACTTCAGCGCCGTTGTCAAATTTTTCCAATGCACTAATATTAATAGCTACGATATCGAGACTATTTCTATTAGTAAATCCTCTCTTGGGAATACGTCTGTATAAAGGCATCTGACCGCCTTCAAATCCAGGCCTGGGAGCACCGGAACGAGCCTTCTGTCCCTTATGTCCCTTACCGGCTGTCTTGCCGTTACCGGAACCATGTCCACGACCTCTTCTAAAATTATCACTCTGCTTAGAACCTTCTGCAGGTCTTAAATCAGATAATTCCATACTCATGTCGAAAACCTCCTTCTATTATTATGCTTCCTCAACCTTTACCATGTAGCTTACCTGCTGAATCATTCCGCGGGTAGAAGCGTTATCAGGTAAGGTAACAGTCTTATGCATTTTGGTAAGACCTAATGCTTCAACTGTCTTCTTGTGCTTCGGAACTGCACCAATGGGAGATTTTACAAGTGTAATCTTTAACATTTTCTCTGCCATGAAAAGTGCCCTCCTTATACCAGTTCACTAACGGACTTGCCACGCTTAGAAGCAACTTCTTCAGGAGTCTTAAGTTCAGAAAGACCCTGAATTGTAGCAAGAACTACGTTCTGCTTATTGTTGGAGCCCAGTGACTTTGTACGAATATTCTTGATTCCGGCTACTTCACATACGCTACGAGCAGGACCACCGGCGATGATACCGGTACCTTCAGGAGACTTCTTAAGAAGTACTGCTGCAGAACCAAACTTTCCGATCTGATCATGTGTTACAGAACCATTCTCGTCCAGTGCAACAGTAACCAGTTTCTTGATTGCATCTTCTTTTGCTTTACGTACAGCTTCAGGAATCTCGGTAGCCTTACCAAGGCCTGCGCCTACGTGTCCATTGCCATCACCTACTACTACAAGTGCTGTAAATCTGGAGTTACGACCACCCTTTACAACCTTGGTAACACGCTTAATGGAAACGGTCTTTTCAGTTAACTCTAACTGACTTGGATCAACGATTGTGCGTTTCATGTGATGTCTTCCTCCCTTAGAACTCTAATCCTGCTTCTCTGGCTGCTTCTGCCAAAGCTGCAATTTTACCTGTATAGAGGAAACCACCTCTGTCAAATACAACTGTCTTGATATCTTTATCTAAAGCTCTCTGTGCGATCACTTTTCCAAGATATGCTGCAGCATCAACATTGTTGGTCTTCTCCAGCTCTGCCTTAACACTCTTTTCAAGAGTAGAAGCAGCTACCAGGGTCTTCCCGACTGTATCGTCAATAATTTGAGCATACATATGATTATTGCTTCTAAATACAGCCAGACGAGGTCTCTCAGCGGTACCACTGAAACGGTTACGCATTCTCATGTGCTTCTTAGCACGAATTTCCTGTCTTGATTCTTTACTAACCATTTTTACACTCTCCTTATTTTACTTCTTACCGGTCTTACCAACTTTACGTCTGATGGTCTCATCAACATACTTGATACCCTTGCCCTTATAAGGTTCAGGTCTTCTCTTATCTCTGATCTCAGCAGCGAACTGGCCAACTTTCTCTTTATCAATACCCTTAACAGTAATCAGGTTCTGATTCTCAACAGATGTCTCGATACCATCAGGATCTGTCATTTCAACAGGATGTGAATAACCAAGTGTAAGTGTAAGTACCTTTCCTGCCTTAGCAGCTCTGTAACCTACGCCGTTAACCTCAAGCTTCTTCTCAAAGCCCTGGGTTACACCGATTACCATGTTACTGATAAGAGTTCTTGTAAGTCCATGTAAAGACTTCATTTTCTTTAAATCATTAGGACGGGAAACAACAACTTCTGCTCCCTCAACCTTGATTTCCATTTCTGCGGGTAATACTCTCTCAAGAGTGCCCTTAGGACCTTTAACGGTCACTTTGTTATTTTCTGCAACTTCTACAGTAACACCTGCAGGAATTGCGATTGGCATTCTACCTATACGTGACATGCCCGTACCTCCTATTATATTGGATAGTTAACTTTGTTACTTATTACCAAACAAATGCAAGAACTTCGCCGCCTACATTAAGCTCACGAGCCTTCTTGTCTGTAATAACACCCTGGTTTGTAGAAATAATAGCGATTCCAAGACCGCCAAGAACCTGAGGAAGATCTTCCTTGCCTGCATATACACGAAGACCGGGCTTAGAAATTCTCTTGATTCCGGTAATGATCTTATCATTCTTATCTGCACCGTACTTAAGAGTAATACGGATTGTCTTGAAACTTCCTTCTTCTACAATATCATACTTTCTGATGAATCCCTCGTCTAAAAGAATTCCGGCAATTGCCAGCTTCATTTTGGATGAAGGAATATCTACAGTGTCATGTTTTGCAGTATTAGCATTACGAATTCTTGTAAGCATATCTGCAATAGGATCCATAGTCATGAGTGTTTGCCTCCTTTATATTCTTTACCAGCTTGCCTTCTTAACTCCGGGAATCTGACCCTTGTATGCCAACTCACGGAAGCAAACTCTGCAAATTCCGTACTTCTTTAAAACAGAATGTGGACGACCACAGATTTTGCAACGTGTATAAGCTCTTGTTGAAAACTTGGGCTTCTTCTGCTGCTTTAACTTCATAGATGTTTTAGCCATGAATTTACCTCCTCCTTACTTCTCAAAAGGCATATTGAACAGGGTAAGGAGCTCCTTAGCCTCTTCATCTGTCTTTGCTGTCGTTACGAAAACAATATCCATACCTCTTACCTTGTCGATCTTATCATATTCGATCTCAGGGAAGATGATCTGCTCTTTAATTCCAAGTGCATATGAACCTCTGCCATCAAAGCCATTGGCATTAACGCCTCTGAAGTCACGAACACGGGGAAGAGCAAGGTTTACAAGACGATCAAGGAACTCATACATCTTCTCACCACGAAGTGTTACCTTACATCCGATAGGCATACCTTCACGAATTTTGAAGTTTGCAACAGCCTTCTTTGCTCTTGTAAGAACTGCTTTCTGTCCGGTAATAGCTTCCATCTCGCTAACAGCAGCATCTAAAACTTTTGCATTTTCCTTTGCTTCGCCAACTCTCATGTTAACTACGATTTTGTCGAGCTTGGGAACTTCCATAACGTTTTTATAACCAAACTTCTGGGTCATAGCGTTTACGATCTCATCATTATACAAATCTTTAAGTCTACTCACTTGTTTAGACCTCCTTCCTTCAATTAATCAATAACCTCGCCAGTTGATTTTGCAAAACGAACTTTCTTATCGTTCTCTACCTTGAAACCAATTCTGGTTGCTTTTCCCTTATGTACATACATAACATTGGATGCATCCAGAGCAGCTTCCTTCTGAACAATACCACCATTCTGGTTTGCAGCTGAAGGTTTTGTATGTTTTGTGACCATATTGATTCCCTCAACGACAACCTTGCCATTCTTGGAATCAACGGAAATTACCTTGCCTTCTTTGTCTTTATCTTTTCCTGCGATAACCTTAACGGTATCACCCTTCTTAATCTTTGTCATAGACATAACGGCACCCTCCTTATAATACTTCGGGAGCTAAAGAAACAATCTTCATAAACTGTTTCTCACGAAGCTCTCTTGCTACCGGCCCAAAAATACGGGTTCCTCTTGGAGTCTTATCATCTTTAATGATAACAGCAGCATTTTCATCAAATTTAATATAAGAACCGTCTTTACGACGAGCGCCTTTTACAGAACGTACTACGACAGCCTTAACAACGTCACCCTTCTTTACAACACCACCGGGTGTTGCATCTTTAACGGAAGCTACAATGACATCACCGATAGCTGCATATCTTCTGGTAGATCCGCCCATAACACGAATGCAAAGCAGTTCCTTTGCGCCGGTATTATCAGCGACTTTAAGTCTGGTTTCCTGTTGTACCATGCTAATTCTCCTTCCAATCGTGGTTTACCACGAAAAAATAAATTAATGAGCGAATCTTATTTAGCTCTTTCTACGATCTCGGCGAGTCTCCATCTCTTATCCTTTGAAAGAGGTCTGGTCTCAACGATCTTTACGGTATCACCGAACTTAGCTTCGTTGTTCTCGTCATGAGCCTTAAACTTCTTGGTATTCTTAACAATTTTGTTGTAAAGGGGATGTTTTACGTGGTCCTCAACTGCAACAACGATTGTCTTATCCATCTTGTCACTAATTACCTTACCGGTACGGACTTTTCTTAAATTTCTTTCCACAGCGTCATTCTCCTTTCAAATCAGCCTTAAGCATTTGCCTTCTCAGTGATGACTGTCTGAATACGAGCGATGTTCTTACGAACCTCTTTAATTCTGGCAGTGTTATCAAGCTGATTAGTTGCATTCTGGAATCTCAGATTAAAAAGTTCCTTCTTAGCCTCTACAAGGCTCTCGGCTAATTCATCAGCGGACTTTGCTTTTAAATCTTCAACATATTTATTAGTTTTCATTAGCTACACCACCTTCCAGATCTGCTTTGGAAGCAATCTTGCACTTGCAGGGAAGCTTATGCATAGCCAGACGAAGTGCCTCTCTTGCCTGCTCCTCAGGGATACCGGCAATTTCAAACATTACACGTCCGGGCTTAACTACTGCAACCCAATACTCTACAGAACCTTTTCCTGAACCCATACGAGTTTCAGCAGGTTTTGCTGTTACAGGCTTGTCAGGGAAAATCTTAATCCAAACCTGACCATTACGTTTTGTATAACGAGTCATCGCAATACGTGCAGCTTCAATCTGATTGGACTTAATCCAGCAGGGTTCAGTTGCAACAAGACCGAATTCACCATATGAAATGGTGTTACCACGGCTGATCTTACCTGCCATGGTTCCACGGAACTGCTTACGACGCTTTACTCTCTTTGGCATTAACATTATTTATCGCTCCCTTCCGCATTAGCTTTAGTGGGCAGTACTTCGCCTTTATAAATCCATACCTTGACACCAACTTTTCCGTAAGTGGTATCTGCCTCAGCGAAACCATAATCGATATCGGCACGAAGAGTCTGAAGAGGAATTGTTCCCTCGCTGTAGAACTCTGTACGAGCCATATCAGCTCCGCCAAGTCTTCCTGAACAAGCAGCCTTAATACCTTCAGCACCACTCTTCATGGTTCTCTGCATGCAAGACTTCATTGCACGTCTGAAGGAAATACGGTTCTCAAGCTGCTGTGCAATATTCTCTGCAACAAGCTGAGCATCCTTATCGGGCTTCTTGATTTCCTTAATGTCAACCATAACTGTCTTACCGGTTAACTTGGAAAGTTCTTTCTTTGTTACTTCGATTTCTGCACCGCCTTTACCGATAACAACGCCGGGCTTTGCAGTAAATACGATAACCTTAATTCTGTCAGAAGCTCTCTCGATTTCAATCTTTGAAACACCGGCAGCATTAAGTTTCTTCTTTAAATATTTTCTGATATTGTAATCTTCTACTAAGTAATCAGCGAACTTATCCTCGGCATACCATCTGGAATCCCAGTCTTTGATAACGCCAACTCTTAAGCCGTGAGGATTAACTTTCTGTCCCATTTTATGCCTCCTTATCTTTCATCAAGAACAACAGTGATATTGCTCAATCTCTTTAAGATTCTATAAGCTCTACCCTGTGCTCTGGGTTGTACTCTCTTCATGATAGGACCGTCACTTGCATAGCACTCTGCGATGTAAAGTTTGTCACGGTTCATACCATTGTTGTTCTCTGCATTTGCGATTGCAGATTCAAGAAGCTTCTTGATTACACTTGAAGCATATCTGGGATTGTACTCTAAGATACCGAGGGCAGACTCAACGTCCTTACCTCTGATGGCATCTAAAACAAAACATGCCTTCTGAGTAGATACTCTTGCGTAAGTTAACTTAGCTGAAGGTCTTGTATCTTTCTGAGCATTTCTCTCTCTTTTAATTTGGGATCTATGTCCTTTTGCCATGATTTAAAACCTCCTTCCAATTATCTAACGCCGGACTTCTTGTCGTCCTTCTTATGACCCTTAAATGTTCTGGTTGCTACAAACTCACCGAGCTTATGTCCAACCATATCTTCTGTTACATATACAGGAACATGCTTTCTTCCGTCATGAACCGCAATTGTGTGTCCTACAAAGGAAGGGAAAATTGTGGAACGACGGGACCAGGTCTTAATAACCTGTTTCTGTCCTGACGCATTCATTGCATCTACTTTCTTAAGTAAGCTCGCATCTGCAAATGGTCCTTTTTTAACCGATCTTGCCATTTCTATTCTCCTCCTTATTTAATAGCCTTGCCGTCTCTTCTTCTGGCGATCATCTTGTTAGACTTGTTCTTCTTTGCACGTGTCTTAAGACCAAGAGCAGGCTTGCCCCAAGGAGTGCAAGGACCGGGACGTCCAACAGGAGCCTTACCTTCACCACCACCATGAGGATGGTCGTTAGGGTTCATAACAGATCCACGAACTGTAGGTCTGATTCCCATGTGACGGGTACGTCCTGCTTTACCAAGGTTAACAAGGTTATGATCTCCGTTTCCTACGATACCGATACAAGCTCTGCATACGATAGGAACCATTCTCATTTCACCGGAGGGAAGACGAAGTGTTGCATACTTACCTTCCTTAGCCATAAGTTGTGCGCTGTTACCTGCTGAACGAACAAGCTGTCCGCCCTTGCCGGGATAAAGCTCTATGCTGTAAATCTGTGAACCTACGGGGATGTTTGAAAGGGGAAGGCAGTTACCTGTTCTAACTTCGGCTGTCTCACCGTTCATAACGGTCATTCCGTCTGTAAGTCCTTCGGGAGCAAGGATGTATGCTTTCTCGCCGTCTGCGTAGCAGATAAGTGCGATGTTTGCTGTTCTGTTAGGATCGTATTCGATTCCGATAACAGTTGCAGGAATTCCATCCTTATTTCTCTTAAAATCAATTATTCTGTACTTTCTTCTGTTGCCGCCGCCATGATGTCTTACGGTAATCTTACCCTGGTTGTTACGGCCTGCATTCTTCTTAAGTGAAGTACACAGAGATTTCTCAGGAGTACTCTTTGTAATCTCAGAGAAATCAGATCCAGTCATGTTACGTCTGGAGGGTGTGTAAGGGTTATATGTCTTGATACCCATGATTGTTTCTCCTTTTCAATATGTTAGCGCAGCTTCGTATATTTTTTTCACGAATCACTGCATACTTTCTTCTTATGTCCGAACCTAACGGATTTCCTGTTTTACAGTCCGGCGAAGATCTCGATGTCCTTGCTGTCCTCTGTAAGCTTTACAACAGCTTTCTTGGTAGCAGCAGTCATGCCTTCTACGCGACCACGTGTCTTCTTCTTGCCGTCTCTGTTCTGTGTGTTAACGCTTGCAACCTTAACACCATCGAACATCTTCTCAACAGCTTCTTTAATCATGGTCTTATTTGCATCGGGATGAACAAGGAAAGAATACTTCTTCTCTGCCATCTCATTCATACTCTTCTCGGTAACTACCGGTTTGAGGATTACATCATAGTACTTAATGTCTGCCATTATGCGTATACCTCCTCAATCTTCTTAACTGCATCCTTTGTAAGGACAACAGTGTTTGCATTCATAACATCATATACATTAATGGTGTTAACAAGACTTGTCTTTACATCGGGAATGTTTCTTGCTGAAAGAATTACGTTATCATCCTTCTCGTTAAGAACAACAAGAGCTTTGTTTACCTTAAGGTTGCTCATAACCTCTGCAAATTTCTTTGTCTTGATTTCGCTGAACTTAAGTTCATCTACAACGATAAGCTTCTCTGCTGAAACCTTGCTTGTAAGAGCTGACTTAAGAGCTGCTCTCTTTTCCTTCTTGTTAAGCTTGAAGGAGTAATCTCTGGGAACGGGAGCAAATACTGTGCCACCTCCTGTCCACTGGGGAGCTCTTGTTGAACCCTGTCTTGCGTGACCGGTTCCTTTCTGTCTCCAAGGCTTTCTTCCGCCACCGGATACCTCAGAACGTGTCTTTGCCTTCTGTGTTCCCTGGCGATTATTTGCAAGCTGCTGTACTACTGCAAGATGTACAAGGTGCTCATTTACTTCAACACCAAATACCGCATCGTTTAAGTCAAGCTTACCAATTTCTTTTCCTTCCATATTATAAACAGATACGTTTGCCATCTGAATGGTCCTCCTTTCGTCTAAGTTATGCCTCAGCCTTAGTTGTTTCTTTAATAGTAATTAAGGCTTTCTTGGGTCCGGGTACTGCGCCTTTTACAAGAAGCAGATTCTTCTCTGCATCAACGCGAACAACCTCAAGATTCTTGATTGTTACTTTCTTGCATCCCATATGACCGGGCATTCCTTTTCCCTTGAATACACGGCTAGGTGATGAGCAGGCACCGTTTGAACCCTGATGACGATGGAATTTTGAACCATGGGCCATAGGTCCTCTGGACTGTCCTAATCTCTTAATTGCGCCCTGGAAGCCTTTTCCCTTTGAAATAGCAGAAGCATCGATCTTGTCGCCTGCTGCAAAGATATCAGCTTTGATTTCCTGAGCAAGTGCATATTCCTCTGCGTTCTCGAAACGGAACTCTCTTACATATCTCTTAGCTGAAACGCCGGCCTTTGCAAAGTGACCTTTGAGAGCCTTGTTTACGCCGTGAGAATGAACAACTTCCTTCTTACCGCCGGCATCTTTGTTAACAATCTTTTCCTTCTTGTCAACGAAGCCTACCTGAACTGCGCTGTAACCGTCGTTTTCAACGGTCTTAACCTGTGTTACTACACAAGGACCTGCCTGAAGTACTGTTACGGGAACAAGACTTCCGTCTTCAGCAAATACCTGTGTCATTCCGATTTTTGTTGCTAAAATCGCTTTCTTCATTTTTTCCTCCTTCGATCTACATCTGGCGGAACAAAACTTTAATGTTCACATCGAGAGTAGAAGGTTTTTAATTTGTTTTTTGCTGTGATTTTGTTACTTATCAGTTGTTTTTCATCTTGATATCAATGTAAACACCGGCAGGCATTTCCAGTCTCTGCAATGCATCAACTGTTTTCTGTGTGGGTGTGATGATATCGATCAGTCTCTTGTGGGTTCTCTGCTCGAACTGCTCACGGCTGTCTTTGTACTTGTGAACAGCACGAAGGATGGTAACTACTTCCTTTTTAGTAGGAAGGGGAACCGGTCCTGATACCTGAGATCCGTTCTTCTTGACTGTTTCGATGATTTTTTTGGCAGATGCATCAACCAGCTGATGGTCGTATGCTTTGAGTGTAATTCTCATAATCTGATTTGCCATAAAAAAAGTCGCCTCCTTTTCGCACTTTTTAGAAATAAGTACGACAAGCGGTGACTGTACACTTTCCCGTGTGTGTCATGCCTTACAATGTAAAACAGATTTCACACGTCGTTTCTACTCATCAGTAGACTATAAGTTTCGTACAGTGACTTGTCGCCAGTTTTGTAACTTGACATTCGCTCCACGGAAAACCTGCATAAGCTTTCGCTTCTGCAGCAACCTCACGCTTCACAGCTATCATGCCACAGCAAGAGTTAGTATAAATCAGAACTTTTTCAATTGCAATACTTTTTTTAATATTTTTTTCATTATTGCCCTTTTCCATATACTACTCCTCTTTTCATTATGCTATAATATGCCTTGTCTTTAACGCTTTATTGCAATAAATTGTATTGGGAAAGGGTTTTTATGGAAAAAAAAAGAAACACATTTGGCGGTTCAATCGGATTTATTCTTGCCGCCGCAGGAAGCGCAGTAGGTCTTGGTAACATCTGGCGTTTCCCTTACCTCGCTGCTAAAGACGGAGGCGGTATGTTCCTCCTTATCTACCTTATTTTAGCTGTTACATTTGGTTTTACACTTCTTACTGCAGAAATAGCAATCGGAAGAAGGACAAAGCAGAGTCCGCTTACAGCGTATGGTGCAGTAAAAAAGAACTGGAAGTCTCTCGGAATTGTTGCATGTCTCGTTCCGATAATTATTCTTCCTTATTATAGTGCAATCGGCGGATGGGTAATTAAATACTTCATCGCTTTTCTTACCGGGCACGGAGAGCAGGCTGCCGCAGACGGTTACTTCGGAGGTTTTATCTCATCCACCTACGAACCGGTTGTCTACATGCTGATATTCCTCGCAATTACAGCAGTCGTTGTATACCTCGGAGTTGAGAAAGGAATTGAAACGACCTCCAAGATTCTGATGCCGGCTCTTCTTATTATAATAGTAGGAATTGTTATATTCTGTCTTACTCTTTCACATACAGATGCAAACGGTGTAACAAGAACAGGTATTCAGGGCTTTAAGGTACTTGTTGTTCCCGATTTTGAGAACCTGACGGTTAAATCCTTCTTTTCAACGCTTCTCGATGCCATGGGTCAGCTTTTCTTCAGTTTGTCTGTTGCCATGGGTATAATGATAGCTTACGGTTCATATGTTGACAAGAAGACAAATCTCAACAGCTGCATTAATAAAATAGAGATTTTTGATACAGGAGTAGCCTTTCTTGCAGGTGCCATGATTATTCCTGCAGTATTTGCTTTCCTCGGTCCGGAAGGAATGGAAGCTTCCGGCCCAAGTCTTATGTTTGTCACACTTCCCAAGGTTTTCGTTCAGATGGGACCTCTCGGAAATGCGATTGGCGCCCTGTTCTTTGGAATGGTGCTTGTTGCCGCCATAACAAGTTCGGTATCAATTATGGAAGCAATTGTATCAAGTCTTATGGACAGATTTAAAAAGAGCAGAAGAAAATCAACATCAATTTCACTTATTGTTACAGTCCTCTTCGCTCTTCTCGTATGTTTCGGATACAGCATACTTGTAATTGATGTGAAACTTCCAAACGGTTCTTCCGGATCGTTCCTTGATATTATGGACTATATAAGCAATAATGTTCTTATGCCGATTGTAGCAATCGCAACATGTATTCTTATCGGCTGGGTCGTTGGTCCGAAATACGTTTCAGATGAAGTGGAAGAAGGCGGTGTTAAGTTCCGCAGAAAGAAGCTCTTTATCGTAATGATTAAATTCATTGCTCCTGTCATGCTTCTGATACTCTTCCTTAAGTCTGTCGGAATTATTACGTTTATATAATATAGAAGAAAATGCGTTAAGATAAGGAAAATAATATATGGTAGATTTATCAGGACTTAAATTCATAAACGAATATCATCCGGAGAAACTTAAACCCTCCGCGCATGTCTCAAAAGTCTCTGACAAAATTTCCGACACAGACGAAAAGGTTTCGGAAATAGATACCGAAGATGCAGGTTCCTTTGCCAAAGCACTGGCAAAGGAACTTGATTCTCTTTCGAATAGGAGCGAGTTAAGCAATGTTCTTTCAGACTCAAATGTTATGTCTTCTGTCATGGGACTGAATGATTTATCCGAAATGATGGCCAGCACAAACGGAAGAAAAGCAATCACCGCCATGGCCGAACAGTCGCTTAGCGGACTGATTAAGTAAATTTACAAGGAGATATATAACCATGTGGCTTGCAGATAAATGGACTGAATATAAAGTACTTGATACCTCAAACGGTGAAAAGCTGGAGAGTTGGGCGGGATATACCCTGATTCGTCCCGATCCGCAGGTTATCTGGAACACCCCAAAGACGAATGCTCTTTGGAATAATTTCAACGGTCATTATCACAGAAGTAACAAAGGCGGCGGTGAATGGGAATTCCGAAAGCTCCCCAATGAGTGGCAGATTAACTATGAATCACTCGGTCTTACATTTAACCTGAAGCCTTTCAGCTTCAAACATACCGGACTTTTCCCCGAACAGGCAACAAACTGGGAATGGTTTTCTTCATTAATCAAAAATGCAAAAAGACCGATAAAGGTTCTTAATCTATTCGCATATACAGGTGGTGCAACTGTTGCCGCTGCAAAAGCAGGTGCAAGCGTTACACACGTTGATGCTTCAAAAGGCATGGTTACCTGGGCAAAAGAAAATGCCATCTCATCAGGACTTGAAAACGCTCCTATAAGATGGCTTGTAGATGACTGTGTCAAATTCGTTGAACGTGAGATACGAAGAGGAAATACATACGAAGGAATCATCATGGATCCGCCTTCTTACGGAAGAGGTCCCAAAGGTGAAACCTGGAAAATAGAAGAATCAATTTATCCGTTTATCGAACTTACAAGCAAGCTTCTGTCGGATAATCCGTTGTTCTTCCTGATCAGTTCTTATACAACCGGACTACAGCCGGGTGTGCTGACTCACATGGTCAACACTACATGTATGACAATACATAAAGGAACTGCTATAGCAGAAGAGATAGGTCTCCCTATCGACAGAACCAATTTATGGCTTCCCTGCGGTGCAGCAATGAGATGCACTTTTGATTAACCATTCACTTACTGTCTCTTCAAATTCTTCCGGACAATCAATATTAATATTATGCCCTGCTCCGCGAATCACCTTGTACTCTCCACTTCTCCAGAGGGAAAGCCAGTTCTTCTGATTCTCATAGCCGACCGCCGTATCGTGGTCCCCGACGAGAATCAGAACATCACTGTCATATCTTTTTTTCTCAAAGGCCTTATTAATGTTAAAGCCAAACTTCCCTTTTAGAACATGATGAAGATAATCATTATTAAGTTCATGGCACACAGACGGCCATGCAAGCTTAACATAGCGCTCATACGCTTCTTTTGTAAGATTTGCGTTCATGCGCGAAAATGCATCACGCATACCTTCAGGAAGGCTTTCCATAAACGCTTCATCAATCCGATATATCCCATTATCGGGTCTCTTTGATTCTATTCCGTCCGAAGGAACAATAAGCATAAGTGCGAGAATCCTCTCCGGATACCTTGCGCAAATTGCCCTGCTTATCTCCGAGCCAAAAGAGTTTCCGCCGACCATAAAAGGTGCATCACCAATCAGGCCGTCCATAAATGCCATAAGAACGCGTACAATATCGTCCCCGTTTCTTACGCTTCCGTGAGAAGACTCTCCCATACCCGGAAGATCAACATATATTCTGCGAAAGCCATAATCAACTTTTGCAAAAACAGGCTCCATGGCATTTTTCAGAAAATGATGGTCTATTGCCCAGCCGTGAATCAGAAGGAACGGAATTCCTTCTCCCACTTCTTCATAACACAATTTCACGTCTTCGAATTCGAAGAAACTCATATAACTGCTCCGAAATTAATAATAGAAAATAAGGAAATAAATATACGCAGGGATAATTGCCGCGAGTGTAAACGGAACACCGATTTTCATAAAATCTCCGTTCTTTACGGTATATCCTTCTTTTCTAAGAATTCCTATACCTGTAATATTGGCTGAAGCACCGATTGGAGTAAGGTTACCTCCGAGGGTTGCTCCCGATAATAATCCGAAATACAAAAGGGTCGGATCAATTCCGAGTGAAACAGCAAGCTGGCTTACTACAGGAAGCAGCGTTGCAACATACGGAATATTATCAATGAATGCAGAGATAAGAACGCTCATCCATACGATAAGGGTATAAATTACAAAGACATTTCCGCCGCCGAGTTTGCCAAACAATCCTGCAAGCGCATCAATAACGCCCATCTCCTTTATTCCGCTTACAACCATGAAAAGACCGAACAGAAGGAGAATTGTCATAATATCGATTTCCTTAATTACATCCCAGGCAGCCTTTATACTCTTATTTCTGATGACATGATAAATCACTCCGACTATCATAAATGAAACGCAGATATATCCGTTAATCATATCGGGAGTGTTGGGAATAAATGAAGCTGCAATAAGTGAAAGAACAGTACCAAGCATAAGGATTGAAGGTACATAATCTGTAACTACAGTTCTCTCTCCCGGCACAATGGGGTCTTTCTCTTTTCTGAAAATAATAAGAAGAATTAATGCTGCAAGAAGAGCTCCGATTTCTACCGCAAAGAAAATACCGGGTTTACCGTTAAATACGAAGAAATCAGTGAAATTCATTCCGGCGTAACCACCAAGCATAATAGCTGTCGTATCACCGACAAGTGTTGCAGCGCCCTGCAGGTTGGATGAAACAGCAATCGCAATTATCATTCCGACAGGATTAATTTTCTGTTTCTTTGCAATTGCAAGCGCAATCGGCGCTGTCATAAGAACGGTTGCAACATTATCAATAAATGCCGAAATTATTCCGGCGAAAAGAGCAAGCACAACGATTGCCCATTTAACGTTTGGTACCTTCGATACCAGAATATCGGCAAGAAGATTCGGCATCTTGGATTTGATTGTAAGTGCAACTGTACCCATCGTTCCGGCGATCATCAGAAGAACGTTGTAATCAACCGAAGCAAAAGCCGTTCCGACAGGAAGCATTCCGGAAACAATGAATATTGCTGCACTGACAATTGCAATAAGCGGTCTGTATTTCTGGAATATAAGCATAAGAACATAAGTAACAACAAATAATATAATAGCGTAAATCATAATGGCTCCTTTCTGTGCCTGTGAAAGATTTCGCGTGCTTTATAACAAAAGAAAAGACTTCACCACGCACGCGGTAAAGTCTCGCTAATTAATATAAACAGAGCCGGGCAAATGCCGGGATGACGACTCTGTCAACACTTTCGTGTAAGCTACTCCCTTTAACGATTTGAGATTATCACAGCGGACTGTAGAATGTCAATAAAAATACTATAACATACCATAAAACTCCGCCTTGGCTTCCTCATATCTCTTATTGTATTCATCATCATTTCCGCGATGAAGATCTGAAATATAAGAATGCGAAAGCTTTCCTATTTCCGGATTGGCTCTGGAAATTGTTGCAAATCCCACATCGGAGCAGGAATCAGAGATTCTCTCAACACTGTTAAGCACATCAAGAAAAGCCATTCCGCTTCTGATTGAGCACTTTCCGTCACGAAGTCTCGCAACATGATTATCATTAAGTGTCGAAATCAGATCGTCCATTACCTCTTCAAGCGGTTCGATATTTCTTGCTGCATCAACATCACGTTTAAGGAACGCCGAAGCTGTATAGGTAAAGATTCTTCCAAGCAGCTCGTCAACAACTTCAAGCTCTTTTATCGCTTTTTCGGAAAACGCCGCCCCATCTTCGTTCATTTCCTTTGCTGCAAATCCTATATTAAGAGCATGATCGCTAAGTCTCTCGAAGTCAGTTACAATCTTGTAATACTCATCAAGAATCTTAACATGAATATCTTCTTTTATATGAGGAGAAAGCTTAACCATATAATCGCTGACGCTGTCGGTCAGTACATCAACGGTATCCTCTTCTTTACGAATTTCCTCAAATACTTTTTCATCGTACTTTTTTACAAGGTCAAGCGCCTTACCGATGCTTCTGCAGGAAATATCAAGCATTTCCTTAAGAATATCGTAGCAGGATCTGAGTGCAAGCGCAGGAGTTGAGAAGAAAACAGGATTAAGCGCATCAAGCCTTTCCTTATAAGGCATTTCTTCCCCATCTTTATCCTTAACGATTCTACGGCTGATTTTCTCATAAACGCCAACAAACGGAAGAAGAAGTACAGCACAGCTTAAATTGAACACAGTATTGGTATTGGCAATCACACCCGAATTGGCTGTCATATTCCAAATACCGTCAAGCAATCCGAGTGCATGAAGAACATTCACAACAACAAGCACAAGAACAGTTTCGCTGAGGTTGAAAAGAATATTTACAACGCCGACGCGTTTTGAATCTGCTTTTGCTCCAATCGAGCACACAATTGCAGTCGTAACACAGTCGCCGAGATAGATACCTGTGATAACAGCATAGATAGCATTAAAGGAAAGGTCCCCGGACATGGAAAACGCCTGAAGAATACCGATTGTGGCACTGGAACTTTGAAGGACAAAGGCAACTCCGGCACCTATAAGATAACCTACTATATGATTGTCGCCAAGACTTGTGAAAAGAGTCTGCATCAAAGGAGAATCCGTAAGAGAGCTTACAGCACCTGTCATGTTCATAAGACCCGAGAACAGGATACCGAATCCCATGGCGATACTTCCTATCGTGTCGGATTTCTTAAATTTGCAGAACATAATAAGCACAATACCGATAATAAGTGCAATCGGCGCAAGAGTTGACGGCTTGAACAGCTGAAGAAAAGAACCGGCATTTCCGTCAATATCGAGAAGTCTGATAATCTGTCCTGTAACAGTCGTTCCTACATTCGCTCCTATGATAACTCCGAGTGACTGTCTGAGTGAAATAATCCCGGCTGCAACAAGACCTGATGTAATTACAATAGTAGCCGTCGATGACTGGATAATTGCAGTTACTGCAACGCCGAGAAGAAACGCCTTTACCGGGTTGTTGGTTACCTTTTCCATAACAACCTTAAGCGTTCCCGATGCACCTACCTTAAGCCCGTCCCCCATCAGTCTCATACCGTAAAGGAACATGGCCAGCCCTCCGAACAGAGCCAGAGTATTATAAAAATACATTCTATTCTTCGCCTCCACGGGCTATTATAACAGAACCATGCACTTATTTATACACTATTTTTAATAATTACAAAACGTCGGTAGTGTACACAAGAACCGTCCCTGCAAAAAAAAGAAGCAGACCCTGTATAGTCTGCTTCCTTTTTTCTTCATGATAATGCACAAACACGATTAACGGACTGTAATATCACCTGAAACCGTATCAACTTTGAAAGAATAGTCACCGTTTCCGACAATATATTCATCATCTTTGATAAGCGCCGGAACATTCACGTCCGCATCACCGCTTACTGTATCAAATTCAAGCTTAAATGAAGGATTTGAAGGTAAAACGATTACCACATCTCCTGATACAGCATCAAAATCCAGATTGCACATTCTGGCAGCTGTGAAGGAAATACCGCCACTTACTGCATCACATTCAACTTTTCCGCTTATATCGGCAAGATTTATTACAACATCTCCGGAAGTCGTATTGCTGAAGAAATTAGCTGCATTAAGTGTATCACTGATAACAAAGTCACCTGATACTGAATCGAATGAAACGTCGCCGCTTACAGTAAGACTACCGCCCTGGAATTCACCTGATACACCATCCATTGTCATTTTGGCTGTTTCAAGTGTATCGAAAGTGAAATTAGCTGAAACAGTATTAACATAAACACTATCAAATGCTATTCCCTCAGGAAGAACAATATTCAGTTTCTTGGAAAGGTTAAACGGAATAACACCGGATTTGCAGAATTTAATCTGAAGTGTATCACCTTCAACCTTGTATCTGAGTTTAAGATTGTCATCCAGACTTGCCGTAGCTGAAGAAAGATTCTCTTCAGAAAGTGAAATATCATCGGAAGAATGATATGAAATGTTAACTCCTCCGGATATCCAGTCTATATTAAGTTTCTTAATTTCATCTGTAACCTTTCCGTCACCTGTATTAAAACCGCTGTCTTCATAAGAATATGAACCCGAATTAAAGTACGAGGTTCCGGAATCATAAACCTGACCGTTACATCCTGTTGTCACAAAAGATCCGCATCCTGTAAGTGATGCCATTCCTAATATAAGTAATAATCCCGCCGCAATTTTCTTAATCATTTCCATTCTCCTTTTTTCCTGAAGCTATTCCACATATCATAAGTATTACCGATGTAATCAGACACCCGATAAATACAAGCCAGTTGCCGTTTGTATGAATTGTTGCAAAATTCCACACAAGAGGCTTGAAAGGATGCCATACAACTGAATATCCCATAAGCATGAACGTAAGGTTCTCCGCTGTTGCCGCAAATATACCGCACCAAAGAACAATAAGTGCTGCGCGGAAGGTTTTTCTGATAGGAAGATATCTTGCAAATATAAGAATTCCCACAACAAAGACAATGAATATAAGCGAAATGCTTCCGGCAATTACCCAGTAGCCTCCTGTTCTTGTTAAAAGCCCTATGCTGACAATCATTGATGCATACAGTATCAGATCGGTTCCGATAACAATCAGCCCTTTATGCTTTGAAAATGGTTCTGCGGTAATAAAATGCGCCACAACTGGCATGAATACAACTGCCAAACCGAACAATGTTGAGAAGGCCACAACGAAGAACCACCGTCCTCCTGTCATAATACAGGTTACTGCAAATAATAATAGTAAACTTCCCAAAAAACTTCCCAGGGTCCATAGAAGCTTATATCTCGGTGCCATGAGCGGTACTACAGTAAGAGATGCCAGAACAAGAAGCGACGCAAGCACTATGAAAAACCAGCTCAGTCCATGTCCAACTGCAAGATTTACTATCATGCAAACTACTACCGGAATCATCAGAATCGCAGCAAAAACCACCCCGACTGTGAAGGACTTTCTTTTTACCTTTCTGTCATGACGTTTTACAACATCATCTCCCTCTTCAATAAGCGTTTCTATTGCTGCCGGGTTTTTCAATTTCGTAAGTATCTCTGAGCATTCAGGACAATTCTGAATGTGGTTCTCTACCATTTGTCTGCTCTCATTACTGCATATATCATCAACATAAAGCGGGAGCATATCCTGAATGACTTTACAATTATTATCCATTTTCTTCCATCCTTTCTTGAATTTTAAGTTTTGCGCGATGATAAGTAACACGCGCCCAGGTCTCTGTCTTGCCAAAGATGGTACCTATCTTATCAAAGGACAGTTCCCCGAAGACTCTTAACTGAAATACTTCCTTGTAGGGTTCTTCCAGCGAGTGAAGTACTACATGAATCCTATATGAGGAATCAGCGTCAACTGTTGCAGCTTCGATATCTTCTCCCGAAGAGATTTCTTCTTCAGGCATATCTCCGCGCTTTTTCAGTTTCCTGGTCTGGTCAATGAAGAAATTCTTTGCAATCTGGCAAAGCCAGGTTAGTTCACTTGAATGTTTTTGGTATTCTTCTTTTGAAGTAAGTGCTCTGGAAAAAGTTTCCTGCGTAATCTCTTCAGCCAAATCACGGTTCCTTGCAAGCGTCATAACAAATGAAAAAACCTGCTTGTAATAGGAGCTGTATAAGGCTTCGTAATCCATGTTTTATCATCACCTCCCCTCCGTATTCATCTATTAGACGGATGAGTTACAGTTTCGTTACAAAAAAAACAAAAAATTTTGGGAATTTTCTGCAGATTAGATAATATCCTTGTATTTCCTGATAACAACGATATATCCGATAAGTAGCGCAATCGTCATAACAGTCCAGCTGATAGGCTCTGTAAGCGCCACTCCGAGATATCCGAGTACCGGTACAAGGAAGAGCAACGAAAGAATCTTGATTCCGCATTCCATGGTGCTCGTAAGAAGGGGTGCAAATCTGGAGCCCATTCCCTGAAGAGAACAGCGGAGAATGAAAAGCGGTCCCAGTGTATAGAAGAATACTACCCCGATTCGTAAATACATTTTACCGTTTTCGAGAATTTCAGGATCGTTCGAGCTTGCGATAAAACCGACAAGCTTCTCGTCAAACAGAAAGCAGAAAGCAATCAGAACAGTCGTAATTGCACTGTCGATAAGTGTTGCCTGCCTTACACCTTTTTTAATTCTGTCTATACGTCCGGCTCCGAAATTCTGACTTACATAAGTAGTCATTGAGAAACCGATTGTATATACCATAATCATCATGATATCAAGAACACGTCTTGCCGCAATATGTGCAGTAAGAACAACAGTTCCAAGTTTGTTTATTCCCTTCTGGAGAATAATTGTTCCGATATTTACGATGCATCCCATGAAGCCCATGGCAAAGCCAAAGGAAATAAGGTCTTTATACTCTTTTCCGGAAATGCGCCACTCATCCCTGTGCGGGAGAAGATCCCTCGCCTTGACAATAAGAATAATCAGACACGAAAAAGCACAGACACACTGTGCGATAATTGTCGCAACGGCTGCACCCGCAATTCCCATCTGATAATCTTTGATGAATACAATATCAAGAATAAGATTGATAGCTATTGAGATAAAAAGACAATACAGCGGTCTCTTACTGTCTCCCACTGCTCTAAGGATGTTAGCGCACATGTTATAAACAGCGGTAAATCCTATTCCGTAGATAATAATCTTAAGATATATGTCGGCCTTATCCATAATCTCATCAGGAGTCTCAAGAAGCCTGAGCATCGGTCTTGCAGTAATAATACCTATAACAGTAAGAATTGTTAAGAAAACCACTGTAAGAATAATAGTTCCTGCTACATTTCTTCTGAGACTTTTCCTGTCGCCTGCGCCGAAATACCTCGCCGTAATAATTGCAAAGCCCTGTGTAAGACCGTTAAGAAAGCCCATAAGCAGGTTGGAAATAGGAGCGGTCGAGCCTACCGCAGCAAGCGCATCTCCGTCAAGAAGAAGACTTACTATTTTGCTGTCTGTGATATTGTAAAGCTGCTGTGCTATATTTCCTATCATTAAAGGAAGGGCAAAAAGAATAATTACTTTTGCAGGTGTCCCTTTTGTCAAATCTTTCATTTTGATGCGGTTCCTTTCACATCAATCACAACATATTCGGATTTACATCCTGTTTTGAATAAAATCTCCCAGTCTCCGATTCCGGAGCTGACGATAAAATCGGTGTTATCACGTCTTTCATGACCATAAGTTCTGTCATTTAAGTTAAACCATTCACCCACATAGGTAATCGGCAATAGCTGTCCGCCGTGCGTATGCCCTGACAAAACCAGGTCAGCCCCGGATGCAGCTTCCGCGTCGTAATCATTCGGCTGATGGTCAAGCATTACGGAATACAGCGAAGACGGCACGGACGCCATTAATTCTCCCGCTGATTTTCTTGAGCTGAAATACTTGTCCTGCCTTCCGATTATTGCCATATCATCAAGGATAACAATATCATCAACAAGCACTGTTATACCTGCATCCTTTAGCGAATTTTCAAGTTCATCCGCTGTATATCCGGAGTCATTCCTAAGAAGTCCCCTGTCATGGTTTCCGTATACATAATAGGTGCCGCTCTTTGTCTTAAGCCCGGAAAGAGCAGTGATTGCTGCCATCATATTCTCCCTCGTTGTTCCGTCATCAACGAAATCTCCGCAGATAATAACTATGTCAGGCTTCTCTTCGTTTATTCTTTCAACATATTCCGAAAGCTTATCCCCGTCAAAAAGAGCTCCTATGTGCGAATCCGAAATCATAATAATTCTTTTGTCGGATGAAAGTTTGTCGGAAGTAAGTTCATACCCTGTTCTTACAACGCAGTGAGCGATAATGTACGCTGCCGTCATATATATAAAGGTAATGAGAACAGCCGTAATTCCGGGGATATATATACCTTTTCTGCGTTCTTTTTTCCCCCGAAGAAGCCTTCCGATTCCGTCACAAATAAGCCAGAAAAGCATCAGATGAAGAGTCACGATAATGTAATTCAGGACTCCGAGCATTGGCAGAAGCGCTGCACTGACTATAATAAACGTCAAAAGGGCAAAGAGGATGCTTCTTCCCCTTCGCCCGTTTGCTAATTTCCTGATAACCAGAAAATGTCTGATTCTTCCGATAAGATATATTGTTCCTACGATATATGCGCCAAAAGTAAGTCCGAGAATAATAAACCACATAAGCCTTTCCTCCAAACCGATTCGAGCCTATTCTATCATAAAGAAAAGAGAGTCTCTACTTCTTTCCCTGTATTTCTCAGGACTTTAACAAGTTTATCGCCTTCGTAATAAACTGACATATCAAGGTCTCTCTCACCTTCCAGCATTGGCTTAATAAAATAAGGATCTCCCTCCCATGTCGGAAGCGTAAGTACCTCACTCTTTGGAACCCACTTTAACGTTCCTTCCGGACAGTCTTTCATCAAATCACCGGTAAATGACGTTCCTTTGTAAAGATGCATATCCTCATCTTCCCAGGTATCGGAAATGAACTTGATAAGTCCGATATACTCGTAGGAAGTAAGTGACAGACCTGTTTCTTCAAAGACCTCACGCAGGAGACATTCATCCTTTGTCTCGCCTTCAAGGAACTTCCCGCCGACACCTATCCATTTTCCTTCATTCAGATCATTACTTTTCTTATTTCTGTGCAAAAGAAGGTAATTGCCGTTATGCTCAATATAACAAAGTGTAGTCTGAATCATACAATATCCGCCGTTCCTATCCGCAAAGTTTTCACCATTATATCACAAAACACTATCCGTCTATTCTGCATTCTTCATAAAATTTACAGCATGGACAAAATGAGCTGCAGTTCTTATTCTTTTTCCTGTTCTTCCTAATCCAGTAAATAAATTTTCTTAACATAGTCTTCCTTTCTGTACTATGCAATAAGATTAACAACTGCAACTATAGGCGCTGCTATGACAAGTCCGATTCCAACAAGAAACATAAGACAACTCCCGCTTTTTCTGTCACTTTCATCAAACTCTTCAATAAGGTCATACGTAATAAAGTCATCAACAATATCTTCTTTGCCATCTCCGTCCCAATCAACTCCAAACATAATAAGTCCCCCTTTCAAATCATAAGCCATGCGGCAGGTACGACCTGCCATCGTTGATTCATCTGTAATATGATACTACTTCCCGGCCTGTACGATAAATGAGACACAATTTTTTTCATTCAAAGCTTTCATTCAAAGCCTACAAAAACGTTTCCGGAAATTTGTTACTATGTTACAAACTTACAAAAAGTTCTGAATTTCTTCTTGCAACAGCAATGGAAGAAGTGATAAATTCTTCTTGGCCGGTTGGAAGCGTTACCGATAACGGTGTCGGAACTGTTTTCGGTAACATATATCTAACGTTTTCCGGGTTATCCGGAATAATACGTACTTACCCTATTAGGTACGTAAGAACAACAGACATAGAAAGGGAGAACTATGAAAAAGAAATTATTAAGTGCAATACTTGCATCAACAATGCTTGTATCACTGCTCGCAGGATGCGGCGAAGCTGCAGATAACACTTCAGCTACTACTCCTGCAGCCACCGAAGAAACAAAGACTGACGCAAACCAGACAGCAGCTGCCGATGCCGATGCTGACACAGACGCAGATAAAGATGCTGATGTATCTGATGCTGCAGGACAGGTATATTACCTTAACTTCAAGCCTGAGGCAGATGAAGCATGGCAGACAATCGCTGCAAGCTATACAGATCAGACAGGTGTTCCCGTAACAGTTGTTACAGCTGCATCAGGAACATACGAGGAGACTCTTTCTGTTGAAATTATCAAAGATGAAGCTCCTACTCTTTTCCAGGTAAACGGACCTGTTGGTTTGGCAAATTGGAAGGATTATTGCTACGATCTCAAGGATTCTTCTTTATATAACGAACTTACCAGCGACTCTTTTGCTCTTTATGACGGGGATGCTGTCGACGGTATCGCATACGTAATTGAGTCCTATGGTATCATTACCAACACCGAGCTTCTTGCACAGGCAGGTTACAGTGTTGAAGATATTAAGTCTTTCGAAGACCTCAAGGCAGTTTGTGAAGACATTACTGCAAGAAAGGATGAACTTGGCTTCTCAGCATTCACCTCAGCAGGTATGGACGGATCATCTGACTGGAGATTTAAGACTCATCTTGCAAACCTTCCTATCTACTTCGAGTATCAGGCAGACGGAATTGACACAACAGACGCAATCAAGGGTACCTATCTTGATAATTACAAGAACATCTGGGATCTCTACATTAACAACGCTACATGCGCTCCCGAAGAACTTGCAAGCAAGACAGGCGATGATGCCGAGAACGAATTCGCAAGCGGCGAGGCTGTATTCTTCCAGAACGGTTCCTGGGAATATGCAAACCTTATTGCAAAGGGCATGACTGATGACAAGCTCGCAATGATTCCCATCTACATCGGTGTAGGTGATGAAGCTAATCAGGGGCTTTGCACAGGAACAGAAAACTACTGGTGTGTAAATAACGAAGCTTCTGAAGAAGATATTAAGGCAACAATCGATTTCCTTACATGGATGGTAACATCTGAAGAAGGAACAAAGATGCTTTCTGATACAATCGGTGTAATTCCTTTCAAGCAGGCAGCTGACACAACAAACCTCTTCGTTCTTAACGACAGAGCTTATACTCAGGCCGGCAACACCCCTGTTTCATGGAACTTCACAACAATGCCTTCAGAAGAGTGGAAGAACGGACTTGGTTCTGCACTTACTGCATACGCAGCAGGTACAGGTGACTGGGATGCTGTTGTAAGCGCTTTCGTTGAAGGATGGGCTACTGAATATTCTTATAAGTAGTGAATAGAAATTATCAACCGAGCCAAAAATGTAACTTAACGGGGGGCAATTATTGCCCCCCGCTTATATAAGATATCCCGTACAAAAGGAGATATTACCAACCATGGAGAAAACAATCAGAAAATACTGGCCGATATTCGTACTGCCTACTCTCGCAGCCTTCTGCGTAGGCTTCCTCTATCCTTTTATCCAGGGCCTTTATTTATCATTTTGCTCATTTACAACTATAAAAAAAGCCAAATTCGTCGGCTTTGATAACTTTGCTCATGCTTTCATGGATTCATCTTTCTGGGATTCCTTCAGCTATACAGGAACCTTCGCAGTTGTATCAACAATCTTAATAAACATTCTCGCCTTTGCGATTGCTCTTGCACTTACAAGTAAAATCAAAGGCTCCAACGCATTCAGAACAATATTCTTCATGCCTAACCTGATTGGAGGAATTGTCCTTGGTTACATCTGGCAGATTCTTCTTAACTGCGTTCTGACACTTGTCGGTAAGCCGCTTCTTGCACTTGACTCCACTTATGGTTTCTGGGGGCTTATCATTCTTATGTGCTGGCAACAGGTAGGATATATGATGATTATCTATATAGCGGGTCTTCAGTCAATTTCTGATGATTATATTGAAGCAGCTTCAATTGACGGAGCAACCAAACTACAGATTCTTTTCAGAATTAAGATTCCGAATCTTATGCCTTCAATAACAATATGTACTTTCCTTTCGCTGACAAACGGTTTCAAACTCTTTGATCAGAACCTCGCCCTTACAGGCGGTGAACCGGCTCATGCGTCCGAAATGATGGCCCTTAACATCTACAATACTTTCTACAGCAGAACAGGTGCCCAATGGAAAGGTTATGGTCAGGCCAAATCAGTTATTTTCTGCGTAATGGTAATTCTTATTTCCATTATTCAGCTTAAAGCCACCAAATCCAAGGAGGTTCAGCAGTAATGAGAAAAAAAGCAACACCCGGAAAAATAGTTCTTTTCACCGTACTTCTTGTTCTTGCACTTGCCTGGATTTATCCGGTTTTCATGATTCTGTCCAATTCACTTAAGGCAGATAAATTCATCAGTACCGGAACAGCATTTGACCTTCCTACGAATGAGAGCTTTGTAGGTCTTGATAACTACAAGGAAGCCTTAACTTCACAGGGTTTTGCACAGGCTTTCGGTTACAGCCTTGCTATTACAGTTTCTTCTGTTGCCCTTATTCTTCTGTGTACCTCCATGTGTGCCTGGTACATTACAAGAGTTCACAATCTGTTATCCAAAATTTGTTACGGGCTCTTTGTTTTTTCCATGGTAGTGCCGTTCCAGATGCTTATGTTTACTCTTTCATCAACAGCAGACTCGCTTAACCTTGATACACCGTTCAGAATCTGCATTATCTATCTTGGCTTTGGTGCCGGGCTCGCGGTATTTATGTTCAGCGGTTTTATGAAATCAATCCCGCTTGAACTTGAAGAGGCTGCGCTCATTGACGGTTGCAACCCGCTCCAGACTTTCTTCAGGGTAATTATCCCGATTCTTAAACCGACGCTTATTTCTGTCGGAATTCTGGAGACAATGTGGCTTTGGAATGACTATCTTCTTCCGTATCTCGTCCTCGACAGGAAGAAATATACCACTATTCCCATACTTATTCAGTACTTCAAGGGCAGCTACGGACACGTTGCAATGGGACCAATGATGGCATGCATTCTTATGACTATTCTGCCTGTTATCATAATCTATCTCTGTCTGCAGAAATACATAATCAGAGGAGTTCTCGCAGGTGCCGTAAAGGGATAACAACGTGGACACTACGGGCCAAATTATGGTATAATCCGAGTTGAATGTTCGGAGGAAAAAACCATGATTCAAAACAGTAATGAAGCAGAAAAAGAAATGAATCAGATTACAATAAGAGATATCGCAAGGATATGCGGTGTTGGTGTGGCTACTGTATCACGTGCCATGAATGATCATCCGGATATCAATGCAGCTACCAAAAAGCGTGTTATGGAAGTTGTGCATGAATACGGCTTTGTTCCTAATATAAGTGCAAGAAATCTTAAACTGGCTTGTCAGCGCAACATCGCAATTCTTGTGAAAGGCATGAGCAATCCATTTTTCATGCGTATGCTTGGAATAATGGAAGAAGATATACATAACCGTAAATATTACATGGAAGTTCGTCACATTGACGAGAAAACAGATGAAGCCGAGGTTGCAATCGATCTGTTAAAAGAGAAGAAGCTTCGCGGTTTCATTTTTCTTGGCGGACTTACAAATCATTCACCTGAGAAACTCAGAGAAATAGGAATCCCTTTTGTGCTGAGCACGATTTCAACAGAAACCGATTCTATGGATTTTTCATCTGTTTCTGTTGACGATACACGTGAAAGCTATAAAATAATTGATTACCTGATTAAAAAGGGACACCGCAGAATTGCTTTTATGGGTGCAAGAGAGAAAGACACGAGTATAAGCGCTCTTCGTCTGGAAGGATACAAAAAAGCCCTCAGTGATAACGGAATCAAATTTGACCCTGATTTAGTATGGTATTCAGAAGATATTGAAGACATCTATTCCATGAAAAACGGATACAAAATGATGTCAGATAAACTTAATGGCAAGGAAAAGCCTGATTTTACCGCAATATTTGCTATTGCTGACACAATGGCAATCGGTGCGATAAGAGCCCTAAACGATGCGGGTTTCAGCGTTCCGAATGATGTATCGGTTGCAGGTTTTGACGGAATTGAAATGGGTTCTTTCATGATACCCAGCCTTACCACAATCGCGCAGCCTTTTGAGCAGATGGCTCATCAGACCGTGGATATCCTGTTTAGTGAAATAGAATCACACGAGGCCCCGCGAAAAGTTAAAATGGAGGCTACTCTTTATGAAGGGGAAAGCGTCAGATAGTCTCCATATTCTTTCATGGTTTTTCTACGTAAAAGAGCGCAATGGTCGGCATATACCAGCGTTCTTTGATTACCGAGACTTTTTCCTTACATAATCCTGCCATTTTGAACAGATTCTTCATCTGCCTGATGGAAAGATATCTGGCCTTGCTGGTAGTCAGTTTCAACCCCGCATTTACCAGCAAATCCCAGGCATTATTTGTAGAGGAGTTGCAGATAATCACGTGCCCTCCGCTATGAATCAGCCCCGCCATTTTGGTCATTATCCCCGGCTTATCCGGGAAATACGGAAATGCATGTGTACAGATAATGAGATCAAAGGTCTCCCCCGATGTGAACTGTTCCACCGGACAGACGGAAAACTTCATGTTGTTCCCTCTCGCCGACTCTGCTGCCAGCTTCACCATACCTTCCGCCACATCAATTCCCCGGTAATGGATGTCCGGATAGACTTCGGATATCTCACCGATCAGTTGTCCCGTTCCGCATCCGATTTCAAGGATTTTCAGTTTAGGATTTTCTTCCAAAAGAGGAAATACCAGTTTCTTTACTTCCCGCCTTGTAGGTCCCAGTGAATACTTCTGTACCCAAAGTCTGTTATATTTCTCCGATAACTTTTCCCATTTTATGTAATTCATTTTTCACTCCGCAACATTCCTTTAACCGGATTCCTGAAGCGCCCCCGGTTGTTCACACTTATTTCTCGAAAATACAGGGCGCTTTTCAGTATATTATACATTTTTTCTTAATTATACAGTATTACATTACAAATCTTCTTCGGACACAATATTGGGGAAATTACACTTTTTGAAGGTGAAAATGTAAGAAGCCTATAACATATTTTATCATCCGAAGGATTTATGCAGCATTACCCATTTTCCGTCAGATTCAAATATGTCAAATCCGCTAAGGCTGATTACCTCTGCTCCTTCCAGGTATTCCAGGTAGTCTGCATCCCACAATTTGTATACTTTCAAGGCCATGGTTCCGCAGATTGCACCCTCATCTCCGACAATGGAAAAGATGTACACCATGCCTTTTTCATTCATTCCGCAAAAAGAAATATTACCAACCTGCGCACCACCTTCGTAGTCCTCTGTTCTATAAGACTCCCTAATAAAAGAATTATACAAGTCATCTGTGAATCCAATATATTCTTCGTATTCCACATCCTGTCCGGCCACATTGTGCGTTACCGTGGCAGAGTATCTGCCCATGTTACCCAGGTTCAGCAAATTTTTTTCAAATTTAACAGATCTGCAGTTAATCATCATACAAAGAGCCCCTTCAACATCAACAGTCATGCCGTCATTATTCACTGCCTGAACACCAAAGCTCACGTCATCACTAAACGCACTTATATCTTCCACTCCCCAAAGAGGCTCAACGGCACAGAAATATCCGTGAGCAATTCCTTCCCGTACATCGATATAGGATATCATTCCATCATCCGATAACAGCAGAATATATGGTTGCAGGAGGTTCCCAATCAAGGAAATTCTCGCATCCGTATAATTCTTCCAGAGCCCATCAATCCTGTATCTCTTGGCAAAATCGAAAGTAGGATACTCCTCAGGAATACTATCTAACCATTCATCCCTATTGATTGTCAGAAATATTCCGTCATCCCCCGATTCAACATCAAGAAGCTCACCGCTTGAAACCATTACATTATTATTTATCCATTCAATCGGAGAAATAATCAGGTTAACCTCACCGTACAGTCCCATATCAAAGAAATGCGTAACTGCCTGCAGCTCTCCCTGCGCATCAAGAAATACCGGAATATCTTCATTAATGTTATCAAAATTAATTGTTCTTGCTCTTGACAACAAATAGTCTCCGTACATCAGCTGTTTATTCTCATCAAGTACATCAGACCATAACTCAGTTCCCGTAAGCGGCATTTCAAATTCAAAAAACTGCTGCATATCTTTGTCAAAGGTATAAACTGCTGCCCTCCTGACATTCTCGACAAACTTCTCACCGCTTATTCCCTTAAGTGCAAATATGTCTTCATTACTTAACTGCTTACCGTCTGCAAAATCATAGTTATATACATTGTATTTCTTACTGTTGTCAAAGTAACCCGTACTGCAGATTACTATACTTGCAATGCTTCCGTTCCAATAACAGTCATAATCTGTCAGTATCCATCCCGTACTGTCAAACTCTTGGGCTGTTATCTGTCCTTCTTTTGAAGCTTTCTGAATCGTATTATGCATATCTCCATAGAGGCACTCAATGAAATAGTTTATCTCTTTTGCATCTTCCGTATCATCAATAATCTGCGGAACACTGTAATCGAAAGAATAATCGATGTACTCTTCGTCCGAAGTGTATATCTTGAAAGACCCACTGTCTGCCCATCTGTTACAGACAAGGCTCCGGTCATATTCTTTCTCATTTTCAATATTCACTTCTACCGCCGCCAGGTTGTCATCTGTTTCCTCAATTTCACTTTCTACCGCAGCCGGAGTATTCTGCTGCTCACTTATAGTAGCAGCTTCATTACCACAACCGCCAACCAAAACCATAGCTGTTGTTGCCAGGACTACAATTCCCTTTTTATTCATTCTTTTTTCCTCACTCAATTTACATTTTCTGCCGGAAGTCTGCCCAAATAACATTCGGAAATATTGTAAGTTGCCCGGGGTATTAACTTAATCTTCTTTTTTTACGATAGCATTCCGATGTCATTTAGCCTAATGAAAAATACATGCATTTTTCTTTCTAATGTCAATAATACCACATATTAATGCTATTAACACTAAAGGCAACATGCCCGTCTTTCCCGTCCATCTTACAATCGCCATGGGAAGTTCAAATAGAAATGCTCTGAAAAAAGCGATTCCCTGTTTTTCAAAAAGACCGTTTGTATAAAAGCAATCCACAAAATTAAAACTGATTCCGCCCTTTGAAACCAATGCAGGTACAGTGAATAAGATAAAAATAAAAAATGCGACGTCAAAGCTTCTGCAAACACTCCAAATTGTTCTTCTTACATTACTTTTTCTTTCCATAATAGAATTCTCCTTAAAATTTACTTTGTTCTTGTTTTCATGTACTCATTATTACACTCAAAAGTAAATAAATCGGTCTTTACATTGTCAAGAAAAAGTCAAGATTGCATGAAGAACATAATTATCCGTCTTCTCAGGCTGTTTCAAAGTCAGCGACAAGGCAATAAGATATGAAGAAGATGCAGCTGTTATGGCTGCACCTTCTTTTTGGGGGCTAATTTGATGTTTTGACGTTTTCATGATACTATTTTGTGGTTGAAATATAAAGAGTTTATAATTGTGATAGTGGGGACTATTATGAAAAAAAGAAAATTTATTGCAGTAATGCTTATATTATTAATTATGATTTCAGGATGTGCTGTAAAAGAGGATAATTATGATCGGGAGCCTGTTTATGGTGAGGCAAAGTCAATTATAATTATGGAGACAGGTGGTGAGGATGGAAGAGATCTTGTATGGCAGATAAATGAGATGGATGGGAAATATTATTTCAGTGTTGATAATATGAAATATGACAGGCATTTATTACAAGAAATTACAGAAGAAGAGTATAGGTCTGTTATGTGTATTAATTATGAAGAATATTTCGAAAAAAACATACGTGATAACACTGTAATAATGGATGATGTTTATCATCACACCATAATTGAGTTTGAAAATAACAAAGCCTTTGAAAGTGATGATTATTATATGACAAAAATTATACAGTTGATGTATGATATTGCAAGCAAGTATGATACATGTGATTTTACGGATTTTTATTATTAGACAATTTCAGCTGGATCAGCAACGCCAAAATCTCTACATGCCTCTACATAAGTCCTTACACTATTATCATTTCTCATATCTTCAATAGCTTTACACATATACTCCACTCCTTCCTCGGTTTCCTTAAAATATCTGGTCTTTGCAGCCATCTTATCATCAAGCATATCATCCGGATTTGAACATCTGAAATCATGCATCAGAATTCCTATTTTATCATCACCTTCATATGCACCATTTACATATAAGATATGCTCACCATCTCCAAACTGCTCACCAGTTCCAAGATTAATTCTTTCAATAGGGTAAAATGGTATTCCTTTACCATACATATCATTTTCTGTAATAAAAATAGTATAGGTGTCAGGAAGCAAATCAAAATCTTCACTAGCATTTAGATTTTCTACATCCATTACGCTAGAATGATATCTTGCTCTGTGAGCACCTGCTCCTTTGTCAGCTCTTTGTATTTCAAGATCATATCTCTTACCAGTTGAATCTCTTCCATATGCGTCCAAGCATAGCGATCTTGCTCCAACAAGCCTCTTCATATCAGCCTGTGTTTCAATAGATACAATCTCCAAATCGTCTTTTCCTGTAAGAATTCTTAGTACATGTTGTGCCAACGGAATATCGTCTTTAAAGATGCATCTCATAAAATCGTCATCCATTGGTCTGAATCCACGAAGTCTCTGTAAATCTTCCTGACGATTTCTCTCTTTTCTTTGCTGTTCTGTTTCTGGCATATATCTATTCCTTTATATCGGTTTCACTTTTTTCTTTATTGCACATATTTTCAGCCTGTGCTTTAAACTTCATAAGATAAAGAACGTATGGTGGCATTTTACGATTACCTGCTTCCCAATCAACAACAGTACGATACGGAATCTGAAAGTATTCACAGAATTCCATTCTATTCATCCCCATATCATTTCGAAGTGATTTTACTTCTATTGCATAATCCATCTA
>JAZLHJ010000051.1:0-50891 GCA_045616785.1 Lachnospiraceae bacterium
CCCCGCCACTCACCTCCACGTGTTCTGTAGTGTGTCAGTCTTATAGGAAAATAATATCAGAAGGAAGATAGATTAGATAGCGAAAGCCAGTGCACCCGTTTCATGACGCATTGGTGTCTTTCGCAGAAAGACGGGAAATAAATATGAAAAATGGTTTCATGAAGAGACTGGCACTTGTACTTGCATGTGTACTTGTTGTTAGTTCCCTTTCAGCTTGTGGCGAGGAAACCACCGGTACAACAACTACAGATACTACTGTAACACCTGCTGCTACCGATGAAGTTACTCCTGCTGCAGATCCTGCAGGCACAGGCGACGTTACTGTTGACACTACTGAGGAAGAGGACAAGGTTCTTGTTGTTGGTTACAGCCAGTTCGCAAGCAAATTCAGCCCCTTCTTCGCAACTCTTGCATACGATCAGGATGTAGTAGATCTTGTATCTATGTCACTCCTTGGACAGGACCGTGAAGGTAACATTGTTCTTAAGGGTATTGAAGGTGAGGTTATTCCTTACAACGGCACAGATTATACTTACACCGGTATCGCTGACTGTGATATTACACAGAATGATGACGGATCTGTTGTATACGATTTCACCATGAGAGATGATATTAAGTTCTCTGATGGAACTCCTGTTACAGCTGATGATGTTATTTTCTCAATGTATGTTCTTGCAGATCCTACCTATGACGGAGCTTCTACATTCTATACACTGCCTATCAGAGGTATGGAAGAGTACAGAGGCGGTATGGTTCCCAAGATGGACCTTATCGTTGAAGCCGGTCAGGATAACACAGACTTCACATTCTTTACTGAGGAAGAGCAGAACCTTTTCTGGGGTGAAGGTCTTCAGGCAGGCGGCGAAGCATTCGCTATGGATATCGTTAATTACTGCATGGCCAACTATCTTGGTTCATACGCTGATGTATATGAGTCATTAGGAAACAGCGACATTGCTTTTGGTATGTACCTCTGGGGCTTTGCTGATATTGATGCAGACGGTAACTTAGTTGGCGCCGGCACAGATACTGTTTATGATTCCGCTGCTGTTACAGCTGCTGATTACTGGACAGAAATCTGCGCAGTTTATGAGAATGATTATGCAGCTATTTCAGATACAGAGCAGGCAAACGGTTCTCTCTGGTCATTCATTTCAGAAGCATATCCTGAATTTGCTGCAGGTGTTTCTACAGGTGATTCCGCAGCCAATATCGAAGGTATCGAGAAGACAGGCGATTACAGCGTAAGAGTAACAATGGACAGCTTTGATGCAGTTGCAATCTATCAGCTTCCTGTTACCATTGCTCCTCTTCACTACTACGGTGATAAAGCTCTCTATGATTACGACAACAACATGTTCGGTTTCAACAAGGGTGATATGAGCCTTATGAAGGCAAAGTCAACACAGCCTCTTGGTGCAGGTCCTTACAAGTTCGTAAGCTATGAGAACGGTATTGTTACATTCGAAGCAAACGAGAATTATTACAATGGTGAGCCTAAGATTAAGTATGTTCAGTTCAAGGAGACTCCTGATACTGATAAGCTTACAGGTATTGCTACAGGAACATTCGATATTTCAGATCCTTCAATGTCAAGCGAGACATTAAAGGCACTTAAGTCTTACAACTCCAACGGTGAAGTAACAGGTGATGTGCTTGAGACAAACCTTGTTGATAACCTTGGATATGGTTACATCGGTATTTCAGCTAATAACGTTAAGGTTGGCGATGATTCAAGCAGCTATGAGTCAAAGTGTCTCAGAAAAGCTTTCGCAACCGTATTTGCAGTATATCGTGACACTGTTATCAATTCTTACTACGGTGAGATGGCTACTGTAATTCAGTATCCTATTTCCAATACTTCATGGGCAGCTCCCAAGCCTGCTGATGAAGGATATGCTCTTGCATATTCAACAGATGCTTTCGGATTCCCTATCTACTCTGATGGAATGACAGATGAGGAGAAGGCTGAGGCAGCTACATATGCAGCAAAAGAGTACCTCATTGAAGCAGGTTATACCTGGGATGAGGACGCATGTATCTTCACAGATGCTCCCGAAGGTGCTTCAATGACTTATGAAATCATTGTACCTGCTGACGGTGTAGGCGATCATCCTGCATACGGAATTGCTACCGCAGCAAAAGAAGCATTTGCTTCACTTGGTATTACACTTCAGATTAATGACCCTTCAGATCAGTCTGTATGGAATGATGCACTTGAAGCTAATACAGCTGAGATGTGGGCAGCAGCATGGGGTGCAACATCAGATCCCGATATGTATCAGGTTTACCATTCAGATAATGCAAACGGTCAGGGAACAAACTCTAACCACTATGCAATCCAGGATGCAGACCTTGATGCAAAGATTATTGAGGCTCGTAACAGCGCAGATCAGTCATTCAGAAAGGCTACTTACAAAGAGTGTCTTGAAATCATTCTTGACTGGGGTGTAGAAATTCCTACTTACCAGAGACAGAATGCAATAGTATTCAATGTACAGAGAGTAAACACAAGCACTCTTACTCCTGATATCACCACCTTCTGGGGATGGATGAATGATATTGAGAAGCTTGAGATGAACTAACAGAAAAGTTCATACATAAGTTTGAGGGAAAAGGCAAAGGGCCCATTGTGGTCCTTTGCCGTTTCTGCTCAATAATATAATTTCGAAAATTTACCAAAGTTAGAAAAAAAGGGGTTACAATGATAAAGTTTATTGCAAAACGACTCGGCTTCAGCGTCGTTATTTTCTTTTTTGTGACGTTTATTATATATGTCCTGGAATGTTCATTGCCGACAAGTTATGTTGAGAAAACCGCAATGGAGCTTGCGGTCAGGCCGGGAAATACCAAGAGCGCGCAGCAGTGGATTGATGAACTCAACGCGCAGTACGGTATGGACCAGGGAATTGTAAAAGGTTATTTTGTATGGCTTGGAAATTCCGCAAAAGGAAATTTCGGAGACAGCTGGTCACAGACTGTTCCTGTTACGGAACTTTTTAAGAGATGTATCTGGTACAGTTTCGGAATGGGTCTGGTTGCATTTATTCTGGAAATAGTGATTGCGATTCCGCTGGGTGTTCTGGCGGCGCGAAAACAATATTCGATGGCGGATTATTCCGTCACCGTCATATCGCTTATCGGTATTTCAATGCCGACCTTCTTTGTTGCTACCGTATTTAAGCTTATTTTCTCTGTAAAACTGGGATGGTTTGAGCTTGTCGGTATGCAGGGAAGAGATTATGCGATTCTTTCCGATTTTGGTAAATTCGTCGATTTATGTTCACATCTTGTTCTGCCGATTCTTACTCTTACGGTTGTAAGTGTCGGTAGTCTTATGCGTTATACAAGAACCAACATGCTGGAAGTCCTTAATGCGGACTATATCAGAACCGCACGTGCAAAAGGTCTTCCGGAGAAGAAGGTTATCAGTCATCACGCCTTCAGAAATACGCTTATTCCTCTTGTTACCACGCTTGGCGGTTCGCTTCCGGGACTTTTCTCAGGAGCACTTATTACCGAGACTCTTTTTGGTATCAGAGGTATCGGATTCTATTCATATTATGCAATGATTGGCGGAGATATTCCGTTCACGATGTTCTATCTTGCTTTCATTTCCATCCTTACACTTCTTGGAAACCTGATTGCGGATATTCTCTACGCTGTGGTTGATCCCCGCGTACGTGTTAATTAGGAGGTCGCCATGAGTAATAAGAATAATGAGATAACCAAAAAGAATTTTAACGAAGTTTTAAAAGAACGTGAAAAGCAGCAGAAATCAAACAGCAGTTCCGGAGAAATGTCACTTGATTCAACAGAAAGAATCAAGGTATTAAGCCCAGGTCAGCTTGTATTTAAGAGATTTGTGAAGAACAAGCTTGCTATTGTCGGAACAGTAATTCTTCTGTTCATGTTTGTTTTCTCTTTCCTTGTTCCTCTGGTATATCCTTACGGACAGACTCAGATTTTCTATAAGTATGATGATTCCGTAATCGATTATGCCATGGTAAGCGAGAGAAGCGAGTATGCAACTGTTCTTCTTGATAAAGCCACAGTAATTGATTCTTCTGTAAAAAATAAGCTTACTTCAACCATTACTTCATTAAAGGGAGAAGGTAAGGATTCAGGTGAGCTTGAAGACAAGAACGGTGCCATTTACAGACTTGAGAAGAACACAGACAGCATCTATTCTCTTTACGAGAGCGACAGAGAGCTTGTATGTACATTATCAGGCTCCAGAAAATATGCAACTTACAACCCGATTATGGATGACATCAAGTATGAAAATGCTGATGAAGTGTACGACGGGTTTGAAAAAGCGCTTAAAAAAGCTGTAGATGGTGGCAAAACCGAGTTTAAAGTATCCGGAATCACATTCAGCCTTGAGAAAAACAAGAAAAGTTACAATGTATCAATTGAATCCGAAGGTGCAGAGTACGTTAACGGAAGTCTTGGTGAAGGCTTCGAAGAAGCCCTGGGAGAGAATCTGGAGAATACTTCTTTTGAATATGGCGGTGACAAGTTTGTCGTAGCAAATGATGGAGATGTAATCTCAGTATTCAGTCTTGTCGGAGAGACAAAGCTTGCATATCTTACAACTCTTGTTATTGACAGGGCAAGTGATGATTCTGCTTCAGAGGAATTCAAGCTTGCAGCCATTGACGGAATTGCTGATTCCAAGGATTTCGAGGCAGATGGCAGAAAATATAAGTCGGAATACGATGATGATTTAAATGAATATTCAATAACCGATAAGGAAAGCGGCGAACTTGTTGCCGTTATTTCCAATATGGTTGTCCGTTCCTACAGTGGTGAAGACAGCCTTGGTTTTGCATTTAAGGAGAAGGCAAGAGACGTTGTCGATGATATGAACGATAACGGCATCAAAAATTCTACCTTTAACTGGCAGATTGCGCAGGTTGATGAAAACGGTGAGTATTCCTACGATAAAAACGGCGAGCTGATTAAGCAGGACCGTGAGATTTCCGTTGTTAACAAGAACGGAAACTATACAATGACAACAAAACAGGTTGTATACCTTATTGATGCTTTTGCAAAACCGTCCAAGGAACATATTGCCGGAACTGACGGTGACGGAATGGATCTTTTTGCACGTATGATGTATGGCGGACGAGTATCCCTTCTCGTATCGTTTGTTGTTATTTTCCTTGAGATGATTATCGGTATTATCATGGGTGGTATTTCCGGTTTCTTCGGAGGATGGGTAGATACACTTATTATGAGAATCGTAGATATTTTCTATTGTATTCCCGATATGCCCGTACTCATTATTCTCGGTGCATTATTTGATGCTCTTAAGATGCAGCCTTACACACGTCTTATTTGGCTTATGGTTGTTCTTGGTGTATTCGGATGGGCAGGAGTTGCAAGACTTGTCAGAGGACAGATTCTCTCTCTTCGTGAGCAGGAATTCATGGTTGCGGCAGAAGCAATCGGACTTAATACAAAGAGAAGAATATTTAAGCACCTTATGCCGAATGTAATGCCTCAGCTTATCGTTTCTGCTACAACAGGTCTTGGTGGCGTAATTCTTACCGAGTCAACACTTTCGTTCTTAGGTCTTGGTGTTAAGCATCCTCTTGCTACATGGGGTACAATGATTAACTCAGTATCTACTGCGGAAGCGATGAAAGCATATACATATATATGGGTTCCTGTCGGACTTCTTATATGTCTTACAGTTATTGCGTTTAACTTTGTCGGAGACGGACTTCGTGATGCCTTCGATCCTAAGATGAAACGGTAAGGAGGAAAGAGTCATGGCAAAGAAGACCAATTATATTTCAAATAAAGAAACAGCGAAAATCTCCAAGTTCAATCGTAAGATTACGAAGAAGCTTGAGAAGCAGAGAAAAAAGAAGAACGTCGCCCCTTCGGTTTATACCACGAAGATGCGCGATGATAACAATATTGTAGAATTTGACAATGTATGTTCGTATTTCTTCACTGATATCGGTATTGTTAAAGCCGTTGACGGAATTTCCTTCGATGTTCCGAAGTGTTCTACAGTCGGTATCGTAGGTGAATCAGGCTGCGGAAAGTCGGTAACAAGCCTTTCCCTTATGCAGCTTCTTCAGCGTCCCGCAGGTCAGACTGTAGGCGGTGAGATAAGACTTAACATGGCAATTGACGGTAAGGAAGATGCCATAAATATTGTTAAAGCTCCGGTAGAAGTAATGCAGAATATCAGAGGAAACAGAATGTCCATGATATTCCAGGAGCCAATGACAAGCCTTAATCCCGTATTCAGAATAGGTGCACAGGTTGATGAGGTAATTTCGCTTCATAATCCCGATATGTCAAAAGAGGATGTTAAGAAGAGAACAATAGAGATGCTTGACCTTGTTGGTATTGCCAATAAGGAGGGTGTATATGATATGTATCCTCATGAGCTTTCCGGTGGTATGCGTCAGCGTATCATGATTGCGATAGCTCTTGCTTGTAATCCCGGTCTTATTATCGCAGATGAGCCTACAACAGCTCTTGATGTTACGATTCAGGCACAGATTCTCGATCTTCTTAAGAGCATCAAAGAGAAGACAAACAGTTCAATAATGCTTATCACACATGACCTTGGTGTTGTTGCAAATATGGCTGATTATGTTGTTGTTATGTATGCAGGAAGAGTAATTGAGAAGGGCACTGCAAAGGAAATTTTCGCAAATCCCTGTCATCCTTACACAATCGGTCTTATGAAGAGTAAGCCTGTTGTAGGCAAAAAAGTTGATGAGCTTTACAATATTCCCGGAAGCGTACCAAATCCTATAAATATGCCGGATTACTGCTATTTCAGAGACAGATGCGAATATTGCGTAGAGAAGTGCCGTGATAAGGAAGGCGGATTCGGTAATTATCCTCCTGAGATAAGAATCTCAGATACACATGTTGTGTCATGTTACAAGTATTACGATCAGGGAGAAGTGCTTGGTTTCCCTCATCCTGTTAATGTGGAGGATTTATAATGGCAGCAGATATAGAAAAATTGGTTACACCTGAAGAATTGAATGACCCTGAAAATCTTCTCATTGTTAAGAATTTACAGAAGTACTTCCCTGTTAAGAAGAATCTGTTCGGAAGATGCAAGGCGTATGTTAAAGCCGTTGACGGCGTTTCGTTTACAATTAAAAGAGGAACCACAATGGGACTTGTCGGAGAGTCGGGCTGTGGTAAATCTACAACAGGAAGAACTCTTCTTCGTCTTCAGGAGAAGACAGGAGGAGAAGTATATTTCAAGGGAAAAGAGATATTTGAGTTATCAAAGGAAGAACTCAGAAGTCTTCGCCCCAATATACAGATTATCTTTCAGGATCCGTTCTCCTCACTTTCTCCACGTCTTCCTATCGGTGAGATAATCGGAGAAGCTGTAAGAGAGCATGATATAGTTCCAAAGGAAGAATATGAGGATTATATCACAAGAATAATGGAAGCCTGCGGACTTCAGGAATATCATAAGGACAGATATCCCCACGAATTCTCCGGCGGACAAAGACAGCGTATCTGTATTGCAAGAGCGCTTGCACTTAATCCCGATTTCATTGTATGTGACGAGCCTGTTTCAGCGCTTGATGTATCAATTCAGGCGCAGATAATTAACCTTCTTAAGGATCTTCAGAAGGAATTTAACTTAACATATCTTTTCATTTCGCACGACCTTTCTGTAGTAGAGCATATTTCTGATACAGTCGGCGTTATGTATCTTGGAAATATGGTTGAGTATTCCGATACCGAGTCGCTTTTCTCTAAGCCGCTTCATCCTTATACAAAGGCTTTGTTCTCAGCGATTCCTATTCCCGATCCGGATGTGAAGATGGAAAGAATTATTCTTGAAGGAAGTATTCCTTCACCGGCTAATCCTCCTGCAGGATGTAAGTTCCATACACGTTGTTCTGAATGTATGGGTAAATGTAAGTGTGTAGAGCCGGAATACAGAGAAATCGAGCCCGGGCATTTTGTTGCATGTCATCTTTATAACACAGATGAGATGAATGCCGAGATTGAGAAGGAAATTGCCGGAATGGAAGTAAAAGATGAAACACCGGAAGAATGATGATTTCATAGATGATGGACGCACAATCGCCAACATGAATGTCGAGGGAATGCCCTGGTATGATAAGAGCAGGGATAACCGTGATAATGAACCTGAGGTTCCCGTTATCGGTAAAAAAGAACCGCTTTCTGTTGGCGAAACAGCAGCTGTAACCTTTGGAGTGCTGAAAGCAGCATTACTTGTTGCAGCAATATTTGCTGTCGTATTTGCAGCATTTATTATATTATTATATTTTGTATTTTGATTACCGGCCCGAAAGAATTACCTTTCGGGCCATTTGGGAGCAATAGATGATTGCAGTCTATTTAATGCCTGTATACATTCTTTTCCATATTCATGTATACAGATGGTTTCTCAGGGTTATGAAAAGCATCGTGAAGAAACCCATGAAAAAGCCGGTTTTGTGCATTACCGCGGTGCTTTACGGGATATGCGTTCTTAGTTTTGTGATTGCTTTTTTCCTGCCAAATACTCTTGCTCTGACAAGAGTACTTAAAAGGATTGGCAATTATATGCTCGGAGTTACGTTATATTCGTTTATGGGAATTCTTGTATGCGATATAGTGTGGCTCTTTAGAAGGAAAAAAGAGAACAAGCGCAATCTTACGGCTGTCGGCGGAGGCTTCGTGATGATGTTCGTTATCGCTATATGCGTATACGGTGCATGGCATGCGGGGCAGACTGTTACCAGGGACTATGAAATTGACATTGACGGTGCAGGAGAAGACGGCGTTTTGAACGTTTGTCTTATCGCAGACCTTCATATGGGTTATAATACAGGTGTAAAACGAATTCGTAAGATGGTGGACATGATTAACGAAGGAACCCCTGATATTGTCGTGTTCGCAGGGGACTTTTTTGACAATGAATACGAGGCGCTTGAGAATCCGGATAAACTTTCTGAGATTTTGCGTGAGATTAAAAGCAAATACGGAGTTTATTCCGTATACGGCAATCATGATATAGATGAGAGAATCCTGGCCGGTTTCACTTTCCCGAAAGATGGCAAGAAGATGAGCGATATCAGGATGGATGAGTTCATCGATAAGTCAGGGATTACAAGGCTTTCGGACGTGGGACTTGTAATCGGCGATATGGTGTACCTGTACGGGAGACCTGATGAAGAAAGGCCCGGAAGAGGCATAGAGGTGCGAAAGAGTGCAGAAGAAATAATGTCTGCTGCTCCGGATATGCCTGTTATCGTAGTCGACCATGAGCCAAAAGAGCTTGATGAGCTTGCAGCGGCAGGTGTGGACGTGGACCTCTGCGGGCATACGCATGACGGTCAGGTTTGGCCGCTGAATCTTTTCTCGAGATGGGTTCTATGGGAGAATTCAGCAGGTGTGCTTCGTGTCGGCGATATGACAAACATCGTTACTTCCGGCTTCGGACTTTTCGGACCAAACATGAGGGTCGGAACTGATTCTGAGATATGCAGAATAAAAATAAACCTACACAAATAGATGGAGGAAGAAAATGGGAAAACTTGTTAAGGCTTACTGGGATTGCCAGTACTGTCAGGAAAAGGGAATCAGCGGCGATGTACGTGAGTGTCCCGGATGTGGAAAAGCAAGAGATGAGAGCGTTAAGTTCTATATGAAGGACAACGTCGAGTATCTTACCAAGGAAGAAGCAGACAAGAAGAGAAACGGTGCAGACTGGTTCTGTGATTTCTGCCATTCCTACAACAGCGCTGATGCAACAGAATGTTCAAGCTGCGGCGCGCCGAGAACAGAAGGCGCCGGCAAGGATTATCACCAGATGCAGGCCGACATCGCAGCCAAGAAAGCAGCCAAAGCGGCTGAGGCAGCCAAGGCGCAGGAAGCATACACAGGCGGAAAAAAGAAGAGCCCTATCCGTTTTGTTCTCCTCGGACTTCTTCTTGTTATCGCAGCATTTATTATTTTCAAGCTTATTCCGAAGAAAACGGATATGAACGTTGTCGAAATCGACTGGAAGAGAACAGTAAGTATTGAGCAGAATCAGTATCTGGAATTCTCCGACTGGTCGCTGCCGGACGGCGCTGACCTCATAGAAACAAGAGAAGAAATTAAGAGTTACGACAAAGTACTTGACCACTATGACAAGGTTCCCGTTGAGAAAACAAGGGAAGTACAAAACGGTTACGATACCGAATATGTTGACCAGGGAAACGGAACCTTTGAAGAAGTAAAGACACCTCACTACGACATCGAAACCTACACTGAATACGAGAAAAAAGCCGTATACCGCGAAGATCCCGTATACGCAACCAAGTATTACTACAATGCGTGGGCTTACGTAGAAGTCCGCGTTGAAGAATCTGCCGGCAAAGACCATGACGTATTCTGGCCCGAAATATATCTTGAAGATGGCGAACGCGAAGGCGCAAAGACCGAAGAATACACCTTTACTGTTGCTGACAATAAGGGCAAGGTAGCGACCTACTACATTGACGAAGCCATCTGGAATACCATCGATATTGATGATGCTGTCACAATCAAGAATTCCAACGGAAGTTATTCGCTTCTTGACGAGAGCGGAAAATCTATTGCAACTATATACGAGAAGCGATAGAATAAACGAAACATTTTGAAAGAATCCCGGTTCATGGGGGAGGGCTTCATGATTATACGTTCTTTTGCAGACGCGCTTTCGCTCGTTTCGCTTGCTCACGTTACTAGGCTCGAAAATACCTCGCCAAGTAACGAGTAGCTCAAACGGTCTGCCAAAGAAGTATAATTCATTCAGCCCCTCCCCGGAACCGGGTTATTGAAAAGGATTTGAGTTATGGTAAAAACTTCGGAAAGGACAACCGATAAGGTCTGCGAGAGAGATTCGTATGTGGAGTCATTTTCGGCGACAGTACTTGGATGTAAGGCTGCCGAAGATGAAGAGCATAAGGGTCTGTTCGAAGTGGTACTGGATCTGACTGCTTTTTTCCCTGAAGGAGGAGGGCAGAAGTCAGATACCGGTTATATTGATGATGCTTTTATTTCCGATGTGCAGGAGAGAGACGGCGAAATTATTCATTATTCCAATAAGGCGTTCCGGGAAGGAAGTACAGTAGCCGGGTCCATAGATTTTGAGAAGAGGTATTATCGAATGCAGTGCCACACAGCAGAGCATCTGTTGTGTGGTCTTATACATAACGCTTATGGTTATGAGAATGTCGGTTTTCATTTAACTGATGATGAAGTAACTTTCGATGTGGACGGAAGCCTGTCAAAAGAAGAAGTTGCTGAGATTGAGGAGCGTGCGAATCTTGCGGTATATGATAATCTTGAAGTAAAGATTTCATTTCCGGCACCTGAGGAACTTGCATTTCTAACCTATCGAAGCAAACTTGATTTAACAGAAAATGTCAGACTTGTTGAAATAGAAGGAATTGATATCTGTGCATGTTGTGCACCACATGTTAATCGCACAGGAGAAATCGGAATTATTAAAATAACCTCTTTTGCACCTCACAGGGGAGGAACGAGGTTTACAATGGTTGCCGGTTACAGGGCTTACATGGATTATGTGTGTCTTGATAATGCCGGAAGAAGGATTATGGCGCTTTTGTCGGCGAAAAGGCTTGAGACTGCTGATAAAACGGAGGAACTGATAGCAAAATGTAACCAGCTTCTTTCCGAAAATGTGGCACTTAAGAGAGAAATGACCGAAATGAAGAGACGCGAGGTGCTTGCCGGTCTTTCAGAAAAAGAAGACGGTAAGCCGGTTCTGATTTTCTCCGAAACTTTTGACGATGTACAAATGCGTGAGCTGATAAACAGTTGCACAGAGAAAACAGATGACATTGTTGCCGGATTTATGAAGACTGATAAAGGATACCGATACATTATCAGCAGGAAGAATCAGGAGGCAGAGCCGAAGCTTCCTATGCTTGCAAAGGATATTAATGCAGCTCTTTCCGGTCGCGGAGGCGGAAGCCTTCAGATGATTATGGGTTCTGTAGCCGGAAGCGAAGAAGATATCAGGAAATTTTGGGAAAGGTAATAAGAGTATTATGGAAAAAGAGAAATATTATATAACTACTGCAATTGCATATACCTCAGGAAAGCCGCATATCGGAAACAGTTATGAAATCGTGCTTGCTGATGCTATTGCAAGATGGAAAAGATTTGAAGGATTTGACGTGTTCTTCCAGACAGGAACAGATGAACACGGACAGAAAATTGAGCTTAAGGCTGAAGCAGCAGGCATTTCGCCGCAGGAATATGTTGACGATATTGCCGGACAGATTAAGGGTATTTGCGACAGACTGAATACTTCCTATGATAAGTTCATTCGTACAACGGATGTACCGCATATGAAGCAGGTTCAGAAAATGTTCAGGAAGTTTTATGACCGGGGCGATATCTACAAGGGAGCATATGAAGGTATGTACTGTACTCCATGTGAATCTTTCTGGACAGAATCACAGCTTGTAGACAGAAAGTGCCCTGACTGCGGTCGTGAGGTAAAGCCGGCAAAAGAAGAAGCGTACTTTTTTAAGATGAGCAAATATGCTGATAAGCTCATTGATTACATTGAAACTCATCCGGAGTTCATTCAGCCCGTTTCGAGAAAGAACGAGATGATGAACAACTTCTTAAAGCCCGGTCTTCAGGACCTGTGTGTATCGAGAACTTCCTTTAAGTGGGGTGTTCCCGTTGATTTTGATGACAAGCATGTCGTATATGTATGGCTCGATGCACTTACAAATTACATTACAGGAATCGGATTTGACGCTGACGGAAACTCAACCGAGCAGTATAAGAAGTTGTGGCCGTGCGATCTTCATCTTATCGGAAAAGATATTATCCGCTTCCATACAATTTACTGGCCAATCTTCCTGATGGCGCTCGGCGAGCCGCTTCCGAAGCAGATTTTCGGACATCCCTGGCTCCTTGCAGGCGGTGAAAAGATGAGCAAGTCAAGAGGAAACGTAATATATGCCGATGACCTGGCAGATTTCTATGGCGTTGATGCCGTAAGATATTTCGTACTTCATGAGATGCCGTTTGAAAATGACGGTGTTGTCACCTGGGAGCTTATCACAGAGAGAAATAACGGTGATCTTGCCAATGTACTTGGAAATCTTGTTAATCGTACGATTTCCATGAGCAATAAATATTTTGACGGTGTTGTATTCGACAAGGGTGTTTCCGAGGAGGTCGACGATGACCTTAAGGCTGTTGTAACAGGAACTTATGAAAGAGTTCATGAGAAGATGGAAAATCTTCGTGCTGCTGATGCAATTACCGAGATTTTTGCATTGTTTAAGCGCTGCAATAAGTATATTGATGAAACAATGCCCTGGGCTCTTGCAAAAGAAGAGGAAAAGAAGGACAGACTTGCGACTGTACTTTACAATCTTGTTGAGAGTATTACAATCGGTGCAAGCCTCATAGCTCCTTTTATGCCTGAAACTGCGGGCAAAATAGCAACAATGCTTAAGGCAGATTTAAGAAGTGCAGAAGATGTTAAGAAGTTTGGTCTTTATAAATCAGGAGATAAGGTTACCGATGCACCTGAAATTCTTTTCGCAAGAATTGATACCAAAGATGTAGATGCCAGAAAAGAAGAAATCAGAATTAAGCAGGTAGCAGAAGCAGCAGCCGAAAACGGTGAAAGCGCAGCACCGGTTCAGACCGAGGCTAAATCTGCTGAGGTAATTGATATCGAGGCAAAGCCTGAAATTACATATGATGATTTTGCCAAGCTCCAGTTTCAGGTCGGTGAGATAATAGAATGCAGAGAAGTACCTAAGAGCAAGAAACTTCTGTGTTCAAAGGTTCGTATCGGAAGTGAAGTACGTCAGATTCTCTCCGGGATTAAGTCAAGCTATTCTGCGGAAGAAATGGTCGGTAAGAAAGTAATGGTTCTCGTAAATCTTGCGCCAAGAGAAATTGCAGGACTTACAAGTGAAGGAATGCTTCTTTGTGCAGAAGATGCAGAAGGTAAGCTGGCTCTTCTGACTCCGGAAAAGGATATGCCTGCCGGAGCGGAAATCGGATAAATAATAATAGAGCAGCTGTAAAGGAAAAACACCTTTATAGCTGCTCATTTTTATTTATCCGGAGATTTACTTCTCTGCTTCAAGGAATTTGTAAACAAGTGCTGCGATTGCTGCGCCGACCAAAGGTCCAACGATGAAAACCCAAACGCAACCGATGGGAGCGCTATTGCCGCTAATTGCTGCTACGATAGCAGGTCCGATACTTCTTGCAGGGTTTACGCTGGTACCGGTTAATCCGATGCCGAGAATATGTACCAGAACAAGAGTCAGTCCAATGATAAGCCCACCGAAGGAACCGTGGTTTGCTTTTTTGGAAGTAACGCCAAGGATAACCATCACGAAGATGAAGGTAAGAACGATTTCTACCAGAAGTCCTGCAACGGTGCTTCCGTTAACTCCGCCTAATCCGTTTGAACCGAAACCACCGGTCATATCGGTTACACTTCCAAGGTCAAAGATTGCTGCCAATATGCCTGCTCCTGCCAAAGCGCCCAGACATTGTGAAATCACATAGCCGATGAAGTCCGAAACCTTCATACCACCACTGATTAATACGCCGAGAGAAACGGCAGGATTGATGTGGCAGCCGCTTATGTTTCCCACGCAGTAAGCCATCCCGACAATTACAAGACCGAATGCCAAAGCGGTGAGTAAATAACCGCTGCCGGCCTGGGAATCACAGCCTACCAGCATTGCTGTTCCGCATCCCAGAACAACCAGAACCATGGTTCCGATGAATTCCGCGATATACTTTTTGATTGAACTCATGATAAATTCCTCACTTTCATAAATTGGATAATTCACATCGATATGTATATCGGAAGGGATTGAGAAAAAAAAGAGATGAAGACCACAGAATCTGCAAATTCCCTGATAATATCCGTTAATTGAGATTGAACCTTTTCCCGTTAGGAATTAGAATCATAATTGAGAAGAGGCAAAATGAGAACACGACACATAACCCATACCGCACTCTTTGCGGCGATTATTTCCATAATTTCCCCAATAATGATTCCGGTCGGCCCGGTGCCGATAACACCGGCAACCTTTATAATTATGTTGACGCCCTATGTCCTTACTTTTTCGGAAGCGTTTACAGGACTTTTGATATATCTTTTGCTCGGACTCGTGGGCGTGCCTGTGTTTTCCGGTTTTCGAGGCGGTTTTCAGGTATTTTCGTCTCCGACCTGCGGGTTTCTTATTGGATACATTTTCCTTATGGTTATTCTTTTTTTATTCTATCGAATAGGAAAAAAGAAAACGTTCACAACACTTATCGGCATGCTCCTCGGCACTCTTGTAATGTACGAAATAGGAATCCTGTGGCTGCAATTTATGACGGGATTGCCACATCGTGCGGCGTTTATTACTGTTCTGCCGACGATTCCGGGTGATATTATTAAGATTGTTCTTGCTACTATTGTTGGTCCGATTCTTCGAACAAGAATGTTTCTGTCGGAGAGAGGGAATACCACGGAAAGGCACGTAAATGAGAATAAATGATTTTTCAGTGATTAGGGAGAACCTTACAATCAGAGGAAAAGAGTTTTTTTCCGGAGATGAAGGCAAGGTATATCCGGCAATAATTATCTGTCATGGTTTCGGAGCTGATATGCGCGGGGAATATGATACCTGCGATTTTTTTGCAAATCATGGATACGCCGCCTATACCTTTGATTTCGCAGGGGGGAGTGTGCCCGGAGCAGGGACAAGCGATGGAAGAAATGAAGATATGAGTATCTGGACAGAAAGGCGGGACCTTAGTGAGGTTCTTAATTATGTGCAGAACCTTTCATATATTGATGAGAAAAATGTGTCTTTGTATGGTAGCAGTCAGGGCGGAGTTGTATGCGGAATGGTTGCTGCAGATAATTCAGATAGTGTTGCAAAACTGATTATGCGTTTTCCTGCACTTTGTATTCCCGATGATGCCAGGGCCGGAAAGCTTGGATTTAGTAAGTATGACGCGAAAGCACCGTCAAATGTTATCGAGTGCCCCAACGGATTTAGAATAGGCCGTCATTTTCATGACAGTGTTGTCACGTTTAATCCCTTTGAATACATAAGCAAATATACCGGTGATGTACTCATTATCCACGGAACAAAGGATGAGGTGGTGAATTATGGTTATTCTGTAATTATGCAGAAATACTTTGCCGAAAAAAAATGCCATTTACAGCTGATTCGGGACGAAGGTCACGGATTTAGTCCGGATGTTGAACAAAACGCAAGAATCAGTGCACTAATGTTTATGGAAAAGCACAGAGAAATTCTGACAATAAGAGTACAATGTACATCTTATGAGGTTCTTGAGCATACAGAAGAAATTCATGTTGGAGCTGTTTTTTTCAACGGGTATTGTGATAATGAATATTTCTGCGGAGTAATAATGGACGGCGCAAAGGATGTTCAGACGACGCGGAAAGGTGAGGAGACTGAGCTTCTCGCAACGTACACGCTTACGGGGAAGGATTTTACCGGAGCTGATTGCCGAATTGATATTGTAAATAAAAAGCAGGGTGAATTCTATCACCCTGCCGTGAGTACAGATTCTGCTGCGCTTTCGTTTCTCAATGAGGCGCCGCTTACGGCGACACTTGAGAATTTTGAAGGCGGCCTTACAGTAAGAATATTTGATTAGAAAGGTGATTCGCCTTCACCGTAGTAGGATTCGTTGCTTGTGCTTCCGCTCATCATTGGCGCGCCTTCATCCGGATTGTAATAAATCGTCTGGCCGTTATACTCAGCGGTAGCATATCCACCGGGATTTGATGAGAAATTCTCCTTATGAGTGTAGTAATCGGGCACATCGTTGAAGCCGGAGCTCTGGTTCTGACTGTAGTCTGTTCCGTCAGAGTAATCGGTAGACCATGGATTAACGTATTCCTCACTTCCGGAATTTCCGGAACTGCTGCTCGACGGCGAACTGTAAGGAGAACCGCTTACCGGTCCGCCTGAAGAGGGAACGCGAACCTGAACCTCAAGCGGCACACCTGCCTGGGTATAGGACTTAATTCCGGGACCGCTGTAAACATATTTTGTTGCGGCTGTATCAAGTCTGTTTTTGGCCCCGAGAGTCAGAAGACAAATCGGGTCAAGGATAAGCAGAGCAAATTCCATTCCGATTTCATAAAAGAACATTGATCCGGCACGTCTCACAATAAAGATAATGAGGGCAAGGCACATAAGCCCGAGGATAATCCATTTGTAATAGGAGAGGGATACAAGCTTATTCACCCAGTTCCATTTATCACAAAGATAAGCATTGAAAAGACCGTGTCGTGCAGACTCACAGATACAGAAAATTTCTATTATCGCGAAAGGCCAGGCGCTATGCTCTTTAGCTTCGTGCATATCTTTCCTGATTGGGTTAAAGAAACATCCTATTGCGAAATATACAATGAAACTTCCGATTAAGGCCAGTAAAAAAAGAATATTCTGAGTAAGTTCACTATTCATAATTAATACGCCTTTCCGCTTTTAGCAGTGTGCCCCTCTGACAAAACCTGGAGAGGAGAAATGAGAAGACCGCCGATTTGTTTGCAGGCATACAGAAAAATAATCGGAACTGCAAGTGCCGGCAGAAAAGCGGTAAACAGCGGAACAAAGATAATAAAAAATCCGTTTGAAGTTCCGGGTTTTCTGAAAGAAAATACGAAAAAGCAGACAATTTCTTCAATAAAGGAAGCAAGAACTCCGGCAGAAGTAAAGCTAAGGAGAAACAGTCCGGAGAAACCGAAAACACCAAGATTTTTCAAAACAGAAATACCTGACATTAACAGGGCTCCATATGTGCTGTAATTCCAGGGCCATACAGATTCTTTGTAAGGACAGGAGAGTCCTCCGGCAAGATAATTTCCAAACCATCCGAGTTTTTCAAGGAAATTTGCACCTGTTTCCGAACCGAAAAAATTATATAGAACAGTTGTAAGAATCAGCCACAGTACAAGAAAACCAATGGCAATGAAACCATTCTTTCTTGCAGATGAAAGAGAACGCCGCATTTTGGATTTGCGGGCTTTTACCCCGGCCTCTCTTGTAGTACTTATCGGGAAATCTCCCTTGGCAGAAGAGGGACGCCCGGTTTCTTTAACCTTCTTAATGTCCTGAGCCATAGCATCTGCCGCGTTATTGCCGACGCAGAATGGACAGAAAATAGCAGCCTCTTCATCGTTCATAAGATCGGTACAGTAATCGGTGACCGCATCATTTGACGGAAAATAGAGACGAACGGCATTATTGTCCATTGGGCACTGACAGTTGACATGAATCAGCCTGCAACCGAAAAGATTACCCTTTGGTGATCTGATTACCATCGGAACCTTATCAATCTCGACAAAATTTCTCATTGGCGTACAGTGCGAAGCCGCATCTCTCTGAATTCGTGAATCAGTTTGTCTTCGAATTTTGTTTCCCTTATCAATGTACGAGTTAAGAACATTCAAATCAACATACTGATGTCCGGGTGGTCCGGCAATAAACTGTGAGTAGTCGCCGTCGAATCCGATACCATAATTAATAAAAACATCATCAATAGCGTCTGTATCAAGGTACGGATACGCACCGATGAATTTCACAAAATCAAGCCAGTTATTCATAAATCCTCCTGTATTTTTCCGGATAGAATATATTCTATCTTGTTTATCTGTCTCTTGCTATTTCTTATGTTACGAAGATTATGTAAAAAAATAACCTTCGGGCTTTTTTCGCTCGAAGGTTATGTAAAAATCCGTATTTATTTTTTATTCGACAACCTGTCCGCCAAAGACAGAGAGAAGATACATAAATCCTGCCCAACCGTCTTCGTTAGCAAGTGAAGGAAGATCATAGTCACCCGGAATTGTCACCAGATAGTTTACGTTGTCATAGATAAAATCAACTGTAATGTCTTTGCCAATCTCAGCAAGTTTCTCAAGAGTAGTCTTGTTAAAGCTGTTGAAGGTTCTTGTTGTGATTGTTACCGGTTTATCAGCTTCTGCTGCAGAATGATTCCAGTTAGTATCAAAATCTGAATGGTCTGTTGCCGACTTTAAGATTTCATCAAACCATACTTCCTGAGCCTTTGAATAATCCTGATGAATTTCTCCGCAGATGCTGCACTTAAGCTGAGGAATTCCGAAAACAGTCATGTTATAGGAACCGTCGCTGCTCTTTACAGGATCGATTGAAGCTTTTGAAAGGTGAGCTTCATGCTCTGTCATGGGAGCGGGAGCAGGTGCGGGTCCGGGTTCATCGGGAGCCGGGTCACCGGGAAGAGTATTGCCACCCTTTTGCCCGGGCTCTGTGGGAAGTGTTACATTTCCACCGATGGAAGAGAAGATGTCAACAGTTTCTGTTTCACCCAAAAAGTCTGTATATTCGCCTACACAAATAACCATTACAAATACACCTGTCGTGTTGCTCGGTAAATCTAACGAGAATGAAGTTCCTGTTTCAGTATATATTACGGCAGCACCATAAGTCACAAATTCCTGAATAATAGATTCTGCGTAGGCAGGTTGAAATCTGTAAACACCAATCCTATCTGTTAATATATAGTCTGCCATCATATCGTAGGCCGTTTCTGAAAAGAAGACATCCGGCGCACCTGTCATAATATCACTTTGCTTCTTATTGTTAAATGCCACAATGGAGAAATGCATATTGCCTCGTAGTGAATTCTCCGGCACAAATCCTTCAGGGGTATCAAAAGAAGGAAAAGCATTTACCGAAGCAGAAACAGTAAATGTTCCATTCTGATTCATCTCGACAGTAAAGGGCTGTGTTTTAACCAGTTCATATTCAGGCTCCGGTTCTGCTTTACTGCTAAAAGATTTAATTCCCGACATTGTTGCTATCAACGCAATTGATAGCATGATTGCAAATGCTTGCTTAAGTTTTCTTTTCATAGTCTACACCTTCCTCTTATCAAATTGTCTCGCAAATATTCAATAAATATAAAATACATACACAATGAATAATGAGATAAAAAAATAGTAACACAATGGGGGGGAGAAGCAAGCAGAAAATAGAAAGAACGAGAAATTTCGGGTGAAAAAGGTTCAAAAATTGTGTTATTCCATCGCTGCCTTTCCCTCCCGCACTTCCATCTCTTTTCCACAAATCATCGCATACATGCTATAATAATCAGAAAAGATAGTTTCACGTAACATAAGAAAGGAAGTATTACATTAATGAAAGTACTTGTAATTAATTGCGGAAGTTCATCACTCAAATATCAGCTTATAGACAGTGATTCGGAAGAGGTTCTGGCAAAGGGGCTTTGCGAAAGAATCGGAATAGACGGAAGTACGCTCAGTCATACACAGAAGGGCGGAGAGAAAACAGTGATTAAAAGTCCGATGAAGGATCATGTAAGAGCAGTCCAAATGGTAATAGATGCACTTACCGATAAGGAATACGGAGTAATAAAGAGTCTTTCCGAAATAGATGCGGTCGGACACAGAATAGTTCATGGCGGCGAGAAGTTCTCTTCAAGTGTTGTAATTGATGATGAGGTAATGAAGGCAATTGAGGATTGTAATGAACTTGCACCTCTTCATAATCCCGCAAACCTAATAGGAATTAATTCCTGCAAGGAGCTTATGCCCGGTGTTCCGATGGTAGCTGTATTTGACACAGCTTTTCATCAGACAATGCCAAAAGAAGCTTACCTCTATGGTATTCCTTATGAATACTATGAGAAATATAAAGTAAGAAGATACGGATTCCACGGGACAAGCCATGATTTCGTATCGAAGCGCGCAGCCGAGATAATGGGTAAGAAGCGCGAGGATATGAGAATCATAGTATGTCATCTCGGAAACGGTGCCAGTATTTCTGCCGTTAAGAACGGAAAGAGCATTGATACCAGTATGGGACTTACTCCTCTTGAAGGACTGATTATGGGAACAAGATCCGGAGATCTCGACCCCGCAATTGTGGGATTTATCCGGGAAAAAGAGAACCTTTCCGCAAAGGAGATGAATGACGTCCTTAACAAGAAGTCAGGCGTACTCGGTCTCTCGGGCATCTCATCTGACTTTAGGGACCTCGCGGAAGCTGCAGATTCCGGTAATGAAAGAGCGGCCATTACTCTTGAAACCTATGCATACCGCATTGCCAAATATATCGGAGCATATACTGCGGCTATGGGCGGAGTCGATCTTATTGTTTTCACTGCAGGCGCAGGAGAGAATAATGCCAAGGTAAGGGAGCTTGTCGGAGAACATCTTGAATTCCTCGGAACAAAGCTTGACACTGAGAAGAACAAGGTTCGCGGAGAAGAAATCGTAATCAGCACAGAAGACAGTAAAGTTCCGGTGATGATAGTTCCTACAAATGAAGAGCTTGCAATCGCAAGAGAAACAGTGAGACTGGTAAAAAAATGATAATTGATTTGCCTCTTTCCGTTCACAACATAATATTGAAACTCGAAGAGGCCGGTTTTGAAGCTTATGCCGTGGGAGGCTGCGTCCGCGATTCTCTTCTCGGGCGGGTCCCCGATGACTGGGATATTACCACAAGCGCAGAGCCTTCTGAGGTAAAAGCTCTTTTCAGACGCACAATCGATACCGGAATCAAGCACGGAACTGTAACGGTTATGGACGGCTCCGAAGGTTATGAGGTTACGACCTACCGTATTGACGGTGAATATGAGGACGGACGTCATCCGAAGGAAGTTACATTCACGCGAAGCCTTGAAGAGGATTTGAAAAGGCGCGATTTCACGATAAATGCCATGGCCTACAATGAGAAGGCAGGTCTTGTCGACCTTTTCGGCGGGCAGGAGGATCTGGAAAAAAGAATAATCCGCTGTGTGGGAAATCCCAGTGAGAGATTCTCTGAGGATGCACTTCGTATGATGCGCGCAGTCCGTTTCGCAGGTCAGCTTTCTTTTTCAATTGATGAAGTAACAAAAGAAGCAGTCAGGACACTTTCGAAGACTTTGTCCCGTGTCAGCAGTGAGAGGATTCAGATTGAGCTCGTGAAGCTTCTTGTTTCTCCCAATCCCGATTATTTCGAGATGATGTATGACCTTGGACTTACGGCTGTTTTTATGCCTGAATTTGACAGAATGATGGAAACCGCTCAGAATCACCCGCATCATGCATATTCGGTCGGCGTCCATACACTTAAGACAATGAAGGCAATAAAATCTGACAGGAGACTTCGACTTGCCATGCTTTTCCATGACAGCGGAAAACCTGCCGTGAAGATTACGGATGAAGACGGTACGGACCATTTTCACGGCCATCCTGCAAAGTCCGGCGAACTTGCTGTAACCATAATGCGAAGACTAAAGTTCGACACGGATACAATTAATTACGTTAGAAGGCTTGCCGAGAACCATGACAGGAAAATCGGTGAAACCGAGAAGGATATGAGGCGCGCAATGAATAAACTCGGTGAAGATATTTTCCCCGATTTATTCGAAGTAAAGGCAGCAGATATTGAAGGACAGAGCATGTATCTTCGTGATGAGAAAGAAGAAGCTCTTAAGAACCTTCGGATAATGTACGAAAAAGTGTGCGCATCAAATGCCTGCGTATCTCTTAAAGACCTTACGGTAAAGGGCAAAGACCTTATGGAACTTGGTATGCCCGCAGGGAGAGGACTTGGTGAGACCTTATACAGTCTTCTTGAGCTTGTAATTGAAAATCCCGATATGAATGACAAAGAGACTCTGATTAATTGGCTTAAAGATAATCATTTGGTATAGAACGAAGAAAGTGAGGAAACCGTGAAAAAAATATATATTGCGTTTGCAATTCTTGTGCTCGGAATCCTTGCTTTCGTATGGTTCTCGCAAAAGCCGGATAAATCGGATAACGTGGGAGAAAAAGGGGTAAATGAGAGCGATACGGGATATATTGCTCCGTCTATCATGGACTACGACAGTACCGACACGGCGATTGTGGTAAAAAGGAGCGTTCTTGAGAAGAAGCTTTCTTTCAGAAATCTTGATACGGGGAAGCAGTATACGTTGAATGTTACGGAGGCATCCTGCCTGTTTAACAGAGATGGTGGCCCTCTGACGCTCGAACAGATTATGCCCGGAATGGTCGTTGATATTTCTTTTTTGAAAAGGGGAAAGACTCTTACGACTCTTGCGGAGACAAATTCTGCCTTCAATATACAGAACCTTACTGATTTCGAGGTGTCTGACCTTGGAAAGTCGATTACGATAAACGGTTCAAAGTATAAGATTTCGGATATGTGCGTGGTTGCGAGCGGGCTTGATGTTGTAACGCCCATGGACATCGCATCGTCCGATATTCTGAATGTGCGCGGCTATGACCGCGAAGTAATAAGCATAATTATTGACAAAGGTCACGGATATCTGAGACTTTCCGGTGACGAGTCTTTCATAGGTGGCTGGATTGAGGTTGGCCCGTCCATAATCAGGCAGATTACCGAGAATATGATTCTTACCGTTCCGGAGGGCGTTTATGATGTCAGTGTCAGTAACGAAGGAAGCGGTGGAACCAGAAAAATAGAAATAAACCGCGGGCAGGAGACAACACTGGATGTATCCGACCTCGTTTGCGAGGCGTTATACGGCAATGTAGAATTTGATGTGACGCCGTCTGCTGCTAAAATTTATGTTGACGGAAAGCTTATTGAGGCTTTAGAGCCTGTTTCCTTAACCTACGGTATTCACCTTGTTACCTTTAAGGCAGATGGTTATAATCAGCTCTCCAAATATGTTAAGGTAGGACAGGAATATGCTACGCTTCATATAGAGATGGAAGAAGAGAACAAGGTTACCGGGACACCTTCTGTCACACCATCACCTTCTGTCAGTGTTTCCCCGACTCCTTCTCCTGCAGGCGACATTTCTGTGACACCTGACCCGGGCATAGGGGTAACTGACAGCCCCATTCAGACAGATAATAGCGTAGCTGTTCAAAATTACTTTGTAAATATTGAGAAACCGGAAGGCGTCGAAGTGTATCTGGACGGCGCGTATGTCGGTCTTTCACCGCTTAAGTTCCCGAAAGTATCAGGAAGCCATGAGATAGTCTTAAGGAGCGAAGGCTGCCAGACTCGTAGTTTCACTGTAAATATTGATGAAGAAAAAAGTGACATATCTTATACTTTTCCCGAGTTACGTGAACTAAATGAGTAAAAAGGCTGAAAAATGCACGAAAAGCGCATAAATAGGCGCTTTTTTTCTTGACAAAACAAACGAAAACAGATATAAGTAATTGTAGGCGCTCACAAGGGGGCCAAGACACTACTCAATTATTTAGGAGGAATTTAGAAATGAATAAGGCAGAATTAGTAGCAGCTATGGCTGATCAGGCTGGATTATCAAAGAAGGATGCTGAGGCAGCACTTAAGGCTTTCACAGATGTTGTAGCTGATGAGCTTAAGAAGGGTGAGAAGATTCAGCTTGTTGGATTCGGTACTTTCGAAGTTTCTGAGAGAGCAGCAAGAGAAGGAAGAAATCCTCAGACCGGAAAGTCTATGAAGATTGCAGCTTCCAAGGCTCCTAAGTTCAAGGCTGGTAAGGCTCTTAAGGATCTTGTTAATGCTTAAAACCCAGTAATGGGACGTGAACGGTCGGGGTTTCCCGACCGTTTTTTTTAACTGACAAAGGAGAAAATGATGCGACTTGATAAATATCTCAAAGTATCAAGGCTGATTAAAAGACGTACAATAGCAAATGAAGCCTGCGATGCCGGAAGAGTTCAGATTAATGGCAAGGTTGCGAGGGCATCTCAGGAAGTTAAAGTCGGAGATACAATAACAATTAATTTTGGAAATAAAGATGTGTCTGTGGAAGTACTTGATGTACAGGAGACCACCAGAAAGGAAGCTGCTACAGAACTGTTTAAATACCTGTAACCGGTTTTTTGCACTAATTCCCCAAAAAAACATTGAAAAGGTTACATAATTGAGTTACACTTTTGTTATATAAATTTGTATGGTGGGGTGATGTTTACCGAAAGCCATGAAAATAGGGGATTAGAAAATGGCGAATAGAAAGCCTGCCTATAGAAAAAGGCGACATAACAAGATGGGAATATTTCTTGTCACATTCTGTATCGTGATGATTTTTATCGTTGTCGCATTCGGAAGTATAGGCCTTAGAAACAAACAGAAAATGTACAGCGAACAGGAAGCACTCCTTGATGAACAGATTGCAGAGGAGATGCTTCGTACCGAAGAGCTTAAGGAATATGAGACCTATACCAAGACAAATGCTTTTGTTGAGGAAATTGCCAAAGAAAAGCTTGGTCTTGTGTATGAAGATGAGATTTTGTTCAGGTCGAAATAAGCTCCCGTTATAAAGTATGGTAGTGAGGACATGTTTTTCATGTCCTCATTTTAAGTTGAAGAAGGATATATGATTTATAACAGAATTTCGGATTACATCAGAAAAAACAATATGATACCGGAAGGCTACGGCGTGGTTGCCGGGATTTCAGGCGGGCCGGATTCAACCTGTCTGTTCCATGTTCTCTGCAAGCTGCAAATCCCTTTTGCTGTCGTGCATATCAACCACGGTCTGAGAGAGACTGCGGTGTGCGACGAGGAGTTTGTGGAGAAGCTTTGCCGGGAGAAAGGTATTTTTTTGCGGGTGGTAAAGGCTGATGTCAGGGCCTATGCCGCGGAAAGAGGGCTGAGTCTTGAAGAAGCGGGGCGCGAGATAAGGTATGACGCTTTTCGGAAAGTGCTTTCGGAGCGGTTTAACAATAGGGGCGTTATCGCCGTTGCGCATAATGCCAACGACCAGGCAGAGACTGTGCTTTTCAGGATGTTTCGCGGGACCGGGCCTGAGGGGCTGTCGGGAATGTTTCCTGTTTCGGGAGATGTAATAAGGCCGCTTTTATTCCTGACAAGGGATGAGATTGAATCGTTTCTTCATGAGAACAGTTTCGAATATGTGACAGATGAGACGAATTTTACCGATGAATACGCAAGAAACAGAATAAGAAACAACATTCTTCCTGACGCGAACGACAGTATTTCCGGAAAAGCGACGGAGCATTTGTGTGACCTTGCGCAGATGATGCAGGAGGCAAACGATGTGCTTTGTGACGTAAGGAATGAGGCTTTCCTTCGGCTTGTAACAAAGACGGAAGACGGAATACTGATTCGGAAAGAGATTCTCCTTGAGAAACCGTATATAGTTTCGGCTGTGCTTAAGGAAGCGCTTTGCCGGGTGGCCGGAAGAAAAAAAGATATAAGCAGTATTCACATAAGTGCGCTCGCGGACCTTATGACGAAGCAGGTCGGACGGCACCTTGACCTGATATATAATATCGGCGCAGACCGCGTGTATGAAGGGGTGATTCTTATGAGCAGCGAACCTTCTGATAAGGAAAAGGCGAAGGTTACTGCCAAAATGAGTATAGAGAAGGTCGTTCCTTCCGAAGAGAACCCTGCGAGAGCGCCAAGAAGTAATTGTAAGAAATGGTTCGATTATGATAAAATAAATGGGCCCGTTTTGGTAAGAAATCCTGAAAAAGGAGATTTTATCTATATTAATTCGGATGGTGGCAAGAAGAATCTTTCCGATTATCTGAAGGATGAGAAAATTCCGCTTTCAAAGCGCAGTGAGACCGTGGTTGTCGCCTGCGGAAGCGAGATTTTGTGGGTAAAGGACCACCGTATAGGCGAGAGATGCAAGGTGGATAAGAATACAGCAAATATTCTCATTGTTGAATTGGAGGAAGAGAGTAATGAGTGAAACAGTAAGTGTTCTTCTTACAGAGGAAGAAGTAGACAAAAGAATTTCTGAGATCGGTGCTCAGATAAGCAAGGATTATGAAGGAGAAACAGTGCATCTTGTATGCGTTCTTAAAGGCGGAAGCTTCTTCATGTGCGAGCTCGCAAAGAGAATCACAGTTCCCGTATCGCTTGATTTTATGTCTGTATCAAGCTATGGCGGAGATACCAAATCGAGCGGTGTTGTAAAGATTGTCAAGGATCTTGACGAGCCTCTTCAGGGCAAAAATGTAATTGTTGTTGAAGATATTGTCGATTCGGGAAGAACACTGAGCTACCTTCTTGAGATGCTTAAGAAGCGCGGACCGAAGAGCATGGCGCTTTGTACGCTTCTTGATAAACCCGAGAGACGTGTGGTTGATGTTCACGTTGATTACACAGGTTTCGACATTCCCGACGAATTCGTTGTAGGATACGGCCTTGACTACGACCAGAGATACAGAAACCTCCCTTATATAGGAATAGTTCATTTAGATCAGGAGAATTAATACAGCATGACCGGAAGAAAATTCAGCAGCATTCCGTTTGCGATAATTATGCTGCTTCTTGCTGTTGCCATATGGCTCAGCTTAACCAAAACAGATAAAACCAATTACAGATACGCAGACCTTGTGTCAGACCTTGAGAACAAAAGAGTTGTTGATGCCTCGATTTCGCAGAACAAGCAGGTTCCGACAGGTTCTGTCACGGTTGTGTACAATAACGGAGCAAAAGAGTCATTGTTTGTAATGGATGTAAATGAAGCCCAAAAGCTTCTGGCATCATACAATATTGACCCTTACGTTAATAATGTTACTCAGGATAACTGGTTTCTTCAGGATGTACTTCCCCTGCTGATAGGTCTTGTTGCCATTGTTTTTGTCTTCGTAATGATGACAGGAAGAGGCGGTGGCGGCTCTAATGCCAAAATGATGGATTTTGGAAAGAGCAAGGCCAAACTGTCGACGAGCACTACAAAGCTTGGAGAAGTTGCAGGACTTAAAGAGGAGAAAAACGAACTCGAAGAGATTATTGATTTCCTTAGGAATCCGAACAAATATATTAAGGTCGGAGCAAGAATTCCCAAAGGCGTTCTTCTTGACGGACCTCCCGGAACAGGTAAAACACTTCTTGCCAAAGCGGTTGCAGGAGAAGCCGGTGTTCCTTTCTTCTCAATTTCGGGTTCTGATTTCGTTGAAATGTTTGTCGGTGTCGGAGCAAGCCGTGTAAGAGATTTGTTTGAGGATGCCAAGAAAAATAGCCCCTGTATCGTATTTATTGATGAAATTGATGCGGTAGCAAGAAGAAGAGGAACAGGTATGGGTGGCGGCCACGATGAACGTGAGCAGACACTTAACCAGCTTCTTGTTGAAATGGATGGTTTTGGTGCAAATTCCGGAATTATCGTTATGGCTGCTACAAACCGTGTAGATATTCTTGACCCGGCAATTCTTCGTCCCGGACGTTTCGACAGAAAAATCACTGTCAGCAGACCGGATGTTTCCGGAAGAGAAGAGATTCTCGGAGTTCATTCCAAGAATAAACCCCTTTCGGATGATGTTGATCTTAAACAGATTGCACAGACTACAGCGGGCTTTACAGGAGCAGACCTTGAGAACCTTATGAATGAGGCTGCAATTCTTGCGGCAAAGGGTGACAGGGCATATATTACAAACGAAGATATCAAACAGTCATTCCTTAAAGTCGGCGTCGGACCTGAGAAAAAGAGCCGTATTGTATCCGACAAGGAGAAGAAGATTACAGCTTATCACGAAAGCGGACACGCTATTTTATTCCATGTGCTTCCTGATGTCGGACCTGTCTATACTGTATCAATTATTCCGACAGGACATGGAGCAGCCGGCTATACAATGCCTCTTCCCGAAAAGGATGAGATGTTTATGACAAAGGGGCAGATGCTTCAGGATATCATGGTCAGCCTTGGCGGACGAATTGCCGAAGAGATTATCTTTGATGATATTACAACCGGCGCTTCAAGTGATATTAAGAAGGCGACAAAAGCTGCAAGAGCAATGGTAACGAAGTACGGAATGTCGGAGAAAGTCGGCGTTATCTGTTATGATGATGAGGACGATGAAGTCTTCATAGGAAGAGATCTTGCGCATGCCAAGAATCACAGTGAGGTTATGTCGAGCGAGATTGACAAAGAAGTTAAGGCTATTGTTGATGACTGCTACAAGAAGGCAAAAGATATTATTATGAAGAATATCGATGTTCTTCACAGATGTGCAGATCTTCTTCTTGAAAAAGAACGTATCTCGAGAGAAGAATTTGAAGGACTTTTCAATACTTCGGATTCGAGATTTGCACCCAGAAGAGAGAACTAAAGGACATTTTGGTAGATTTTCACAAAAAGAAACCACAAAATTTGTAAAGTTTGTTAAAATCGTAAATAGACAATATGTAAGGGGTCTGCTATTATACACTTGTAACCCCCCAATACATTATTTTTTGCTATACCCCATAAGTAAGAAATACCTTCTCTAAGGAAGACAGTCGTTTCGGCGGCTGTTTTTTCTTTGCCAAATTTTAAACTCATATCCTTACTAATTGAAAATATCACCCCAATGCGCTAAAATATCAGATATGGACTTTGAACAAATTCAAAAAGCAGAAGAGACACAATTATATATTACGAAGATGAGACCTTTTCTTCGTAAATCAGCATTATTTGCAGATACAACCGGCGATTATGTTATTCCGCCCGAGCCCAGTAAGTACGAGCTTGTTAAGATAAGATTCAGAACGGCGGCCAATAATGTAGACAGAGTATATTTACTTACCGGCAACACCAGGATTCCAATGGTGAAGATATCGTCGGATGAGATGTTTGATTTCTATGAAGCTGAGTACCAGCTCGAGAATGAAATACTAAGCTATTATTTCGAGCTTCATGATGGAGCACTTGTGTGCTTTTTTGATACCAGGGGCGTGCTTAAGACTCCTGATGAGAATTTTGCGTTCAGAATTATTCCCGGCTTTTCAACGCCTGACTGGGCGAAAGGGGCCGTGGCCTATCAGATATATGTTGATCGCTTCTGTAACGGCGATCCGTCAAATGACGTTCAGAATGATGAGTATATTTACATCGGCAGGAAAACATGTCATGCGGATGACTGGTATTCCTATCCGGAAGCCATGGATGTTCACAGATTCTATGGCGGAGATTTAGAGGGAGTCAGGAGCAAGCTTGATTACCTTAAGGATCTCGGCGTTGATGTAATATATTTCAATCCTCTTTTCGTATCACCCTCCAATCATAAATATGATATACAGGATTATGATTATATTGACCCGCATTTCGGTAAAATCGTAGACGAGAAGGGGGAGAATCTTGCGCCCGATCAAAACGAGAACAGATTTGCGACAAAGTACATTAACAGAGTTACCAATAAAGCCAATCTTGAAGCAAGTAATGCTCTTTTTGCGGAGCTTGTGGAGGAAATTCATAAGCGCGGCATGAAGGTAATACTTGACGGCGTATTCAATCACTGCGGTTCCTTTAATAAATGGCTCGACAGGGAGAGAATTTACGAGAATGCCGAAGGGTACGAGAAGGGCGCGTATGTTGACGGAGGAAGTCCGTATAAGGATTATTTCTCTTTTGGCGGCGGTAACTGGCCTTACAACGGTTCCTATGACGGATGGTGGGGACATGAGACGCTTCCCAAGCTCAATTATGAAGGATCGCGTTCGCTTTACGATTATGTTATGAGAATTGCCAGAAAGTGGGTTTCTGCACCATTTAACTGCGATGGGTGGAGACTTGATGTGGCAGCAGACCTCGGACATTCACCGGAGATGAATCACCGGTTTTGGAAGGATTTCAGGAGAAATGTAAAAGAGGCCAATCCGCAGGCAATAGTTCTTGCGGAGCATTATGGATCGCCCAGAAGCTGGCTTTCCGGCGATGAATGGGATACCGTAATGAACTATGATGCATTTATGGAGCCTGTAACGTGGTTCCTTACGGGAATGCAGAAGCACAGTGACGACTACAGGCAGGACATGCTTGGAAATGCAAAGTCTTTCTCAGATGCGATGGTATATCACATGATAGATTTTACGATGCCGTCTTTGTATACTTCGATGAATGAATTGTCCAACCATGACCATTCAAGATTCCTTACAAGAACGAATCATAAAGTCGGAAGGATGAACAACCTTGGGCCGCATGCAGCAGAAGAAGGAATTAACAAGGCTGTTATGCGTGAAGCGGTTGTTATGCAGATGACCTGGGTCGGAATGCCGACGATTTATTACGGTGATGAAGCAGGCGTATGCGGTTTTACCGACCCGGATAACAGAAGAACTTATCCGTGGGGACGCGAAGACGAGTCAATGATTGCGTTCCACCGCGAAGCAATAAGAATTCATAAAGAGAACCCGGAGTTAAAGACGGGCTCAATTGCCAAAATAGTAAATGATTACAATGTGATTGCCTATGCAAGATTCAATATCAAAGAGCAGACAATCATCATGGTCAACAATAATGATTATGAATATTCAAGAGATATTTCCGTGCGTGTTGCCGGAATTCCCGATGAAAGCGTTCTGGAGAGACTCCTTATCACGTATGAAGACGGTTATGACGTTAAAAAGGAGGAGTACAAGGTGACCGGCGGAAAGGTTACAATTACTCTCTCCAAGCACTCGGCGATTATTCTTAAGCATCGCAAACAAAAAGAATCCAAAAACTTTCTGGCATTATAATAAATATAAAACAGCTTTACCCGGCCGGACTTAAGTTAATGTAAGTCCGGCTTTTTTGGAGGTAGAAATGCTCTTTCCAAGCGAAATATTCCTGTTTGTATTTCTTCCGGTTGTACTTCTTTTGTACTACGGGGTTTTCATTCATTTTCCGAAAGTCAAAAACATATTTCTTCTCGCAGCCAGCCTGTTCTTCTATGCATGGGGTGAGCCGAAGCACGTATATCTGATGATTGCGGTCATTCTCGTTGACTGGCTCTCCGGAATGATGCTTTCGTATTTTCAGGACGAGAAGAAAAAGGCCCGTATTGTTCTTATTATTTCCATCATATTGAACCTTGCGGTCCTTGGTTATTTCAAGTACTTTACCTTTATCGAGCGAAATATAAAGAGCCTGTTTAATCTTGATTTCGAGATAAAAGCGATAGCGCTTCCCATCGGAATTTCTTTTTTCATTTTCCAGGGGATGAGCTATGTCATCGATGTATACAGGGGCGAGGGCGAGGTTCAGGCGAATCCGCTTAACGTCGGGCTATATATTTCTCTTTTCCCGCAGCTTATTGCAGGTCCGATTGTCAGATACCAGACCGTTGCTGAGCAGATTAAGTCGAGAAAAGAGAATATGACCGATTTTACAAAAGGCGTGTGCCGCTTTGTTATCGGTCTTTCTAAGAAAGTGATTCTCGCAAACAATGTCGGAATGGTTGCGGATGAAGCCTTTAAGCTTATAAACGGCGGAAGTTATCAGGCTTCTGTTCTTATGGCGTGGCTTGGTGCGATTTCATATTCGCTGCAGATTCTGCTTGATTTCTCCGGTTATTCGGATATGGCAATCGGACTTGGACAGATGTTTGGATTCAGGTTTGAAGAGAACTTTAATTACCCTTACATTTCCGGATCCGTTACGGAATTCTGGAGAAGATGGCATATATCACTTTCTTCATGGTTTCGTGACTATGTGTACATTCCGCTTGGCGGAAGCCGCGTAAAGACAACAGGAAGGCTTGTATTTAATCTTTTTGTTGTATGGCTTCTTACCGGTATATGGCATGGCGCAGAATGGACCTTTATTATCTGGGGCCTTTTGTATTTTGTCGCACTTACTGTCGAGAAGCTTCTTGGCATTCCGAAGAAAAAGAAGCCCGGTGTAATCGGCCATGTCATTACGCTCATTATTGTTGTTTTCGGATGGGTTATATTCAGGGCAGAGAACCTTTCAGACCTTGGTGTATATCTCGGAGCGATGTTTGGCCGCGCGGATGCGGGCTTTGCAGATGCCGGAGCGTTTGCTTTCATTAAACAGACGGCAGTCTATTACATCGCGGCAATTATCTGCTGCATGCCGATTCTGTCCGGTCTTGATAAGAAATTCAGGGACAGAAAGTGGTGGAACGTTTTATATATCGTATTTCTCGCAGGAATACTCGGCGTCAGCATAACGTTTATTTTCAAACAGTCGTATAACCCGTTCATATATTTCAATTTCTAAGGTAAGGATTATGAGAGAGAAAATTGTTGCCGGAATTTTCATATTGGTAATCACGATTATCCCGATTGTTACCATTTTTCAGAAAGCATTTGCAAAGGAACCGGAAACCGTTAAGGTGACAGATCAGGGCTCAATTGCGGAGCTTAACCGTGAGGAGCAGCTTCTCATGCAGGAAGCGTTAAAAGAGCAGGCAGCCCTTGAGGAAAAGGAAACCGAAGCACCAACAGATGATGCACAGACTACCGCAGATGAGAAAGATACGGAGGAGGAAGACGGTGCATCCTCAGAGGTTACGGGAGATACAAATGGCGAAGGAAGCACCTCGGAGAATCAGGAAAATAACTCTTCTTCTGAAGGCCAGGGACTTTTCGATGCACTTAAGGCATCTGTGGAGGATTTCACGGGAGACCTTGCGCTTGCCGAGGAAGCTGCGAATATCAACAGCGCGATTACATCCGCGCTTGCCGATGATGCCTATATAGAATCGGACCAGGTTCTTGCAGGTAAAGGCGGCTGGCTGTTCTATAAGAGAGCTGACGACGGAACCTCGATTCAGGACTATCAGGGAACGTCGACCTTCTCTGAGAAAACAATGGCAAGCATTGCAAAGAGCCTTACGGAAACGCGTGATGCCATGGCCAAAAAGGGAGCAAGATTTGTGGTTATGATTGTTCCCAACAAAGAGATTATTTATTCGGAATATATGCCGTCGACCGTGTACAGAACTTCGGAGATCACACGTTGCGACAAGCTTTACGAATACCTTAAGAAGAATACCGATCTTGAGATTGTGTACCCGAAAAAAGAGCTTTTTGCGGCGAAGAATACGTGTCAGGTTTATTACAAGTATGATACGCACTGGAATTATGCCGGTGTGTATGTCGGAATTCAGTGCCTGCTGCGCCAGCTTCATGGCAACTATGTGGATATTTCAGATGCAAATATCGTCATGGAGGGGCAGAACCAGTCCGGAGACCTTGCCAGAATCGTAGGTCTTGATTCGAAATACAACGACGATTATTTCTACAATTTCTATGCGAGCGGAATTGACCCGTCGCAGATATCTTCGGAAAGTGTGCTTCTTGTCGGCGACTCCTTCGGAGATATGATGAAGAACATGCTTGGGTACTATTTTCCGACAGTTAACAACGTCGGTGTGTGGACTTATAAGATGAACATGCTTGATAAGTATAAACCGGATGTGGTGGTATGGGAGTGCGCAGAGAGATACGCTGACAGGCTTTCATGGATAAATCTTTCACAGAAGTGGGAAGAGAATAATTAGAGGTGTTTATGCAGGTAAGAATTGACGATTCAAACGGTGATATAAGGAGCGGTGTCTGCTATATTGTTGGCGCCGGAAAAATTATTAATACAAGCTGGCTTAAACATCAGATTAAGCCCGGCCCTGATGACTATGTAATCGCAGCTGACGGTGGTTTTGCCACCTGCGATACCTGCGGAATACATATGAATCTTGTCCTCGGTGATTTTGATTCGCTGGGCTTTGTTCCTGTGCATCCGAATCTTATTCGTCTTGCCTCGGAAAAAGATGATACAGACATGTTCTATGCAATTAAGCAGGGACTGTCGCTCGGTTACAGAACCTTTGAGATTTACGGCGGAACAGGCGGAAGACCGGACCATACGATGGCCAATTATCAGTGCCTTTCATATCTTGCAAGTCAGGGAGCCTGTGGAATTCTGTGCAGTCCCGGCTACAGAATAACTGCCATTCATAATGACACATTAAAGCTTCCTGCCTATGAGAAGGGCATTATTTCTGTTTTTACGCTGAGCGATAAAGCAGAGGGTGTCGGCGAGAGAGGCGTGAAATACAGACTTTCCGGAGCAAATCTTACAAGCAGTAACCCTCTTGGCATCTCAAATGAGTTCATCGGAGAGCAGCCTGTCATATCTGTTGAAAAAGGAACTCTTCTTGTAATGTGGGAACTTTCCGGAAAAGAATAAATAATTCAAAAAAAGTGTTGACAAAGAAACAGTCTTTCTGTAAAATAACCATTGTTGCTGAGAGAAAACGGCGATCAAATGCAGGTGTAGTTCAGTGGTAGAACACCAGCCTTCCAAGCTGGATATGTGGGTTCGATTCCCATCACCTGCTTTTTTTATGCAAAAGAGCCCGAGCGGATGCCCGGGCTCTTTTCTATGCCCTGAAATCAAGTATTTGAAAAAGTTTCGCGGGGTATGGTATATTAGTGTGTGGTTTGGGGCAAAATAGATTTATCGGAGAGTGGATGTATGGATAATTTATCAAGTATCGAATATTATTCTGCGTGTCCTTCCTGTGGAGCGACATCAGGAAACAAAGGTGTATGTGAATACTGCGGAGCATCGCTGATTAAGAAGAAAACCTTTCGTGATAATACAGCAAACTCGCTTGAAGAACAGTTCAGAATCGAAGATCAGTTTACCCCTGTGTTTAAGGGGAAAAGCTGTAATGCAAATCCGTTTCTTACTATATTTTGCGTGATATTCGGAGGGTGCTTCCTTTTTGTTCCCATCATTTTATTAATTGTGTTCATTTCTACGGGCATTATGACCGCATGGATAATCCCGATGCTTCTGCTGTTTATGGGAATCGGTGCAGTTTCATTTGTTCCGCTTATTCTGTCGACGGTTCATAGAAGCAAATGTAAGAGCGCTCCTGTAGTGCAGGGAATAGTGAGAGGGTATGAGGACGGTTCGATTATCATTAACGGCAGACCGGTTCAGAATGTGAAGATACTTGTTAATCTTCCTTCCGGACCGAAGATAGCACTTATCAATCTGTCGGAAAGCAGCAGACCGTATGTGGTCGGATCCACAATTGGAATCAGAAACTATCAGAGGTATTTTGTAATAGAAGATGATTGCTGTTCTTTTATGTAAGTAAATACGGAGTTGTCAGAGCCGGTTATTGAGAATGATAGCCGGCTCTTTTTACAACTCCGGTCTTATATTCCGCTTACGTATTCCAGAACATAATCCCTGCCTTCATCAAAAATGGCTTTTACTGCTTCTTCTGTCATCGGAACTATAATATCAATTCCGACTCCGGATTGTCTGTCTTGTGAGGTATCGATATATGTGCTTCCGTCACGGTTAAGGTGCGGTACCGCAGAAAAAGAGAATGATTCGTTGTCTGATATGGCGATTGAACTTACAGCCTGGCATGAGGAGTTAGAACATGTAAAGCCGACGACTGTAACATTCGGAAACTCTTTCATCATATGAATAAATTCATCTCCTGCACTTACGCATTCACCGTTTGTGAGAATAACGATTTCGCGGTCGCCCCAGACATTCTCGCCTGTATAGGTGAGGCTTTCGCCGACGATATAGTCTCCGTTTTCATCCTTGATAAAGCGGTTTGTAGTCTCATCAAGAACACCGGAAGAGCAGATGTAGTGCTCTCCCTCGGGAGCAAGAAGAGAGACAAGCGCGATGTTGAAGAAAGGGTCTCCACCGGAGTTTCTGCGAAGGTCGATAATAAGTTTGTCAAAGCCACGCGCCTTATATTCTTCAAGGGCGTTTCTGAAATCCTCATGAAGCACCGGATAGTTGCTTTTTCCGTAGGATTTGGTATCCGTTGACATCTGTTTAATTCTGTAGAGACAGGTATGGTCGTCTGTTTCTGTAAAGGTCGTTGTTCCGATGTTTACGCCGTCATCTACAATATCAAGTGTATCCAGGAATCTTTCATAATAATGACCGATTTTGGAAAGCGAAATACTTTGTTCGTTGCTGTTTTCATCCATATATACAACGGAAATTTCATCTGAAAATGAACCGCCGGCCATAAGTGATTTGTAGAACAGCTCATTTTCAAGAACCGGCTGTGCAAGCGGGAGAATCCTGTCACGTACAATTTCTTCAGGTGTTATGCCGTCTATGGAAAGAATTTCAGTTCCGTTTCCAAAAGGCACGAAATTACTGTCTGTATTAACTGCTACAAATCTTCCGTCAGAGAGCTTTATCGTGGCAAATCCAAAGTCGTTTCCGCAGATATTGTCGAGGGCAGATTCTAATATGTCGTCGCTTGCCCGGTACCCTACATGACCATCGTGGAACCGACCCGCGAACTCAATCCAGAGAGCAGCGTTCATTGCTTCGTCCTTATTTTTTTCCGCTTCGGCAAAGCGCGGGGTAAATTCTGCCCTTAGTGATTCGAAGTCAATATCCTTGTGTTTCGTAAGCACGTATTTGTCTTCAAGCACGTCAACCGTGTTATTGAAATTCTGCACGTACTCGGGAACGCGGTATGACGGCAGCGTGAGCGTGAGGATAAGTGAGACAAGGCTCAGCGCGATGAGTATAACTGAGTCCGTAAGCCTTTGCTTCCTGTTATTTGTAATGAATCCTTCGAGCGTAAGAATGGCACCGATGCAAATCGGCAGAAGCGCCTTGTCGAAGCCTGCGAGGAGTATGCCAATTAGGCAGGCAAAAAAAGGTATTAAGTACAAAAAGCGCCATTTTCTGTTCTTTACTTTTTCGGAGATGTACGAAATGACAGAAAGCGCAGCTCCTGCCACGATGCAGAAAAGAATAATAATAAGATCGATAGTGTTCATAGTTTACTCCATATCATCTGTTTTGAAGAAGGACCACGAGAGGAAGGCATAAACGCCGGTAAAAATCAGCGACATAGCAATGGTTTTTACCGTAAAAGCCGTGCTTATCGTGGTTATGGGAATTGAGTACTCGACAATGCCGGACGAAAAGATATTGTAGGTACTGTCATATTCGAAGGACATTGCTTCAAAGGCATTTGTAACCGCGAGCGCTGTTGGGTCTACAGCTTTAAATATTATGGAAAGAGTTGAAATACACAGGAGCGAAGACAAAAGAATAATAGTTGCCGCTTTACTTTTTCTTATCAGGAAGCTTATAAAGCAGGCAAAAGCGGTCAGACGAATTCCGGACAGCAGAAAAAGGGAATACCGAAGAAGTACGTTTCCGAGTATTGAGCTGTCTCCGAGTCCCCATATAAAAGAACCAATGATAAACGGGATAAGAATCGCAAAGAAAAGGGTCAAAGTACCAAAAATCATTGCGGGAATAAATCTTGATTTGAATACATCCTTTCTTCTGACTCCGCCTGAGATTTCATAGTAAACGGTACGGTCATCGAAATCTCGACAGATGCATAAGACAGCGGTAACAGGTGCGATGAAAAGAATCATATAGAAAAATGATGAAAAATCATTGTTAGTATAGAGGGAAAGCACCGTATACTGATTTTTCTCAAATATCTGATTTACAAAAAGCAGGAGAAACGTGACAGCAGTAAGACCAATCATTATCTCCGGAATAAATTTTTCTTTTTTTATGCCATATAACAGGCTCTTAAACGATTTGGACATTACAGACCTTTCCAGTGCAGTGCTTGCACTATTTGAAATCTCTTTTTTCATTGATAACATACATAAGCGCTATGCAGACAACAGAGACAATAATCGAAACTCCGAAAAGCGGAGGAAGGAGTCCGTCAGCATAGACAAATTCGCACATATTGATATCTTTTCCGTCGGCAAAACCGAGAATACTATTGGTCGGATCGGGTGTGGCCAATACGTTATAAACGGAAGACAGAAGGCCGGGCCAGGTTGGCTGCATTACCTCCGGGTCGGGAGACATAAGAAGCAGCGGAATTGTGAACATAACTTCGATTGCAAAAGTGAGGCCGGATACAAGAATATTACCGAAGACAAAAGTCATGAGCGACAGAAATGCAAACATTCTGTAGCCGGTAACAAGAAGCAACGCGAATTGCCGGGAAGCATCGGAAAGAGGTATAACGTAGCCCCAGCCGTTTATCAGCGAGACAACGGTAATCGGAATTACCATCACTATAATGTAGAAAAGCAGAAAGTAGATGCTGCCAAGAAGAAGTCTTGCTGATACAATACTGTTTCTTTTATGACCGGACAATACTTCATAATTAATGAACTTATTAGGAAAATCGCCGGCAAATACATTGGCAATCAGCACTATTACGATGGGAATCAGACCGTAAGGGTATGATGACGAAAGAGTAATGAAAAGATTGCTTCCTGTCAGATCCGAGAGTGTCATTGAAGATAATGAATCTATTGAATTCAAAATCATGAACAGAACGGAGAATGCTATGACAACATAAGTTGAGACGCTGTGTTTTATGGAAAAACGAATGGATTTAATTATATTCCACATATGTTTCACCTACCAGATCCATGTAATATTTCTCAAGGTTTACTTCCTTGATAAAGAGTTCAGTCGGGATTACGCCGTTTTCAAAAAGAGTTTTGGAGATGAGAGCGACATCGTCCATATTCTCGTATACCTTGATGAAGTTCTTTTCGCTTAAGTCAACCCGTTTAAGGCCCATTTTATCCGTAAGAATAATGCCGGCCATTTCGTCGTTATCGGTATGAACATGAAGATACTGCCTGCATTCTGTTTCAAGCTCGTCTGCGGAAATGGATTTAAGAAGTGTTCCCTTATTAATGATAAGATAGTCGGTGCAAATAATACCGAGCTCGCTTAAAAGGTGTGACGAAATCAGAATCGTGATGTGTTCTTCACGGTTAAGCTTAAGGAGAAGATTTCTGATTTCAACAATACCCTGCGGGTCAAGTCCGTTTACGGGCTCGTCCAATACCATGATTTCCGGATGGGAGAGAAGAGCCATGCCGAGTCCGAGTCTTTGTCTCATACCAAGTGAGAAGTTCTTAACAGGTTTCTTACCTGCAGTTTCAAGCCCGACAATTCTGAGAGCTTCCTCACAGCGTTCCTTGCCGGGAATCCCCTTCTGGAGTCTTAATTTCTCCATGTTATCCGAGGCGCTCATGTCCTGCTTGGCGTAAGGAGTTTCGATCATGAAACACATTCTCTCTCTTGCCTTGCAAAGACCGTCCTCGTCCTTTGCTCCGAAAATCTCAATTTCACCTTCTGTCGGGAAAATAAGACCGCCGAGCATTTTCATTATTGTCGTTTTGCCGGCACCGTTAGGTCCGACAAGACCTACGATTGAGCCTCTCTTAATAGAGAAGCTTACATCATTAACAGCAAGCTGTTTGTTGTACTGTTTGGATAAATTTTTTACTTCAATTACGTTTTCCATATGTACCTCGTGACCTCAATATTTTTTCGTTATATGCACATGATAAAATCCATTTCTTAAGAAACTCTTAAGAAGAAAAAAAATAACCTGATTATGATAAATCAGGTTAAGATGTACAAGATTCTATTTGGGAAGTATCGGAAATGAAACGCCGATACAGAAAAGTCCGTTTTTTTCCTCTGCAAATACACGGCCGTTCATTTTCTCTGTAAGAAGCTTTACTATATACAGTCCGAGACCACCCGGACCGCCGTTAGTCCTTACTTTGTCGGCTCTGTAGGTTCTGTCGAAAATCCTGTCAATATCGGCACTGTTTCCGGAGGCTTCGTTCTCCATAAGGATTTGTGCGTTTCCGTCCTTTTGTCTTACTTCAATCCGAAGATAAGTCCTGCTGTAGCGAAGAACGTTTGTAAGAAGATTTGAAAGAATTCTCTTAAGAAGTGCGGGATCAGCCATGATTCTGAGGCTTTTCTCGGGAAGTATTACGTCCGGTTCACGTCCGCCTTCACGAAGAAGTGCTTCGTTATCTATGAGAAAACCTGCTACAAAGTCAGTAATATCAATGCTTTCCGAAATAATATCGACGTCTTCACTTTCAAAATACGAAAGTTCGTAGAATTCATCCACCATCAGCTTAAGGTCGCCTGACTTGGCAAGACAAATTCGGAGCTCCTCTGCTTCGTCGCCTGTAAGAACGCCGGACTTTTCAAGCATTTGAAGGTTGCCCCTTATAACAGTAATCGGGGTGCGAAGATCGTGCGCGATGTCGCTTATTGACTGCTTGAGCTTATTTTTTTCCGCCTCAGCAAGAAGCTTCTTCGAATTCTGGTATTCGAGGTTTTTGTTGATCTCGGCGAAAAGCTTCTCCTGCTCTTTGCTGACAAGAGAAGTTGTGAGCAGCTTGTTGTAATTGTCCTCGCGGGAACGTATCAGCTCGCGGCTTGCCTTTCGTATCTGGATATTAATGAGGATGATGTAGAACACGGCGATGGCAAGAAGAAGTCCGAGTAAACAAATTAGTACTGTAGTCATTTCTGCTCCGCCTTATTAAGTCTGTAGCCGATGCCCCAGACAGTTTCGATGTAATCTCTGCCTGTGATTTTCTTCAGTTTGCTTCTTAAGTTGCTTACGTGGACATTAATTATGTTGTCCTCGTAATAATAGACATCTTCCCATACGCTTTCGTACAGGCCGGCTTTGGTAAAGGTTTTGTTCGGGTTCGTGATGAGAAGGTCGAGAATCTTAAGCTCCTTTGCTGTAAGGACGATCTCTTTTCCATCAAATTCAACACGGTTCTCGCTTTTTATGAAGACAAGCCCGTGGTCTTCGTACCTGTTTAAATTCCGCTGCATCTCCTTATTCACTCTGCGGAGAAGAACCTGGATTCTTACGAGGACTTCATCGAGGTTAAAGGGCTTTACAATGTAATCGTCCGCCCCGATTCTGAGCGCCTCAAGCCTTGTCTCAATTTCGGATTTGGCGCTTATTACAATCACCGGCGTATCGGAAATCTCGCGAAGCTTCGCGATAAGCGTCTCACCTGGAATTTCCGGCAGCATAAGGTCCATCAGCACAATATCGAATTTCTGATTCTGTATGATAAGCTCGGCTTCGGCGCCGTTAAAGCTTCTTACGGTTTCGAAACCCTCGCTTTGAAGGAATCCGTATAACAGTTTGCTGATTTCGCGGTCGTCTTCAACGATAAGAACCTTCAATGTCTGCCCTCCATAACAATTAATGTCATGGTTCTATATTAGCATAGTTTCTTTACATGCAGTAAAAAAGAATGCCGAAGAACTGAAGAAGGCAGCCGATATCTACAAAAATATGGAAAATGCTGTGAGCATAGCGCTTCTTCTTACCTATCAGGTACAGAACTGCGCCGATTGTGAAGGAAATTCCGCCTGCAAGAATCCACATAAAGCCCGGAAAGGTCATACCTTCTATAGTAATCTTTCCGCACAGGATAATTGCCCAGCCCATTATGAGATAGCAGATAAAAGAGAACACTCTGTATTTCTTAAGGTCAATGGCATTAAGCGTCACGGCAAGGAACGCACATCCCCATTCAATGCCAAAGACTGTCCAGGCAAGCGGTGCGTTTACGGGACGAATTGCACAGAGCGTTATAGGAGTATAGGTTCCGGCAATCAGAAAATAGATGTCGCAATGGTCAATGATTCGCATGACCTGTTTGCCGGTATTCTTATATAGACCATGATAAACCGCGGACACCGTGAACATAATTACCATTGTTCCGCCATAGACGGCAGCGGATACAACAGCCCACGGATCGTGATTTACGGCGCCTCTTACAACGCAAAGAGTGAGAATTGCAATTGCAATCGCAGCGCCTACTATGTGGCTTACCATGTTGAAAATTTCTTCGCCCCTTGTATAATCGGGGAATTCACGCGCCGAAAGAGGTGTTCTTTTGGTAGAAGACATGATACAGACCTCCTATGTAGTGTTCTAAACTACATATTATAGTTGCGAGGACTGTGTGTCAAGAGGGAGTTTGGAGGGGAGCGAAGGAGGTGTTTAACTCCGTATAGGACAGAAGAACCGTCCCTGCGGGAGGTAGTCCCTGCGGGAGGTAATCGTTGTAGTGGATATTGTTTGAAAATAGTGATACTATTTCCTTATTAAAGTATGAGGAGGATTTGTTATGTTTTGTAGTAAATGCGGGTCCGTAGTTCCGGACGGACAGAAATTTTGCAGTTCATGTGGTACACCTGCAGGAAACGGTGTAGGAAATGCTTCCTATCAGTATAGTGGATCTTTTGGTGATCCCTCTTCTTATTCTCATGCATCCAATTCCAGAGGACTTAAATATGTTGTTATGCAGGTAACACTTAAGGAGAAATTCCTCGGAACAGGTTCGGGAAACCTTGTGGAGCTTGAAAATGTAATTAATGCCAAAGCAAGTGAAGGCTACAGACTTCATACGATAGCTACTTCATCGGGGAACAGCACCGGACTGCTTGGCGGAGACAGAATTCAGGCAACTCTTGTATTTGAAAGAATCGACTGACAGACAGGGAGGATAGGAGGATATGCGCGTTTTGAAAAGGGTTATATTGTTATTTGTGCTTGTTTTCACATTTTCTTTTATCACGCTTAATGCAAATGCACAGAAAGCCGGGGATATATCAGCGGAAGAGTTCGATTATGCCTGGTATCTTTCACAGCACCCGGATCTTGCGGCAATTGTTAATCCGACGGATTATGCGACAATCTATAATTTCTATCTGACAACGGGCCTTCCTGCCGGTTGGAACGGAAGGAAAACATTAATCAGTCAGATTAAGGTTCCGTTATATTCATTAGATCCGTTAGAGTACGTTACGAAAAATCCCGACCTTATCACAGCATTTGGATTAAGTGCAATTCTTACGGCGTCAAAAAATGATATTTCGACTGCAAAAAATTACATAGTAAACGTCGAGCAGGCGAATATCTTTTCCGGCAAATTCTCTCCGGAAAATGTCATGCAGGATATGAATGCTAAAAGGGGCACATACAGAAGATATTACAGCGATATTAATCCGATATTAATTAATGAAATTATTCTTATATTTAATCATTATAATACGCAGGGTGTTTATGAAATGCGTTATCTTGATAACAACAGTCTCGTATATCTAAAAGTTTATGAGATTGCTGATTCACATACAACGCCTTCAATGTCAACAACCGAAAAGATTGCTGCGATTCATGACTGGATGCTGCTGAATATTGCTTATGACCATGATAATTATCTAAATAATACAATTCCAAGGGAGTCGTATTCACCCTATGGAGCACTTATTCTCGGGAAGTCGGTATGTCAGGGTTATGCTGAAGCATTCGGAATGTTTATGGATGCACTCGGAATTGACTGGCAGCTTATTTCAAGTTCAACTCATGCATGGAACAGAGTAAAAGTTGATGGGGTATGGCTCAGCATAGACGTTACATGGGATGATCCTGTTCCGGACCGCCCGGGAAGAATTGATCGCACATATTTTCTTATTCCGGATGCACAGATGGAACAGGTAAGGTCACATACGCCAAATGTAACCTACAGGTATGACTGATTAATCTGCGTCGGGAGGTTTTTGCCCCCAAAAGGAGGTCTCTTTTATATTTCTTATAGGAAAAAGAAAATGTTTCATTGTTGCAAATTTTGTTGTTAATGTTCACGAAAAACATGTACAATATGTAAAATACAAAAAAGGAGACATAACGTCATGAAGAAAAAGTTTATTTTGTTTTTACTGCTGTTTTTTTCTGTTACTTTTCTAAGTGATTTAGATGTACAAGCGAAGCACTATTCCGGTGATGATACTGTAGCATTTGATTTAATATCGCAAAAAGATACATTTTCTCCGGGTGCAACCATTACAGGAGTTACATCAACTACAATAGTTAAATTCTGGGCAGTGAATGGGAGTTCTGGGGAATCGGCTATCAGTTTTGAAAACGATTTAACAATGGAATCTTCATATGAAGGTGATAAGGGTGTTTTTGGATTGGCAGATGGGCAGGTCTGGGGAATTGTCTCTATTACGTATCCCCCCGGTATGACATATATTCATTTTCATCCCGTAACCGCACCCCATATTCATTCTTTTGCAACCGAATGGACGACGAACGAAACTCACCATTGGCATGAATGTACCGCAACCGGAGCAACCGATTCATGTAAGTCAAACGGTGGTTCTTACGGATCACATATCTGGAATGCAGTAACCGGAAAATGTTCTACCTGTGGCTATTCGTGCACCCATAACGGTGCTACTACCGGTTATTGCTCGATTTGCGGATACTATTTTGAGCATAGAATAGCAGTAACCTCAAATGGAAATGGATCGGCTTCGGCAAGTCCGGACTTTGCTTCTCCCGGGAGCGCAATTTTTGTGGAAGTTACACCTGATGACGGCTACGAATTCGATTATTGGGAATGCGACGGAATAGATTCTCTTACCGGTGATTCGTTTAATATGCCCGATAACGATGTTACCCTTAAGGCATACTTTAAGGCAATAGTACTTCCACCGACGCCGGATCCGGACCCTGCTCCGACCCCTGAACCTAAACCGGATGAGAATGAGATTGCCGAACAGCGTGAGACTTCATTACCAATTAATATAGTCCGGGATGATAAGACAGAGGTAAAAACTGAAGATGAGGAAGAGGTAGCTCCCGAGATTTACAATTTCTCCACGATGACAACCAAAAAAGGTATGATTTACGGCCTTGAGAAAATGATAGAAATATCAAATGATAAGGTACGAACCGATGTATTATCCACAAAAAGAGAGGAAAGTGTAGGTTTCTATACAGGATCCCCCGTTACATTCGATAAAGATTACCTGTCAATATTTAAGAACAGTGAGGTTGATATCATTTACTATTTCCGTCATAACGGCCATCTGTACCGCGTAACAATTCCCAAGGGATGCGACTTATCAAATGTACTTGAGGAGGGTGGTTATTCCGGTCCGTTGTACGTAGGAAAGATTTTGGGAACGTCGGAACTGATTAAATAGGAAAATTTGAAAAATACCGGAGATTAATATGAAAGATGCATTAGAAATCTTAAAAGAAAGACGAAGTTGCCGAAAATATAAAGCGGATCTTGTTCCGGAGGAAACCGTCAGGAAAATAGTCGAGGCCGGAACCTACGCCGCAACAGGCATGGGCAGGCAGGCACCGATAATTCTCGCTGTTTCAAATAAGGAAATGAGGGATAAGATGTCCGCTCTTAATTCCGGGGTGCTCGGAACTGATTCGGACCCCTTCTACGGTGCGCCGCAGGTGCTTGTGGTTTTGGCAAAAAAGGATATCCCCACATACATTTATGATGGCTCACTTGTCATGGGCAACCTTATGAACGCTGCCGAGGCACTTGGCGTTTCGAGCTGCTGGATTCACCGCGCACGCGAGGTATTCGCCTCGGACGAAGGTAAGCAGATTCTGAAAGACCTCGGAATTGATGGCGAATACGAAGGAATCGGTAATCTCATTATCGGTTACGATGATAATGGCAAAAAAGAACCTGCCCCAAGAAAAAACGATTACGTATACTGGATCAGGTAATGCACGAAACTGATTGAAAACTGAAATAGAAAAAACTTCCCGAAGGGGAAGTTTTTCTATTGTACATTGGTTTTGATTACGCTGTGTAAACATATAATTATAGGAGCGGTTAATCTGTGATAAGCAAATTGCGTGAGAAAATAGCAAATCGCCTAAAGAAAAACGAACACGAATCATTTATGGATGTGGCATATTGTACGAGATGCGGAGCAATGCTGGAACTTCAGCGCGGCTTTGAATCTGATTACAAATATTGGATATGCAAAGGTTGCGGGATGCTGCTATACAACCCTGCCAGCAATCTGGGAACTGGAATTACCTGGTTTTGTGATGCGTGTAACGCTGTTATGAATGACCAGGAAGGTTTTAGAGAGGATGCCGTCGAATGGAAATGTACGGATTGCGGTCACATTAATTCAATCATACCTTCTGAGGTTTATTCTTCCGAAGATGAGTTCCGCGAGGTACAAGGTAGCCCGCTCCATGGTCTGTCAGCAGAAGATTCTTTACGATTAATGATGTATGAAGAAATAGAAAACATAGATGGGAGGGAGGATATTGTTCGGGTTCGCAATATCGAAAATGACCGACTCTATGTGAAGAAGTATCTGAGAATATACGATGAGAGCATATTCAGATATCTTAGGGATAATCCGGTTGAGCATATGCCTCGTATTGCAGACTTGTTTCTGACGACCAATTGTCTGATAGTTATAGAAGAAAATGTAACCGGAAGAACCCTTGAAGAAACGCTTAAACGAGGACCTCTTGATTGTGAAGCTGCAATTCTCATAGCCAAGAAAATAGTTAGAATCCTGTCCGACCTTCACAGCATGGAACGACCTATTATTCATAGAGATATCAAACCTGCCAATATCATTATTGCAGAAGACGGAGAGGTCTTTCTTCTAGATATGAATGTTGCAAAATGGAATAATGAGGATGAAAACGAGGATACCGAACTCTTGGGGACGCAGTATTATGCTGCGCCGGAACAGTATGGTTTCGGGTATACAGCCTCTTCGGCTAAGACTGATATTTACGCATTGGGCGTCCTACTTAATAAGATGATTACCGGTAAATTTCCCAAGGAGAAGAAAGCGGAGGGCAAAATCGGGGATATTATTGAGAAGTGCATTTGCCTTGAAGCAGAGAGACGTTACGATGACAAAGAGCTTTACAATGAACTTAACGAATTGTGAGAATATTATGCGCGAAAAAACAACATACGAACTTGATAAAATACTTGAACGGACTTCCCCCGATAAACTGAATGAATTCCTGAAAAGTAATCGGACAGATTTGAATAATTCGGATAAGTCATTCTATTATTACATGAAGGATGTTCTCGATTCAAAACGTATTCTTTTGAAAGATGTGTACTCTTTTGCCGGCGTATCTGAGTCCTATGGCGAGAAAATTGTCAGAATGGAAAAGCATACAACGAATCGTGATTTGATTATCCGTTTCTGTATAGCAGGACATTTTGATTTGTATGAAACAAACAGAGCACTTAAATTGTATGGAATGTCGCCCTTATACCCACGAGATGCCAGAGACGCCTGCCTGATTGTGGCAATAAACGGAAGAATATTTGATTTTGGAGAAGTGGACAGGCTTCTTACGGATAATCATCAGAAAGCAATATCAGAAACCTAATAGGAATTTGTAAATCCTCACCGATTCGGTGGGGATTTCTTTTGTTATCATGACGTATTCTTTTATCGTAAGCAGCATATGAGATTACGCAGCGTAATCATTATGACATTGTGCGAAGGGGGAGAGAAATGAAGGGTGTAAATATGGGAAGGTTCATTGCACAGCGAAGAAGATATCTCGGGATGACGCAACAGGAATTGGCAGAGAAAATGAATATCTCAAAATCAGCTGTTGCGAAATGGGAAACAGATGGTGGAGTACCAAATAGAGATAATCTGAAAATCCTTGCAGATACTCTGAGGGTATCCGTTGACTGTATGTATCGGATAATGGATGAATCAAGAAATAATGAAACTCAAAAGGAAGGAAACAAAAGAAAATGAATAAGATTAAAAGAAAAATCAGATTAATGATGATGGTTATTACCTGTATTGGGGCACTATGTGCGTGTGGAAATTCCACTGTTTCAAAGACGGGAACAAATCAAAGCAAAACAAATTCCAAGAATGCAATTTCTGTGAATGATATTGATATTGAAGATTTCCCATGGGAAGTAACGCAGGAAATCTATAACGGAGAAAGAGTATACGCATTTAGCATAATGAATAATTCGGAATTCACCATGCTGGGCGCACAGATTGATTATTGTGTAAAGAGTGGAGTTACTGACAAACAGTTGGAAATTTTCAATGATTTCAGGGAAAAGCATGATAGCTGGATTGATGCGGAAGATGATAGTCATGATATCATCCTTCGTGGTTTCAGAGAGGCATACATTGTGCCGGGGGACGGACGAGATATGATTGGGCTTGCAATCGGAATAAATAACAGTTCTTGGTATGACATTCCGAGTGAAGAACAGTTTGCGCTAATGGAGCCGGATATTCTTACATGTGTCCTTCTTGGGGATGACAATTTCGCTTATGAAGCTTCTTATGATATCAAAAATGATAAATGGTCGGTGAACAAAACCCGAAAGGAATACAATAATTGGGAAGAGAATGTTCTTTCAAATCTGATACCGAAACCGGAATGTAATCTTTTGACGTTTTCTACAGGATACAACACCTCATATATTTCGGTGGAAGTTTACGGAATTGACAGAAGCTACTATGAATCATATGTTTCGCTGATAAAGGAGGCAGGATTTACAGAAGATGCTTCGGAATTTGATGAATACTATAATGCAGAAAATGCCGTGGGAAACAACATTATAGTGGATTTGGACGAAGAGAAAAACTCTTTTAGTATTTCTCTGTATGACATAGATTAATCCGTTTACCACCTGACAACAAATATACAAAGATGATATATAGTATGAGTAAATATTCTATATCAGTCGGATATTATTTGGAATTGTAGTACGGAGATTTCAGCCCAATTTGTTATGTAAAAAATTACATGAATCAGCTTCAGAAATGAAGAAAAGAAAACTAACAATTGGGAGGACAATTACATAATGGAAAGCAAAGATACAAGCCGATTTACTTCGAAAATCGACTTAAGTAACAGAGAATACAAAAGTGACGTATTCAGCATGCTGCTTGAGGAAAAGGAGAATGCAATAAGTGTCTATAATGCACTTAACGGAACCGATTACCCGGATGATACGGAAATTGAGATTACAACGCTCGATAGCGGGATCTCACTTTCCGTCAGAAACGATGCTTCATTTATTATCTGCTCGACACTTAACATTTATGAGCATCAGTCAACTTTCTGCCCCAACATGCCACTCAGGTCATTATTCTATATCTCGAGTATTCTGCAGAAAAGGTTAAAGGGACGGGATCTCTTCTCTACAAGAAGGGTATTAATCCCGACTCCACATTTTGTAGTCATCTATAACGGGCTGGAGGAAAGACCGGAAAAGGAGACACTGAAACTGTCCGATTCATTCTTTGGCAAGAATGAGCTTCCTGAAATGGAACTTATATGTACGGTAATAAACATCAACCCGAAGAAAAACGGGGAGATTAAAGAGAAGAGCAGGGTTCTGGCAGAATATACGCTATTTGTTGAAAAAGTGCGTGAAAATGTAATGAACGGTGTTGATGTGCCGATACGCAGTGCTATAATCTACTGTAAAGAGAACAATATCCTTAGGGATTTCCTGAGCCGAAGAGGCATGGAGGTAGAGAAGAACATGCAGATAGATATGACCTGGGAAGCAAGAGAACCGCTCATCAGAAAAGAAGAATATGAAGCAGGCAGAGAAGAAGGTTTGGATAAGGGAATAGAAATACTTACTCTTCTTAAATCCGGCAAATCTGTCGCAGAGATTGAAACCATGGGATACAGCAAAGAAACTGCGGAACGGATGGCAGTAATAATTAAAAAGTGAGTTTTTCCCCACCATTTTGGTGGGGATTTTTCTTTCTCAGGGATGATATCCTTTCTCTTGTGTACAAATCACGGTTACGTAATGTAAACAATGTGATGATTCAATCTTTCTGATGTTTGGAATTTCGGAGGTGCGAAGCAATTTGATTAAGTAGAGTAATATCTTCATCAGACAAGCCGGATGAATCGATTGCAGCAGATGAATTTATGCCTAACAGAAAATCTGTAGAGACATGGAAAATATTCGCTAATTCTACAAGATACTGGGTGGAAGGAACGGATATACCCATCTCCCAGGCATTTACACTCGCTCTTGTAATTCCAAGTATTTTTGCAAGCCCCATCTGGGTCATTTTCTGTGTCTCTCTAAGTTCTTTAATTCGTTCTGCAATCATTATTTATTCCTCCATAAGAAGGGTAGAATATGCAGAGTGATATTGCATTATCAAAAAGATAGTTTAATTTGACACGCGTGTTAAATTGTGTATAATTTTCTTGTATCGCGCTGTAATAGATAATAATTTTAGGAGAAATTCGATGAAAACTAGAATACGAGTTATTTCTAATGTGGTTGGGATTATTTTTTGTTTAGTCACAACAATTCGGCTTTTTAGGTATACCGTTAAACCGTCAGCGGCGTGTTTAACAATTTAAGCAGTTCCTTCTTTTTGGGAAGGCAATTGCATACGGTCCATGTATCACGGCGCTTGTTCGCTTTTATCATTTTTGC
>JAZLHJ010000052.1:0-16003 GCA_045616785.1 Lachnospiraceae bacterium
AATGTATTAACTGAAACCACTTGAAAAACTCCTTTTTGTTTTTTCTTCGCAGTTAATACATTAAAGGAAACCAAGTGGTTTTTTCAATATGCAATTATAAATTTATGGTGTTAGGCTTCCACCATTATGCCAGAAGCCTCACTAAAAGCAAGGATTTTTTACAAAAGAACCATCCTTATACAAAAGAACCGTCCCTGTACAAAAGAACCGTCGCTGATTACAAGTGTTCTGTGTCGCAGCATCTGCTGAGGCAAATTTCCAGGTTTCCGTTGCGGCAACGCAAATTGTCAATGAAATCTTTTTCGGAAATTCCCTTTTTCATTGTGATGAGATACCCGATTTTGTACATCGACCCCATATTAATCGTCTTTACTTCAGAAAGTTGCCACTTTGAAGTATACTCGTTCAGAATATCATCAAAGACATCTGTATAGTCAAGGTTTTCAGGAATTGTAATCTTAAGTTCCTTTTCAGAAGAATTATTCGATCCTATTCCTGATATAAGAACAAGAGCATAGGTAGCGCAGATAATCAGTGTAAAACATCCTGCCAGAAGAACAAAACCCGTTCCGGTTGCAATTCCGACAGCCATGGCAAGGAAAATGAGTGAAATATCCCTGGCATTTCCCTGCGCAGAACGAAACCTTACAAGCGAGAAAGCGCCGGCAACTGCAATTCCCGTTCCGATATTGCCGTTCACCATCATAATAACGGTTTGTACGATGGCCGGAAGCAGGATAAGAGTAATAAGCATCGTCTGACTCTGTCTGTTTTTTACAGAAGAAACAAGTGCTATCAGAATTCCGAGAACAATCGAAACGCCTGTACAAATCAGAAACGTCCCGGCATCAGGCCCTTCATTTAATATCGATGAAAACATACTATTCATTTTACATTGCCTCCTCAGTCAGATACTTCTCATAGATTCTGCCGTATTTGGAAAATGAAGTCGGATATATCTCATATTTTCCAAGCATTTTCGTCATCCAAAACGGCATTTTACTGGGAACCTTTATTTCAATCAGGTGTTTTGGCTTTTCAAAAAGAAGGTCACCATAATCACCCACCCTCAAATCGAGATTTTCTTTTCTCGACCTGATATTGGTATCGATTGTTACGCGAAGTTCCGGATTCTCCGGATCAAAGAAGGCCACCCGGTCATAGCAAAGAACCACAGACGGCCGCAGATTTCCGTAGAACGATAAAAAATAATTAACCTCATTACCAACCTGGCTTTTCTTTGCCGGCATCTCACAAAATGATTTACCGGTAAGCCATTTGAATGCGTCGTCGTATTTCATGCTAAGGCGTCTCTTATAGACAACACCATCAAACTTTTTCTTAATTTCGACAAAAGCCTCACTGTCAGGCCCCGGAATTCCATACGTTCGGATTCTCAATTTCTCCTTATATACCGGTCGCTCCATCGACTCACGCACAAGTCTGAAATTGTCGGTATCAAAATAAATATTGCAGATTGTCGATAAGCCGTATTTATCCGGCTGCATGTGCTGTGAAAGTTCGTCATAAAAGAAAAAATATTTCTCCCCGTCAAGAAGATACTTCTTCTCGTAACGTTTAAAATTCTCATCCGCCATAACTCTACCTCATCATTACATATCCAACCATTTCGGGTATGTATTCCCCTCTCTTTTCAATAAAATCACTTATGCATTTAGAGCTTCCGTATCCGCCTCGAAGTGCATCCTTCGTGCTTCCGCTTTCCGGAAACCGTGCAAAAAACTGATCGTACAAAGGACCGTATTCAGCCTCATACTCGTCAAGTAGCGAAAGTGCCTTTTCCTTTTCGAATAAATCCTCTGTAAGTTCGCCCATTCTTAGTGCATATCTTTGTCTGAAATTCTTATTGGTCATACCGTAAGCAAAACAAAGAACAGCCGGATTGGAAGTATTCATATCAAGCAAGCCTTCCGGTTTGTAATTATCCTCTTTGACTGTATTGGTCAAAGCGTCGCCGCTTCCGGAAATTCCGCCGAACTCAATATCGTACAATGAAAATCTCCATTTTCCGTCTGCATACGGATTATTCTCATCAACATTCACGGTCTTCCACATCGACCAGTTTTTCCCGGGCCAGTCCCACTTATTATTTATCCATGTTTCCACCGCAAAATAATCAAGGCAGCTGTCCATATCGACCAATCCGGACAATTCTTCAAAATCCTCATCATTTTCGCAATTATCATGATTCTTAAAGAAATCCAGAAGTTCTCTGAAATAGTAATCCTCGGATTCACCCTCCGGAAGCTTTCCTTCATCGAGTTTATATCCTATCTCGAGAGCTTCCGCATCACCCTTATATACAAGAACGTCTTTATTATCAACAAGATAATGGTCTTCAAAATAGTTATCTGAATAATCCTCTTCCATTACATAAAGCCCGAAGTATTCACCGTTAATATATAAAAGCGCCGGTCTCGAGGCTTTTGTATCGCAGGAAACATTCCCCCTTCGGGCAAGATCCTGCCAGTAGGTATCATTGTATTTTGCAAGGAATGCACAATTCCCGCCCGGTCTTGCAACAAAAGTCTTATATGCGGAAATTGTATTTCCGTCTTTATCTTTTGCCTCGTCCCCGAAAAGAGGATACTCAAATTTCTTATTTCCGTATTCAGCGCGCGCATAGAACCTGAAGCCCTTTTGCAAATCGGATCTCGAATAATTTCCCTGAATTCTTATTCCGCATCCTGTTTCCAGAGCACTTGTCATTCCGTCCTTATCAGCATAGAACACTTCAATATGCGCTTCTCTCTCCCACTGCCGGCCTCTTTGCTTATAATTGGCATCAGCGTTTCTCGGATCCTTTTTGGCTTCCGGCGAATCCTTGTCGGCATCGTAATATTCGCCTTTTACATATATTCCGGTATTATAATCAAACAGACTTTCATACGGAACCGTCATGGAAATTACCGCAAGTTTCTCTCCACTATTTGAAGTACTTTCCGATACTCCGTTAAAATGCTCCTCTGTACTTCCGACAAAATAAGTCCTGAAGATTTCATCGGAATAGATATTTTCACCGTTGGCATTCTTTTTTACGCTTATCGCCCTGACTGAAAATGCCTTGTCAACCGCCTCATTTGAAGGAGCATTCCAAAGGCAGTAATATTCCTTATCGGTATTTTTTTTATTATTATTGGTGCAAAACAATGAAGGGGACACAGCACTTACAATGTTTTCCCTGTTTGTACCGCGATCGATATGTATTGGCGTTATGTAAACTTCGCCGCTTGTTCTCGGATCGGAACCGTCAAGAGTATAATATATGTCTTCATCTTCCGGAGCGCTCATCACAAGTTCAAACTCTTCCGGATAAATTCCGCTTTCATGCGAAAGCATAAAGGTTTCGCTGAAGGAATCCCGTTTTGCAAGAGCAGCAGTCTCTGCCTCGTTACTCTCCTGTGCATTTGTCTGCGCTTCCTTTGATGTCACATTTTGTACATCCCCTGCTTTACTTCCGCACGCCGAAAGACAACACACGGCCGCTAAAGCAACTATTACAACATATCTTTTTTTCATCTGTACCCCCATGATTTGTGGTGCCTGAAAACCACGGCACAATAACCCATAGTTATTATTTTAGGTTCCAACCTTCAGAAGAGGTACAGTCATAATTTCATCTAAATTGTAGTAATAATCGAGTAGACTGTTCCTGTCCGCTTGATTAACCTTTCCCTAAGGCTCACTTTCCGGCATATCGGTACCGGAAAAGTTTCCGCCCGGCCCAAATTTTCCATTCGGCATTTTCGGTGGATTGTTACCGTCTCTGTTAAAACCGGCACCGGGGCCTTTTTCTCTGCTTTCCGATGCACTGTCAACTGTTATTTCTTGCGTTGTTTCCCCAACGGTGAGCATGCATACATCACCCTGTTTTAATCCGGACGAGCTATTATTTTTGAAAAATCGGTTTCTTTTATATCACCCTCTTTTGTTACAAACGCGACAAAGTATCTCGCTTCGTAAGGCACCTCCGGCGACATTCCGCGAGGTATATAATTAAGTGCATCCTCACCAGTAAAGCCTCCTCTTTTTCCAAGCTCCATCGGGAATTTGGGCAGATTAATTTCATCAGGCGTGGGAATCGACTCGCCGATGAAGATAGAAAAACGGCATAGCCTGCATTACTGCAGGTTATGCCGAATTTTTACGGATAATAATAAATCCCTAATTAAGGTTGCCTTTAGCACCATCCTGTTTTATACAAAATCCTTATTACAATTGCATTAGCAGATTGTTCTTATCCATCCTTCGGGAGCTTCAACTCTTCCCATCTGAATGCCGGTCAGCGTATCATAAAGCTTCTGGATTGTAGGTCCCATCTTCTCCATACCGGAAGCAAAGCAGATTTCTTTGCCGTGGTCGTTAACCTTTCCAACAGGAGAAATAACCGCTGCAGTACCGCAAAGTCCGCACTCAACGAAATCGGGCACCTCAGAGAAGAATACTTCTCTCTCTTCTACTTCCATGCCAAGGTACTCTTTTGCAACATAACAAAGAGAACGCCTTGTAATTGAAGGAAGAATGCTGTCAGACTTGGGAGTAACAAGCTTTCCGTCCTTAGTGATGAAGATAATATTGGCACCACCTGTTTCCTCAACCTTTGTACGTGTCTGCGGATCGAGATACATATTCTCATCAAATCCTTCTCTGTGAGCTTCCATAATCGGATGAAGGCTCATTGCATAGTTAAGACCGGCTTTGATACAACCTGTTCCGTGAGGAGCAGCCCTGTCAAAATCAGGAATCTTAATTGTAAGAGGCTTAACACCACCCTTGAAATAAGGTCCAACAGGTGTTACAAGAATTCTAAACATATACTCTGTTGCCGGCTTTACACCGATAACGGGATTAATTCCCATCATATAAGGGCGGATATAAAGGGTTGCACCACTGCCGTAAGGGGGTACCCAGTCAATATTTGCCTTAACAACCTCTTCAACAGCCTGAATAAATCTCTCTTCAGGAAAAGGCGGCATCTCAAGACGCTTTGCTGTATCAGCCATACGCTTTGCATTGAGGTCCGGACGGAAGCAAACAACCTTTCCATCCTCTGTTGTATATGCTTTCAGGCCTTCAAAACAAGTCTGAGCATACTGAAACACGCAGGCGCACTCATTAAGAGTAATATTCTCATCACTCACTATTGCTCCATCATCCCATTTACCGTCTTTGTAAATGGACACGTATCTCTTATCGGTCACCATGTAACCAAATCCAAGATTGCCCCAGTCAAGTTCTTTCTTTGCCATTTTACATTCCTCCTAACATATTGAATTCATTTACCTATAATAGAACAATCGTATGATTTTTTCAAGAAAAAAAGACGGAAAACATGCGCAAAAAAGGGAACCGCTATTACAGTTCCCTTTTTTGTGTTTCGATGTTCTGTTACATCTATATGAATTTGTATGTAGACGTCTTCATATTGGACAAAAGCGACTCTAATGGCTACTGTAATCATTTAAATAAATGTCAAGTTAAAATCAAACTCATATCTGCAGTGCCTTCAAATCTCGTCATCAAATACCACCTGCCGCGCGACCGATCTACAAGGTAAATCAAATCTCTCCACTACTCCGGAATGTCTGAAAACTGTTAGTCTTCCAATCTTGAATCCTCTGTCCGGTATTATGTAAGTTCCTCTCGCCATCAGGTCGTAGGTGCCTCTTACAATCCCCTTCTCCTCAGATTCTTCCTGTTCTCAACCTCACCCATCTACCGTTCCGATTCTGACGAATCTCCCTTCCGATTTCGAAGATTGCATTTTCGGCTCATCTGATCCCCAGCCTCCGTTTGAGATCATTTCGCCCGGTTTCCGACACATTCCCCATGAGATAAATCTCATATTTCAAGGTAACTTCTGCCGGTACCAAATTCCGAAACAATGTGCTGTGGTATCGGCAACTGGCTACCTCGCCAACATAAGCAGGGGTCCTACAGCTTTGCGTCCCACTCTTTCGAATGGTTTGCCAATACTCAGTTCGTCTTGATAGTTATACTATACTACCGCGCTCCATTATTGTCAACACATTTATTTATTTTTTATTATTTTTATTTTTCTATTACAAATATTGTGTGCTATTGTCTGAATATTTACAACATCATGCATTATTGTTTGCCTTATGTTAACTCAAAACCCGGTCTAAAAGCCGCGAATCCGGTCATGACTGTCATCATCCGTTTTATCGATTTCGCGAATGACAACGTAATAGGAATAGTTTGGATTTACGTCGATTTTAATGCGGTCGCCGACCTTGTGTCCCATAAGAGCAGACCCCAAAGGTGATTCCTTGCTGATAATTCCGTGAAGGGAATCTTCACGAACCGAAGTAACAATTCTGTAGGTCTCTTCTTCGTCATCTTCCTCGAAGTAGACCTTTACGGAGTTGTTCAGTCCAACTTCATCATCACGTGATTCTTCCGAAACAACTTCAGCCGTTCTGAGCATGCGCTCAAGATATTTGATGCGTCCTTCGTTTCTGTTTTTCTCACGTTTTGCGGCATAGTATTCGAAGTTTTCGGAAAGGTCGCCCTGCGCTCTCGCTTCTTTCACGGCCTCAATAAGTTTCGGTCGCATAACAAGTTTTCTTTCTTCAATTTCCGCTTCTATTTTGGCAACATCGGATGCTGTAAGCTGTTCTCCCATAATTCTTCCTTTCAGTTCTTATCCATTTTGCTTATTATAGCAAAAAAGCGCCCGGACTCACAGCCCGGGCATGTATTTTAATTATTTATGCAAAAAAGTCAGGCAGTTACCTGATTACCGGTATAGAGCTGATAATACTTGCCCTGCTCGGCAATAAGTTCATCATGTGTTCCTCGTTCGATAATTCTTCCCTGTTCAAGAACCATTATACAATCTGCATTCTTAACAGTTGAAAGTCTGTGGGCAATTACAAAGGTGGTACGTCCTTCCATAAGTGCGTCCATTCCCTTCTGAACAAGCTTCTCGGTACGTGTATCAATTGAACTTGTTGCTTCGTCAAGAATGATTGCCGGAGGATCTGCAACAGCAGCACGGGCAATTGCAAGAAGCTGACGCTGTCCCTGTGACAGATTCGCACCGTCTCCTGTAAGAAGTGTGTTGTAACCTTCGGGAAGTCTTCTTATAAAGCCGTCTGCGTTAACAAGCTTTGCTGCTGCGATTACTTCATCATCTGTTGCATCAAGCTTACCGTATCTGATGTTATCCATTACAGTACCGGTGAAAAGATGCGTATCCTGAAGAACAATTCCGAGAGACCTTCTTAAATGTCCCTTCTTTATCTTGTTAACATTAATTCCGTCAAATCTGATCTTACCGTCCTGAATATCATAGAAACGGTTGATAAGGTTTGTAATGGTTGTCTTTCCGGCACCGGTAGCACCTACAAACGCAATCTTCTGCCCCGGCTTTGCGTACATCACAATATCATGGAGAATGATTTTCTCATCGGAATAACCGAAATCAACTTCATTGAATTCAACAGCACCTTCAAGTTTCTGATAGGTTGTCGTACCCTCTGCCTTATGGAAATGCTTCCATGCCCAGATACCGGTTCTCTCGCTGCTTTCGGTAACGGAATGATCGGGAAGCTCTTTTGCATTGACAAGCTCAACATATCCCTCATCAACTTCCGGAGTTTCGTCAAGGAGCTTAAAGATTCTGTCTGCACCCGCAAGAGCCATAATAATACTGTTAATCTGCATTGTTATCTGGTTAACAGGCATACTGAATGATTTGTTAAAGGTAAGGAAAGAAGCAAGCTTTCCGAGTGTAAGTCCGCCGAAGCCCGACAGTGCGAATAACGCACCTATTACCGTACATACAACGTAGCTCAGGTTTCCGAGCTGTGCATTTATGGGACCAAGTATGTTACCGTATTTGTTAGCCTTATAAGCATTCTCGTAAAGTTCGTTATTAAGGCGTTCAAATTCCTCTTTTGCAAGCTTCTCATGACAGAAAACCTTAACAACCTTCTGTCCGTTCATTGTCTCCTCAATGTTACCGTTAAGTTCTCCGAGGGCTTTCTGCTGCCCAACAAAGTGCTTACTTGAAAGAGAGCCGACCTTTCCTGTTACGATAAGCATAACTGCTACCATCGCAAGGTTAATCAGTGTAAGCGGCACACTCAGGATAATCATGTAAGTAAGTACCATTCCGATTGTAAGTATACTTGAGAAAAGCTGCGGAATACTCTGGCTTATCATCTGTCTTAAAGTATCTACATCGTTTGTGTACATCGACATAATATCGCCATGCGCATGTGTATCAAAATACTTTATGGGAAGAGTTTCCATCTTCTCAAACATCTCATCACGAAGGTTTCTTAAATTACCCTGCGTAATGATAACCATAAGTCTTTCTCTTACAAACGAAGCAATTGTTCCAATAAGGAAGAAAATTGCCACACGAATTATTGCTTTAAGGAGTGGCCCAAAATCCGGATTCTCATCTCCGATAAGCGGAACAATAAAATCATCAATAAGCGTCTGCATAAACATTGTTCCCTGTGCAGTCGCATAAGTAATCACTATGATACAGATGGCTACAATAAGCCACATATACCAGTAATCCTTCATCATGTATTTAAGGAGACGTTTCATGATTTTGCCGGGATTCTCAAGCTTAGGCCTTGCGCCCATCATGCCTCGTCTGCCGCCCATTCCACGTGCCATAATTACATCTCTCCTTTCTCATCAAAATCTCCTGCGCCGGAGGTCTGTGACTCGTAAACATCCTTATAAATTTCATTGGATGCAAGGAGCTCTTCATGTGTACCGAAGCCCTTAACTTCGCCGTCATCCATTACAATAATCTTATCCGCATGCATAATGGACGAAATTCTCTGGGCAATAATAATCTTGGTAGTTCCGGGAATTGCCGCTTTGAAGCCTTCACGGATTTTGGCATCAGTTGCTGTATCTACTGCACTTGTCGAATCATCAAGAATAAGAACCTTCGGATCCTTAAGCAGCGCCCTTGCGATACAAAGTCTCTGCTTCTGTCCGCCGGATACATTTGTTCCGCCCTGTTCAATATGAGTTTCATACTTATCGGGCATCTTCTCGATAAATTCATCCGCACAGGCTATGCGGCAGGCTTCTTTGCACTCTTCCTCAGTCGCATTCTCTTTTCCCCAACGGAGATTATCAAGAATACTTCCGGAAAAAAGAACGTTGTTTTGGAGCACAACCGCAACCTTATTTCTGAGGGCGTCCAAATCGTACTCACGTACATCTTTTCCGCCGACCATAAGACTTCCGTCTGTAACGTCATACAGACGGCTTATCAGATTAACAAGACTTGACTTTGCAGAACCTGTTCCTCCGAGAATACCGATTGTCTCACCTGATTTAATATCAAGATTAATGTTCTTAAGTACAGGTTCTTTCGCATCTTTATTATATTGGAAGAAAACATTCTTAAAGGAAATACTTCCGTCAGCAATCTCGGTAACAGGACTCTCCGGATTAACAATTGAAGGTTCCTCATTAAGCACTTCCGCAATTCGGTTTGCACTTGCCACCGACATGGTTAACATAACAAAGATAATGGAAAGCATCATAAGGTTCATGAGAATTGTCAGGCAGTATGTCATAAGACTCATAAGCTGACCTGTTGTAAGCGTGTCACTTATAATCATCTTTGCGCCGAACCATCCTACAAGAAGCATGCACGAATAAACCGTAAGGTTCATTACAGGGCTTGCGTAAGTAATTATGTTCTCTGCTTTTTTGAATATATTATAGATATTTCCGCTTGCTTTTTTGAATTTAGTATTCTCGTAGTCTTCACGGACAAAAGCCTTTACAACACGGATTGCTGTAACATTCTCCTCGACGCTTTCGTTAAGGTCATCATATTTCGGGAATGCCTGTGTAAAGTATTTGGTCGCCATCTTAACGAGAATCGCCATGATGATTGAAAGAAATACTACTGCAGCAAGATAAATAAGTGCCAGCCTTGCGCTGATTGCAAAAGACATAACCATTGCAACAATAAGCGAAATAGGCGCTCTCATACACATACGCAGCAGCATCTGATATGCATTCTGAACGTTTGTTACATCGGTTGTAAGTCTTGTAACAAGTCCTGAAGTGCTGAATTTATCAATATTTGCAAAGCTGAATTTCTGGATGTTGTCAAACATTGCTTTTCGAAGATTTCTGGCAAATCCGGTAGATGCTTTTGCACCGAATACGCCGCCTCCGATACCGCACCAGAGTGATACTATGGCTGCAAGAATCATAAGTGCACCCATGATATAGATATGCTTCATGTCGCCTTTATTAACGCCGTTATCAATAATCGACGCCATGAGAAGCGGCATTACCATCTCCATGATAACTTCAAGAATCATGAAAATGGGTGTGAGAATTGACGGAAGCTTAAACTCACGAATATGCCTCGCCAGTGTTCTGATTGTACTCATTATTTCTCTTTTCTCCTACTACCCTAATTAAATGCAACATAAACCATTATATGAGAAAATCATGCAAATACAATCCCAAACAGAAAGTTTACGAATTATTTATATTCATTCCGCCTCGCGCGGACAGTGAATTCCCATCATTTCATCAAGTGCATGATGGAGAACCTCCGTAATATCAGTCGTGGCCAATGCGTAATAAACTTCTTTTCCTTCTCTTCTCGAAGTGATAAGTCCGTTCGTCTTAAGAAGCTTTAAGTGATGCGAGACAAGAGGCGGGCTCATCTGCACGGCCGCGGAAATATTGCTGACGCATTCCTCGGAATGGCATAGAAGCCACAGAATTTTAAGACGTGATGAATCACCGAGAAGCGAAAAGCATTCCGAAACCTTGAAAAAAGCTTCATCTCCCGGCATATGTTCTATTACTTTCTGTGTTACATTCCCATGGGAATGCGGAAGAATAATACTGCTCATCCATTTACCTTTCCAAAATCATTTTACGTTTACGCCCGTACTCTGAGCGCTCTTGTTGCATTAAGTACGGCAAGAATCATTACTCCGACATCGGCGAAAATCGCAAGCCACATATTTGCGATACCAAGTCCCGCAAGTACCAGACATACAGCCTTTACAACAAGCGCGAAAACAATATTTTCATATATTATCCGAATTGTTTTAACCGAAATTCTTATTCCGAGCGAAATCTTATCAAGTCTGTCATCCATAAGAACAATGTCAGCAGCTTCAATAGCGGCATCGCTTCCCAGTGCCCCCATGGCAATTCCAATGTCTGACCTTATAAGAACAGGAGCATCATTTACCCCGTCGCCAACGAAAATTGTAACTTTTCCTTTATTCTCAAGAAGGATCTGCTCAATCGCAGAAACCTTGTCGCCGGGAAGAAGCGAGGCTTTCACCTCATCGATTTCCATAAGTTCTTCAGAAATCTCTTCAGCCGTTTCTCTGTTATCTCCGGTTAACATAACAATTTTCCGGACTCCGCTCTTTCTAAGCTCCCGAAGTGACGAAGCAGCCTCTTCTTTTACAACATCAGCAACAGTAATGCATCCCATGTAGGTATCGCCGTATTGTACATGAACAACGGTTTTCCCGCGGGTATTCTCGTTCTTAATAATAACTGATGTGTCGCAGGTAAGAATCTTCTCATTTCCCGCAAGAATCTGTTTGCCGTTATATATGGCAGTTACGCCTTTTCCTGCAATTTCATGCGCGTCGCTTGCAAGCCTTCCCTCACTTCTTCCGAATTTTTCCTCATAAGCCTTCCTTATTCCGACAGAAATCGGATGCGATGAAAAGCTTTCTGCTATTCCGGCAAGCCTTAAAAGCTCATCCTTTTCACACGAGCGCGGCACTATGTCCTTTACCTCGAACACGCCTTTTGTAAGCGTCCCCGTTTTATCAAACACAACAACGCCTGCGCGTGAAAGATTCTCGAGATACGTGCCGCCCTTAATCAGTATTCCGCGTGAGGACGCGCCGCCTATTCCGCCGAAAAAAGAAAGCGGAATTGAGATTACAAGCGCACACGGACAACTGATGACAAGGAACGTAAGCGCCCGAAGGAGAAAGTCCGAAGGACTCGCATTAACAGAAGGAACAATAAACGATATAACTGTCGGAACAAGGAAAAGAAGAAGCGAAAGGATGCATACGACCGGCGTATAAACCTTGGCAAATCTTGTAATAAACTGCTCCGAGCGGGCTTTTCTCATGCCTGCATTCTGCACAAGCTCAAGAATTTTGGAAACTGTCGATTCGGAAAACTCTTTTGTTGTTCTGACTCTTATGACGCCTGTAAGATTGATACAGCCGCTAATAACTTCATCTCCGGCTTTTATATCACGCGGAACGCTTTCGCCTGTAAGCGCCTTCGTATCAACCACGGAAGTTCCATCTTCCACTGTTCCGTCAATCGGAATTTTCTCGCCGGGGCATACAACTATAACATCACCTGCACGGACCTCCTCAGGCGATACCCTTGTAAGACTTCCGTCTTCTCCCGGAATATTTGCATAATCAGGCCGTATGTCCATAAGCCCTGCTATATTTTTCCTGCTTTTTCCCACAGCAATGCTCTGGAAGAGCTCTCCTATCTGGTAAAAAAGCATAACGGCAACAGCTTCGGAATATTCAGATACACAAAATGCACCGACAGTAGCTACAGCCATAAGGAAATTCTCATCAAAAACCTGTCCGTGAATAATACCGAGAAATGCCTTTCTTAATATGTCATAACCGATAATAAGATATATCAGGGCATATACAGGTATCTCAACATATATAGGAATTGTGAATTTGTGCGAAATAATCATTGCCGGTACAAGAAGCACCAGTGAAATGATTATTCTGATCAGCACTTTCTTTTGTTTTTTCTTCATATCCTCACGCTTTACAATTCTATTTCGCAGTCACTTTCGACCTTCTTACAGTTTTTCAGAACTTTTTTCATAACTGCCTGAATATCGGCATCATCTTCGAATTCCACATTCATCTTCTGTGTCATGAAATTAACGGCGGCATTTCTTACGCCCTCTGTCTTTTTAGCGGCCTCTTCCATCTTAAGTGCACAGTTTGCGCAGTCTACTTCTATATTGTAAGTTTTATTCATAATCGTGTCCTCTCTTCCTTCCCGCGTCTTCACGCCTCTCTATTAAACAATTAAACACATGTTTAATCGTTTGTCAAGATAAAGCCCGGTTTTTCTACCGGGTTTATCAGAATCTTATCTTTGCCATTTTCCGTTTTCTTTTTACGGCATTTACAAAAGCCATTGTTTTGTTTAGTACATAATAGCCGAGGATACCAAAATCTTCTGTGAATTTCCTGTGCTTTTTCTGCAGAAATTCGATGCCGACAAGTCCTCTTTTTGTCTTCACGCTCTCGCGTACAGCCCTTATCAAATCGTCATTGTTTCGTATCGTCCGTTCAAAAATCGTATATGCCGAGCCGACATATTGCAGTTTGTGCGAATCCGAGCCGCAAAATACCGTTTTACCGCTTCTTCTTGCAAATCTGTGCTGTTTTCTGTTCTGGTGCGGCTTTGAGCAGGAATTAAGGCCTTCCACAAAATCGAATCCCGAAAAAACGTTTTTTCTTCCGGCTTTTGTATGCATAAGTGCAAAAAAGCCCGTCCCGTAAGGGTGGGCCGGGCCAATAATACCACCGAGATAATGTACAACCTTCTTAAGTTCGTTAAGAGTCATTCCTCTTGCTTCAAGAAGCCTTGTTTTTATTCTGTCCGGAAGAATTACAAGCATATGACCGGCATCTCTTGTGTCGTATTCAATTCCCCTTAATACAACAAAGCTTCTGCCGGCTTTTTTCTCAAAAGCCTCACGTATTTCCTGCCATTTATCATGTCCCTTGTAGGAATTGTGATCTGTCACAAGCATTCCGTCAAAGCCAAGTTCCATGAGCCTTTTCACATAAGCCTCAATCCCAACCTTTGCATCGACGGAACCCTCTTTTGTATGGCAGTGCATATCAAATTTCATAATCAACCTTCGCCGTTAATGGCACTGATTCGTTTCTGTGCATTATACGCATTATTGCTTCCGGGGAACAGTTCAATAACTTCCGTGTAAATTTCAATTGCCTGGTCGATGTTACCGCTTCTGTAGTAAGCTTCTCCGAGCTGATAAAGCGCAGTTGAATTCTCCTTGTCAAAAGAGACGGCCATCTCAAGATATCTGATTGCTTCCGAGAAATTCTCGCTGTTGTACTCTGTTACTCCGCTTTCGTAGTATGCCTGTGATACTTCTATACCAATCTTCTCACGAAGGAAATTATATACAGACAGAAATGTCTCCGAGCATTCGGAAGTAACATAATCTTCATCTATTTTGCTCAGCGAATCAGCGATTCTCATTGCTCCTTCGCCGGACAGATAAGAAGCTGTGGCAGCAAGGAGATTGTCATAGGACGTAATCGTTCCGTCGTCTCCCGTAAAGCTGTCAAGTTCATTGTGCACCTTTTCAATTTCCCTCTCGAGTTTCTCAATCTGGGAATCACGCTCTTTTATATCGGCAGCCTTTACAGCTATTTCTTCACTGTACTCTGCAATTTTATCGTTAACCTTATCGGTCTCTGTCTTAATCCTTGCAGGAAGAATAAGGAAAAGAGAAATCGCAACACCGATAACGGCGCCGATAATAATATTCACAACAGTAGAAAGGCCTGTCGCCTCTTTTGTGTTTATCGGCTTTATAACGCCATCACTGCCGTTTTGGAAAGCAATTGAACTGCTGCTTATTTCTTCATTTAACTGTTTCTTGCTCTTTTTATTCTTTCTCGGACTTAATTCTTCTTCGCTTCTTGAAACGCCCTCAAGCTCTTTCTTGTAACGAAGCGCCATTGTGTTATTATGGTCAATCTTAAGTACGCGCTTAATTACTTCCATGGCCTCAGCATTTTCTTCTTCTGCCATAAGAATAAGGGCAAGCAAAAGATGAGCCTGAACATGCCTTTTGTTATTCTTAATTGCCGTCTTAAGAGAAAGCTTTGCCACATCGATATTATTATTGAAACAAAGCTCGAGTGCATTATTATACTTCTTGGCAGCCGCAACTTCCTCGTCAAATTCAGCAAGATTCTCCTGAATCTCACCAATAAAATCATGCGCTATATTCTTGCGTTCCTGAATATTTACGCTCATAACCCATTCATTTAACGCCGAAAAGGTTTCACCTACTTCATAATACACAAGGCCGAGAAGGTTTCTCGCTTCGATATGATCCTTATTTAATTTTAAACAACATCTTAGAGCATCGGCTGCACCGGAAAGGTCTCTGATTCTGGCCTTTTCAAGTCCGAGGTTGTAAAACCTGTTCGCAGCGTACATAACCTTTTTATAGGTTTTTACATCCGCATAGCAATTCGTACAGAAATCATTCTTGGTAAGCTGACACCCACAGTTATAACAAAACATAAATACACCTACTGTTTCTGCAAAGCTTCAATTGCAAGTGCTCTTTCTTTTTCTGCCGAATTAACAAGCTCTATAAGTACATCCGCAAGATCATCCGTATCCTGTGTACGCAGTGCTTCCTCTGCGTCATCAAACTCAAGGCTCGGATGAAATTTCTCAAGTTCTTTTTCAAATTCAATCATTTTCTACCACTTCCAAATTAAGTTCAGAATATCACTTTTACTTATCTTTTTCGTTTTTAACGGACTTTACGAATTGTCCAAGGCCCTTCGGTTTTCCGCAAAGAGTCGAGCCGGCTTCACCGATAATATTGGAGTCCGGTTTTGCGCCTCCTGTTGCTTCTCCAAGTTCATCGTCTGTAATTACTTCAAACAAATCTTTCATTTTAGCTTCTTTTTCTTTCATCAGTGTGCCCCCCTTCATTACTATAACAGTATATACGATATTTCTGCATTACGGTACAAAAAAAGAATAACTTAACTAATTTGCCAAATTAAATTCCGCATCTGTACTGATTTTACCTTGGCAAAATCATCTACTGAATTTACTTAGGCAAACATATATGTTATATATCTCCTTACTGTGTCCCGGTAGTAAGGAGGTACCTAATGGCAACACA
>JAZLHJ010000053.1:0-22784 GCA_045616785.1 Lachnospiraceae bacterium
TTTTCCTTACAAGAGTGATTTTACAGCAATAAAAAATGTAAATTCAATATCATTTACCTCAAAAATGAATAAAACCTTTGAAAAATATAGCTTTATTCGGAATTTACTTTGGCAAAGCGGAATTCACTTTGGCAAGTGACCAAAGAATAACTTATTTTGTCTGTTTCAATATGTCACCGACAAGATATAAAGACCCTGCAACAAAAACAAGGTTTCCGGGCTTTTTATCTCCGACAAGCTCGGCAAACGCATCTTCTGCACTTTCCTTGGTCTCGGCTCCGGGAACAAGCCTCATAAGAATATCCTCTGACGTTCCTCTGTTTCCGCCTGCTTTTGTAAAGCATATTCTTTCGAACAATCCGGATGCTGTAATCTGCTTTACCATAGCCTCATATCTCTTATCCTTCATTACGGCAAAAAGAAGACTTGCCTTTCCGCCTTTTTCGCGGATAATCTGCGACGCCCCTTCGAGAAATTTCCTGATTCCGTCCTCGTTATGAGCTCCGTCCACGTATACATCAGGCATAATTTCCTGCATTCTTCCTTCCCAGAACATTTCAGAAAAGCCGCGCATCATCTCTTCTTTAGTAATATCCGCAGAAATCTCCATCAGCGCATCAAGTGCCCTAAGCGCAAGAAGTGCGTTCTCAACCTGGTAAGAAGCATTTGCCTTAATCATTATATGCACAAATTTGTAGAAAAAAGAAAATGCAGTAAAATCAATTCTTCCTTTCTTCATAACAACATTTTGCGCATCACTCTTTCGTACGCCGAAAAGAAGTCCCGAAATATCAGGTCTTCCGCATATATCGCGCATTCTTTTCTCTATTACGTAAGCACTCTCGGCGTTGTCCTTAAGATAAATAACAGGTGTATTTTTACGCAGAATACCTGCTTTCTCCATTGCAATATCTGTAATTGAACCTCCTAAATATTCCGTATGATCGAGTCCGATTTCGGTAATGACGGTAACAGTTTTATCCGGGATGATGTTGGTTGCATCAAGCCTTCCGCCAAGACCGGTCTCAAGCACTATATAATCGGCATTTTCTGCCCTTTCCATAAGCGTAAACATGAAAAAAACAAACTCAAAGAAGGACGGATGATATTCATAATTCTCCGGAGATGTACTGCTTTCCTCGCATCCCATACCGTCTCCGCGGTTGTACTCGGAAAGCTTTTCCATCAGCTTGTTGAAAGCCTCAAGAAATTCTTCTTTTCCGGCCATTATTCCGTCAAAAAGAAAACGCTCCCTGATATCGACAAGATGCGGTGACACGAAGGTAGCAGTATGGTAACCGCTTTCTTCAAGGACGCATCTTATAAATGAGCATACCGAACCTTTGCCGTTTGTTCCGGCCACATGCACGATTTTCTTTCCATTTAAGGGAAGACCGAGAAATTCATAGAATTTCCCGGTTTCCTTCATACTGTGTTTTGTAGTAAATTTCGGCGTTTCGAGTATATACTCTACAGCCTCATCATATGTTGTAATCATCTAAGTTAAACCTATATTTAACAACCGTCATGAATTATTATTATTTTGCAAGAGATGAAAGACGTTCCTTAACCATTGCCATCATCTGAGTATATTTCTCAAGCTTGGCCTTTTCCTCATTTATCTTGGCTTCGGGGGCCTTGCTTACAAATTTCTCATTGGAGAGCATACCGTTTACTCTGGCAAGTTCTCCTGTAAGGCGCGCTTCTTCCTTTTTCAGTCTTTCGATTTCCTGCGCAATATCAACAAGCTCTGCAAACGGAATGTAAATTGTTGCGTTGTGAATAACAACAGAAACAGCATCGTCTGCAATTCCTGTCTTGTCCTTCTGCATAACAACATCAGAAGCATACGCAAGTGAAGCAAAGAAAAGCTTTCCTTCTGTAAAGGTGTCAAGAATCGCCTGCTTATCGGAAACAATAATGCATAGTGCCTTTCTTGAAGGAGCAACATTCATCTCACTTCTTACATTTCTGATTCCTCTTACAGCTTCCTTGATAATCTCAAGTTTCTCTTCATCCTTCTTATAAGCCTTTTCTTCATCATATACAGGCCAGTTACTTATCATGATAGATTCTTCTTCATCCTGAAGAGTACAGAAAATCTCTTCGGTAATAAACGGCATATAAGGGTGAAGAAGCTTGAGTGCATCAATAAGAACGCTTCTGAGTGTGTATAATGCGGCATTTTGACTTGTCTGGTCATCGGTCTGATAGAGTCTTGGCTTAACCATTTCGATATACCAGTCACAGAATTCATCCCAGATAAAGTCGTAAATCTTCTGAACGGCGATACCAAGTTCGAAGGCTTCCATATTGTCGGTAACTTCTTTTACAAGGCTGTTCATCTTGCTGATAATCCACTTATCAACAGGCTGAAGGTCTGCCTCCTCCGGCTTATGAATGTTCTTGCCTTCCATGTTCATCATGATAAAACGCGAAGCATTCCATATCTTATTGCAGAAGTTTCTGTTTGCTTCAACTCTCTCATAGTAGAAACGCATATCGTTACCGGGTGCATTTCCTGTGATAAGTGTAAGTCTGAGTGCATCAGCACCGTATTTGTCGATAATTTCAAGTGGATCTATTCCGTTACCGAGCGACTTACTCATCTTTCTTCCCTGTGAATCTCTTACAAGTCCATGGAAAAGAACAGTCTTGAACGGTTTCTCCTTCATCTGCTCATAACCTGAGAATATCATACGAATTACCCAGAAGAAGATGATATCGTACCCTGTAACAAGTACATCTGTAGGATAGAAATACTCGAGTTCCTTTGTTTTTTCCGGCCAGCCAAGAGTTGAGAACGGCCAGAGTGCCGATGAAAACCATGTATCAAGTGTATCGGGATCCTGTGTAAAGCTTGTCCCTTTACATTTCTTACACTCGCAGGGAGCTTTAAGGCCTACATGAACTTCACCGCAATTGTCGCAGTAGTATGCGGGAATTCTGTGTCCCCACCAGAGCTGTCTTGAGATACACCAGTCACGAATATTATCGGTCCAGTTGAAGTAGGTTTTCTCCATTCTCTTGGGGATAAGTTTGATATCTCCGTTTTGAACAGCCTCTACCGCAGGCTTAATAAGCTCATCCATCTTTACAAACCACTGCTCTTTTACGAGAGGTTCTACAGTAGTTCCGCATCTGTCATGAGTTCCTACATTATGCGAATAATCTTCTATTCTTACAAGTAGACCGAGTGAGTCAAGCTCTTCAACGATCTTCTTTCTTGCCTCATATCTGTCAAGGCCTTCATATTTTCCGCCGTTTTTGTTGATTGTGGCGTTATCATTCATGATATTGATAACCGGAAGGTCATGACGCTTTCCTACTTCAAAGTCGTTAGGGTCATGTGCAGGTGTAATCTTAACAACACCTGTTCCGAACTCCATATCAACATAATTATCCTCTACTACGGGAATAGCCTTGTTTACGATAGGGAGCCATACGCTTCTTCCGTGCAGATAAGTGTAACGCTCATCTGCAGGATTTACAGCAACTGCCGTATCACCGAGCATTGTCTCGGGACGTGTTGTTGCAAATTCAAGGAATTCGGTTTTACTCGGTGCTCCGTTTTCGTCAACAAGCGGATATTTGATATGCCAGAAATGTCCTGCCTGTTCTTCGTATTCTACTTCCGCATCTGAAATGGAGGTATTACATACAGGACACCAGTTAATTATTCTTGAGCCCTTATAAATCCATCCTTTTTCATGCATTTTGATGAATACTTCATTAACGGCTTTATTGCAGCCTTCATCCATGGTAAATCTCTCTCTGTCCCAGTCACAGGAAGATCCCATTTTCTTAAGCTGATTAATTATTCTTCCGCCATATTCTTTTTTCCAGTCCCAGGCACTTTCAAGAAAGCCTTCTCTTCCAAGATCGTGCTTGTCGATTCCCTCTTTCTTAAGAGTTTCGATAATCTTTACTTCGGTAGCAATTGAAGCATGGTCTGTTCCGGGCTGCCAGAGTGCATTATATCCCTGCATTCTCTTAAATCTTATAAGGATATCCTGCATTGTATTATCAAGAGCATGTCCCATGTGAAGCTGACCTGTAATATTCGGGGGCGGAATCACAATCGTGAACGGTTTTTTGTTTTCAGCAACCTCTGCATGAAAATATTTCTTTTCAATCCACTTCGCATAGATTCTGTCTTCCATGCCATGAGGATCATACGTTTTGGCAAGTTCTTTACTCATTTGTCTTTACTCCTTTTGTAATAATCTTCTAAAAGAAAAGCCCTTTGCGGACATAGTCTGCAAAGGGCGAATTTACGCGGTACCACCTTTGAATTATACTCAATTTTACCGTAACGTGGCTAAACGGGAAAAGCTACTCACAAAAAACAGCTTTCTGACTGCTTATGCTTCACAAATCCGGCTCAAAAGCTACCTTCTCACATCCCTTTCCCGGAAAATCTTTCAGCCGGTGAATCTTCCTCTCTTAGGGCGGTAATATGATACTCCTCTTTGTCAACGCCTTTACTATACTTTATTCAAAAACAGCATTATCTTCAGCCCCCGAAGGGACGGCCTTCATAAGCGCTGCTTTATGCTGATTACTTAGTGCCATCTGTGAGGAAATAATATCCGCAAAATTTCTGGATTCTCCTCTTTTTAAAGGATTCATTGATTCAAGACCATCTTCCGATACAAGGCCTTTATAATCTACTCTTCCTTTCGTACCATCTTCCGGAATCGCCGATATGGGATTCATACTGGCACGATTTACCGAATTGGTATTATATACGTACGGCATACTCATTACAGAACCAATACTTCCTATCTGCATATCGGGTCTCCTTTCAGAATATTAAAGATATTTTATACCTATTCCGGGCGATTGGCAATAGTTATCATTGTACTTCCCCCAACTATTTGCGGTCAAAAAATACCGCTTCCCACGAAAAAAAGGAAAAACCCGCATATGCGGGTTTTTCCTTTGTCTACTTTCTTCCGGTCCAGGTAATAATCCAGGGTGCGGGCTGCTGCTCATAGGTATGACGACTTGTTACCTTTGATACAGATACCTGAATAACTTCAGGATCCTGACCAAATTTCTTGAAGTAATCAATAAGAGAGGCCGCAACAACAAAATCCAGCGTATAAATAACAAATTCCATAGAAGGATTAAGTTCAAGAAGGCACTCGATTTCTTTTTCCATGGAAGCAGATGCTACAAGCATTGTAACATCAGGTATCGGAAGTCCTTCAAGATTCTCTTTTTCAACACTGTCAATGATGTGAACATTGTTAAGGCCAAACTGTTCAACATTTTCTTCAAGTGCCTTTCTGTCATTTCCGTTATATTCAACAGCAATGACGGAACCTTCACCGTCAAGAATTGCTGATTCTACAACAATTGATTCACCGGAAATAACACAAATATTCTTTCCTTCCTCAATCTGCATCTTGGAAAGAATAATCGAACGGATTTCAGAACCAACATACTTGACGCTTCCTCTTGCAAGCACGGAATTATCCATTCCAAAGCTTACAGTGGAACGGGCATCAGGGTTTAATATAAGCATTCCTGCGGAAGCGTTAATGCCTCTGTCAATCATGTTAAGGACAAGATCTTCCTTAATTTCGCCTGCCGGTTCGCTTCCTTCGTTATAGATTACTTTGCAGTTTCCAAGTCCCGCATTGTACATACGGTAAAAAATATCCTTATGTCCGGCTTCGGTAAATACCAGAACGCATCTGTGTGCTTCGCATGCCGGAATGAGATTCTTATTTTTTCTCGTAATATCAAGAATTTTAACGTGCTCAAGATCAACATCCGTCTTATCCGAAAAATACTGAAGCCATGAAATTATGTGACTGTTTCCAAACATTCTCTCTTCCATACGTATGCCTCCTAATTCTTTGAACATCTGAACTGTAAATCTTCCCAGCGTCTGTCTACTTCTTCCTGGAACTCTGCAAGAAGGTGCTCGTTTTCAGGTTTGAACAAATGCTTGAAACGGCCCTGCTCTTTAAGAAAATCTTCGATCGGAAGCTTCTTCTTCGGCTCATAGGTGAGCGTCCACTTTCCGTGGTCAACTTCAAAGAGCGGCCAGTAGCAGGTATCAATCGCAAGCTGACAAATCTTCATAATGTCGGACATCTCGTATCTCCATCCACGGGGACACGGAGTAAGAAGATTAAGGAAGCATGCACCTTCTGTATAAATTGCTTTCTCTGACTTCTGATGAATATCCTTAAAATCCCTTGTAAATGTCGACTGTCCTACATAGGGAACATTATGCTCGGCTATAATGGATGCAAGATCTTTTCTTGACTGCATCTTACCTATTGACTGTGTTCCGACAGGTGTTGTTGTTGTATCGGCAAATCTCGGAGTAGCACTGCTTCTTTGAATTCCGGTATTCATATAAGCACCGTTATCGTAGCAGACATAAACCATGTCATGCCCACGCTCCATTGCTCCTGAAAGTGACTGAAAACCGATATCGTATGTACCGCCGTCACCTCCGAAGGTAATAAACTTATAATTTACATCCTCCGGGATACGTCCTCTTTTCTTAAGTGCTTTGTAAGCTGTTTCAACGCCGCTTAAGGTCGCACCTGCATTTTCAAAAGCATTGTGAATATAACTGTCTTCCCATGCAGTATAGGGATACATATATGAACTTACTTCAAGGCAGCCTGTTGCATTACCGATTACGGCCCTGTCACCTTCGTGAAGTGCACGAAGAACTGCTCTTACACCGATGGTTGCTCCGCATCCTGCACACATTCTGTGTCCGGGTGTTAACCTTTCGGGTTTACTTAACTCTTCTTTTAAATTATATCCTGCCACGATTAATTCTCCCCTCTGGTTCTAAGCCCGATATATCTGTGCTGCGTAACCTTCTTACCGTTATTTACAACATCAGAAAGTTCCTCGAAAATCTCATATACGCTTTCAACGGTAAAATCTCTTCCTGCAAGACCGTAGGTATAGCATACGGCTTCGATATTAACCTTTGCCATGAAAAGACCATACGTAACTTCGGCAGAAAGCGGTCCGCCGTGACCGTTGTAGGATTCAACACGGTCCATAATTGCAACTGCCTTGCACCCCTTAAGTGCCATGGCAATCTCTTCTGCGGGGAAAGGTCTGAATACTCTGAGTTTAAGAACTCCGGCTTTTATTCCTTTCTCACGGAGGTCATCTACAGCCTGCTTTGCAGTACCTGCAGCAGATCCCATGATAAGCATAATGAAATCCGCATCGTCTGTTTTGTACTCTTCAAAGAGCTCAAAGCCTCTGCCAAACTTCTCTTTATACTTTTTGGCAACCTCACAGATAACACCCTTGGCTCTCTTCATGGCTTCTGCCTGAGCCTTCTTGGCTTCCATTGAGTAATTGGAAACAGCGTAAGGTCCGAATGCCATAGGTGCATCCTTCTTAAGAAGGAATTCTTCGGGATGATACTCGCCGACAAACTCTTTTACATCGGCATCTTCATTAAGCTCAATGTTCTGAACGGCATGAGAAGTAATAAAACCATCCTGGCATACCATAATGGGAAGATGAACACGCGCATCCTCTGCGATCGGATAAGCCTGGATAAAATTATCATAAGCTTCCTGGTTATTCTCGGCATAAATCTGAATCCAGCCGGTATCTCTTGCGCCCATACCGTCTGAATGGTCACAGTTAATATTAATCGGTCCGGAAAGCGTTCTGTTAACAAGAGTAAGTGCACAGGGCATTCTGTTGGAAGCTGCCACAAGGAGCTCCTCCCACATAAGTGCAAGTCCGCAGCTTGAAGTAGCTGTAAGACTTCTTGCACCTGCTGCCTCTGCACCGATTGTTGCGCTCATTGAGCTGTGCTCTGATTCAACAGGAATAAATTCCGTATCCATCTGGCCGTTAGCAATATAGGTTGAAACCATCTGCGGAATCTCGGTAGACGGAGTTATGGGGAAAGCAGGCATGACATCGGGATTGACCTGCTTAATTGCATAGGCAACTGCTTCGTTACCTGACATACGATCTTTTATAGACATCTTTTTATGCTCCTTTATTTCTTCACAGGGTCAACGCCCTCTACCATTTCAATTGCACCGAAAGGACAGGCTTTTACGCATATTCCGCATCCCTTGCAGTGATCGTAATCGAAATCGTCACGTTTCTGATCCTTAATGGGAATACAGCCGTCGGGACATACCGGTGCACATAACAGGCACTGTTTGCATTTTGATTTATCAAAAACGGGAGTGTTGGTTCTCCACTCGCCTGTCTTAAACTCCTTTGCAGTACCGCCCGCAAACATCATAAGGCCTTCTGTAAGGTCCTCATACGGGGTCTGTTCATTTATTTTGCTTACATCTGTTCTCATTGCAGCTGCTCCTTTAAATTTTCGTATGTAAGAGTAAGTGCTTTCATGTTACCCTCGATAACTTCCGGCTTCTTGGCAAACTTATGCGCATACGAAGCTCTCATCTCACTTATGAAATTATCCCACTCCATAACTTTCGAAACAGCAACTACTGCCGCAAGCATGGGCGAATTGGGGAAATACTTGCCAAGTGCTTCCACAGAGATTTTTCTTGCATCAAGAGTAAATACCTTTCCCTTGTATCCGCCAAGAAATCCTCTTACCTCATCAGCACTCTTATCTGTATTAATTATAATTGCGCCGTCTTCCTTAAGTCCTGCCGTTACATCAACGCTCTTAAGCAGGGTTTCATCAACTACCACAACAAGGTCAGGCGTATAAATATTGCTGTGAACCCTGATGTCGGTATCGGAAATTCTGTTAAATGCAGTAATGGGTGCTCCCATTCTCTCCGGGCCGTATTCAGGAAATCCCTGAACGTAGGCACCTGTCTTAAAGCAGACATCAGCAAGAAGAAGTGCCGCCGTCTTGGCTCCCTGACCGCCTCTTCCGTGCCATCTGATTTCAATTTGTTTTCCGTTCATCCTTTTCTACCTCGTATAATATATGTGTTACATTCGTTTTACTTTTTCCCGGTATCCGAATGTAATTCACTGTTTTTTCCCCCTGACAGGGTCTTTCCCATAAAAGTCGCACTTATCGCGCCGCTTGGGCAAACCGACTTGCACTTTCCGCATCGTATACATTCGGGAGAGTTAATCTTCTCCCTTACGTTTATCCCCATAAGACATTCTTTTTCACAAAGTCCGCAGTCAGTACATTTATCCTTATCAACCTTAAGTTTATAGGTCGCTACGGGATTAAACATACCATAAAATGCACCAAGTGGACACAAATATTTGCAAAAAGGTCTGTAATATTTTACGGAAAGACCAAGAATTCCGACCAGAATAATAACTTTCATCACAAATCTTCCGCCGATTGCGGATCTTAAGGTCGGATTAAGAAGCGTAAGCGGAATACCTCCAAGAAGCGTTCCGTCAGGACATATCCACTCGCAAAACCACGGTTCTCCGCCACCTGAACTGTTCAGAACCAAAAGCGGAAGAAGCACAACCATAAGAATAAGCGTAACATACCTGAGGTATTTAAGATACTTATGCCCCGGAAGGTTCTTTTCTTTTTTAAACAAAGGAATCTTGTACAGAAGGTCGGAAATAAGGCCAAAGGGGCATATAAAGCCGCATATCAGCCTGCCAAAAAAGGTTCCGACAAGTCCGAGAAACCCCAAAACGTACAAAGAGAACTTGAAATTTCTGTTTCCGAGAACGGAAGACAGCGCTCCTATCGGGCACGAAAAAGACGCTCCCGGGCAGGAATAACAGTTAAGCCCCGGAACGCATATCGATTTTGTGGCACCCGTACAGATTTTGCCCGTAAGAAACCCTCTCACATATCCGTTATGAAATGCAAAGGAAAGCGCCTGCACGCAAAGCCTGAATCTGTTGTCCTTTGAAACTCTGTCTTTTTTCATCCTATTCCAATACACTCAAGGCAGATATTGGCACCCTTCTGCCATACTGCCCACGGTTCCCCGATAAATATTCCGATTACGAATAAAGCGGCAAATACAATAACAAGGCCTGCCGTAATAATAACTCTTCTCTTATTCATAAAGCTGCCTCCGAAAGCCAGAAAGTTATCCGCTCTTTCCACTCATCATACGAAAGGCGCCCCGTGACAACATCAATAATGCGCCCGTTTCTGTCAACAACCCAGGTAAATGGATACGTATCCCCTGTCATATACTTAATTTTCTCATCAAACTCGTCATCTCCAAGAAGAACCGGATACTTAACCCCGCAGCTTTTAATAACCTCTGTTACCTCTTCCGGATATCCCTCGCCGGAATTCGAATAATCAGCCACAATCCCTGCAATTCCAAGTGTTTCGCGGTCATATTCCTCATATATTCTCTGTAGATCCGGCATCTCCTTAATACACGGTCCGCACGCCGTATACCAGGCATTAAAAAGCGTAACCCGGCTTTCGCCCAGTTCTTTCCCGCCGAACGTGTTACCGTCAGTATCATTCAAGCTAAAAAAAGTAAAATATTCATTGTCAAATTCTTCCCTTTCGCTCTCCAATGGATGCACGAAATTAACGAAGATTAACACTGCGGCCACGATAAGTGCAAAAATGCCGAATAAGACCCAGCGCATTTCAATCTTTTTTGCCATAAATCACCTTAAGTTTATGAAAGTGCTATAACGCTCGCAAGACTTCCTCTTACTCCTCCGTTATAGTACCTATGACTGTAATATTTATCCGGATGACACATTGTACAGCTTCCGACTTTTTCAATGTTTTCCCTCGGTACTCCGAGAAATGCGAATCTTTCGGCAACGAGCCCCTGAAGGTCAATGTTATATTTTCCGTTTTCTTTCAGCCTGTAGAATTCAGACATCCGTCTTCCAAAAAGGCTGTCGAAAGCTTCCGGCACTTCGCTTCCTACTTCAAAGCAGCACATTCCAATGGAAGGCCCTATAGCTGCCTTTATATTCTCTGCCTTTCCGCCAAGGCTTTCAAAAGCCCTGACAGCTTCGCCTTCAATATCAAGTGCGGCGCTTCTCCAGCCGCAGTGAACGGCACCCACTATACCGCATTTCTCATCTTCCATTAAAACCGGCACGCAGTCTGCCGTAAATATCGCAAGCGGAAGATTCACTTTATTCGTAACGTATCCGTCAGCATTTATCATTGTAAGTTCACTGTTTCCGTATGGCTTTGCTGCATCAGAATAATCAGCTATGTGAACATAATTCCCATGAACCTGCTTTCCTGACACAAAAGGGATATTTCCGATTCCTGTTTCTTCAAGAAAAATTTGCCAGTTCTTAGTAACCTTTTCTTCATCGTCTCCCCTGTTCATGCCAAGGTTAAGGGACGAATACACCCCATTACTTACGCCCCCTGTTCTTGTGGAAAACCCGTGATTTGATTTAATTATTGAAGATTTTTCAAACATAAATAAGCCCTTCCAAAAGTGGCCTTCTTAAATTCACGCAAACTGGTCGTTTTACATGAGCCAGATATTGTTATACTTTACAGTATTGAATTGAAAACGGAGTAAATATCATGAAAAAAAATTCGCAAAGTTCTGAAACGTTAAGAAAAATCATATTTGCAGGCCTTATGGCTGCTCTGTGTTATATCGGTTATGCAATCTTCCCGCCGATATCAGTGACCGGAACAAAAATTCACCTCGGTAATGCATTCGTCGTTCTCGGAGCCCTGCTTCTTGGCGGACTCTACGGCGGACTTTCCGGCGCAATCGGTCTTTCACTGGCAGATATCCTCTCAGGCTATGCCGTATCCGCACCGAGAACCTTCATCTGCAAGCTTGTTATCGGACTTGTATGCGGTCTTATTGCTCATCACCTTTTCCACATATCGGAAAACCGCGAGAAAACTTATATCGTCCGTGCGGCTATAGTTGCAAGCGTCGGTTCGCTGCTTGTCAACTGCATTTTTGAGCCTTCTCTTAAATGGGTATGGTATATGTTTCTTTTTCCGGATCCTGAAAAGGCTGAAAGCGCAATCAAAACACTGCTTGCAATCACAACCTATTCAACCCTGATAAATGCTGCAATTAACTCAGTAATAGCAATCATTCTGTATCTGGCTCTTCGCCCGGTACTTAAGAAATCAGGGCTCTTTTTCTGTCTTTCTAAAAAGAATCGCCCCACGGAAAACGAGACTTCTGAAACACATTAGAATAGAGCTTTTTCCCGTCTTTTTCCGCGCCGCATTTATCAAACAGCTGTGAAACGGTTACAAACTTAAATCCCTTCGCTTTAAGCGCAGGGATTATTTCTTTTAATGCATCTCTTGTCTTAAAATTCTCAGGCATATCATGAAGAAGAATTATTACGCCGTTTTCGGCATCTCTGATAACGCTGTCAATTCTGACCTTTACAGGCACATCAGGATTCCAGTCATCGCACCCTTTTCCGCAGATAAAGGTCATCCCGAGTTTTCCCGAAATAACGTCAAACATATCCTCATTAACAGCAATGTACGGTGGTCTGAAGAATGTCGGTTTCTTACCTGTTGCCTCCTCAATTATCTCGTTTGTTCTTACAACTTCCTCATATATTTCTTCTTGGGAAAGCTGCGGCATTCCGGGATGAGAGTATGAATGGCAGGCAATTTCACAGCCCATATCAAAGGCTCTTTGCATCACCTTCACACTGTTATCATCCACATTTTGTCCTATTATGAAAAAAGAAGCCTTAACCTCTTCTTTCTCAAGTATATCAAGTATATCCGTTGTTACCGTAAGATTCGGTCCATCATCAAAAGTAAATGCAATATACTTTGTCTCCATGACGCTATTTTTTTCCCTTAATAAAGATAATAATTACTGCAATTAAGGCAGCCGCAATAAGCGGAATTCCAAGAGCCTTTATCAAAAAAAGAAGAACAAACCCGATAATAATCAGTCCGATAATTATCGCCGCGGCAATGCCGACACCGATTGCAGTGTGCTGCTTGGCTTCGTTATACTCCTCGGTTTCTGTCTGTTTCCTCTCCGGCTTTGGCATATTGTGAGTTTCGTAGAAGGATTTCTGCGAGTATGGATTTACATTTTTCTGCTCGGTTTTCCTGGCATAATTCTCGCGGAACTTCTGTGAAACGTTGCTTTCAGGCTTCTCTTCCTTCGCAAAGTTATCCTGTTTCACTTCACTGTCAGGATTCAGTCTCTCCTGATTATGAGGCAGCTCTACCTTTGTCGGGTCCTGCCCCGGAACGCGCGGATCTGCTTTGGGCGCAACACCAAGATTCATCCTTATGTCTTCAGCAATCTTTTCCGCGCCGCCAAGCTCTGCAATAACCCTCTTCTCATTTTCCGGTCCAACATCCGAAAGATACGACGCATAGTACGAAATCGCGTCTGCTGTTTCGTCATATGGAAGGTCCCTTAAAAGATATGCAAGCTTACCCAGAAATTCTGTTTTTCCTATTCCTTCTGATTGTGAGTCCATATATTACCTTTCCATTTTCCAGAAGCGGACGCTAAGCGGAGGAAGTGTTGACCCCCCGCCAAAATCATGCATCTCGCCGCTTATCAGATCAATTGCCGTTCCGCATCCGGCATCAAAATGAACAGTTACCGGATTATCATCCATATTTATTGCTACAAGCACTCTCTCATCATCACATTTTCGCTCAAAAATGCAATGCCTGTTCTGAAGAACAACACTTCTCATTCCGCCGTAGTTGAGTGCTTTACTGCTTTTCTTTGCCGCAGCCATTTTCGAAATAATGTCTGTAAGTTCGTTCCATACAGGAGCGTCATAGGATGCACGAAGCGCAGGATCGCCGTCTTTTTTATCTGCCCTTGCTCCCCATTCGCTTCCGTAATAAACGCATGGAATTCCCGGCATTCCGAAAACCATACCGTACACCAGCGGAAGATGCCTTTCATTCTGCAGAATTGAGGCAATTCGTGTCACATCATGATTGTCGGCAAAAGACAAAAGATGACTTCCTCTTGCCACCGTCCAGTCTTCCGGCCCGAAAAGGCGAAGAAGCGAATGAACAATCTCAAACATATTATAGCTGTTGAAGGAAGAATAAATTCCTTTATAGCACTGATAATTCGTCACGGAATGAATATTCATCTCGGCAAGCATTCTTCCGTATTCACCGTGAAGCACCTCTCCAACAAGGAAAAAATCACTCTTCAGGGTGTCTGTATATTCACGAAGGCGTCTGAGAAATCCCCTGTCAAGGCAGTAAGCAACGTCAAGCCTTATTCCGTCAATGTCAAATTCATCTACCCAGCCCTTTATAGCACCGAAAATATGATTCACCACATCTTCATTATAAAGATTCAGCTTAACGAGGTCATAGTTGCCTTCCCATCCTTCATACCAAAGCCCATCGTTATAAGGTGAATTTCCACCGAAATCTATTCTTGAAAACCAGTTTACATACGGTGAATTCTCCCTGTTTCTAAGCACGTCCCGGAAAGCAAAGAAGCCTCTTCCGACATGATTGAATACACCATCTATTACAACCTTAATTCCTTTATCATGAAGTGCCTTCGTAACGGTTGCAAAATCTTCGTTTGTTCCGAGTCGGCAATCAATTTTCGTATAATCCCTTGTATTATATCCATGTGTATCGGATTCAAATACAGGTGAGAAATAAACAGCATTTGCTCCAAGCTTCTCTATATGCGGTATCCAGTCAAGAACCTTCCTTATTCTTGAAACTCTCTGCCCGTCATTCTCAAACGGTGCCCCGCAAAATCCAAGCGGATATATCTGATAAAATACGCTTTCGTAAGCCCACATATTAGCATTCCTTTCAATGTCTTAAATATCAAATCCTGCTTCAATCAGTATATAAATAATTTGCTTTTCATGCAAGGGGATGGGGGAAGGGGATGTAGAGAATAAGGGAAGGGATTTGTGAACAGCATAAGCTAAGTCATGATGAGAAGTCCGGGTAGGAAGGCACTGATATTGGAGGAGCGGCTGGGTAGGAAGGCACTGATATTGGAGGAGCGGTTGCGTGGGTCGACATAATCTCTTTACCGAATTTGTTATGTGTCGGAATTTCACCGAATTTCCTGATTTCTGAATTTCCCGGTGAATGAATTTCCTTGAATTTCACCGGGAATCAGGTTTCTTGGAATTTCGGTGATGAAGTCTTCTCGAATTTCACCGAGATTTCTTGTTTCACAAATATCGGTGAAGCACAGGATGGAGAAACATGGAAAAATGGCAAGTTGGGTTGACATAATTTCTTTACCGAATTTGTTATGCCCCGAATTTTCACCGATAAAGCTTCTTTTTGAAATTCTCGGTGAACGGCTTTTCTCGGATTTCACCGATATAGCAGATTCAGCAAATCTCGGTGAATACTTATGTAAACAGTCGCACCCTGCGGTTAACATAACAGGGATTTCATACTCTTTTTTTCACCGCATTTTCTCAATTAGCAGAATCTCGGTCCAAATTTCATCATTATGTAAACCAATTCATCACAAAAACCACTTTTTCCCCTCTCTTATCAGTCAAGATTTCACCGGGATTTGGGATTTCTCCATTGTCGGTGAACAGCTTTTCAAAGAATTCACCGAAATTTGAGATTCCGCCATTATCGGTGAATGAATTTCCTTGAATTTCACCGAATTTCCTGATTTCTGAATTTCCCGGTGAATACCTACGATTATTTCTACGCTTACATTGCAAACTCTTCTGCAGTAAGCTCACGGCCTCCGAAAAGGCTCATGATATAGGCAAAGCCTGCCCATCCGTTCTCATCCGCAAGACTGACAAAGTCTGTTCCTGCAGGTATAGTCGTCGAATAGAAGCTTCCGTTATACTTGAATTTTAGAGTAATATCCTGCACTGAGGTGCCGAGTTTGGAAAGCGTATTCTTATCAAAGCTGATAAAGGTTGTAGACTTAATAGTAACAGGCTCATTTGCCTCTGCCTTGCTTGTGTTCCACTTCTCATCAAAATTCATGATATCTTCTATCGCAGATACAACCTCTTTCTCCCAAAGAACCTGTGCCTCTGAATAATTCTCATGAACCTGACCGCAAACGCTGCATACAAGAACAGGCATGCCATCATATCTTAATTCAATTTTCCCTTCGTTATCAGACTTCGGCAGAAGTTCCGCAGAAGACATATGGGTTTCATGATATGTACGGGGTACTACAGGATCTTCATTGGCCGGATCGCTGCAATAATAATACGAACAAAGTTCCAATTTTGTTGCATCCCATGTCACCCTGTACCAAGGAAGAATTAAAGATGCATCCTCTATTAATCCCAGTTGAAAAAGACCGTCTGCAATACCATATATGTCTTCCTCCGTATGCTGAACTCTATAAGTATGTCCGGTTTCAAAATTTTCATCCTCACTGGCAATTTCCTCATCATTCAGATATAATATAAACTTTCCGGGATAATCAGTACCTGTATGATTTTCAACTACTATTCCTGCCTGCCCAAAAGAATCCATTCCTTTTTTGACAATACCGGTATCATAGCTTTCTGTGTCAGGAAATTCTGTATTAAACAGATATCCGCCAGCCAAACTTGTCATACCGCTGAAAACAAACCCTGCAAATACTGCAAATGCTGAAATAGCAACTTTAGTAAAACATTTAAATATTCTTCTCATAATCTCTTCCTCCGTGACATAGAAATCTTTTCTATCAGATAACTTTATTTCGTACCACAATTTCATCAAAACTCTCCTCTTCAATTAAATAACATTTCAGTAACGATTTCAATTCAAATTGTCATTTAATTAAACTTTTTCATTGTATTTGGCAGAAATTTCCGCGTTTAGTCTCGATATTATTTTTCTTTTCTATACAAATATACTTGTTCTCAACTATCCCATTGCTTCTCATTCTGATTCATTTCTTCATATTCCCTGAATCTTACAAATTCAAATACTCCATATATTGTATATTGAAAAGTTTACATAGCCTTATCTTCTACTTGCTCCGCTATACCTTACTATGGTATCATTAAAATCGACCGGTTTAGTCAAAGGAGAAGCGTATGAACGAGAAATTTTGGAATCTGAAGAAGGAAAAACAGGACCGTATGATAAATGCTTCCATGAAAGTATTCTCAGAAAACGGTTATGAGAACGCCTGCACAGATGTAATTGTCAAAGAAGCAGGTATCAGCAAAGGGCTTCTCTTTCATTATTTCGAAAGCAAAGCAGGAGCATACTCTTTTGCAATTGGCTATGGTGTAAAATACATCAAGCTTGAACTTTCTTCCTTTGCTTCCAAAAAAGGTGATTTTTATGATAAAGCGGAGGCGATAGCACTTGCCAAAAGTCAGCTCATGAAACAGCATCCATATCTCATGCTCTTTTTAAACAGTGCCATTTATGAGAAAAAAGATGTTATTTCCGAAGATCTCCGCGAAACGCTTTCAGAGTACGATTCTTTTATGCGAAGCCTGTATCTTGGCAAGGATGAAGACGGAAATATCCCGGATGAAACAACGGAATACAAGCTTATCAAGTATTTGGAACTTGGTGCAATGAATTCCGACATAAAAGAAGGAAGTGCAAACGGTTCTCTTTTCCTCGAAGAAATGAATGCACTGATCGGCCACCTCAAAGGACTCCGCAAATAATACATGGACATCAGAATTTCAGTAAGAGGACTCGTCGAATTTATAATGCGTTCAGGCGATATCGACAATCGCCACGTAGCAAGTTCGGACAAGGCCATGCGTGAAGGCACAAGAATTCACCAGAAGCTTCAAAAAAGCGAAGGTGGAAGCTACTCAGCCGAAGTTCCTCTTTTCCTCACTCACAAATTTGATAATGATACTTCGCTTCTGATTGAAGGACGGGCCGACGGAATCTATGAAGATGACGGCCTTTTTGTTATAGACGAAATCAAAGGTATGTACACCGATGTAAAGAGACTTGAGAAACCTGTGCCGGTACATTACGCACAGGCTGCAGTCTATGCATATATCTACCTGACCGAAAACTCCCTTTCCGAAATCGGGATTCGAATGACTTATGTCAACCTCGACAATGATGAAGTGCGTCACCTTTTCTATAAGAAAACTCGTGAAGAGATTACAGAATACTTTCTTTCACTTATGACGCTGTATAAGAAATGGGCCGACCTTCGCACAGATTTTACAAGGAAGCGTGATGCCTCCATAGCTTCACTAAACTTCCCATTTCCATATAGGGAAGGTCAAAAGGAACTTGTTTCCCACGTCTACAGTACAATTTATCATGAAAAAAAACTTTTCCTGGAGGCACCGACAGGTGTCGGCAAGACACTTGCCACAGTTTTCCCGGCTGTTATGGCGATAGGCCAGGGACACGGCGACAGAATATTTTACCTTACGGCTAAGACAATCACGCGCACTGTTGCAGAAGAAACCTTTGATATTTTAAGGCACAATTCGCTGACATTCAGAACAGTTAATATAACGGCAAAAGAGAAAATCTGCCTGTGCGAAAGAGAGGATGCAGGCGCACCGCCATGCAACCCTGATAAATGTCCCTATGCCAAAGGCCATTTTGACCGGATAAATGACGCAATGTATGACTGCCTTACACATGAAGACTCATTGACCCGCGAAGTCATTTTGGACTATACCGACAGGTACAAGGTCTGTCCGTTTGAATTTTCGCTGGATCTTTCTCTTTTTGCAGACGCTGTCATCTGTGACTATAATTATGTATTTGACCCTCATGCCTACCTTCGAAGATTCTTCGCAGAAGGTATGAAGAGCGACGCCATTTTCCTTGTTGACGAAGCGCATAACCTTCTTGACAGGGGCCGCGAAATGTACAGCAGCTCACTTTGCAAAGAAGATTTTCTTGATCTTAAGCACATTGTTAAGGACACGCTCCCGGAGATAGCCAAGATTCTTGACTCCTGCAACAAGGAATTCCTTACGCTCAAAAGAGAATGCTCAGCAGGAATAGAAACCGGAATACTGACCGGTGCTCTTGAACTGAAACTACAAAGGCTTTTCGAAGCTCTGAGCAAATTTCTGGATGACAGGCATTCGCCTGACAAATTTGCCAAAGAACACGAGGCAATTCTGCCTTTCTATTTTGAAGTAAGTCATTTCCTCCTTATTGCGGAGCTTTGCGATAATCATTATGTGAAATATTCAAGAATTGAAGAGGATGGAAAATTCACGGTAAAACTTTTCTGCGTAGATCCATCGGAAAATCTTGCCGAATGTATGGCAAGGGGGCGAAGCACAATACTCTTCTCTGCCACTTTTCTTCCCGTTCAGTATTATAAAAAGCTTCTCGGCGGAAAGCGTGATGATTATGAAGTCTATGCAAAATCCACTTTTGATCCGAAGAACCGCAGAATCCTTATCGGAAAAGATGTGACAAGCAAATATACAAGCAGAAATGCGACAGAATACAGAAAATTCTCAGGATATATCAGCGCCATTACATCGGCACATCCCGGAAATTATATGGTATTCTTTCCTTCGCATGCTTTTTTGCATGAAGTATATTCGGTTTTTACCGAAGAAGAATATGACGAAGATACGATGGACCTCCTTGTTCAGGGACCTGTTATGAAAGAAGAAGAAAGAGAAGTTTTTCTGTCCGAATTCGAAAAAAAACGCGAGAACGGAAAAAGTCTTATAGGCTTCTGCGTTCTCGGCGGACTTTTCGCTGAAGGAATCGATCTCAAAAACGACGCCCTTATCGGGGCAATAATTATAGGAACCGGGCTTCCGCTTGTAGGCGACGAGCGGAAAATACTTCGTGATTATTTTGAAGAAACAGAAGGGGATGGCTTTGCCTATGCTTTCAAGTATCCCGGCATGAATAAAGTACTGCAGGCTGCAGGCCGCGTAATAAGAACGGCACTTGACAGAGGCATCGTTGCTCTTCTCGACTACAGATTTCTTGGTAAAGAATACAGGTCGCTCTTTCCTCTTGAATGGTCTGATTACTCTGAAGTCACATTAAGGAGCATAAGAGGTGAAGTGCAGGAATTCTGGAATGATGTTAATTAATTCCTACATTCAAGATGGGGAAAACAGATCAAAATTAATAATACGTGAAACAACCAAGTTGTTTCACGTATTATCCATTACACTATTTAAGCAAATTCTGCAGGCTTTTCTTTACTTCCTTCGTTTCGGTTATTACAACCTCATTTTGCTTTGAAATCTCTTTCGATGCAGTTGCCAGATTCTCCGTCTTTTCATTAATGTTTTCAACAACCTCATCCAGTTTTTCCGCATTTTGTTTGATTGACTGCAATGCCTCCAAAATCTTTCCCTGCGATTCCGTACTTCTCTGAGCGGTACCGGACGAAGAACCGGCCAGCGAGTTAATCTCACTCGCAACTACCGCAAAGCCACGTCCTGCCTCACCTGCTCTTGCTGCTTCAATTGACGCATTTAACGCGAGCAGGTTGGTCTGCGAAGCGACTTCCATAATCTCCTGATTATTTTCGGATAATTCGTCAATCAGCTCAGTGATTTTCTTTGTGGATTCGTTGAAATCTTTACTGAACTGGGCTACCATCGCCATATCTTCGGCAATAGACAGTGAATCCCTTGTATTCGTCTCATTACCCTTGCTCATCTGATCAAGCGCAGAATATACAGCGTCAAATCTCTTATTGATAGAATCAATCGTATCTACCATTTCTTCTTGCCGTTCCGCAATATTCTGCTTTTCGATATTAATTTCATCGGCAAGTGATAACGCTTTGTTCTTCTCTGTTTCTACCTGCCCCTTAACATAATGAATGCAATTCTCCTTATGGTTAAAACCATTGAAAATCGCTGTTGCCATTAGTTCACAGGTATCATATCCGCAGCATCCGCAATTTATACTTCTTTCTGCAGCAGTTGTTTTTTGCATATCATTGAAGACCGCAGTAAGTTCTTTCTGATTCGGCTTTGAATACCTGCAAACAGAAGACTTATCTTCATACTCACATATATAATCCTCAAGATTCAGATTGGAAAACTGTTTGTTAAGCTGTGCAAGACGCTGTTTTGGAGTAAGCTTTCTTGACCACGTATCTCTGAACTGATCATTCTTACTTGCCTGCTTGATACGCATTATTTCCATAAGTACATCATCGGTGACATTCTTGGAAGGCTCTGTAGCCGTACCATAGAGACACCCCTGTGCACAATTGAGAGCATCAATGAAAAGATATGGTGTATTTCCTTTCGCAATACGCTCCTTGTTGTTCTCAAGATAATGATACATATGTCCTTCGCCCTCTACCTGACGCACAAATGCATCCTCTGCCAAAAACCAGTAAACATTCTCTTTAAGTCCACCGGGCATCGGATAAATGGAACCAAGTCCATACTCAATCTCATCCGTTGCCAAAGGACCTGAAATCTTATTCTTACGGCAATACTCCATGAGGTGTTTATAAGATACATTATACTGAATAAGACCCTTGCCCCTCTTGGACGTAATCTCTTCTTTTTTTGCAATACATGGACTAATAACCGCCATTTTCTCTGTTACGCCGAGGTGTTTTCTCGCATACACCGCAGTACACATAACAGGTGACTGAATTGGCATAAGCTTCGGAATAAGGCTTGGTACATATTTCTCAATGTAACCGACTACAGCAGGACACGGCTGTGATATTCCTCCGAGGAAATTATACTTAACGATGTAATTAATATATGCCCATGTACAAATATCCGCACCAAAGGATACACTGATAAGCCGATTTGCGCCAAGTGCTTTTAAACCGCCCAAAACCTTTTCGTACTCGCCCGGATAATTAGCCAAAAACGCCGGAGTGATAATAAGAGATATCTTCTCTCCACGTTTCAGCGCCGCAAAGAATTCCTCGGTATCGTCACTAAAACTTCTTGCATTATGCTCGCAGGCATCAAAACAGGCTCCGCAAGATATGCATTTGTCACCATCTACCTTAATAGTGTTGTTTCCTTCAGCATCAATTTCCGCAACCATCGCACCCATACAGCTGCACGCGCGGATGCACTTGTTACATCCCACGCAATTTTCATTTGTAAATACCAGTCCTTTTTTCATCTTGTCCCTCCGCAGATTATTATAGTAAATAAATATACATTCATCTCTATTTTAGTAAATTATAGCATGCAACATGGCGCTTACACCAGCGATTTTTCAGAAAAACGTAATGTTTTCAGTGTTATTCCTCATAAATTTCAAACTTTTATATGTATTTCATGACAATTTAACAGTGGATTAAAAAAGAGCGTATCAGCTATGAATACATAGCGTCTACACTCTTCACCCACGCATTACTCCTTCTCCCTAACAAGATTTTTGTCTTAAACTTTTTTGTTAAGGATATCTGTTGCGATTTGATTCCATTTGGTTCAGACTGTCCCTATCCTATGGGCTGAAAAAAACTGTTATCAAATTGTTATCAAAGTAGTGTTATCACGCCGAGCTCACTCACCCCAAAAATCTATACTATCTTGAGTTCTGAGATTTACACGAAACATTCTCCACATAAAATCTTCACGCTCATTATAGATATCTGTTACATATATCGTACCATTCTCAATTCTGTAAAATGCATAGTTTTGTTCTACATGCAGAAATCTATACGGAGTAGATATTCCGAGCATAGCTTCAACAGAAGTTCCTTTTTCCGGATCATTCTGCAAATCTCGAATTTCTCCCATAATTTTAGATACGATTTTAGTAGCAACCGGTTTGCCATAATTAGCTGTAATCTGTTTATTCAGCTCTCTGAGCTTATCACCGGCATCCGGAGAATACTTTAATTTATACTTCAATCGTTAATTACCCCCAACTCTTTTTCAAGATCATCTGCATCTATCCATCCCTCTTTTGCAGCTCTTTCTTCGGCTTTCTGAAGTTTAGAGAAAAGGGTATACGCAGC
>JAZLHJ010000054.1:0-56489 GCA_045616785.1 Lachnospiraceae bacterium
TACAAAAGAACCGTCCCTGTGTTACAGGAGGGACAGGGCTTTGGTAATTTCGGAAGCGGTGTTCAAATGGGAAAAAGAGAATCTGACAGTTCCGTGAGGGAAAGAATGCAGCGTACGATGTGCCAGCGGTGCGCAGTGAAGACCGACTCGCACTTCTATTCCGTTATTGTCAAGAATGTCTGCTATAACAGATGAGTCTTCTCCTTCTTTAATAATTGAGACAACGCTGACTTTATTCGAATAATCTTCTCCTCCGATTATCCTGTATCCCTTTTTCTTCTTTATGCCGCGTACGAAAAGAGATGCAAGCTCACGTTCTCTCATGAGGATCTTGTCCGGACGGCATTCATTAATATAGTCAATTCCGGCGCCGATTGAGATAATTCCGGGAATGTTCAGTGTTCCTGCCTCAAATTTATCGGGCATAAAATCAGGCATGGTATATAAATCGGATACAGAACCTGTTCCGCCATACTTAAAGGGTTTGAGAAGCTTCGAGAATCTGTCCGATAAAACAACGCCGCCTACTCCCTGAATTCCATATAAAGTCTTATGACCTGCAAATGTATATGCGTCTATTCCGAAGGAACTGACATCCACGTCAAGAAGGCCTGCACTTTGCGCGCCGTCAACAATGAAATAGAGCTCCTTCTTCTTACAGAATTCTCCCAGTTCCTTAATCGGATTAATCACGCCGCACACATTGCTTGCATGGATACAAATAAGTGCTCTTACTTTTGAAGTAAGAAGCGCTTCTGCCTGTTTAACGTCCATTACTCCGTTCTCATCCGAAGGAATAATATGGATATTTTTCTCAGAAACAATGTCGACAAGCGGTCTGACCACGCTGTTATGTTCAAGCCCGGAAATAATAACTTCATCCTCCGGACTTAGCAGTCCTCTAAGCAAAAGGTTCATGCTCTCTGTCGCACCGGAGGTAAATACAACATTTCCTGCCTCAGCTCCAAAAAGTCTTGCCACCTTCTCCCTGACAGCGGTTATCTCTTCAAGCGCAGCATATGACGATTCATACCCGCCTCTGCCTATATTTCTTCCGTTCTCCGTAATATATTCCATCACCCGGTCTGCCACAATTTTGGGTTTTGGAAATGACGTTGACGCATTATCAAAATAAACTCTGTTCATCGGTTTACCTTTCTGTAATCACTGCCCTCACGCACAAATACCTCATCCAGATACTCTGCGATAAACGCAAAATCGCTCTCCTGCCCCTCCGCCATCACGCAGGTTCCGCAGGAAGAGGACAGTATACGCGGCGCAGGTGCAAGCCGGCACTCATAATTTCTTTTTTCCAGTTCTTTTTTTGCTTCCATCGCACCAAAATGCGAGAAAACCGTAATTACATAATTCATTTTCTAAGTACTATCTCGAATTCATCATCATTTTCCGTAACGTCAAAAGAGAACGTCGCAAACCCTGCAAATCTCTTTATATTCTCTACCGCCACGAAATCAGTTACGGTAATCTTTATCTCCCGTTCACCGCTGTCGGATGCTTTTTTCACTTTCATAACAGGTTCGGGACACGAAAGTCCTCTTGCGTCAATTTCAACCATTTTTCTTTCCTTTCAGACAATATGCAATTCCGATAATAAACGTAACAAAAATACAGATAAGCACTGCTGCCTTTCCTGCGGCAGTAGGTCCGTCAGCACTCGATACAAGTCCGAAATTGTGAGCTATTGCAGCTCCGACAACCAGTCCGAGGACGGTAACCGCACTGTCAGCATTACCTTCACCCGAAAGAACAAGCTGCCTTAAAGGGCACCCTCCGAGAAGGACACTTCCCATTCCGACCAGATACATTCCAAGAATATTCCATAAAACATCAGTATGTGCAATCGGCTGTCCTTCCATTCCAAGTGTGAAATATCCGCCTACAGCGCCGTTTAGAATCAGATTTGTGATAAGAGCCGAGACAAAAACTCCTGCAAATCCAAGAATAAGCGTTGTATCCTTAAGAAGAATAATGTCTCGTATTCCGCCTGCCATGCAAAGCCTTGTAACAGCAGAAACACCGCCGACAATAAGACCGCCTGCAAGACTTACAGCAAGAAGTGCATGCACAGCTCCGGGGCCTTCGCCTTCTGCAGTTGCAGCAATAAAGGAAGGTGAGGTAACGGCAATCACAAGAAGAACAAACGCGATTGCAGGCATCGCTACGCCCTCTGCAGCAGTAGCCTTATAATTTCTTCCAAGCGAAAATCCTTTTTTCAGAAAAACAGCACCGACCCCAATTCCAAGAGCAAATCCGGTGAGAGCAATAAGTGCGTTGAGATCGCCCCCTGCAAGCCTTAGCGCCATTCTGAAAGGACATCCGAGACACATAAGACAGCCGATCATAACCATCATTCCAAGAAGGAACCTGATTATCGGAGACGAACCGCTTCGCGGCCTGAATTCTTTTCTGATAAGCGATATTACAAAGCTTCCGATCATTATTCCGATTATCTCAGGCCTTATGTACTGCACATTGGATGCGCCGTGAAGCTTAAGCGCCCCCGCAGTATCCCTGATAAAACAAGCTATGCAAAAGCCCATGTTCTTCGGATTTCCGAAAAAAACAAGAATCGCGCCGATAACGCCGATAACAAGACCTCCTGTCAATGTAACCAGTTTCTCTTTTTTCATATAGCCCTCTCTTCAACATATAACAGCAAATTTTTGTGCCGAAATAACTCTTCCGATAATGTAAGCCTCTTCACCGGCATTTTTCATCTCTTCCGCATACAAGCCTGCATCTTTTTCATCAATGGCAAGAAGAAGCCCTCCGCTCGTTTCGGGGCAAAAAAGAATGTCCTCCTTTGCGGTACTGTCAAGGCTCATTTGCAGCTTTCCGTCAAGAAGCCTCCTGTTCCTGTAGGCACCTGCCGGCACGATTCCCATTGATGCAAAGAGCTCTGTTTTCTCAAATGACGGTACAAGCGCACTGTCAATAACAACTGACACCTGACTTCCTTCAGCCATTTCGAGAGAATGCCCAAGGAGACCGAATCCTGTCACATCAGTGCAGGCATTAACCTTATATTTTCCCGCAATACATGCCGCATTTTTATTAAGTCTTATTAGCGATTTTTCAAGATTATCTTCATCTTCGCCACTGAGAAGACCTGCCTTATCTGCAAGAAGACATATCCCGACACCGATTTTCTTGGTAAGTACAAGGACGTCGCCCTCTTTTGCGCCGCTGTTTCTGAGAATTTTGTTCGGATGAACCGTACCTGTAACGGCCATTCCGAATTTTGGCTCTTTATCCTCTATCGAATGCCCACCGCCAATAAATACACCGGCCTTTTCTGCAATCGCAGCAGCCCCCTTAAGAATAAGGCTGACCGCCTCTTTATCCATTTTCTTCGGAAAAGTAAGAAGATTAACTGCCATAACAGGTTTCCCACCCATCGCATATACATCACTTAACGCATTTGCAGCAGCAATCTCGCCAAATAAAAAAGGATCATCGACAGGCGGGGGAAAGAAATCCACTGTAGATATTACCGCAAGGTCGTCACCGAGTTTATATACGGCTGCATCTTCACAGTTTCCAAACCCTGTAAGAACATTTTCATAAACTTCGGGAGAAGGCCCCGGAATTTCAGATATCAGTTCCCTTAAGAGCGATGCTTCTATCTTTGCACCGCACCCTCCCCGGCAGACCATATCCGTCAGTTTGTAATCCTTGTTCATATATGTATAACATCTCCCGATATTTTCTGGCGGAAGCGTGTGAGAATCGAACTCACCTAAACAGTTATCAGCTGCTATCACCGGTTTTGAAGACCGGGGGGCACACCGGCACCCATCCGCTTCCATTTTCTATATAACTATTCTTCTGACATTTCCGTCATATTCAGTAAGCTTTTCCTTGTCAAAATATTCAAGAAAGGCAAGTGCCACTTTTCGCGAGGATTTAAGTCTGTCACGATAACCGGAAAGAGTAATCTCTCCACCGGTATGTCCTGCCATAAGAATCAGCTTTTCTTTTGCATGGTTAAATGCTTCTTCTGAAACAAGATACCTGTCATCAAGTCTTATCAGCTTGTTTTCTTCAAGAAGTTTCTTAAGTACCGGAATAAAACGTCTGCTTCCGAGAAAGCTTTCCTTAACATCATTATAGGCCGGTGGATTAATCCCCGCATCCTGGTATTCCTTAAGAAGCCTTTCTCTTATTATCCCGTCATCGGAAGGTACCGTGACCCGGAAATCAAAAAGAGAAATACAGCCGCCGTTTTCCTGCACGACTTTGTTGTCCTTATAGTACGCGATAAGAAGTCCTGCGTCTTTATCCCTTCCTCTTCCGAGCATTTTCTCTTTTACCGTTGCAAGCTTCATTCCCGGCAGCAAAGGATTGTCTCGATGAAAAGCATCCAGAATTCCGATAAGAAAGCTCTTCATTTTGGCGGCATATTCTGAAGTAACAGCCCTGTAAGCGTCAAGCCTTACTATTCTTCCGCTTTTTATCAGTTTTTCGCCGCTCTCATCTTCTTCATTTATCTTAAAAAGAGAAGAATATTCATGTTCTTTTATTTTTTCATACAGCTTATCTTCAGGATTTCCGCATGTCTTATTAACAAAGCTCTTTATCGTGTCTTCCCTGCAGCGTCTTTTCTTAACAGGGTCGTTATCTATTATCTTAACAGAGCCGCATGTAACGACAGGAGAAAGCGTTCTTAAAATACCTGTATCTTCGCAAAGTGCATATACCGGCGATGCGAATCTAAGCTGGGCATATGCAGATTCACCGGGAAGTATTTCCTCTTTATCCATAAGTACGACCTTACAAATATATTCAGCCGTATGCAGGTACAGATGAACCTCTTCATTGTTACGAATCTTAACAGAACTTTTATCCTGAAGCTTAATGATTACATCAAGAATTGATGTTCCTTTAAGAGCACCTTTTTGTCCCAGAATAAATCCTCTTTCTATTTCATCTTTTGAAATATCCTTAAGATTTATAGCTACTCTTTCGCCCTTTTTTGCTTCTTTTCTGGGCTCGCCGTGAACTTCAATTCCTCTTATGCTTACCTTTCTTCCGCTCGGATAAATTTCGTACTCTTCCGAGGACAGGACTCGTCCGCTCCTTACATAGCCTGTTACCACGGTTCCGAAACCATGTACGGAAAATGACCTGTCTATGGGAACAAACGTAAAGCTGTCATTATCATCTTCGGAAAGGGACATGAGCGCTTCATCAAGCGCATTTCTTAAATTCTCAAGCCCTTCGCCTGCCCTGGCCGATACCGGAACTATCTTTGCATTTTCAAAAACCGTCCTTTTTGTATATTCCCTTATTTCCCCTGATACAAGACTGATAATATCAGGACTTACGAGATCGCATTTGGTAAGCGCGATAACTCCGCATTTAACTTTAAGCATATCAAGGATTTCAATATGCTCTTTTGTCTCGGGCATAATGCCCTCTCCTGCATCAATTACAAGAAGCGCGAGGTCAATTCCGAAAGCTCCGGCAATCATATTTCTTACATACTTTTCATGCCCGGGCACGTCAACTATTCCGGCTTCTCCAAACCGGTCCAGTTTAATATGCGAGAAACCGATATCAATTGTAATTCCACGCTTTTTCTCCTCGGAAAGCCTGTCACAGTCGATTCCGGTAAGCGCTTTTATAAGCGTCGTTTTACCGTGATCAATATGACCTGCGGTTCCGATTATTCCATGTCTCATAATTCCAGAACCGCCTTTTTTATCTCAGGAAAATCTTTTTCAAATATTGTTCTGACAGACAGTAGAAATCTATCGTCACTTATTCTTCCGACAATCGGAATATCACGTTTTCTGAATTTTTGTGAAATATCGTCAGCACTAAGCCCTTCTTTTCCGATTTCCAGGCAAAGGTCATATACTTCCTCGCCGGGCTTAGAACCGCCGCCTATTTCAGAAAAAGTTTCATAAGGACTGAATGAAACATTTCCCGCATCTCCAATAAACGTTATTAATTTGTCATATTTAGCAATAAGTTCCGTCTTCTTTGCATCAAGCATTTTGTGCGTAGGAAGAATATCCTCTTCGCCTTTTATATATGACATCAGTGTCGCTTCCATTGCGGCGACAGTCATCTTGTCCACCCTCAGAGTTCTTATCAGATTATCCTTTTTAATAATATCTATGTATTCTTTTTTCCCTACGATAATGCCTGCCTGCGGTCCTCCGAGAAGCTTGTCTCCGGAAAAAGAGTACACATCCGCAAAGGAGAAATCATCACCCGGAAGACTCGCCCCCATGTCATATATAAGCGGAATATGATACTTATGCGAAAGCTCAGAAAGCTTTTCTTCGTCAACGCTTTCAGTGTATCCCTTTATCACAAAATTGCTTGTATGAACTTTGAGAATTGCCCCCGTGTTACCATCTATCGCATTCTCATAATCGGAAAGATGCGTTCTGTTGGTGCAGCCAACCTCTTTTAATGTAACGCCGCTTATCTCCATAATAGCGGGGATTCTGAAGGACCCGCCTATTTCAACAAGTTCTCCCCGTGATATTATCATATTCTTCTTATAGCCGAGTGCATGAAGAATAAGCATAACAGCAGCTGCGTTATTATTAACAATAACAGCACTCTCGCATCCCGTAAGATCGCATAGAAGCCTCTCCACATGGCTGTACCTGCTGCCTCTTACTCCGCCCTCCACGTCATATTCAAGATTTGAATACGACGTCATTATCTCCGTGACATGTTTTACGGCCTCTTCACCCATTACAGCTCTTCCGAAATTGGTATGAAGTGTTATTCCCGTTCCGTTTATTACAGGCTTTAAGCTGTAGGAAAGATATGAAGATACTTCGCGAAATACAAGCTCTGCCAGATAATCGCAGGATATTTCGGGCTCTTCTCCCCCAAGTATTCTTTCTCTTGTGCGCCCTATAATTTCCTTGGAAAAGCGCACAAAAAGAGAAAGACTCTTTTCGCCGAAGTCTTTCTCTCCTGTCATATTTGCATATATAACTGCTGCCCTTGAAAGCTCGTCGACACCGGGCAGTTTCTTAAGTAATTCTTTGTTCATAGTCTCTCCCACCGACGGCACCGCCGCCTGAATACGGATTAAGTATGGATTTATTTGTTATAGGTTGTATGAAGAAGGTGATGTGCCTTTTCTCCGCCGATTTCACCAAGGAAATCATCATAAAGAGCCTTTACATCGGGATTCTCATGAGACTTACGAATAGGCGCCTTCTCATCATGATTATATAATGCATTTCTTCTTGCGGCAAATACTTCTTCTCTGTCGATATCCATAAGAAGCTTGGGCTGTCCGCCGCCTGATATACATCCTTCGGGGCATGCCATTACTTCAATGAAATGAACATCACTCTTACCGCTTTCAATATCGCGAAGAACAGGCTCAACATTTGCCAGTCCTGTAACTACGCACACCTTAAGTTCAAGGTCTCCTGCCTTTACTGATGCATATCTTACTCCGTCTTTTCCACGTACCGAAGGAATCTGAACATCCGGAATCTCATTTCCTGTAATAAGCTCATATCCTGTTCTTATTGCAGCTTCCATTACGCCGCCGGTAACTCCGAATATTGCGCCGGCACCTGAGTAATTTCCGAGAACAGATTCCGGCTTCTTCTCGGGAAGATTCTTGTAATCTATTCCTTTTTCTTTAATAAGATAAGCAAGTTCTCTTGTAGTAAGTACCGCATCAATATCACGGTTACCGGAATCCCACATTTCCTCTCTTGCGCTCTCAAATGCCTTTGCAGTACACGGCATTACAGAAACCGTATACATTGAACCCCTGTCAATTCTGAGTTTCTCTGCGCCGTATGTCTTCTCAATAGCCCCCTGCATCTGCTGAGGGCTTTTACAGGTCGAAAGGTGGTCTGTAAGATTAGGGAAGTTTTTCTCAATATAAGATATCCAGCCGGGACAGCATGACGTAATCATCGGAAGTGCTGCGCCGTTCTTTACCCTGTTTATTAACTCTGTTCCCTCTTCCATTATAGTCAGATCGGCCGCGAAATTCGCATCATAAACATGCGAAAAACCAAGTTCATACAATGCGGAAATCATTCTTCCGGTTTCATCACTTCCGGGTTCTATTCCGAATTCTTCACCGAGTGCTGCTCTTACCGCAGGTGCAACATGAACAACGCAGACCTTTGAAGGATTATCGAGTGCTTCCCTGACAGCATTAATTCTTGACATATTATATGCTGCAAAAAGAGGTTCACGAAGAGACTTCGGAAGTTCTCTTTCGGAAAGCTTGTCATAATATACTTTCCTGTCTTCAACGGAAGGTGAAAGACATGCTTTGCATTTCTGAACACACTGTCCGCACCTTATACATTTATCCCTGTTAATCGTCTGCGGCTTCCCATGCTCTCCCTCAATAGCCTTGGTGGGACAAACCTTTGTACATTCCTGACAACCGGTACAGATACTCTCGTCAATATTAATGTATTCCATTTTCGCCCTCCTTTGCCTTATTCAGTGATGCCTCGTATAACGCTTTCGCTTCAGCAATGTTCTTTTCTGTCTTAAAAAGTTCCGGATCAATCAGTTTAAGTGCATTATTGGGGCAGGTTCTTACACAGGCAGGTCCTTTTGGATCATTAATACAAAGGTCACACTTGATTGCTGCCTTGGCTACATCCGTGCCTCCTGACTGCAGAATAGGTTTTTTATCAATGAAAACATTTTTAAGATCAATTGCACCGAAGGGACATGCAAGCATACAGTCCTTACATCCGATACATTTATCTCTGTCTATAATAACCTGACCGTTTACGCGCTTTATGGCATTTTTACTGCAGATATTAAGACATGGCGCATCTTCACAGTGCTTACACTGAATCGGAATGCTGACCTCATCATTTATCTTTATTACGTAAAGCCTTGGCGCAACTTCAACCTCAACCGTTCCTACTGTCATGCCTACCTGATTGTCTTCTTTATTATGTCCTGCAAAGCAGGCAAGCTCACAGGCCTTACATCCGGAACATTTTGTAACATCGCATACTACATATTTTCCCAAATTATCACCCATAGAATCTACTCCTTTTTAAGCCACGAACCAATCATAGCATTCATATATGCTTCATTTGCCCGCTTTTCTGCTACAGTCTCAAATACATCACTCGTATCTACAACCTTGAGCGCTCCTGTAGGACATACTCTTACGCAGGCAGGACCTCCCGGCACATTTGCGCAAAGATCGCATTTATTGGCAACCTTCTTATCACCGTGGGTGGCTGTCATATCTATCGCACCAAACGGACAAGCCATCATGCAGTCCCCGCAGCCGTCGCAAAGCGAGCTGTTTATCAGAACTCTATCCTTATCGTGATAGATTGCGCCTTTTTTGCATACCCTGATACATTCAGGATTCTCACAATGTCTGCACTGATAGGGAACCGTCACATCATAGGATTTGATCATATGAAGCTTCGGATTAAAATTAATATCATCCGGCTTTAATTCATAAACAGGTTTATCCGAGTGTGCTTCAACGCATGCTACAAGGCAGGTTCTGCATCCCATACACAGGTCTGAATTTCCTCTTACGCACTTATTCACACAGATCACACCCCTTCCTGTTTACAGTCTCGGGCGGCTTTGTTCCGAGAACTCTCTGCTCTCCGATACACTTAATTCCCATCGTTTCCCTGAGCTTCTTATACTCCGTCAAAAGATAATTCTCAGCCCACTTCTGGTCATTCATCTTTTCTACACGGCAGTTACAATACTTAAACTCAGGTGTCTTACTGTAGGGATCGAGATTCTTACCGATTGTAAGCTCGTTGCAGGCTCCTATCCACCACTGATAGGTCATATAGGTCGCCCCTTCCTTTACTCTCGGTGTCGGAAGACATCTTGTTATGCAAAAGCCTCTCTTATTTACGACTTTTACAAGCTCTCCTTCTTTTATACCAAGTCTTTCACAGTCCGAAGGATTCATCTGAATCCATCCCGGTTCATCCTCAAGACTTGCCAGCATACGACAGTTTCCTGTCATAGTTCTTACCGAATAATGACCGACTTCCCTGACTGTTGTAAAGGAGAACGGATATTCTTCATTCTCAAGTTCGAAGGGAGGTCTCCACTCTGCTCCCCAGAATTTACCCCTTCCGTCCTGGGTTTCAAATCTTCCGCCTTTATGAAGGTACGTTGTTCCGGCATCATATTCCGATCTTTTTCTGCAGGGCCACTGGACAGAACCGTTTTCTTCCATCTTCTCGTAGGTTGCTCCTGCAAAATCAGGACAAAGAAGAAGAACTTCTTCCCATATTTCTTCCGAATCGGAATAATGCATTGGATATCCCATCGCAGAACTTATTCTGCAGATAATCTCCCAGTCATTAAGAACGTCGGGCGAAGGTTCCACAACCTTTCTAACCCTCTGGAAACCTCTGTCACAGCTTGAGAATACACCATCATATTCTCCCCAGGCAGTTCCGGGAAGAACAACATCCGCAAATGTTGCGGTCTTATTCATAAACACATCCTGCACTATAACAAGATCAAGCTTCTCAAGAGTTTCCCTGACTTCTGCAAGATCCGGATCTGACTGTGCAGGGTCTTCACCGAATATGTAATATGCGTGAATTCTCTTTTTCGGGTCTTTTTCCGTAAGTACGTTTTCAGGTACACGCGACAGATGAAGTCCGGGATTTTCAGGCAGTTTACACTCCCAAAGCGTTTCAAATTTCTCATGTATCTTCAGCCAGTTTAGATTCTGATATCCCGGAAATGAATTGGGAAGTGCACCCATGTCACAGGCTCCCTGCACGTTATTCTGTCCTCTTACAGGACCGATTCCGGATGCAGGTTTACCGACATTTCCCGTAAGCATCATCAGATTGGCAAGACCTTTGACAACATCAACAGCCTGCCCGAACTGACACACGCCCATACCGTATAAAATCATTGCAGATTCTGCATTTGCATACATTCTGGCAGCCTTTCTGATAAGGTCTGCACTGACACCTGTTATTTCCTCTGCATATTCCGGAGTGTACTTTATTACAACGGAATACATATCGTCGAAATTCTGTGTATGCTTTGCCACAAAATCTTCATCATACAATTTTTCTGTAATAATAACATTTGCGAGAGCATTAACAAGCGCAAGATTTGTTCCGCCCTTAAGCTGAAGATGAAGGTCGGAAATACGTGCTGTTTCAATGCGTCTCGGATCCACACAGATAATCTCGGCTCCGTTTTGCTTTGCTTTAATTATCTGTCTTTGAACAATCGGATGAGAATCCGCTCCGTTGTATCCGAAATTGAGAATGAGCTTTGCATCACCTATTTCATGCACACCCATTGTCATCGCTCCGGAACCCAGAGAGTACAGTAGACCCGCTACCGAAGGAGCATGTCAGATACGAGCGCAGTGGTCGATATTATTGGTACCGATACATGCGCGGGCGAATTTCTGCATAATGAAATTGTTCTCGTTTGAAGTTCGGGCACAGCCTGTAAGCATAATTGAATCCGGCCCGAATTCTTCTTTGATACGTGTTAGCTTTTTGGCAACAAAAGTAATTGCCTCATCCCATGATACTTCCTCAAGCGGCCCCGATCTTCCGTGTTTTCGAATCATGGGTTTTGTAAGCCTTTTTGTCAGAATCTGAGGGTCATTTAAGTAATCCCACCCATATCTTCCTTTAAGGCAAAGCGTTCCCTGATTCGTACGGCCGTTTGCGCCTTCTGCCTTTACAATTTTATTCGCATCTGTATCCACAGTGAATAAAATCTGGCATCCGGCTCCGCAGTATGCACAGGTAGTCTGAACCTGTTTTAGTGCCATACTCGTCTCCTTCTCACTTTTATCTGTTATCAAATTCACGAAGCTTTTCCGCAAAATATTTGGTGTTTTCTTCTATATCTCCGTTAAAAACAGAAGAACCCATAACGATAACATTTGCTCCTGCTTCAAGTACTTCTTCGATATTGTCTTTTCCTATTCCGCCGTCAACCTCAATATCCGCAGAAAGATTTTTGTCCTTGATCATTGCGTGAACACGTTTGATTTTCTCGGTACAGTAATCAAGATACTTCTGTCCGCCAAATCCCGGTCTTACAGTCATAATAAGAACCATATCAACCATGGAAAGATACGGCGCCGCAGCATGCACTGAAGTCTCCGGATTAATTGCAAGTCCTACTTTGCAGCCGAGGTCACGAATCTTATTTAAGATTTCCTCAGGGTATTTCAGCGTTTCAAGATGAACTGTAATAATATCAGCTCCTGCTGCCGCAAAACGGTCAACATATTTTTCCGGTTCGGAAATCATAAGATGAACATCAAAAACTTTATCCGTAACCCTTCTTAAGCTTTTAAGAATCGGAAATCCAAAAGAAATAGATGGAACAAAATGCCCGTCCATTACATCAATGTGAACATACTCCGCACCGTTTTCCACTGTCTTAAGTACGCCCTCACCAAGCTTTGCAAAATCTGCCGCAAGAATTGACGGCGATAAAATGTTTTTCACAACATCAAAACCTCTTTTTTCTTGTTATTTCATCAAGTATCTGAAGGTAATTATCATACCTTACATTCGATATTCCGCCGTTTGACAAAAGACGTTTTATTTCGCAGCCGGGTTCATTAACATGCATGCATCCCGTGAACCTGCAAAGACTCTGTGCTTTATCAAATTCCGGATAGTAAAACCGCAGATTCTCTTTTTCGATATCCGGTACAATCAAAGAAGTGAATCCCGGCGTATCCATGATATACGAATCCTCCATTATACGGACTATTTCGGTATGCCTTGTCGTATTCTTTCCACGCTCAATTTTCCTGCTCAGCTCTCCCGTTTCCATGCGGTTTTCACCGAGAAGCTTGTTAATTATTGAGGATTTACCGACTCCGCTCGGTCCTGACACAAAAGAAAGCTTTCCCTTAAGAGCTTCCTTAAGTTCATCAATTCCTTCGCCTGTTTTGGCAGATGTAAATAATATTTCCGCTCCGGAATTTCTATATATGTGCCTTATCTCGTCACGCTCTGCCTCAGAAAGCAAATCAGTCTTATTAAAACAAATTATGCAAGGAATATCCGAAACACCACAAAGGAGCAGAAATCTGTCCAAAAGGTTATAATTGGGATTCGGTGTCTTCCCTGCAAAAATTACAATTGCCCGGTCTGCATTTGCGACAGCGGGACGTATCATCTCGCTTTTCCTTTCATGCACCAGAATAATATTACCGGTGCCCTCCTTTTCGGAGAGCACTTCTATATCAACCATATCACCTGCAAGAGGAGTCATTTTGTCCTTTCGAAACGCTCCTTTTGCCTTACATTCATACACGGTATCATCGTCAGTCCTTACATAATAAAACCCTGAGATACCCTTAATAATGCGTCCCTGCAAAACTATTCCTCCGTAAACACAACCGCCTGTGTATAGCTTCTTGTCTCAACGGTTGCCGTAGGAACTGCATTTCCTTCCGCATCATATCCGATTGTTGTAACAGCAACGTTATAATTAATTACAACCGCGCCCGATGAAACATCGCGGATTCCGCTTACATTAATCGTAATCGGGAATACGTTGGTGGTTGTATTGTAATATATGTTATTATCGGTACCCACAAGCATAACAACAGCTTCGGTTCCTGCATATTCGGGGTCTGCCGGAGCTTCCACAACCATATTGCAGGCATAGCTTCTGGGCTCTGCACCGATACTTACCTTAATATCAACAACAGTCGAAGTTGCTACATTTCCGCCTGCCGTATAACTCTGATAGAAGACCTGACCGCTCGGATATTCATCAGAATATCCTTCCTCTATTGTTCCGAGCATAAGTCCCACTGCATTAAGCGACTCTTCGGCTTCAGCAGCAGATATTCCAAGAAGATTCGGAACTACAACGGTACTGTAACTTGCTCCGTCGCTGATAAGAAGCGTGACTGTTGAACCAAAGGTAACTTCCTGTCCTGCCTGAGGTGTCTGAGAGATAACGTAACCCTTTGGAACATCCTCAGATGTTTTCTTCTCGACCTCAACCTTAAAGCCCAAATCTGCAAGTTTCTTGGTCGCTTCTGCCTGCAAAAGAGAATGATCCTTCGAAACATCGGGAACAATGCTCATACCTTCTGCGGGGGTAGGAACATCCTTACTTTCATCCTGACTTATCTGAGGGGACACCGGAGCTTCTGTAACAGTCGGATTCTCGCCGCTTACTTTTTCTCCGCCTAAGGGGAATACCCCAAGAAGCCTTCCGACAATATATAAGACGATAAGTGCAATCACTATTGCAACAACAACCATCAGCACGGTTGTTATTTTCTCCATTACAGGATTATCTTCATTTTTGCTTCTCTTTTCTTCCGGTCTTGCAACGCGGTATCCACTGTCCTTACCCGAAGAACTCTTTGAAGGAGCATCAGCTTTTTTCGCATTTTCGGAATGAGGTTTATTCTCGCGTCTTACAGGCGCTTCTTTTCCGGAATCTCCTGCAAGGTCTTCTTCCTTAACCTTGATCCTGTCTGTTCCGCGTCTTACAGCATTTATTTCATCATCCGATACAGTCCTTGTCGCGCCGATTGCGGAATTACTGTTCATTACAACAAAATCTTCGTCAGGCGTAATAAGACTTCTCTTTAAATCCTCTACAAGCTCTGTCATGCTCTGGTAACGTGAGTCAGGGCTCTTTTGTGTACATTTAAGAACGATTTTCTCAACGCTTACCGGGATATCGGCCACGAAATCCCTTGGTGAAGGCATTGGATTCTGAATATGCTTTATCGCAATTGCGACAGTTGTGTCACCATTAAAGGGCACTCTTCCCGTAAGCATTTCAAAAAGAGTAATACCGAGTGAATAAATATCACTCTTTGCATCGGAGTATCCTCCTCTTGCCTGCTCAGGTGATGTATAATGCACCGATCCCATAACATTGCTTGTAATCGTATTGCTTGTTGCAGCCTTTGCTATTCCGAAATCAGTTACCTTAACACGGCCCTGCTTGCTGATCATAATATTCTGCGGCTTAATATCCCTGTGAATAATATGATTGTTATGGGCAGCTTCTATTCCGAGGGAAACCTGAATAGCGATACTGATGGCTTCCTTTACGGACAGATGTGACTTCATCTCGATATACTTCTTGAGAGTCATACCCTCAACAAGCTCCATGACAATATAATATACTCCGCCCTCTTCACCGACATCATATACGTTTACAATATTGGCATGCATAAGTCCTGCTGCTGCCTGTGCTTCAGTTCTGAATTTGGATACAAAGCTCCCGTTCTCGGAAAACTCCTGCTTCAGAATCTTTATTGCAACCGCACGATTTAATTTGTGGTCCTTTGCCTTATATACATCGGACATGCCTCCGGTACCGATTTTCTCAAGTACTTCGTATCGGTCCGCGATCATCATTCCAATCTTTACCATACTTTACTCACCTTTAACCCTATTAAAACGGCTCAATAAGAACAACCGAAATATTATCGGTTCCGCCGTTTAAGTTGGCGGTATCAACAAGTCTTGTCGTTTTATCGACAAGATCTCCGTTTCCGTTCACAATAAGCCTGATATCTTCATCCTCAATCATGTTGGAAAGCCCGTCTGAGCACAACAAAAACGTGTCGCCCTGCATGAGTCCCACGCGGAAGAAATCCGGTTCCACATGTTCCCTTACACCAACGGCACGGGTAATTATATTCTTATCCGGATGATTTCTTGCGGCATTCTTATCAAGCCCGCCCATCCGGACCATCTCTTCAACCAGCGAATGATCTACTGTTATCTGTCTTATTTCTTCATTGATTACATAAAGTCTGGAATCACCGACATTTGCAACAAGAAGCTCTTCTTCCAGGCACACACAGGCAACAACAGTTGTTCCCATTCCTGCCATGTTCTTATGCTCTGCAGCTTTCCTGAATACAAAACTGTTTGCACATTCAATCGCATGTGCAAGAAGCTTCTTCGGGTCGGTCTCGCTGCTTTTTTCGATATCATTTACCATTGTCTCTACGGTATATCTTGAAGCATAATCTCCTGCGTTATGACCGCCCATTCCATCTGCAACAAGGAACAGATTCGGAAGATTTCCGACAGGTTTCTCTGATGTATAGATAAAATCCTGATTCAGTTCACGTTTTTTGCCGACATCCGTCATGGAAAACGTTTTAATCAAAACAAACCTCCGATGGGACTTTTCATTTAGGATAAATATCTGCGCCGAAGCTGTCCGCAGGCACCTGAAATATCCCGTCCCATTTCCCTTCTAATAGTAACATTTATTCCGCTTTTTTCAAGTTTTAATTTGAACCCCTGTATTCTGTCCCTGTAAGGTTCCTCGAAATCACGTTCCTTAATCGGGTTTACGGGAATCAGATTTACATGACAGTTCATTCCTTTAATCAGTGCTGAAAGCTTAACAGCATCCTCATCACTGTCATTCTTATCACGTACAAGAGAGTACTCAAAAGTAATCCTTCGTCCTGTCTTTTCATAATAATACCTGCAGGCATCAATACATTCTTCTATGTCGTACTTCTTTGCAATCGGCATAAGAAGAAGTCTCTTCTCCTGACTCGGTGCATGAAGCGAGAGTGCAAGCGTAACAGGCAGCCCAAGGTCGGCAAGCTCTTTTATCCTCGGAACAAGTCCGCATGTTGATACTGTAATATTTCGAAGAGAAATATTAAGACCTTTTTCGCTCGATATAAGCCCAAAAAATCTGACAACATTATCATAATTATCAAACGGTTCGCCGGAACCCATAATTACAATATTGGATACACGTTCTCCCGTGATATTCGTTATCTCATATATTTCATCAAGCATCTCCGACGGAAGAAGATTCCTTACAAGTCCGTCTATTGTGGAAGCACAGAATCTGCAGCCCATTCGGCAGCCGACCTGCGATGATATACATACACTGTTGCCATGCTTATACTGCATCCACACGCTTTCGATAATATTTCCGTCGGGAAGCGCAAAAAGAAATTTTTTTGTGCCGTCTTCTTTACTTGTAAGAACCTCTACTGCAGAAAGCGTTGTAAGAGTACATTTTTCTTTGAGAGTATCCCTTAGCTTTTTGCTGAGGTTTGTCATTTCATCAAAGCTTCTTACAAGCTTCAAATGAATCCATTCGTATATCTGTCCGGCACGGAATGCTGCTTCACCGAGACTTCTTACAAACTCCGTAAGCTCTTCTATGGTAAATGATTTAATATCTGCTTTTTCTTCCATCTTACTCTTTTCTCAGCCTTGCCATATAAAAGCCGTCTGTTTTATGAATACCCGGAAGAAGCTGCAGACTACCTTTGCTTTGCACGCCTTCGCGAAGCATATCCGGAAGGTATTCATCTACCGCATCTTCCGCAAAACCTTTTTGCAGAATATATTCTTTCTGTTTCTCATTCTCATACGGATTAATTGTGCAGGTACTGTAGATGAGAATACCGCCTCTTCTCACATATCTGACACACGTGTCAATTATTTCCTTCTGAAGTTTTGTAATATCCTTAAGTGACTGCTCGGAAACATTGTACTTAATGTCTGCTTTTCTTCCTATAACCCCAAGCCCTGAGCACGGTACATCAAGAAGCACAACATCGTATCTTTCCTCATCTTCCGGGTTGTAAACTCTTCCGTCACGAACCTCCGTAAAGATACAATTAATCTTAAGTCTGTTTGCATTCTCATTTATTTTTTCTGTCTTATATTCGGATACATCGCGGCTTACAACTCTGCCGCCTTTTTTGCCGGCCATAAGACAGTCTGCGGCGTAGATGCTTTTACCGCCCGGTGATGCGCACACATCGAGAATCTCCTCACCGCCTTTTATTCCCGCGATTTTTCCGATAAGCGCGGAACCTGCATCCATTACATAGAAGAAGCCTTCATCAAACCCATTCAAATCTGTTACAAAAGCTCCTCCTCTTATTTCATACATTCTTTCAAGGTAAGGATGACTTTGTACAAGAAGACCTTCACTCTCCCAGGACTTAACAAGCTTCTCTTCCTTATCTTTTGATATAACGGGACGAATTCTTACAGTAACGGGTTTTTCGGACAGAAAGCTCTCGTACATGCATCTCCTGACACTGCTGTCATATCCGCATATTTTCCCAAAATGCCTGTTAAGAAAAGAAGGAATCGAGAAACGTGTTTCTTCATTCGCATTAATCTTAAGAAGAACATTATCTTTATCTCTCGAAATGTTTCGAAGAATCCCGTTCACAAAGCCTTTAAGCTGGGTAAGTCCTTTCTTCTGTACAAGTCTTACGCACTCGTTTACAGCCGAGAAATCAGGAACTCCGTCCATGTACAGAATCTGGTATATCCCCATGTAGAGAACATTTCTGATTACCGGCTTAAGCGCTTCTTCTTTTTTGCTCGAATAAAGCGATATTACATAAGAAAGCGTAAGCTTCCTCTCGATGCAGCCGTTAAAAAGCTTCTTCACAAAAGATTTCTGCACAGGTGTCAGGACCATGTTCTCTTTAAGAAGTGTTCCGGACAGAATTTCATTTGCATGTATATTTTCTTTTTCATACTGGAGAAGCATGGCAAGCACCAGACTTCTCTGAATATCACCTTCCAAGGATTAATCCCTCCGAAAGCCCTGCACCCAAAAGGAAATCATGGGTACTCATCCGTTTCTTGCCTTCAAGCTGAAGCTGTAACACCTTGAGAGAACCTTCACCTGTACCTACCGTAAAGCTGTCTTTATCAATGCACAGTATTTCGCCGCTTCTTCCTTCTTTTTCGCATACAGAAGCTTCCCAGATTTTAAGCTGTTTGCCTTCAAGGAAGGTATACGCGCTCGGCCACGAATTCAGCCCTCTTACAAGTCTTTCGATTTCACATGCCTTTTTGGTGAAATCAATTTCGCCCATCTCCTTTGTTATCTTGGAAACATGGGTCGCTTTACTCTCATCCTGGGGAACAGACGTAAGACTTCCGTTTTCAATAAGCGGAATTGTTCTTGCCATCAGCTTTGCTCCGCACTTACAGAGCTTATCAAAAAGAGAATCCGCCGTATCGTCATCACATATCTTAACCTTTTCCGATGTAAGAATGTCTCCGGTATCAACGCCCTCTGCCATTTTCATTATTGTTACGCCGGTGTATTCATCACCGTTTATTATCGCCCACTGAATCGGAGCAGCGCCGCGGTACTTGGGAAGAAGCGATGCATGAATGTTAACGCAACCAAGGCGCGGCATATCAAGGATTTCTTTTGTCAGAATCTGTCCGAAGGCTGCCACAATAAAAAGGTCAGCATCATACTCTCTGACCTTTTCTACAGCTTCCGGAAGTCTTATTTTCTCAGGTTGGAAAACAGGAATGCCGTGCTTTTCGGCACATTCCTTTACAGGCGATGCAACAAGCTTTCCGCTTCTGCCCTGAGGCCTGTCCGGCTGGGTAACGACAAGCACTACCTCATAGCCTTCTCCTATTATCTCTTCAAGAGCTCCCCTTGCAAAATCGGGAGTTCCCATAAATACTATTCTCATTATTCTTCCTCATCATCGGGACCGTAAACATCTTCCGTATTCATAAGCGGTCCTTCAACCTTTTCCGTATAAAGATGTCCGTCAAGGTGATCAATCTCGTGACAAATGGCTCTTGCAAGAAGCTCCGTAGCCTCAAGTTCGAAGCTCTTCATATTTGAATCGTATGCGATAACCTTGACATAGTTCGGTCTTGTAACAGTTCCTGTCTTGCCCGGAACCGAAAGACAACCTTCATATCCTGTCTGCTCACCGCTTCTTTCCACAATCTTTGGATTAATAAATACGTACGGATCTTCTCCGGTTGTATCAATTACAACTATTCTCTTAAGTATTCCGACCTGCGGAGCAGCAAGGCCGACACCGTTTGCTTCGTACATCGTATCGAACATATCACCGATAAGAAGTCTTGTTCTCGGTGTCATCTCAGTCACTTCTTTGCTTACCTTAATAAGAATATCGTCACCTATTTCGCGTATCTTTCTGATTGCCATCTGCGTCTCCTTTACATCTGTGTATTCATCGGATCAAAGTCAAAATAAACCTCGTTATTGTCATCTTTGTCCTTTAAACTCTTCTCAATTCTGTCTTTAACCTCTATAAGTTTATCATAACTTACACTTTTATAGTAGAGTACAAATCTGTAGATATCCTTTATTTTGGATATACCAAGCGGTGCAGGTCCGATAACAAATACATCCTCACCGGTTAAATCTGCAGTTTCCGCCTTAATAATGTTTGCTCTTTTTTCCGCACAGGAAACATCACTTCCCTGCACGTGAACCGCCAGCATATGGGCCATCGGCGGATACATCATAAACTCCCTGTACATTTTCTCTTCTTCGTAAAAAGAGTCATAATCCTGCAGGGAAGCCCATTTTATGGCATAATTCTCGGGATCGTACGTCTGAATCACAACTTCCCCGCCTTTATCACCTCTTCCGGCCCTTCCCGCTGCCTGCGTAAGAAGGTCAAAGGTTGTTTCTGCCGATCTGTAATCACCGGAAAAAAGAGAAATATCGGCGGCAATAATTCCCACCAGTGTAACGTTTCTGAAATCATGCCCTTTGACAATCATCTGCGTTCCCACAAGAACATCCGCTTCCTGATTGGCAAAGGCAGCAAGAATCTCATCATAACTGTCTTTCGTTTTGGTTGTATCTGCATCCATACGAAGAACCTTTATTCCGGGAAAAAGCCTTAAAAGCTCATCCTCAATTCTCTCTGTACCTGCTTTAAATCCAAGTATGTATTTTGATCCGCAGTGAGGACAAAGAGCCGGCATTTTCGTCTCATAGCCGCAGTAATGACATATGAGTTTTCCGCCTCTGTGCTGCGAAAGAGATACATCACAATGCGGACACTTCATTACCTTTCCGCAGCTTCTGCAGGATACAAACCCGGCTATTCCTCTTCTGTTAATAAAGAGCATGCTCTGCTCTTTCCTGTTAAGCCTGTCAACGAGCTTCTGGGCAAGTTCTCTTGAGAAAATGCTCCTGTTTCCTTCACGAAGTTCCTTTCGAAGGTCAACAATGCTTACGGAAGGAAGCTTTCCGCCTGTAAGTCTTCTTGTAAGTTTATAAAGCCTTATATCTCCTTCCATTGCCATTTTATAGGCTTCAAGAGAAGGCGTTGCAGAACCGAGAACAACGAATGCTCCGTTCATCTCTGCTTTCTTAAATGCCACTTCCCTGGCATGAAATCTCGGCGTTCCCTCACTTTTATAGCTTCTTTCGTGCTCTTCATCAATAATGATTGCTCCGAGATTTTGAAAAGGCGTAAAAAGAGCAGACCTTGGACCAATAACTATATCAATAAGCCCTTCCCTCGCGCGCACGTACTGATCATACTTCTCACCCCTGCTCATTCTGGAGTTTATGGCACAAACCCTGTCACCAAACCTGTTATAGAATCTCATGAGGGTCTGATAGGTAAGAGCGATTTCGGGAATAAGCATTATTACCTGCTTTCCCATTGAAATCAGGTCTTCTGCGATTTTAAGATATACTTCAGTTTTACCGGAGCCTGTTATTCCGTATATCAGCGAATTTACATTTTCACCTTTCCTGTATCCTTCAATTATCTCATATGCTATCTTTTTCTGTTCATCAGAAAGACTTACAGATTCCGCACAGACTTCCCTGCTTTTCTTATTTCGAAATACCTGTTTTGAATCGGTTTCGAGATACCCTGCGCTTTCAAGGCTCTTAACCGCCGCCGGTGATACATGAAGCTTCGTTGTAAGAAGCTCGTACGGAATTACTTCATCGCTCAAAAGCGCTTCCATTATACGCGCTTTCGCAAAATGCGATTTTGAAAGAAACGTCCTTAAAAGTTCTTTTCCTTCTTCTTCGGAGCATTTTCTTATAACAACTTTTTTAATCTTCGGAGAAACTTTCTCCTTAACAGGAAGAGTCGTCTTAAGCGAATTAATCAGTGTAGAGCCGTATCTTCTGCTCATCCATAAAGCCAGGTCTATCGCCTCTTTGGAAACAGTCTCCGCCTTCTCACATATACCTGCAATTTCCTTGAGTTTATCAGCATCATAACAAGGAGTATCCTCAATTTCGATTACATACCCCTGCCTTTGCCTGTTTCCTTTCCCAAACGGAACCATTACAGCGCTTCCGGGGTTCACCTCATTAAGAAGAGCCTCCGGAATAATATATTCAAATGCCCTGTCCACACTCTCGTGCGAAATATCAATTATGACTTTTGCATATTTCATAAATTACTTATATCCGATTAAATTAAACTGTATCTTCTCTTTCCCTCGAAATTCATTTATCTGCGGATAAAAAAGAACCGAGAATACTCCGTTTCCTCTTCCCAAATACATATTGCGAAGCCCTGTTTCCCCCACCCTGGATGAAACATATTCATCAAATGTTTCATGCGGCGAGAAAAGAACAAACTCCTTTTCAGTTCCCTTTTCATCCCTGCCAAGTATTTTAATGCAGTTATTCTTGCTTCCGACAACCTTTACCGAGACAAAGGTAATATTCCTTTCTGCAAAAACAGGCTTTGGATTTCCCGTACCGAACGGTTCAAGAAGTGACAGATGCGTCACAAAATCCTTTGTGACATAACTTGTCGGCATCTCAAGATCAATGTAAATTTTCCTGAGAAAATCCGGCTTTGAAAGAGTACAGTTCTCATTCAGTTTATTTACAAAGCTGTCAAAGTCTTCTTCACGAATCGAAAGACCGGCCGCCATCTTATGACCGCCGAATTTTACAAATACTTCTTTTATCCGGCACATATTCTCATACATGTCGTAGCTTTCAATTGAGCGCCCCGAGCCCTTAAGGCCTTCCTCACACCTTGTCAGAATAAAGGTCGGATGATTTGTTTTCTCTTTTATCCGTCCTGCGATTATTCCGGCAAGACTCTCATGAACCTCCGGAAGAAAAAGAGCAATTACCGGCTTTTTATCAAGATCCCAGTCGAGGAGAAGCTCCTCAGCCATTTTGACACCGTCACTCGTCATCGTCTTTCTTTCTTCGTTTATCTTCTGAAGTTCAAGAGCAATTTCCCCTGCTTTCCCGGGTTCTTCCTCTTTTAACAGTGCAAGCGCTCTTTGCGCCGTATCAAGTCTGCCGGTCGCATTAAGACACGGACCGAGCACAAATCCGACATGATATACGGAAAGCTCTTTCCCCGTTAGTCCGCAGGCATTAATGAGCCTCTCTATTCCGACATTAACGCCCTTCATAAGAAGCGGAAGTCCTCTTTTCACAAGGCTTCTGTTCTCTCCCTTAAGCTCCATTACATCGCCTATGGTTGCAAAGGCACTTACTCCCGTAAACTCATCCATGAGCGCGTCGTCTTTTTCACCGAAATAAGCAAAAAGCGCTCTCACAAACTGGAATGCAACAACAGCGCCGCAGATTTCACAGAAAGGATAAAGGCTGCCTTCTCTTTTGGGATCGATAACAGCGGCCGCATCCGGAATGATATACTTTTTTCCCGAAGGCGTTTCTTCAAAAGGGACCTCATGGTGGTCAGTCACAATAACGGGAATTCCAAGGCTGTTTGAATGTTCAATCTGACTTACTGCTGAAATTCCGTTGTCGCAGGTAACGATAAGCTCAATTCCGTCATTAGCTGCTTCGTCGATAAGCCTCTCATTCAGACCATACCCGTCAGTTATCCTGTGCGGAATGACATTGTCCGGGGTAAAGCCAAGATAAGAAAGCCCTTTACAGAGAATAAACGATGCGCATACGCCGTCAATATCATAGTCTCCGATTATTCTGATTTTCCTGCCTGAATTTCTATATGGGGCTATTATCTCAAGTGCCTTATCCATATCGGGCAAAAGAGAATAAGAAGAGAGAAAAAAATCCTTCGCATTTATAAACCGCTCCATTTCCTCTTCAGTAAGAATATCTCTGTTTCTCATAATTCGTACAAGAACAGGATCTATTCCAAGCTTTTCGCCTATCCCGAAGAAGTCTGCTTTTTTTGTATGAAGAATCCAGCTTTCTTCCAATTTGACACCACCTTTGTCACTTATAAAAAAGAGCCCCCCGGTCAGAGGGGGCTCAACCTAAAACTTATCAGTTTGCTTTCTTTTCTTTCTTCGAATGCATTACATACCAGAGTGAACCGGCAATACATACTGAAGAATAAGCACCGCACACAATACCTACAATCAGAGGAAGTGCAAACTCTTTAATAGATGTTACACCAAAGATATAAAGAGCAAGAACAGTAATAAAGGTTGTAAGTGAAGTATAAATGCTTCGTGTCATTGTCTGTGTTACAGACTTATTAACAACCTCAGCAAGGTCTGCTTTCTTGCCGTATATCTGGATATTCTCTCTGATTCGGTCAAAGATAACGATTGTGGCATTAATTGAATAACCGATAATCGTAAGCATACATGCAATAAATGTACTTCCTACGGAAATTCTTGATATTACATAGAAACCGAATACTACAAGAACGTCATGCATGAGAGCAAGTACCGAGCTTGCACCGAAACGGATATCCTTAAATCTGAACCAGATGTAAAGAAGCATAAGAACTGCAGCAATAATTACGGCAACGATTGCATCGCTTCTCATTTCCTTTGAAATTGTTGCGCTGATGTTCTGATATTCAACTTTCTCAGTTACACCGAACTTAGTCTCAAACATTGAGAAAACCTGATTTCTTACTTCATTCTCAAGCGTCATTGTCTTAAATGTAACAGCAGTTGAATCATTAACCTTTGATGCCTGAATATTACCGTCTCCGATAATTGCTTCAATTTCAGGTTTGATTGTAGAATCAACCTCTTCAAGTGAATATTCCTTCGGGAAGGTTACGTTGAAGCTTGTACCGCCCGAGAACTCAAGGTTGTAATTAAGACCGCTTCCCTTTGTGGAAGAGTTAATTCCGAAGAATACGAAACCTGCAAGAATAGCTACTGCGGAAATAGCAAATAAAATAGCCTTCTTTGAAATAAAGTTAATGCTCTTTCTGTCCTTCTTGGTTCCGTATAATTTCTCGCTCTTAAGTCCGATTGCATATAAGCATTTAAGAATAAGCTTGCAGATAACAAGTGCGGTAAACATTGAAAGAACAATACCGAGAGCAAGTGTCTGGGCAAATCCCTTTACAGTACCTGAACCCTTAATCATAAGAACAACAGCCGCAATAAGAGTTGTTACGTTACCGTCAACGATTGCTGAAAGAGCCTTTTTAAATCCTATATCCATTGCACTCTTTACAGTCTTGCCGGTTGCTATCTCTTCCTTTATTCGTTCAAAGATAATAACGTTTGCATCTACCGCCATACCTATTGAAAGGATAATACCTTCAATACCGGGAAGTGTAAGTGTTATATTTAAGAAATTAAGTAAAAGAAGAGTAAGTATTGTATAAATTACAAGTGAAACAGAAGCAGCTACGCCTGGGATTCTGTAAATCACAAGCATAAGAAGGATAATTACGCAAAGACCGATAATACCTGCTTTTACGCTTGTCTCAATTGCTTCAGAACCAAGCTGTGCTCCCACAACATTTGAAGAAAGTTCTTCAAGCTCAAGTGAAAGACCACCGATACGGATGTTGGAAGCAAGCTTCTCAGCTTCCTCAAAGGTGAAGTTTCCGGAAATCTGAGCCATTCCGTTATTAATTACTGCATTTACGTTCGGAACGCTGATGAACTGTCCGTCATAATAAATACCGATTGACCAGCCGTTCATAAACGCCTTCTGTGTAGCCTCTGCAAACTTAAGAGTTCCCTCATCCGTAAGTGAAAGGTCAACAACGATTTCCTTACCGCCGGTAACCTGACTTGTGATATATCCTGCACGAGCCTCTTTAACATCAGTTCCGTAGAGAACAATGCCGCCCTCTGCTTCAAGAGTAGCAATATCCTTGTTAAGAATATGTGTATAAGCAAATGTTCCGTCAGGAAGCTCAATCGGTACATAGCTGTAGTTCTCATTTCCTTCATCATCGCACTGGATAATGAAATAAAGTGAACCGGGACGACCAAGTTCCTCAAGAATACCCTGTGCATCATACATACCGGGAATTTCAATGCTGATACGGTCTTTGCCTTCCTGATATACGGCTGCTTCTGTTGAGTTCTGATAGCTCTGAACTCTCTGCTGAAGCTTATAAACTGTATCGCTCATTTCTTCTTCGGAAGGATTTTCCTCTCCGACTACCTGATAAGTTATGCTGACACCGCCGGCAAGATCAAGTCCCTGCTTAATGTTCTTCGCAGAACCGGATCCTTCCGAATTGGTTCCGAAGAACGCGATGTAGCCGAGCCCTGCGCTGATAAGAAGTATCAGTATCAGCACAATGATTCCATTACTCTTCTTCATTTCTGACATATCTCCTCAAATAATATAAATCTTCGCAAGCAAAAATGCCCACGAACCGAGTAATTATAGCACAAGGACACGTATTTTGACAAGGGAATAGTTATTCCTTCCGTACATCTTGAAAGATATTCTCTTTTCATATAACATAGCATGTATACTATGAATTTAAGAAAGAGAAATAAATGGAAACTTCTACAATAATTAAACTGATCGTTCTTCTTGTGCTGCTTATTCTGTCAGCCTTCTTCTCTTCTTCGGAGACAGCGCTTTCCACAGTAAGCAGGGTAAGAATCAGAACTCTTAAAGAGGAAGGCAACAAAAAAGCAATAACGCTCTCAAAAGTCCTCTCTAATCCCTCGAAAATGCTGAGTGCAATCCTCATCGGCAATAATGTCGTAAACCTGACAGCCTCCGCACTTTCAACTACTGTTGCAATAGAAATCTTCGGAAATGCCTATGTCGGAATCTGTACCGGTGTACTAACGCTTCTCATTCTGATATTCGGAGAAATCCTTCCGAAAACCGGCGCCATGGCAGATGCCGAGAGAAAGGCACTTCGCTGCGCCCCGGTTATTCGTTTTCTCATGATAGTGCTCACGCCTGTAATTATTGTTATTGACGCCATAGCTTCCGTATTCTTAAAGCTTATGGGCATAGATAAGGAAAAAAAGAAAGCCCTTACAGAAAGCGATATCCGTACGCTGCTTGATGTAGGGCACGAAGACGGTGCTATTGAAACAGATGAGAAGAAAATGATAAATAACGTGTTCGACTTTTCCGATTCAACAGCCAAAGATATTATGATTCCCAGAATCAATATGACGATGGTCAGTACCAACGCTACCTACCGTCAGGTGCTTCATCTTTTCCGCGATTCGATGTTTACAAGAATCCCCGTATATGAAGGTGATGACCAGGATCATATTATCGGAATAATCAATGTAAAGGATTTTCTGCTTCTTACTTCTCCAACGTCTTTCAGGGTAACGGATTTCGTTCGTGATGTGTATTATACATACGAGCTTAAACACACCTCCGACCTTATGCCGGAAATGAGAACAAAAGGTGCGACAGTCTGCATGGTTCTCGACGAATACGGCGCAACTGCCGGAATGATAACCTTTGAAGATCTTCTCGAGGAAATTGTCGGTGAAATCAGGGATGAATATGACGAGGATGAAGCAGAGCTTATAATTAAAAAAGGCGACAAAGAATATCTCATCGAAGGAAGCATGAAGCTCGATGATATTAACGAAGCATTAACGATTTCTCTTTCCTGTGAGGAATTTGATTCAATCGGCGGTCTTTTGATATACACCTTAGGGCGACTTCCCAAAGTTCACGATAAGGTAAAACTCGAAGACGGATCAAGCCTTGAAGCCACCAAAGTATGGCGTAACCACATAGAAAAAGTAACTCTTATTCTCCCCGACAATGAGGAAGAAGAAAAAGCCGAGACAAGTGAGTCTCAGCTTGGTTTCTGACATTACAGTAGTTTAATTTTAGTAAGAAGCTTCACCAGCACATGACCTTTTGGCATAGCCAGAAGGTCTTTTTTGGTGGCTCCGCCAATCTTAATGAGGACAATGAAGTATACAAAAACAGACAGAACAATCGAAATAACAAGGCATATTGTATTCGACGGAACAAGCATGTACATAAGCTTATATGTGAAATATGCAAAAACGCCCATAATAAGCGATGAAACAGTAGGCAGAATAAAGGTTTTCTTCATCTCCTGCGTATACCCGAGTTCCCGGCTTACATTTCTCGAATTAAGAAGGACCATCGCGGCGGAATATATGATTGAGGCTACTGCAAGCGCATAAAGCCCCGCTCCCGAGAAAAGAAGAAGTCCTGTAAGAACAGCAGACTGAAGGACAAGCGATATCGTAGCATTAATAACCGGTTTGTTAACCTTTCCTATTCCCTGAAGAACTCCGTTTGTAATCGTTGAAATACTGAAAAAGACTACAGTAATTGCAAGTACTCTCAGAAGACTTGCAGCAAGATCCAGCGACTCTTTTTGCGGAAACAGAATCTGTGTAACAGGCCTTGCGAGAGCAAAAAGGCCGGCCGCAGACGGAATTGCAACAAGCATTGTGACTCTTATCGACAGCGCCGTTTTCTCTTTTATCTCCTCCGTCTTTCCTGTTGCATGCGCAGCACTTACAGTCGGAATCATTACAGACGACATTGCAGCCGCTATGGCTATCGGCACATTAACAATAAGCGATGCCTTACCTGAGTAAACTCCGTACATTGCTGAGGAATCGGCCTCTGCCATATGAAAGACGCCTCTTTCTATTCCGAAATAGATACTCTGGTTTAATGTATTACAGATATTGTAAATCAGGTTACTCAGGAGCATCGGTGTAACCATAAGTATGATTCTCTTAAAAATTTCTCCGTAAGAATCAATGGTCGCTTTTGTTTCTCCTGCTCTTTCCGCTGCAAAGGTCTTCCTTCTTCGCAAATAGACAATCAGCATAACAATAAGTGCGGCAAGAACTCCGCAGCCTGTTCCGAGCGCCGAACCTGTTGCGCCCTTTATGGCCCGAAGCGTATCTGTTCCTCTTGCGCTGCTCTCGCCAAGCATATATGACGATGCTGTCATAAGAATGCTTTGACCCGCATAGGCACTTTTCCTGTCAGCAGCCGTAAATCCGGCAACGCTTTCCGTAAAAAAGAATGCTGCCAATATAGAAACACCGGCATTTGCAATCTGTTCGAAGATCTGCGAAACTGACGTCGGTGTCATTGTATGTCTTGCCTGAAAATAACCTCTGAGCGCGCCAAGCGGTCCGAAAAGAATAATCGTAGGCGCGAAAACCTTAAGAACACCGGAAGCATTATCTCCTACGAAAAGCTCAGCTCCGAAATACAGAATGAGCGAGGCAATTACGCCCATAACCATTACATAAATCAGCGAAGCGTAGAAAACTTTCTGTGCATTTCTGTATTCCTGTTTTGCAAGCTTCTCCGATAAAAGCTTTGAAATTGCTGCAGGAATATTATAGGAAGACAGCATCAGAATTATAAGATAGATGTTATAGGCACTGCTGTAATAACCGTTTCCTTCATCCCCGATAAGTGAGGTCAACGGACTTCTGTAGAGAATTCCGATTATTTTAACGAAAATCCCGGCAATTACAAGAACCCCCGCCTGTTTTACTATGCTGCTTTGTGACTTGTTACTCATGACAACCTCAAATAAATGAAATAAAAAAAGAGTGCAGAAACTGCACTCTTAATTCTACTATGAATCTTAAAGCTGTGCCACAACAAAAATATTGTAAATAGCCTTGATTGCAGTTTCAAAATCTTCGTTCGCAACACCGATGATGATATTAAGCTCGGAAGAACCCTGGTCAATCATCTTAACGTTAACATTGGCATGTGCAAGAGCCGAGAAAATACGTCCTGCTGTACCTCTTGTGGCTTTCATTCCGCGTCCTACAACAGCAATAAGTGCAAGATCGGATTCCATTTCTATTGTATCCGGCTGTGTAAGCTTATGAATTCCTGCAAGAACCTTCTGCTCTTTTGCCATAAATTCAGACTGATGAACGAATACGGTAAGTGTATCAATTCCGGAAGGCATATGCTCGAAGGAAATACCGTTATCTTCAAATACTTCAAGAACCTTTCTTCCGAATCCTATTTCAGCATTCATCATATCTTTTTCAATGTTGATTGAGCAAAATCCCTTCTTACCTGCAATACCTGTAATAACATATTTGGGCTTCTGGCAGGTACTCTCTACAATCCATGTTCCTTCGTCGTCAGGTCTGTTTGTATTCTTGATATTCACAGGGATTCCGGCTTTTCTTACAGGGAAAATAGCATCCTCATGAAGAACGGTTGCTCCCATGTAGGAAAGCTCTCTAAGCTCTCTGTAGGTAATTGTATCAATTCCTTCAGGGTTCTTAATTACCCTGGGATCTGCGATAAGAAATCCCGATACATCAGTCCAGTTCTCATATACATCAGCCTTTGAAGCTCTCGCAACGATTGAACCTGTTACATCGGAGCCGCCCCTTGAGAAGGTCTTAATTCTTCCGTCTGCAAAAGCTCCGTAGAATCCCGGAATAACAGCTCTCTCAATACCTGCAAGTTTTGCGGAAAGCACTTTGTCTGTTTCTTCAGAATTAAATGTTCCGTCTTCATTAAAAAGAATAACCTCAGCAGAATCAATGAACTCATATCCAAGGTAGTTTGCCATGATAATACCGTTAAGATACTCACCACGGCTTGCAGCATAGTCTTTTCCGGCTTTGGCTGCAAAATTCTTGCTTATTTTATCGAATTCCTCATCGAGTGAAAGTGAAAGACCAAGACCGTTTATTATCTCATTATATCTTTCCTTGATTCTTGCCATGATATCTGAATATACCTTGCCCTCTTCTGCTGCGTTATAGCAGGCATAGAGCATATCGGTAACCTTTGTATCCTCAGAAAATCTCTTTCCGGGCGCTGAGGGAACAACATATTTTCTGCCCTCATCGCTTCTGATAATCTCGCCGACCTTTTCAAACTGAGCCGCACTTGCAAGTGAACTTCCACCGAATTTAACTACTTTAATCATTTCTCTCTCCATCCTAACCTTCAAAAAGCTTATCCATCATCATATAACCGTGTGGTACGAAAATTCCTGTCTTTCCGGCTTCCTTCTCATTATAATAAGGCGCCGTGTTCATGTTCTTAGTACTGTCAAAGAGCATATACGGAACAGGGTTTGCGGTATGAGTTCTGACCCTTACAGGAGTCGGGTGATCCGGAAGAATAAGCATTCTGTACTCAAGTCCTGCCTTATCAAGTCCATCCCTAACCAAACCGATTATTCTCTTATCAAGATTCTCAATAGCCTTTACCTTACGTTCGCAGCTTCCCTGATGACCCATTTCATCCGGAGCTTCAAGATGAATATACGCAAAATCATAATCATCTTCCACAAGCGCTTTAACTGCAGCTTCGGCCTTTCCTTCATAATTGGTCTCAAGGCCGCCGTTTGCGCCCTTAACTTCAATATTGGTCATTCCCGTTCCGACGCCGAGGCCTTTAAGAAGATCGACTGCACTTATCATTACGCCTTTCTTTCCTCTGATGTCGGTAAATGGTTTGAGGCTTGGTTTCGTGCCTGCGCCCCAGAACCAGAAACAGTTTGCCGGGTTAAGTCCGTTCTTTTTTCTCTCAATATTAATGGGATGATCTTTGAGAACTTCGAAGCTCTTCTTCATAATATTCCGAAGAACCTCATCCTCCGGAAGATACTCGCCGATTACGCGTGTGAGCACATCGTGAGGCGGTGTAAGCGGAACAACACTTCCTTTATCCCATATAAGACAATGTCTGTAACTTGTACCGACATAAAATCTGTAAGTCTCATTTTCCACTACTTCACATGCTGCTTTAAGCAAAACAGCTGCGTCCTCTGTTGAAATCTCAGAAGCGCTGTGATCGATAATGGTTCGCTCTTCAAAAGGAATTCCGTCTTCGTCGCTGATCGTTACAATATTGCATCTGATTGCAACATCAGTATCTTTCATCGGAACACCGATTGAAAGTGCTTCGAGCGGCGAACGTCCGGAATAATAAATCTTCGGGTCATATCCGAGAACAGACAGATTAGCTGTATCGGACCCGGGATTCATCCCCTCCGGGATTGTCGATACAAGACCAACCTCTGCGGTTTTAGCTATTTCATCCATATTCGGAGTTTCGGCATATTCCAGCGGAGTTTTGCCTCCGAGAGCCTCAATAGGCTCATCTGCCATACCGTCTCCCAGAACAACAACGTATTTCATAATCAGTCCTCTATACGAATTCTTGTAATAATTCCAAGCTTCTCTGCTTTTTCGTTAAAATCTTTCTCGCAAATCTTATCGGTAACAAAAGCAAATTCCGAAGGAAGCTCGGGAACAGTAATCATATCAACCTTACCGAAAAGTTCGTTTACTTTATCCTTCTTGTCTGCATCTATTCTTACGAAGAATTTTCTGCAGACATCATTTACATCAGCAAGAGGTGCCTTCTTATCTTCCCAGATAACAGGAAGGTTATTATTTCTGTTCTTTGCACACTCAATAACATCAGAAACAACTGCACTTGCAGTAGGAAGCTTTCCTGCTCCTCTTCCATAGAACATCGCATCATCAAGGCAATTGCCGTGAACAAGAATTGCATTAAATACATCATTTACAGCAAAAAGAGGATTCTCCGAAGTAATCATAAACGGCGCTACCATGGCAAGCACCTTTCCGTCTTCATCACTTGCCTGTGCAAGAAGCTTAATGCTTCTTCCAAGTTTCTTTGCATACAGGAAATCTTCAGCAGTAACACCGGAAATTCCTTCGCAGTACAAATCTTCAAATACAACATTCATTCCTGTCATAAGTGAAGACAGAATAGCAATCTTTCTTCCGGAATCATGACCTTCAACATCCGCAGTAGGATCTTTCTCAGCATATCCCTTATCCTGAGCCTCTTTAAGAACCTCTGCGTAACTTGCTCCTTCGCCTGCCATCTTTGTAAGCATATAATTGGTAGTTCCGTTAACAATACCGGTAATCTTGGTAAGTTTCTCAGATAAAAGTGCGCTGTTCATGGGTCTGATAATCGGAATACCGCCGCCCACAGTTGCCTCAAACATGTAATTTACATTATTCTCTTTGGCAAGTTTAATAAGTTCCGGACCGAAAGCTGCAACGCATGCCTTATTTGAAGTACATACATTCTTGCCTGCAAGAATAGCCATCTTGGAAAATTTATACGCAGCACCTGTTCCTCCCATTGTCTCACACACAATATCAACCTCAGGATCGTTAACAATATCGTTAACATCATGTGTAAGAATGTTCTCTCTCTTATCGCCCGGAAATTCGCGGAGATCAAGAACATATTTAACACGGATATCATCACCTATTCTCTTTGCAATAAGGTCGTGATTTGTCTCAATTACCTGACAAACCCCTTCTCCGATATTTCCGTATCCAAGTACTGCAACATTAATCATAACTTTTACTCCTTTAACTACTTTTGTCCGTGCCCCGTGGACTTTCTCATATTTGTCTACCTCTCGCGGACACTTGTCTTTTCACAATGTACACTCTATCATACTATACAAATTCTTGCAACCGTTTTTGTGTATTTTTTCTTGTAAAAACACCGTTCTCCACACTTCCGGTCATTTCGCATCCCATACCCCTGCATGTTTTTCTCCGAATAAAAAAAGGTGCAAATATTCCTGTAGCAGACCGTTTCGCATCCAATACCCCCTGCATGTTTTTCTCCGAATAAAAAAAGGTGCAATATTTGCACCTTTTTATCGGAGAAAAACTATACTCCCTCAAGCGAAACGCATTTACCGGCCGAGGTAGTAGTCGAGAATATCGGCCCATTCGGAATAGCTGTGGGCACCGATACAAACTCGTTCACAGTAGTCATCGTTTCCATAGCCGTATGCGCTGGCTGAAATGTCATATAAAGGAAGCCAGAAACCACCACTGTCTACAAGAATAGTGGAAGGAACATAGCCGAGATTGAACATTTCGTCAAAATCGCTGTTTTCAAAAAGGATGGGATAGGTTGTTCCGCTGCTCCGTAATACGTCTTCCATACCGCCATCGTCATAGTTTACGCCGATAACGTTGACACCAAGGTCTTTGTAATCTTCGTAAATTCTTTCAAGATCGGGCATTTCACTGCAGCAGGGGCCGCACCAGGGCTCCCAACCGTTTATTATGGTAAGCTTGTAATCTTCAAATATGTCACTGGTATACGAGTTTCCTTCCCAGTCTGTTGTATTGAAATACATGGTGTATACAGGATTTCTGTCCGCCTGTAAAAGAGCTTCGGATAATTCGGAATCATTTGGTTCGGGTTCATCTGCAGGTTCCGGATTTACGCCGATATCATGACCGCCGTCAATTACATCATCGCCGGAATCTGTGTTGTCTGAAATATCTGTACTATTCTCTTTTTCTTTGTAGAGAATGGCTTCAAACTTTTCTCCTCTTTGTGCCTGATAAACACCGGTATCATAAAGATAACCGTCAGGGGCACTGTATACTTTTACTTCAAAAGAGCTGCCCTCGCCGTAATAAAAAGCCTGACCGTTTTCGTCTGTAGTTACAATTTCACAGGTATCATCATTGCAAACAGTGAACTTTACTCCGGGAATCGGTGAATTATCGGAATCACAGATTTTGAAGGATAATGCGGGGTCTTCATTTTTCTCAGGGGTATCTGTAATACTCTGATTGGGATTTTCGGCAAAAAGCGGCTTCGAACATCCCACAAGAGAGATAATAAGAAGCATTGATATCAGTACTGAACATATTTTTTTCATAATAATTCTACCTTTCTCGTCCTAGTATTTTAACAAATCTGACGCCTTTTCTGCCCTCAATTTCTTCGACCATCTCGGATACATCTCCGGTTGTCTCCAATATCTGGACAGACAGCGAAAGCGACGCAACGCCGCTTATCGGAATTGACTGATGAATAGTCAGAATGTTGGCGCCGAAATCCGCAACAATCTTGAGAACATCAGATAAAAGGCCGGGTTCATCGTCCATTTGAAACGTAAGGGTAATTGTGGTTCCTTCGGCACTGTCATGAAAAGGGAAAATATCATCCTTATATTTGTAAAAAGAGCTCCTGCTTATTCCGAGCGCTTCCACAGCTTCCTGAACAGACATAACCTTTCCCGAATCAATAAGCTTCTTGGCCTCAACGACCTTAAGAAGTACTTCCGGAACAGCTCTTTTTCTGACAACATAATAACCGGCATCGTTACTCATGCATTTCCTCCAATAAAAACTTATTAAAAGCCGATAAGGAATCGAAGCGTGCGGAGTGCTCCCATGTCATAATCACAGTCATCCAGTGCTTCTTTCATCATTATCGGATCGTCTGTCAGAATTCCGTCGACTCCGATATCTACAAGGTGCTGTACATTCTCGGGGTCATTTATAGTCCACACAAAACACTGCTTGCCGATTTCATGCGCTGAGGCAACAAGACTTGCGGAAATATTGCTCTCTTCTATCGACAAAAGATCTGCGAAAGGAATATTCTCAACAAATCCGAGTGCAAGCGGCATGCAGTACATCGTTGTAATGTCAGGTGCAATTTCCTTGATTCTTCGAAGCGGTGCATCACTTATCGAGAGAACCACCACATCGTCTACCATATCGTGGCTCCTGATTATGTCTATTACAGCTTCTTCTATATGGTCATCTGCCTTCGTGGGTTTTATCTCGACCTGTATCTTAACCTTCCCTTTAAGAAGGTCAAATGCTTCGTCAAGCGTAGCAAGCTTAAGTCCTCTGAACTCCTCGGAGAACCATGAGCCAACCTCCAACTCCTGCAATTCTTCATACGTTTTGTCGTAAACATAAATGCTTTGTCCGCAAATTCGTTTCAAATTGTCATCATGGCTTACGATGATTTTGCCGTCTTTAGTCTGGTGAATATCAAGCTCAATCCACGTTACGTCTTCCTCTTTGGTTGCAAGGTCAAAAGCAGGAAGGGAATTCTCCGGAGCTCTCACAGAGTCACCTCTGTGCGCCATAATCTCAGGTCTTTTCCCTGATACAACCGATATTTCAGGGAAAAAAGAATACTCATACGCAGAAAAGACAACAAGAAGCACAAGAATAACAACAAATACAATGCCGGAGGTTTTGCCGAATCTGTATTCCCTGTGGATACGTTCTTTTTTCTCTTCCTCGGATAAGTTGAAGAAGAGAACCGAGATAAAAGAATACGTCCACATCGGTATGCCAAGTGAGAAAAGATATACACATACGCCAACGCAGATTGAACTTACCTTTGACGCTTCGCCGCCCAAAAGCGCAGAGACGGCATATGAACCGAAGAAAATAGCAAGTGTTATTGTAATGGCTATGGCTAAATAAATCAGATACCAGAGTATCAAATATACAAATGTCTTAAGAAGTCGGCCTTTCATAAGTGACTTACTGTCTCTGCAGGCTTCGCCAAATGATACCTCGCTGTCAAAAGAGAACACCCAGAAGGAGAAAATGTAGCGCAGCGCAACGCACATAAGAACAAGGTAGAAAACAACGAAAAGCACGAGAAACAGCGTGTTTTTCTTAATTACATCCATGATAAAGCCCGGCACACTTATCGAAAAGCCTACACTTGTGGCCGACATAAATCCCGTAAACGGAAACAACAGAATTGCAAACGGAATAATCAGCCAGTTTTTCGGTTTTGCAAGCTTCTTAAACGGGAGAACGCCGCCGGCAACTATTTCCGTGAATTTCAACTTTTTATCCTGATAAAGCGAGCTGTAGACATGCGAATAGCCGCCAATCTGAATAAGCTGAAGGTACGTAAATACAAGAAAAAGAGCAACGAGAAAAATCCATGTCATAGGCGACAGTAAATATGAAACTATTGTATCACCGCCAAGATAATACAGATTATTTACAAAAAGACTCTTGGAAAAAAGAAATACTGCAAGCGGGACAATAATAAAGCCGGCCAGTCCCGTATATATTAACGTGAAGAAAAAGACCGTCTTCTTGTCCTTATTCATTAACTTAAATGATTCACGCGCTACCGATTTAAAACTTTTCATATTCTATCGCTCCGGCTTAATAATAAGTATAAGCTGCCAATTATTTTAATGGCAGCTTATACTCTGTTTCCCGTTACTGTTCCTGTTTATCAATACCGATACCAAGTTCTTTTAACTGGGCATCATCAACAGTTCCCGGTGCAAGTGTCATCATATCCGAAGCATCCTTAACCTTGGGGAACGCAATAACTTCTCTGATATTGTCTGCTTTAACAAGAAGCATAACAAAACGGTCAAGACCGTAAGCTAATCCTGCATGAGGGGGTACGCCATACTTAAAGGCTGAAAGAAGGAAGCCGAACTGGTCCCAGGCTTTCTCTTTGGTAAATCCAAGAACCTCAAACATCTTCTCCTGAATATCATTCTGATGAATTCTCACAGAACCACCGCCAAGCTCTACGCCGTTAAGTACGATATCGTATGCTTTTGCGCGCACTCTTCCCGGATCTGAATCGATATACTGCCAGTCTTCATCCATAGGCATTGTAAACGGATGATGCATAGCCATAAAACGATTCTCTTCATCACTCCACTCAAGAAGAGGGAACTCAACAACCCAAAGGAAATTAAACTGATTCTCATCAATAAGTCCAAGCTCATGACCAAGGAAAAGACGAAGCTGACCAAGGACATTCCATACAATCTTGTCCTTATCGGCTGCAAAGAGAAGAAGGTCTCCCTTTTCACCGTCCATAGCTTTTACAAGATTATCAAGCTCAGCTTCTGTCATAAACTTGGCAAAGCTTGACTTATATGTACCATCCTCGCCGATAGCAAGATATGCAAGGCCTTTTGCCCCGCTGCCCTTTGCCATATCGGTAAGTGCATCTATTTTCTTTCTTGGCATTACTGCCTGTCCCTTTACATTAATACCCCTTACAGAACTTCCGGGTGCTACAGCACCTGAGAATACAGAAAATCCGCAATCCTTCACAACATCCGATACATTGGTAAGTTCCATACCAAAACGGGTATCAGGCTTATCAGAGCCATATCTGTTCATGGCATCAATCCATTTAATTCTCGGCAGAGGAAGCTTTACCTCAAGACCGATTGCTTCCTTACATACATACTGGATAAGACGCTCATTAACTTCAAGAACATCCTCTACATCAACAAAAGAAAGTTCCATATCGGCCTGTGTAAATTCAGGCTGTCTGTCAGCACGAAGGTCTTCGTCTCTGAAACACTTTGCAATCTGGAAATATCTGTCAAATCCTGAGCACATAAGAAGCTGCTTAAAGAGCTGAGGGGACTGTGGAAGTGCATAGAAACTTCCCTGATGAATACGGCTTGGTACAAGATAATCTCTTGCTCCTTCCGGAGTTGATTTGCAAAGGATAGGAGTCTCAACCTCGATAAAGCCCTCTTTTGCCATAAAGAAACGCATTGCAGATGCAATTTTGCTTCTTAAAATAAGTTTTTCCTGAAGTTCGGGTCTTCTAAGATCAAGATATCTGTACTTAAGTCTGATATCCTCTTTTGTCTTACAATCATTTTCAACCGGGAACGGAGGTGTCTCGGACTCGGAAAGTATTCTTACAGCCTTTGCTCTTACTTCAATCTCACCGGTTGCAAGATTCTCATTTACAGCACCTGAACGTTTCTCAACTTTACCGGTTACCGCAACTACAAACTCGCTTCTGAGTCTGCACGCTTTTTCAAAATTCTCGCTTCCGCAGTCATTCTCTTCAAATATTATCTGAAGAATTCCGGAACGGTCACGAAGATCCACAAATACTATTCCGCCTTTATTTCTCTGTTTTGCAACCCATCCCATTACGGTGACTTCTTTTCCTGCGTCACCTAAAGAGAGTTCTGCACATCTGCAGGTTCTCTTAAGTCCCTGAATTGATTCTGCCATTTCTATTCCTTCTTTCATAATAAGTTCTGCTTATCAGAACTTTAATTCTTCCTTATAAAAATATTCAAATTCCTCGTAGCCGTCCTGCATAAGCTGATCCTTCTGGAACTTCTTATTCTTATTCATTCTGACTACAAGCACCTGATTGCCCTTTTCTCTTTCCTTTGCAGCTTTCGCAATTGCATCACAAAGTCTTTGTGTGGAAAGTCCTTTTTCAAGAAGAAATGCTATTTTCTTAGGAGAAGGAACTGTAAATCCTTTCTCCATAAGAATGAGAATTATTCTCTCAAAACCTATTGAAAAGCCGCATGCCGGAACATCCTGACCTGTGAATCGACCGACCATCTTATCATAGCGTCCGCCGCCTCCGCATGAAATACCAAGTTCGGGCATCGCGATTTCAAAAATTGTTCCTGTATAATATGACATTCCTCTGACAAGCGTAGGATCAAATACAAGTTCAAAATCAGCGCTCTTCGTAGCGGCAACACCGGCCATAATCTCCGCAAGGTTGTTTTTTACCTCATCATCGAGATAATCGCCTACGGTTTCCTTAATATATGAAAGACCGTCACTGCTCTCCTCAAGTCCTTCATACAATTTCATATATTTCTCTGCTGCCTCTTCTCCAAAGCCGTTTTCAATAAGCTCGCTCTTTACACCGTCTGTTCCGATTTTATCCATTTTATCAAGGATAATGAATACTTCATCGTACTTTTCCTCGGAAAAACCTGAATATGCAGCCATTGCCTTAAGAATGCGCCTGTCATTTATTCTTATCTGGAAACCTTTAAATCCAAGATTTCCGAGTGTGGTAGTCGTAGCAAGAATCAGCTCAATTTCCGCAAGATTGCTGCTTTCTCCGAGAATATCGATGTCACACTGCATAAACTGACGATATCTTCCCTTCTGGGGTCTGTCAGCGCGCCAAACATTTCCCATCTGAAGTGCCTTGAAAGGTGAAGGAAGTTCATTTGCATGACATGAATAATATCTTACAAGCGGAACGGTAAGGTCATAACGAAGACCTCCGTCAACAAGATCGTTCTCACATTTGGCATCTGCTATAGAAAGCTTCTCGCCACGCTTAAGTACCTTGAAAATAAGCTTCTCATTTTCTCCGCCCTGCTTACTTGAAAGATTCTCCATACTCTCAACGCACGGAGTTTCAATTGAATGGAATCCGAATCTTTTGTATGTTTCCTTAATTATTCTGATACAGTAATCCCTGATTTCCATTTCCGAAGGAAGAATGTCCTTCATACCGGTAACCGGCTTCTTGTTAAGTGCCATCTCTTATCCTCACATTACTTACAATAAATCTTTTCTGATTCTATCACGAAGTTGTTCTTTTTTCCATATGAATTATGAAACGCGCGATTTTTCACCGAGATTATGACTTTACATTCGAAACTATTCCATACATAGCCAAAATGCTTCATTTGTAATAAAATATAGCCTGAATTCCAAGCAAAACAGCAGGAGGGAAAAAATGGACATAGACAGAAAGTATTACCCGGGTAAGGAGTGCAGTATATGTAAAGGAAGATGCTGCAAAGAGCACGGATGTGCTCTTGCTCCTACAGACCTATTTCGCCTTCTTAATAAAACCGAAATAAACCGTGATGATATTCTGAATCTTCTTACAAGAGAAGATTCCTATCTTGCAATCGATTATTTTCAATCTTACGACTCAGGAGTGATTTACTATCTGCGCGTAAGACATAAGTGCTATACCTTTATCGGAATTGATGCTATAGGCGAGTGCCTGCTTCTTACAGACAACGGCTGCAGTCTTCCGATCAAAGACAGACCGTTTGGCGGCAAATCGCTTATAAGTTCAGCGGATTTCCACTGCCTTCAGGAATATGACGAAGAGAAAATGACAAAGGACTGGCTTCCTTATCAGGAAATTCTCTCCTCCATCTGGCAGGAATACTTTGACAAATTTACCGAAGACGGAACCTTTGATAAATGTGATATGGCTTACTTTGAGTATATCCGCTCACGCTCTTAAAAACTTAGGAACATCCTTGAACTCATTCAAATGAAATAATATTAAAGAAACAGCTTTCTTTTTCTTTCAATCATTTCTTCTATCTGATTGATGTAAAGTCCGACATCCTTCACATTATCACAGCGTTCAATTCTGCCATCCGAATACACTCTTTTTGTTACCGTCCCGGCACCGCACGCAACGATTGACTGAACTTCCTCCATAATGAGAATATTATATATACCGTTTTTACCGGGAAGAGCGTAGCCTGTATTCTCAAAATTCCCGGACATATTCTTCTGTCTGTAGAGATAATACGGTTTCATTCCCATTCTTCTTGCACCGCCTGATGCAATTTCCATCATTTCATCAGTATTGTTAAGTATGCTGATGTCCTTGTCCTTAATCCATTCAGCGAGCCTGCTCGCTCTCTTAATTGCAAGCGAATGAATAGTAAGATTATCAGGAGAAAGCTTCTCAATCTCTTCTATCGTATATCTGACATCTTCCGCAGTTTCGCCGGGAAGTCCGAGAATAATATCCATGTTGATATTATCAATTCCTTCTTCCCTTGCCATATTAAATGCGTCAATTACCTGCGAAACAGTATGTCTCCTGCCGATAAGTTTCAATGTTTCATCCTTCATGGTCTGCGGATTCACGGAAATTCTTGTTACATTATGCTTATGAATTATTCTAAGCTTCTCTCTTGTAATTGAATCGGCACGCCCTGCTTCAACCGTATATTCCTTAAGGCTTTTTACATCAAAGCATTCATCAACCTTTGACAAAAGTTTTTCAAGTTTATCCTCGGAAAGACTCGTCGGTGTACCGCCGCCGATATATATTGTATCCAGTGTCTTATCACCAAAATTTTCTTTTACATATTCAAGTTCAGTGAAAAGAGCACGCAGATAATCGTCAACTCTCTTCTCCCATGTACAAATCGGATACGATGTAAATGAACAATACAGGCAGGTAGTCGGACAAAACGGAATCCCGATGTAAAGACTGTAACCCTTCTCCGGTGTAAGAGACGATAGAATCTCCTTTTCACGTTCAGCTATTTCCGTGCAGAGAGATGCCTTTTCATTACTTACAAAATGCTTATCAATAAGTTCATCAATAATTGTCTCCGCAGCTTTTCCGGAATCAAGTGCCTGTCTCGCTATTTTGGTGGGTCTGATCCCGACAAGATTCCCCCACGGGAGTTCCTTTCCGGTATCCTCTTTAAGCGCAAGATACAAACCCTTCTTAAATCCTGTCTTAAATTCTGCAAAATCATCTGAATTCAGAAGCAGATGCTTAGAAACGTTTTTCTCATAAAATGTAATGTCTGCCCCCGCTTCGGAAATCACTATCCCAAGATCGGGCATTATTCCCTCTTCTGCCCATTTATCGGCATTCGCTATTCTTACTGTCTGCGATGGATGAAACGCCTGAACAAGAGAATGCACATCGTATTCAAATTTTTCTTCATTAACCGCAACATAAAACGTCATATTATTCACCCCTGTTGTCACAACAAAATTGCTGCTAATTTCTTAGCAGCAATATGGATTATACTCTTTTTCATGACTAATAATTGTTGTATCACCGTGTCCCGGATATACTTTTGTTTCATCCGGAAGAATAAAAAGTTTTTCTTTTATCGACCTGACTATCGCACCGGCGCTCCCTGTTGGGAAATCGGTCCTTCCGACAGATTCTTCGAAAAGAGTATCACCGGAAAAAAGAATATTCTCTTTTTCCAGGTAATAACAGCAGCTCCCTTTTGTATGTCCGGGCGTTGCAATAACAGCAAATTCAAGATTACCGAAAGATATCTTATCGCCATCTTTAAGGTAATCGTTAACACTTACCGTGCAGGGGCTTCCGACATCAGCAGACAAATTTAGTTCTGCGCTCTCAAGAAGGTCTTTCTCTTCATAAAGAGCATACACCTTTGTACCTGTTTTACCACGAAGAAGAGAAACACCGAGTATATGATCAAAATGTCCGTGAGTAAGAAGTATACCACTTACCTTAAGTCCTTTTTCAGAAAGTTTCTCTGCAATCAGATCTCCCTCATCAGCCGGATCGATAACGACTGTTTTTCTATCGTTGTCATCGGAATCATACACATAATAGCAGTTGGTGGCAACAGGTCCAAGGACCATTTTCTGAATGCAAATCATAATCAACCTCCGGACGTTCTGTCAATTCCGGATACTCCCTCGACAGAACTGAGTCTGTCAACGATATAGCTAAGTTCAGATTTACCTGAGATAGCTACCGTAATATCCATAGTAACCCGTTCTGTCTTACTTACTCTTGTATTTATTGAACGGATATCGACATTTTTCTCTGTAAGAATCTTCGATACATCGACAAGAAGTCCTTTTCTGTTGTATGCATAAAGTGTAAGTGTTGCAAGATATTTCTTTTCTCCTGTTTCTGCATCACTTTGCCACTCGGCTTCAATAAGTCTTTCTTTGTCTTCATTCGGGAGATTCGTTATATTTACACAATCAGCCCTGTGAATTGATATTCCGCGTCCTCTTGTTACAAAACCGACAATATCATCACCGGGAACAGGCGAGCAACACTTCGAGAAACGAACGGCAACATCATGAATTCCCTTAACAATAATTGCGCTCTTTCCGTGAATCTTCTGATGCTCTTTCCCGTCCTTTTGCGGGAGATTTTCCTTAAGTTCGGAAATTGCTTCTTCATCAGAGATATTCTTCTTGCGGTCTGCTTCAGCAAACTCAAGCATCTTGTTAACAATCTGACCTTCTTTGAGCGCACCGTGTCCGATTGCTGCAAGAACAGAATCCCAGTCAACAAAGCCGTACTTATGCATAATCATTTCCATGTATTCAGGCTTCATGATAGAGCCGGAATTAATGGCTTTAACCTTACAATAGGCCATTACTGCTTCTTTGCCCTTCAGTATATTGTCATCCTTAAGTTCAGACTTGAACCACTGGCTGATTTTATTCCTGGCCTGTGTACTCTTAACAATGGAAAGCCAGTCGCGGCTCGGTCCTTTTGAATTCTGACCGGTTAATATTTCAACCTGATCACCATTTTTTAGTTCATAATCAATTGTGACAAGCTGACCGTTTACTCTGGCGCCTATCATTTTATTCCCGACAGCCGAATGAATCGCATAGGCAAAATCTATTGGAGTTGAACCTGCAGGAAGGTTTTTAACATCTCCGGAAGGCGTAAAACAGTATACATTATCAGAGAAAAGATTAAGATCGCTCTTAATGAGCTGCATAAACTCTTTATTGTCTGTTTCATCGCGCTGCCATTCAAGGATCTGTCGAAGCCAGGTCAGCTTCTCCTGCTCGGAATCATCTATTTTCTTGCCATCCTGATTGGTCTTATATTTCCAATGTGCTGCAATACCATACTCAGCAGCCTTATGCATTTCGGATGTTCTTATCTGAATTTCAAACGGCACACCGTTCTTACCGATAAGCGTAGTATGAAGTGACTGGTACATATTATCCTTAGGCATCGCAATATAATCCTTGAAACGCCCCGGAATAGGTTTATACATCTCGTGAATAACACCAAGTGCAGCATAACAGTCTTTTACAGAATCAACTATAATTCGTACAGCGAAAAGATCATAAATCTGATCGATAGTCTTATTCTGATTCTTCATTTTCCTATAAATACTGAAGAAATGCTTAACACGTCCGTCAATATCGGCCCTGATTCCGGCATTTCTGATATGGACGCTGACTTCATCAACTATGCCCTGAATGTATCTTTCTCTCGCACTTCGTCTTATCGCAATCTTATCCACGAGGTCATAATATACCTCGGGCTGAAGATACTTAAGAGAAAGATCATCAAGTTCTACTTTAACCTTGGAAATACCGAGACGCTGAGCAATGGGTGAATAAATATCAAGTGTTTCTCTTGAAATTTCCTGCTGTTTTGCAGGTGACTGATATCCCATTGTACGCATATTGTGAAGTCTGTCGGCAAGCTTTATAAGGACTACTCTTATATCCTTTGCCATGGCAAGGAACATCTTACGAAGATTTGCAGCCTGTAAATCCTGTTTATCCCCTGTTCCTTCCTTATATTTCATCTTATCAAGTTTGGTAACACCGTCTACAAGAAGTGCGACATCCTCTCCGAATTCACGAGAAATATCTTCATGTGTATAGCTTGTATCCTCTACAACATCATGAAGAAGGCCTGCAACTATTGTCTCTTTATCCATCTCAAGGTCGGCAAGAATAATAGCCACACAGAGCGGATGAATAATATAAGGCTCACCCGATTTGCGCAGCTGGTCCTTATGAGCCAGACTTGCAAACTGATAAGCCTTTTCAATCATAGATATATCATCTGAAGGGTGATATCTGCGCACACGAACAAGAAGGTCCTGATAAAGTTCTTCAGGGCTTGCGAATTCTTTTGTAGCTTCAATTCGTCCATCGTCAAAAACGATTTCCTTCTTTTCTCCGGGTTCGTGTCCCTCAAGAGAGACACGGCCTACGTGTACCAGATCGTTATCCATTATCTCTACTTTCCTTCATATTTTATTGCTGAATCAAGACGGTATCCCTTAATTACTTCTCTTCCATTCAATCCGCAGAGCTCAATAACAACAGCTACACCCGCAACAACTCCGCCGAGCTTCTCCACGAGCTCAATCATAGCCTTTGTTGTTCCTCCCGTAGCAATAAGGTCATCAACAATAAGAACTCTGTCTCCCTTATTTATGGAATCCTTGTGCATCTCAATTGTTGCTGTGCCGTATTCAAGCGCATAATCAACAGAAACTGTTTCACAGGGTAATTTACCTTTTTTTCTTATCGGAACAAAGGATTTATGATTCATATAAGCAAGCGGTGCTCCGAAAATAAATCCTCTTGACTCTGCTCCTACCACAACATCATATTCCAGATCCGATGTGAGCTTATTAAGTGTATCAACCGAGAGCGCAAAACCGTCAGGATCCTGTAAAACTGTTGTAATATCACGGAAAATGATACCTTCCTCCGGAAAATCAGGAATTGCTCTTACATATTCTTCAAGCTTCTTCATTGTAACCCTCCCCAAAAAGGAACTAATTCATTTAATTATGAAACTCTTTACGTTCCATGTCAAGTTTACGTAGTGCAGGAAAAAGCAGAAAAACAGATATCACTGCACATATCGCAGCAGCATATTTCATATCAATGGCAAATTTAACACCAAAGAATTTCGGAAGATACCCAAGGAAAAGCGCAAATGTCAGAAGTCCAAAAGAGAATCCCATCATCTTCGGCATAAAATAAGCAAGCGCATACAATGTCAGCGGCATTGTCATGTTAAAAAGCAGCAGCGCCAAAAGGCCGAAACACGGAATGTCGCCAAAAGCAAAGAACCCTGCCGATAATATAAGTGACAAAAATCCTGTAATCGCAAATCCCTTATATGAAGCAATGATCCCTCCCAGACTTTTTCCAAAAGCCACACATATTACAGAAATAAATCCCATCAGGAAACCGCTTTTCCAGGAAAAAGAAACTGAAAGCGACACATATGATCTGAAGAAAACAACAAGAAACAGGCAAAGCCCAAGAATAACAACCGTTATCGTCTTTTCTTTTGCAGTATTCTCAGGCAGTTCCTTATATAAACAGACATCATTTTCCGATTTTATGTTTTGTACAAAATCCTGCTGTTTCATCTTGGATGAAAAATAACAAATGAATGAACCCGCTATTCCTCCAAATAAGAGGACAATCAGGGTAATCAGAAAGGCAACCCCTCCAAAAGAATATTTCGGAAGATTCATTCCAAGGAAAAGACCTATTGCCCCCGGCGCCACAAAAATACCAAGAAGCTTTCCTCTTTTTGTAAGTGCAAAATCCTCATATAAAACGCCTGTACCACCACCTATATGAAACAGAGCATTTCCGATTCCGAGAATTACAGGATGAGTATAAGCGCCAAGTGCTGTCAGAGCGCATCCGGCTCCCATAGTAAAAAGAGAACATTTCTCTTTAGCAAAGCGGGTTTTGAATGGAAGGTAATCAAGTATAAGTCCAAAAGGCATCTGAAGTGCAAAGGCGCAAAAATTATACAGGAGAAGATTAATTAAATAATCTTCTCCTGATGTAAACCTTCCGATCATTGCAAAACCGCAAACTCCGTCAACAAGAAAGTGCAAAACAGATGCAATTACCGTCATACTCCGGCTCCGCTGTTATTATTCCTGTTTTTATTCTTCTTAATCACAAGAATTAAAATCAGAACAGAAATAATGACTACAAGAGCCACAACAATTATTGCCACGAAGGCAGGAAACGTAAGTCCGAGAATTGTTGTATCTGCCAAATAATCACGACTGTCGGTAAAGTGATCAAAGACGTCATAGTCATAGTCATAACCGAGATCAACAACATCCGCCTTTGATTTCATTGAAACTGTACCGAAAAGCGAGATAAAAATCAGTGCAGCCAGAATTCCGATAAAACTTTTTTTCTTCATTACAAATTACTCCTTAAAAATTTTATTCACATAAGAGAAAGGATTACTCCCATTCCCCATGAAAACATATTCATCGATACACCGAGAACAGCAGGTTTTCTTATGTCAAGCGCCGCCTTGCGGGATGCAAGAGACAAAATAAATGCCTCAATAATAAAAACAGGAATTTCCAATACGACCTGAAACAGAAGGCCGGAAAAAACTATTCCCGGATTATTGCACAGAAAATACGTAAGTACAACCGGCGGATTTGTTATCAGATTTGTAAGCAGTATCACAATAAATGTTAATGACGATATTCTGCTTTTCGTCACTTTCAAATAATACAGAGCATATAACAGTTCGAATGTCTCTGTAAGAATAAGCGAAACCGCAAGAAATTTAAATAGCACCATTTGCTAATTATAACACGAAAAAATAAAGGAAAAAAGACCCACGAGAAATCTCGTGGGTCCCTTACCTACTAAAAAATTATTCAGCTGCGCTCTGCTTGTTAAGGAATGCACCAACAAGGTAAAGAGCCGGAACGATAAATCCTGTGATAAGCGAAGGAACTGAGAAATTCATGATAAGAGCAATGATCTGAATAACAACAACAAGAACACCAAATACAATGTTAACCATTGCCTTCTCAGGCTTACTGCAGTTTACACATCCTACGATACCGCATACAAGCTCAAGAACTGAACCAACAATTGCAAGAACAACTGCTACCCACATAGATCCTGTGCTAACACCCATAGAAGCTGCATCTACAGCTGTAGCAAGTGTCTGAACTGCTGCTGCTCCGATTGCTGCGATAATACTGATGATGACACCAAGACCACCACCGATAATCATCAGGATACCACAAACTTTGAGAAAATTCTTTCCTTTCATTTTTTACTCCTCCATATTAATTTTATGTGTCTTTACACACTTTTAAGATAATATCATAAAATTTTTATTAATTCAAGAGAAACGAATTCATTTTACAAATTACATCATACCGCCCATTCCGGCACCTGCAGGCATTTGAGGAACATCTTCTTTTATTGTTGCAACAACAGACTCTGTTGTAAGAAGAGTGCTGGCTACTGAACATGCATTCTGAAGAGCAGATCTTGTAACCTTGGCCGGATCGAGAATTCCGTCTTGTACCATGTCAACATATTCTTCCTTAAGCGCATCAAATCCGATTCCGATTTCTGACTCGCGAACCTTATTAACAATTACGCTGCCTTCAAGTCCTGCATTTGCAGCAATATGATAAAGAGGGGCTTCAAGAGCTTTGAGAATAATCTCTGCTCCTGTCTTCTCATCTCCCTGAAGTTCTTTAGCAAGCTTTGCAACTTCCTTGGAAGCATGAATATATGCTGAACCACCGCCGCAGATAATTCCTTCTTCTACAGCTGCCTTTGTAGCTGCAAGAGCATCTTCCATACGAAGCTTTGCTTCTTTCATTTCTGTTTCTGTTGCAGCACCTACGCGGATAACAGCAACTCCGCCTGCCATCTTGGCAAGTCTTTCCTGAAGCTTCTCTCTGTCGAAATCAGAAGTTGTATCCTCAATCTGCTTCTTAATCTGTGCGATTCTGGCAGAAATAGCATCCTTATCGCCTTCACCATCAACAATAATGGTGTTCTCTTTCTGTACCTTAACAGATTTTGCATGGCCAAGCTGTTCAAGTGTAGCATCCTTAAGTTCAAGACCAAGATCTGCACTGATTACGGTACCACCTGTAAGAATAGCGATATCTTCAAGCATTGCCTTTCTTCTGTCACCGTATCCGGGTGCCTTAACGGCAACTACATTGAAGGTTCCGCGTAGCTTGTTAACAATACGAGTTGTAAGTGCTTCACCTTCAACATCCTCAGCAACAATAAGGAGCTTTGCGCCTGACTGTACAATCTGTTCAAGAAGAGGAAGAATCTCCTGAATTGAAGAAATCTTCTTGTCTGTAATAAGGATATAAGGATTATCAAGAACTGCTTCCATCTTATCCATATCAGTAGCCATATAGGCTGAAATATAACCACGGTCGAACTGCATGCCTTCTACAAGGTCAAGCTCGGTCTTCATGGTCTTGCTCTCTTCAATTGTGATAACTCCGTCTCCGGTAACTTTCTCCATTGCATCTGCAACCATCTGACCTACGCTGTCATCACCTGCTGAAATAGCTGCTACTCTTGCAATATGCTCTTTTCCGTTAACCTTTGAGCTCATCTTTGCAATTGCTTCAACTGCACAGTCTGTCGCTTTCTTCATACCCTTTCTTAAGATAATAGGGTTAGCTCCTGCAGCAAGGTTCTTCATTCCTGCATTTATCATTGCCTGAGCAAGAACACTAGCTGTAGTTGTACCGTCACCTGCCACGTCATTTGTCTTTGTAGCAACTTCTTTTACAATCTGAGCTCCCATATTCTCGAAAGAATCCTCAAGCTCAATTTCCTTAGCGATTGTAACACCGTCGTTTGTAATAAGGGGGGCACCGTAGCTCTTGTCAAGAACAACGTTTCTTCCCTTAGGGCCAAGTGTTACCCTTACTGTATTAGCAAGCTGATTTACACCTGCTTCCAAAGCTTCACGGGCCTCAGCACCGTACTTAATCTCTTTTGCCATTTTAATAAAACCTCCTAAAATCTTTAATCATAAAACCTGTATTATTTCTCGACAACAGCAAGAATCTCGCTCTGTCTTACAATAATAAAGCTGTCATCATCAAGTTTAATCTCATTGCCAGCATACTTGGAATAGATAACGGTATCTCCGACCTTAACTTCCATCTTGATTTCCTTCCCGTCAATAACTTCACCGGGACCAACTGCAACTACCTCACCCTGCTGGGGCTTCTCTTTATTCTGGCCGGGTAATACAATACCGGACTTTGTTGTCTCTTCTGCCTCAACTGCCTTAAGTACGACTCTGTCGCCTAACGGAACTAACTTCATAGCATAACCTCCTGAAATAAAAAAAGTATCTTTGTCAGCACTCCACTTTTTCGAGTGCTAATCAACGATACTATACTAACCCTTTTATATGTCGAAATCAATAGAAAAAATCTAAAAATCTTCTAAAAAAGACGCCTGAAAACTATCTTCCTTTAAGTTTCTCTTCAAGTCTCTCCTTGTATCCCGGTGCATTCTTTACTTTATATTTATCTTCGAACATATTGTACTCGGCATCGGAATAAAGTTCGTCAAGATGCTCCTCAACATTGGTCTTTACAACAACACCGATTGCAACAGACGGAGCAAGGCATACATCATCAAAATTGTTGCAGGCATTTCTAACCATTGCCGCATAATTCTCGGCCTCATTTTCCTCAGCCATCGGAATAAGAACAGTAAATGCGTCGCCGTCAGTTCTGCCTATAATATAGTCGGGCTTTGCATACTGCTTAACAATCTCTGCCACAACCCTGATAAGTCTGTCGCTCTCTTCAGCGCCAAATGTATCATATACAACTTTCCAATCATTAATATTAATCAGAATCTGTGTAACCGGAATTACTTCCGAACGGTCGACAATCTGCCTTCTGTTATAGAAATATGATCTGTTTAGTACACCTGTAAGAATATCTTCCTTATTGTTGTGCGCATCATCACGCTTTCTCTGACAGAGTTCCTCAAGCTCGTCGCTGTAATTATCAAGCTCCTGTCTCTGATAACTTTCTGAGCAATAACACCTGATATTATCGGCTTCATCCTCGAAAAGACCTTGCACAAGTTCTTTTTTGCCGGCTGCAACATTATCAAGTTTCAGATACATGTGCGCTATTGTTCTGTCCATTATCCGGATTTTCAATCCGGGTTCCTTCTCGGTATCCTTTGTAATGCCTTCAAATTCACGCGAAGCAAAAAAAGAAACCCCATGCCGGTCAGTAAGCAGTACTTCTGCCCCCGTTAATGCACAAAGCTTCTCTAAACTGTCTTTTGCTCTTTCCGCAGTATATAACTGTGAAAGATTATAATTCTTAATATTCTCTTTAATTCTCTGTTCCAATGTAATTACTTCAAAAGCCACTATAACACCTACACAACAACTTTATTCTTACCTGTAGTCTTACCAATATAAAGATGATCATCAGCCTGACGGATAAGCGTCTCCATCCTGTATCCCGGAACATAACTTGTAACACCGAAGGTAATGGTAAACGGAATCTTCTGGTCGTTGTAAGTAATTACTTCTTTCTCGATTGTGGTTCTGATTCTGTCTGCAACCGTAACGGCTATCTCCTGATTACCACGAACCAGAATAAGGAATTCCTCGCCGCCCCATCTGCAAATTACATCACCGTCTCTGACACATCTGAGCATTACTTCCGCAACATGCTCCAGTGCACGGTCACCGCATTCATGTCCGTAGGTATCATTAATTCTCTTGAAATTATCGATATCACCCATAATGAGACTGAACAGCGTACCTCTTTGCTTTGCTCTGTCCATGGCATCTTCAAGGGTTGTCTCCATGCTTCTTCTGTTCATAAGTCCCGTAAGCGGATCAACACTTGCTGTATGCTCAAGAGCTTTATTCTGAACAAGCAAATCATCGGAAGAATTTATCATATCGAGAACAAGCCCATGCATCAGAGCAATAACAAACAAAAATGTAACGCACACATTAAAGATAAAATAAACGCTCATCCATCCGTCCGAAACCTTGCTTGCAAGCATCGGAAGCGGTTTGGCTTTTGTAAATACATAAAGAACAATCACAAGAACAAGGCTGCAGAAACAAATAATAAAAGGTATATACAACTTCTTTCTCACATCAGGCATCGACATAAGCATGCAGAAGGAAGAAATACATACAGTAAGTACATATAACCAGAATCCACTCTGGAAACCGACAATAATCGTTCCCATAATAACGGAAACACCAATCTCACCGTAAGTGAGAAGATATCCCTTAAAGTACTCTTTACGTTTAATGGTGGAAATAATATACATGTAAAATGCAATTACGAGAAGGTTATAAATAACCATTACAAAGACATTTGTGATGGTGAAAAGCTCAAGAAGAAGAACATGCACAACAAGACAGCCTATAGCAACAGCTCTAAGCTTCTCGGTTTCAGTAACGGTCTCTTTTCCTGTAATTTTCCCAATTAAACTTTTAATCGCCTGTTTCATAGCGTCCACCACAATATGTTGACTCTTGTTACGAAAATTATACTACGGCAAGCAAAAAAAATAAATAGTATTATCACTTTGGAGAGACTCTATGGATATCAAATTGATGAAAAAAATAAAAGATGAACGAGGTTATAGCCTAAAGCGTTTGGCCGCTTATTCCGGTGTGCCGGCTGTTACTTTGCAAAAAATTTTCAGCGGAGAGACAACTTCTCCCCGTAAAGCAACGCTTGATGCCATAGAGAAAGTTCTTTTGGCGGACGAAAAAGTTTATATAGGGAAAGCTTACGAATACGCCAATTCCACTGATAAAGTGCACGAAGCGTCTCATCTTTATTCTGTCGACAAGGTTAATGGCGAATACACCATAGACGACCTTAATAATATTCCTTCAGATATATCCGCAGAATTAATCGACGGAACTATATACTACAGAAATGCTCCTTCTCTTTTGCATCAAGATATTTGTTTCTTTTTCCAAAAAGAATTTTTCGAGCATATCACTAAAGAATCCTTGCCTTGTAAAGTGTATAGTACTCCACACTGCGTTCAACTTAATCAAGATGACAAAACAATGATTCAACCGGACATTTCTGTACTTTGTGATGTAAAAAAGCTTCGAAAAAATGTTATTTGGGGAGCGCCGGATTTAGTTATCGAGGTCCTTTCGCCTTCTACGCGGCGCATAGATTTAACGTTGAAATGTCACAAATACTGTAGTGCTAAAGTTCGTGAATACTGGATTGTTGACCCCGAAAAGAAATTGCTCATTAAGTATGATTTTACCAACGACTCATTTATTCCTGAGCTTATTTCACTAAAAAACGAGGTTTCGGTAGGCATTTCGCCCTCTCCATTTTGTATTAACCTCTCTCCCTTATTAACAATGATTTCTTTTTATGAAGAAATTGAAAATGATGCACCTTAACAATCCCAAACATAATCTTTTTTGAGGGCACAGATAATTGCATTATAATCTTCATTCTGTCTCCGGCAACATTCGGAGGCTCCAGCACTTTTTCGATTGAACAAGCTGACATTTCTTGACTAATAATAGCTGCTTTTTTATACTAACCTCATGAGACTTGAACATTTGATTTCTGCTGTAAACGCAGAGCCTGAAAACTTAATAGCCAAGATGAATCTTGCTACTGATGCTGTTTTGATAAATCAGTGTGGGAAGAATTCCGAAGAAACTATTACACGTAGTTTAGGGAGCGCAGATTCCTTTTCTGTCAGAGTGTTTTCTTTTGATGAAAAAGGGGTTGGACTTAGCAGAAATCGTGCTATAGAAAAGGCTTCCGGAGACATCGTTCTTTTTACAGATGATGATATTGTTTACGAAGAAGATTATGTCGAGAAGGTTTTGAAAGAATTTGAGAATCACCCCGAAGCCGACGGGCTTTTCTTTAATGTGAATGTATGTGAAGAACGCCGAACCTACTTCAATAATGATTTCAAGCAGGTTCATGTCTGGAACGGCGGACGTTACCCTGCATATTCCATCGCTTTACGCAGAGAATCTTTGATTAAGTCAAAAGTCAGGTTTTCACTTCTTTTCGGTGGCGGAGCAAAGTATTCCTGCGGCGAAGACAGCTTGTTTATCCGTGATTTACTCAAAGCAGGCTTGAAACTTTATCGCACTCCTGTTGTAATAGCTTCCGAAGAGCCTCGCCCCTCAACGTGGTTTAACGGTTACGATGAGAAATATTTCTTCGATCGTGGCGTGCTTTACCACTTCCTTTATGGTGCCCTCGCTCCGCTTATGGGATTTAGATTTGTATATACCAAAAAATCCGTAATGTGCAAAGAAATTCCCGCTAAAAGGGCTTTCGCTCTATTGAAAAACGGAATTAAAGAAGGAAAGAGACATTAACATTAATTTGAATTTGTATTAGCTGAAATCTATACTAGTATGAGCGTTTTAATCAGCGTTTTATCAGTGTTTTATCAGTGTTTTATCAGTGTTTTAATCAGCGTTTTAAATTTTCTCCTGCTATGTGCTCCAACTATTCTTCTTTTGGCGAACATTTTTTCCAATTACCTAATTGTGTTCGCCTCACTTTGTCCCTTAAGATGCTTGAACATTCATTTTGGCGAACTAATTGTTTATAATTCCTTTTTTGTTCGCCACTATTCAACTTTTCTCGTCACTTTTTTCGTATTGCAACGAACATTATTAATTTATATAATTCTTTTGTTCGCCACTTTTTCTTTCTTTTTTTCAAATCATTCTATTCCGGCGAACAAATAGTTCATATTTCATCTCTATGTTCGCCCTTAATTAACTATTCTCAACCCTTCAATCATTTTTCGGCGAACAAAAATGCTTATCCCTTTTAACTTGTTCGCCACAATAACAACAAAACAAGTCAGAAAAAAGAAAAATGGCGAACAGGTAGCCATAAAACACCTAATTTGTTCGCCAAAACTAACATCAGATTTTTACAAAAGGCTTTTTGTGGCGAACAAAAAGCATCAATTGCTTCCCATGTTCGCCAAAAGAAAAAACTTACACAATACCCGTAGCAAAATAGTTTCACTTTTCTGTACTATCAACTATTCTCAACAATGTCTTCGTTCCACCATAACCTGTATCAAGAATATATACGGGCGTTTTTTCATCCAGCATTCCTTCGTAAGCAGTATGCAAATGAGCTGATATAACTGCTACAATCGGTGAATCCTCAGCATAAATCATATTCATGAATTCAGCCATATATTCGTTGGGATAATAGTAATCGTCGTATCCCCACAACAAGCTCTGACCATTTTTCAATTCTTTTGAGATATCTGATAATTCCAAAGAATCTTTCTGTTCAAAAGGCACATGTGAGATCAGAATGATAGGCTTTCCAAGCGCCCACACATTCTTTATTTTCGAAAGTGTTTCTTCTGAAATGCTCATCCAGGAATAGTTTAGGCCCAAAATTACAAACTCATCTTCTTCAAAGAAATAAATTCCTTGATTCAGATTCATTTTTTCTTGAATGTCTGCAATATTCGTAAAGTCTTCTTCTGAAGGATTTGTCCAATCGCAAGCCAAATCATGGTCAGACTGAAGATACATCCACGGAATATTCACGCCTTCCATGCACTTCCTGACATGGTCAAGATTTGCAAAAGAAAGCTGATCGATAATATCACCGTTCAAAATAATTCCGTCAAGATGCCTTGTATCCAGTTCACTAATCCACTTTTCGAAATTCTGAGCTGCAGGCACCCCTTCCAGCGAGAATTGATTGATTCTTTCACAAACCAAGGCATTATAGTCCATGTCTACTTCATCATCACCAATGAAAAAATGCATATCATTTAAGACAAAAAAGTCATACTCACGCTCCACTCCCGGTATTTCAATCACAACCTCATTTGTATATTCAGTTTTTCCGCATCCTGCCAAAAGAAAAAGCACAGAAATTATAAAAACTATTCTTTTTTTCATATTATTTCAAACCCTCGAATTAGTAAAAATTCTAAAATTTTTCCAAAGCTATATTTACCAGCCCCGCTGAAGCTTAAGGATTCATCCTTCAAAAGGTGCGATTGTCACACCCCTCATACCCCTAATTTGATTTCTTTGTACATACATATATTATCATCCGGGTCTTGCATAGAAAAGACTTCAATTCATTAAATAATTTTCTCCGAACATCATCGGAGTCAGAATGGAGATTATCATGAAAAAAACGTCAAAAAACAATTACCTTCCGTCAGAATTAGTACAGGAAACTATCAAGCAACGTCTTGCTTTTCTAAAAAATATACTTGATGTAATAGCTGAAAAGGAAAGAATACTTGGTAAAGTCAATTCCGACGAATCTATTCGAATCATACCGCATAGAAATGGTTTCCAATATTTTCTAAGAAGTAAGGAGCATCCCGGAAGTGGAAAATACATTAGAAAAAAAGACTTATTCGTCGCAAAGAAAATCCTTCAAAGCCAATATCACGACTGTCTCGTTAAACAAATAAATGAAGAATCGGCTATCTTAAATGAATATCTTCTTTCCTTTTCAGAAGATTACCTTTTCGCGAAATTCAACCAATTGCCTTTGAGCAAAAAAGAAATGATAACACCAATCGTTATGTCCG
>JAZLHJ010000055.1:0-83420 GCA_045616785.1 Lachnospiraceae bacterium
GGTGCGAAGCACCCTTGACTGCGCAACCGCACATGATTTAATGGTCAACAAGCAGCAATGAATAACAGTGTCGCAACGCGACATTTATAGACGGAGATTTATCTGTTTGAAAAAAGTGCCAACGTTTGGTTTACAGAAACATCGCCTTGTTTCTTCTTGTCTGAGACTCTGTTTTGTGCTATCATCATCGTTAGGTTTTAATCACCGTTATGAGATGCGGTGGGTGAAAATATAATTTTTTGAAAAGGAGAACCCATATGTACAATTTTGAAGAGTGGAATGGATTCGAAGGACGTATCTGGAAAGATGAAGTAAACGTTCGTGATTTCATTCAGAAAAACTACCATCCTTATGAGGGTGATGAAAGTTTCCTTGCAGCTCCTACAGATGCTACCAACAAACTCTGGGGAAGACTTCAGGAATTACAGAAAGAAGAGCGTGAAAAGGACGGCGTTCTTGATTGCGAGACTAAGGTTGTTTCAAGCCTTACCTCTTACGGCCCCGGATACATTGATGAAGGAATGAAGGATCTTGAGCAGGTTGTAGGTCTTCAGACAGACAAGCCCCTTAAGAGAGCATTCATGCCTTACGGTGGTATCAGAATGGCTGAGCAGGCTGCAGAAAGCTATGGCTATGAAATCGATCCTGATCTCAAGTATGTATTTGAGAACTACATGACAACTCATAATGATGCTGTATTTGCTGCTTACACGGAAGAAATGAAGCTCGCTCGTAAGACTCATATCGTAACAGGTCTTCCTGATACATACGGCAGAGGACGTATCGTAGGTGACTACAGACGTATCGCTCTTTACGGTATTGATTACTTAATTGAAGCTAAGAAGCATGACCTTAAGAATACCGGATGCGGCAACATGTATGATGAAGTAATTCGTCTTCGTGAAGAAATTTCTATGCAGATTAAGGCGTTAAACGGAATTAAGGAAATGGCTAAGATTTATGGCTATGATATTTCAAAGCCGGCTAAGACAGCTAAGGAAGCCTGCCAGTGGTTATACTTCGGTTACCTCGCTGCTATCAAGACTCAGAACGGTGCTGCAATGTCAGTTGGACGTGTATCTACCTTCCTTGATATCTATTTCGAGCGTGATCTTAAGAATGGTGTTATTACTGAGTCTGAAGCTCAGGAAATCATTGACCATATGACAATGAAATTCCGTATGGTTAAGTTCGCAAGAATTCCTTCTTACAACCAGTTATTCTCAGGTGATCCTACATGGGCTACCCTTGAGGTTGGTGGTATCGGAATGGACGGACGTCACATGGTTACCAAGAACGACTATCGTTTCCTTCATACTCTTGAGAACATGGGACCTTCACCTGAACCTAACCTTACAGTATTATATTCAAGTGCACTTCCTGAACAGTTCAAGAAGTATGCCGCTCATATCTCAATTGAGACAAGCTCAATTCAGTATGAGAACGATGATGTAATGAAGCCTGTTTGGGGTGATGATTACTCAATCTGCTGCTGTGTATCTGCTACACAGACAGGTAAGGAAATCCAGTTCTTCGGAGCAAGAGCTAACCTTGGTAAGACATTACTTTACGCATTCAACGGTGGTTTCGATGAGAAGCATCGTATCCAGTGCGGTCCTAAGATGGACAGAATTACCAAAGATGTATTAAGCGGTGAGGAAGACTTCAAGATGGTATGTGAGAAGTATGAGTTCTGGCTTGACTGGTGCGCAGACATCTATGTAAATGTTCTTAATCTCATCCACTATATGCATGATAAGTATTACTATGAAGCTGCAGAGATGGCATTAATAGATACAAATCTTCGTCGTACATTTGCTACTGGTATTGCAGGATTCTCACATGTAATTGACTCGTTAAGTGCTATCAGATATGCAAAGGTTAATGTAATCCGTGATGCTGAAGGCATTACCGAAGATTTCAAGGTTGAAGGTGAATTCCCTAAGTACGGTAATGATGATGATCGTGCAGATGAAATCGGTGTATGGCTTCTCAAGACATTTGTTGAGAAGGTAAGACGTCGTCATACATATCGTAATGCAGAGCCTACAACTTCACTTCTTACAATTACTTCAAACGTTGTATACGGTGAAGCTACAGGTGCTATGCCTAACGGACGTCCCGCATATGCTCCTTTCAGCCCCGGTGCATCACCGAGCTATGGTGCAGAGCAGAATGGTCTTGTTGCATCACTTAACTCTGTTGCGAAGATTCCTTATCATTGGTCTCTTGATGGTATTTCAAATACCCAGACAATCAATCCTGATGCACTTGGTCATAATAAGGAAGAGCGCGTAGGCAACCTTACTCAGGTTCTCGACGGTTACTTCGATCAGGGTGCTCATCACCTTAACGTTAACGTATTTACTGTTGATAAGCTTCTTGATGCTCAGGCTCATCCTGAGAAAGAAGAATACGCAAACTTCACAGTTCGTGTATCCGGATATGCTGTTAAGTTTATCAACCTTACCAAGAAACAGCAGGATGATGTTATTGCAAGAACATGCCATGGAACATTATAAATTGTCTTGGTGACATTGGTTAATCAGTAAAATAGTTGGGGGTTTTGGGCTTTGTCTCAAAACCCCTTTGTGTGTAAAAGAAAGGAATTTTATGGAAGGAAGAATACATTCGCTTGAGACCTTTGGTCTTGTTGACGGTCCGGGTGTCAGATATGTGGTCTTTATGCAAGGTTGTCGCATGCGTTGCAAATACTGCCATAATCCTGAAACATGGGCTTTTGAGGGGGGGACACTTTATACCCCGGAAGCTCTTTTTGAGAAGGCATACAGATATAAACCCTACTGGATGAGAAGCGGTAAACCAAACGGAGGAATTACTGTAAGCGGTGGAGAACCCCTTTTGCAGATAGAATTTTTGACTGAATTTTTTAAACTGGCAAAAGAAAAAGACATCCATACTACAGTAGATACAGCAGGTAACCCGTTTACGATGGACGAGCCGTTTATCAGTAAGTTTAATGCTCTTATGGAAGTTACTGATCTGTTTATGCTTGATATTAAAGAGATAGAAGCAGATAAGCATAAAGAACTGACAAACTGGTCAAATGAGAACATTTTACAGATGGCCCGTTATCTGTCCGATCACGGAAAACATATGTGGATAAGACATGTCCTTGTTCCGGGTCTTACAGACGATAAGGAAGGCCTTAAGAAACTTAATACATTCATTAAGTCGCTTAAGACAGTAGACCGTGTTGAGATATTACCGTATCATACACTCGGTGAAGTAAAATGGGAAGAAATGAAGATTCCTTATCCCCTTGAAGGAGTAAGAATTCCTACAAGAGAAGAAGTTAAGGAAGCCGAAGAACTCCTGGATATACATGAAAATTAATTAACCGTAACCTTTATCAAGCAGATAATCAGCAGCAAGCCGGCTTTCGCCATAATTATGGGAAAGACATTATATCTTGCCACAACGGTATATTTGTATTAAAATTAGGTCTAATAGTAAAAGAAGTCCACTTCGTGGAATTTATAAAGGAGGAATTCATAATGGCACGTTGTGTAAATGATTCTTGTATCGCTTGTGGCGCATGTGAAGGAACTTGCCCTGTTGGAGCAATTTCAATTCAGGATGGAAAGGCAGTAGTTGATGAGGCTACCTGCATTGATTGCGGCGCATGTGAAGGCGGCTGCCCTGTTGGTGCAATCGCTGAGGCATAAATCAGTAATGAGAAAAGACCCAGTTTTGGGTCTTTTTTTGTAAAAAAGACTTTTTGCAGTTTGTTTCGTATATATAGATATGAGGTATTGTAATTGTGGTTAGGGCCAAAGATTATATAGATAATACGGACGCTTTTTCCTCCGGACTTGAGGAAACCGTGTCATATCTCGGTTTACTGGATCTGCTCCTTAAAGCTGCTGCAGAGGAAAAGGCGTATAACAGTTTATATGAAGAGAAAACAATAGAAGAAATAAGTAAGCTCTCGCAAAACATGCAGGGAATCCTTCAACCGCTAGAAGATATTAGAAAAGAATCCGACAAGATTTTAAGTATGCTTAAGGAGAAAACGAAGAAGTCGGAAGGGTCAGAATACTATGCTGATGACGGTATGTCTCTTACCTATATTGCTTCTGTATTCGGATTAAAAGATTTCTCTTTTCTTTGTCTGTTAATGGCTGTTGCACCGTCCCTCGATGAGAATTACTGTGATAAATACAGAATGCTCAGAAATGATAATGAAAGTCATGGTCTTCCGACAATTGCCCTTGCCGAGATGCTTTACGGATACATGGCTGATGAAAATGCCCTTCTTACAGCCAGGAAAGAGCGTGGGATTATTGAGTGTTGTCCTGTATTCCGGGTTGTATCAATCGGCGATTCATCCTCGGAATTAAATGATTCTTTTCGTATTTCCAGACAGCTTTCGGCACTTATTAAAGGAGAAGTTGAGCTGCCGGAAAACCTGAAGAGCCTTTGCTATGAATATAATGAAACAGATTCCGAACTTATTGAAACAGGAAAAGAGTTTAAGAAAATAGAAAACCTGCTTGTGCGAAATGATTCTTTTCAGGTTCTTAATATATACGGCAAAAAAGGATCCGGACGAAGATTTCTTGTCGGCAGAGCTGTACCCGGAGACAATGTACTTTATATAAACAGTGAAGAGGTACTTACGGCAAAAGAAGAGGATATCAGAGAAGATTTTCTGGATATTCTTGTCAGGGTAAAAGTATTGGGACTTACCATTGTTCTTGCTGATATGAATGTTACTCCGGAGAATAAGGAAAGCGTTAAGTCGCTTATCAATTTACTTCTCAGAGTACACGACAGAATTATTGTTACTTCTTCTGGTGATGAAGAAATCAGAAGCGTTTCGGATAAATATGTATATCATAGTATTGAGATTAAACCGCCCGTTCCGTCTTCACGTATTCTTTTCTGGAAGAAAATGGCAGAAAGGTACGGAGAAATTGACGAGCAGATTCTGACAGATGCGTCAGGTTTGTACAGCATTTCACCGGGAACAATAAAAGGGGCAGTCCGGTCAGCTTGGATTTATTCCCGAGAGGACGGAAGAGACAGGGTTACCATGGAAGATATTAAAAGAGCGGTAATGTCTTTCAATTCTTCAAAACTGTCAACACTTGCAACACCGCTTAAAGGTAATTATTCTTTTGAGGAGTTAAAGATTTCCGAAGGCCAGAAGAATCTTCTTAAGCTTGCCTGTTCACGGGTGCGAAACAAGGGGCTTGTAGAAGAAACGTGGGGATTTGATTCCGGACAGACCTACGGAAGAGGGATGAGTGTTCTTTTATACGGTCCTCCCGGAACAGGTAAAACCATGGCTGCGACAGTAATGGCAAATGAGATAGGACGCGAACTGTACAGAGTCGATTTAAGCCAGATGATGGATAAGTATATCGGTGAGACAGAGAAAAATCTCGGAAGAGTTTTTGATGCTGCGAGAGAGGGTAATTTTATTCTCTTTTTCGATGAGGCAGATTCTCTCTTTGCGAAGAGAACGGAAGTATCAAGCTCTAATGACAAGCATGCCAATAATGAGGTATCGTACCTTCTTCAGAAAATGGAAGAATATGACGGTCTTTCAATAATGGCGACAAACAGATTCGGCAATTTCGATCCTGCCTTTTTAAGACGAATTACATATATCGTTAATCTCGGTAAACCTGATGTGGAAACAAGAATAATGCTCTTTAAGAGTGGAATTCCCGATGGCGCACCTGTAGATTCCGCACTTGACATTGATTTCTTTGCCGAGAAATTCGAACTTACGGGAAGTTTGATCAGAAATGCAATTATCGGAGCAGCCTATATGGCTGCCGCGGAAGGAAAACCGATATCCAACAAGCATTTTGTGAATTCTATTTTCATAGAGGAGAAAAAGAAGGGACAGATGCATACTGCCGAGGATTTCGGGAAATACGGAAGTCTGCTCTGTGTTAATGCAGAATAGCTTTAGGGAAAGTAGGGGGAAATGTTATGGCCAGAAAATTAAAAAAACTTAATGTTAAAGAAAAATTGGATGCTGTAATTAACCGTCTTTTAGGCAGAGCAAAAACAAAGAAAGATGCAGAGGAAAAAGACAGGTATGAAAGTGCCGCTATGAACCTGCAAAAAGTAAGGGAAGAGAATAACAAAATTGGTTTTTGGAAAGGTCTGAAGTATAAAATTGCATCCTTATTCGGAATAAAAAAACATAGCAAAACCGGACGTTTTGGAACGAAGAAAACAACTATTAAGAATGATTCCATTGAGAGAATGGGAGACGAATACCAGGACCAGTATTTCGATCCTTTTCAGCAAATTAGTGACGAAATCAGTGAGAATAATGAAGGACGCAGTCTTCAGGAGGATTTTTCGGAAAGAGTAGAGGATCAGCTAAAACTTTCGGAAGAAAATGATTTTGATAAGGGAACTATTTCGGATTCGGAAGAACAACGTCTGGTTCTGGTTGCCCAGAAGAAAGAAGCGGAAAAAATAAGTGTTGATTTACATGAATTATTGGAAAGAGATCTTACACTTATGTCAGATCCGTATGGGGCATTTGTTGCTTCCATAGATGTGGATAAAGAAAATGAGATAAAGCAGAAGAAAAAAGTTGAAAAAAATGGGGAAGAGGAGAACCGTGAAGAAAATCAAGATGAAAATAACTTGGCAGGTGCAGGAATGCAGAATGCTCCCGGGGACGAAAATATAGAAGATGCAGAGAATCATGCCGAAGAGAATAATGTAGCGGGGGAAGTAGTTCCTAATGTTAAAAATGCAGAACAATCCACAGAAAATACAGAAAAAGCGGTGGGGAGTGATAATTTTGTCGAGACTGCGCCCAAGCAGTTCCAGATTACTGTTGCCGTCAGTGGAAGACCTGCGGATTATTATACAAAGATGTCAAGATTAAAGACTCTTGAAAGAATTGCCGCAATGGGTAAAAAGAAGCCAAAGAAAGTGCAGACACCGGAAGAAGAAAAAGCAGAAAAAGATGCAGCGTATAAAGCACTTGCAACAAAAGCGGTTAAGGAATCTCCTGAATACAGGGAAATTACTGCAAAAGGAGTAAGAGATGCAAAAGCGGCCGGTGTTAAGTATGACCCGTTAAATGACCCAAATGTAGAACAGCTCATTATCAGAACGAGTTCGATTGAGTTAAGAAGTACAGGTCATTCCTCAATCGGAATGGATACACTCAGAAATGAAAAACTTGTAAAACGCTATACTTTCGGATTTTTTCCGGGAACAGATACAAAGCAGGAAGAAACTGTAATAGGTGAGGTATGTAATCCTGATAGAAGTTTTGACCGTGCTTCAACAAAGCGTTCTTACAGAGTAAGTTATAAGGACTACCTAAAAGCGGCAGCTAAGATAAGAGGAATAAAAGGAAGCAGGAGAGCCTATAAAGTTACAGGCTATAACTGTACTTCCTTTGCAATTGATATTGCGAAGGAAGCCGGAATCAATTTCGCGGATAATGAGGTTGCGGAAGATTACGTATCTTCTTCTTCCAATTATCATCTTGTTGATTCGCCGGCTGCTCTTGCCGCCAAGCTTGAAAAAGACAATGCTGCGGCGTCGGGGCTGAATATTGCTGAATATTCTACGGTATTAAGAGAAGCAGAGATTCGTAATGATGAGACAGCCGGAGAGCAGATTCTTCAAAAAATGAAGCAAGACGGAATCAGTCCGATGCTTGTCGAACTGGTAAGTAGAAATTCTGCGTTTCAGGAAGAAGCAAAGAACGAAGAAGCGAATGGTGGAATAACGCCTGAAAGCAGGGTGAATTTGATTATTTCCGCCACATTGAGGTTGTTTAAGGCGATTTCAGCCAAATACAATTTACCAATGGATAAAAACGGTCATCTTGTACAGAATGATAATTTGAAAGTGTCTGATACATATGAGATTCTGAAACAGAGAAAAGAAGCACTTTTGAAAGCCTTTGGAACAGATTCTGTATACAGTTTTGTTGTTGATGCCTGTAAGGATGCAAGTCAGTATTCATTTGCTCTTAATATGATTAAAGGCGGAAATTATGTTTATAATGATTCCAACGGATATTTTGACCAAATGATGCATTCTTCAGGACATGATGAATTTATGGAAAAAGCCGAAGCTGCGGTAAGAATCGGTAGGGAAGAGGAAGAACGACGAGAAAGAGAAGTTAATGAAAAAAGAAGGGCGAAAGCTGAACGAATAGCAAAGGAAAGAGCCGGATTTGTGCAGTATTATACAAATCTTGAGGTTCCTGAAGAGCCGGAGGGGTTTGCAGAACTATATTCGGGTTTTGTAGGTGAGTATTTCGGAGCGAGGCGAAATGCGTTTTTGGGAATGTACAAGGGAAAATACAGAGATATTGAAGATGATCTCAGGGAAAAGTATGACCCGGAGAAAAAGGTTCTTAATTTTAGTTCTTTCGAAGAGTATAATATGTTCTTTATGGCGCTTCTTATTATAGGGAAGAAAGACGACCTAATAAACAGCATCAAAGAAGACTATGAGAAACTTTCTGCAATACCCATGAATGCCGGCGAAGTTTCCACTCAACTTGACCGTGCTTGCAGAACTGTAGATTCATTTGTGATAGCAAAAGCCTATAAGTTTATGAGGCATAATTTGGGGAAATATCAAACAGATAATGAAGGAAACAAGAAAGCCGAATATGAAGATGAAGATGAAGACGAAGCATAATAGTAACGGATAGTATGAGAAACAAAAATACATTTTCGGTTTATGACAAAATATTAGCGGTAGCGCTAGTCATTCTTATACCCTTTCTGGTATGGAAGACAAGATACGGCTATGGAGGGGGAGATGAATCCTTTTATCTGACGCTGGCGGACAGATTTGCAAAAGGCGATGCTCCTTTATCGGAAGAATGGAACCTGGCACAGTTGTCAGGTCTTCTTCTTATGCCGTTTTATCGTCTTATCAGTTTGTTTTCGGATACAACTGACGGAATAGTACTTAAGTTCAGAGTTTTATATGTAATAGTCAAGACAATTTGTGCGTTGGTTCTGTATCTGAATCTCAGAAAACATAAGGGCGGAGCCCTGTTTGGGACCCTGGCTTTTTTCATTTTTACGCCGTATGACCTGATGGCTCTCAGTTATAATACCATGGGCATTATGTTGATACTGCTGTCATTTTCTTTTTTACTGAAGGCGCAGGAAAATGAGAAACATATGACGTTTAACCTTGTCATATGCGGAGTCCTTTTTGGAGGAAGTGTTCTATGTAATCCGTATCTTATGCTTCTGTATCTGCTTTTTTTCTTTATCTGTATTATCAGAAAAATCATATTGAACCGAAGAGTAAAGAAAAATACGGATGAATTAAAAGAAGAAAGCAGAATAGAGGAATTTGAAGAAGAAGGAAAAGTAATCAGGGTAAGAAGGGAAAAAGGAAAAACAAAAGTATCACTTTTATCTTTTGGAAGTTTTTTGAGAATTACTCTCGGTGCAGTCATTCCGTTAATATATCTTCTGATTATTGTTATTTCCCGAGGAGCGCTTCATAATCTTTTTGCCAATATCGGCATGATGTTAAATGACCCGGAGCATGGTTTCGGTGGTATATATGCAAAGGTTTATACCTTTGTCTATGTTTATATTGTGACTTATCCGATAGAAATCGGTATTACTATTCTTTCGTCAGGACTTCTTTTAGTTCGGAACATCAGAAAGAAATTCGGATTTATCATCTTTACCGTAAATGCGGCTCTTGAAATTGCATCGATTGTTAGATTTGTGATATTTGCACAGACAGGGTATAATCTGATTCTGTTCCCGGTGGTTCTTGTGGGAATTATCGCATTTCTTGTATCCGAAAAGAGAAATCTTTCGGTTTTCCTGATATTTATCTGTGGCGGTTTTGCTTTTACCTTCTGTTCATCCCTTGCATCCAATCAGGGAATAAATGCGGTCTGCATGGGAATGCCGATTATGCTCATGGGAGCAGGCATTGCGATTTATGATTATATGGAGTGCGAAGATGAAAGAAAGTCGGCTGCAAAGACGGTATTAATTTCGGGAACCGTTCTTGCCTCGGTTCTTATTCTTGCAGAGATATATGTGAAGGCTGTTCATGCTTTCTGGGAACCGAGTGTGGCAAAATGCAGTAAGGTAATAACGGAAGGTCCATTGTCGGGACTTTATACTTCTGAGGATAATTATGCGAAGATTCGGGAATATATTGATGATATGACAATAGTAAAGAGGATAACGGATCCTTCCGATGAGACACTTCTTATCACAGTATGCCCCTGGAATTACCTTATGCTCGGAGGCGAATACGGAACATATTCATCCTGGGTTTCTTCAACCTATGCCACGTCAAATCCAAATGAAGTTCTGCTGGGCAGACTGCAAAGCTATTATGAACTTCATCCTGATAAGATACCGCGAATAATCTATATTTCAAGAAATGATGAATGGGATTTTTCCGAATTTGACGGAAAGAGCAGGACGGATATGCCGTGGGGAAAAACGTACGAAATAATCGGTATGACATACGGTTGGACGCTCTACTATAAAGAAAATTTATAAAAAATTATTCTCTTTTTATGGATATTATTACAAAAAACACATAGAATAGAGAAAAATAAGAAAAAGATAAACGGTGAAAATATGGATAACAACATTAACGAGTTTGATAAGAATCAGGGAGGCGGAAGCGGAAACAACAGTCACGGGAACAGCGGAAACGGTAATGGCGGCGGTAATAAGAAAAGTCCCAAGGGCTCCAATATTATGCTGGTGCTTATTGCTAGCCTTCTTGTTATTCTTGCTGTAAGCTGGTTTCTTAAGAGTACAACTGCAGGAAGCAATATTGAGATAACTTACGACCAGTTTTTAACAATGCTGGAAGAAAAGAAAGTCGCTTCGGTAGAAATTACTGATACCCAACTTAATATCTATCCCGATTTAAAACAGGTGACATCCTTTGCGGAGATGCAGCAGACCTATTACACCGGTCTTGCCGAATCCGATTCGATAATAAGCGAAAGACTGGAAAAAGCGGGCGTAGAGTATACGCGTGAGATTCCCGACGGCTCGAGCTGGATTGTATCTCTTCTCATAAGCTACGGCATTCCGCTTCTTATTCTGTGGATTCTTCTCGGCTTTCTCTTTAGAAAAGTCGGCGGCTCCGGCGGTCCTATGGGCGTTGGAAAGAGTAATGCCAAGGTCTATGTACAGAAGGAAACGGGGATTACATTTGCTGATGTTGCAGGTGAGGATGAAGCCAAGGAATCACTTGTAGAGGTTGTGGATTTCCTTCATAATCCCGAGAAATATAATAAAATCGGTGCAAGACTTCCCAAGGGCGCGCTTCTTGTAGGCCCTCCCGGAACAGGTAAAACACTTCTTGCCAAGGCTGTTGCAGGCGAAGCAAAGGTTCCTTTTTTCTCACTTGCGGGTTCGGACTTTATTGAGCTTTATGTCGGTGTGGGTGCATCGCGTGTGCGTGACCTTTTCAAGGAGGCAGAGAAAAATGCCCCCTGTATCGTATTCATAGATGAAATTGATGCCATCGGTCGAAGCCGTGACAGTAAGTATGGCGGCGGCAATGAGGAAAGAGAGCAGACTCTTAACCAGCTTCTTTCCGAAATGGATGGTTTTGACGGCAAAAAAGGTATCATCATTCTTGCGGCTACGAACAGACCTCAAATTCTTGATAAGGCACTTCTTCGTCCGGGACGATTTGACAGAAGAATTATCGTTGATAAACCCGATCTTAAAGGCCGTGTGGAGATTCTCAAGGTTCACAGCAAGGATGTCCTTATGGATGAAACAGTCGATCTTGATGAAATTGCACTTGCAACAAGCGGTGCGGTAGGTTCCGATCTTGCCAATATGATTAATGAGGCTGCAATCAATGCAGTTAAGGAAGGCCGCGGATTTGTATCGCAGAAGGATCTCTTTACTGCTGTTGAAGTAGTTCTTGTAGGTAAAGAGAAAAAAGACCGCATTATGAGTCAGAAGGAGCGAAGAATAGTCTCCTACCATGAAGTCGGACATGCACTCATTTCCGCACTCCAGAAGAATTCCGAGCCTGTGCAGAAAATTACAATTGTTCCGAGAACAATGGGAGCACTCGGCTATGTTATGCAGGTTCCCGAAGAAGAAAAGTATCTTAATACAGAAGCCGAACTTCATGACATGATTGTCGGACTTCTCGGCGGACGTGCTGCGGAAGAGATTATTTTTGATACTGTTACAACAGGTGCTTCAAATGATATTGAGAAGGCTACTTCAATTGCGAGAGCGATGGTTACTCAGTACGGTATGAGTAAGAAGTTCGGTCTGATGAGCCTCGAGACAATAGAAAGCCAGTATCTTGACGGAAGAGCAGCACTTAACTGTGCAGATGTGACAGCTTCCGAAATTGATGAAGAGGTTAAGAAAATCCTTAAGGAATGCTATAAGGAAGCAAAACACCTTCTTAAGGAAAACCGTGAAAGTATGGATAAACTTGCAGAGTATCTGATTGCAAGAGAGACAATAACCGGTAAGGAATTTATGAGAATCTTCCGTGAGGTAAAGGGAATTCCCGAGCCCGAAGAGGAGAAGAAAAATCCGGAAGAAGTAAGTAATGAGGGTAATAAAGAGGAAACTCCCGTAAATGTCACTTCTGATATAACGGAGGAAAGTAAAGAGACGGAGGAAGCTCCTACAGAGGAAACACCGGAACCTGTTCCCGGAAGAGCCACGGCTCCCGGTGAGGGATGGCATCAGCCTACCGCAAGAATATTCGGAGAAAAGCCGGCTGAATCCGAAGCGGCTGCCGGCCGCACTGTTCCCGAACCTGAAGATGATTTTGCCAGAGCGTTAAAAGAGCGTCTTTATAAAGAGAGCGTAGAGGAAAAACAGGAAGAACAGAATAAGAAAGATACAAAAGATGAATCAGACGTTTGATGTCGCAGAAGAGCTGAAAAAACTCCCGGGAAAACCGGGAGTTTATATTATGCATGACGAATTTGATACAGTTATCTATGTCGGAAAGGCCGTGAACCTGCATAACAGGGTACGGTCTTATTTTCGTAAATTCATCGGAAGAGGTCCCGCGATAGACCAAATGGTTGAGAAAATCGCCTATTTTGAATATATCGTGACTGATTCCGAGCTTGAAGCGCTTGTACTTGAGAATAATCTGATTAAGGAACACAGACCGAAATACAATACGCTTCTTAAGGACGATAAAACGTATCCGTATATCAAAGTAACTGTTTTCGAAGCGTTTCCGAGGCTTTTGTTCGCAAGAAATGTAAAGAGAGACAGATCGAGATATTTCGGACCTTATACAAACGGCGCTGCCGTAAGAGATACAATTGAGCTCCTTAACAAAGTATACGGCCTCAGAAACTGTAACAGAAATCTTCCTTCCGATATAGGAAAAGAGAGAACCTGCCTTAATTACCACATAGGCTGCTGCAGCGGTCCATGTAACGGACATATATCCCGTGAGGAATACAGAAAAAGTGTTGAACTTGCTCTTGATTTTCTGTCCGGCAATCACAGGCAGATAGAAAAGGAGCTTGAAGCCAGGATGCTTGAGGCTTCCGAAAATCTTGAATTTGAAGAAGCGTCGAGATACAGGGATCTTCTCGCAAATGTAAAGCTTGTTTCGGAGAAACAGAAGATTACAAATTCCGACGGCGAAGACCGCGATATTATTGCACTTTGTCATGAAGAAAGTGACTGTGTGGTTCAGGTCTTCTTTGTAAGAGACGGAAGACTTATCGGACGGGAACATTATTATATGACAAATGTGTCAGAAACAAGTGACGGAAAAATACTTACCGGATTTATAGAGCAGTTCTATTCCGGAACTCCGTTTATTCCCAAAGAGTTAATGCTTCAGCATGAGATAGAGAACCCGGAACTGATAGAAGAGTGGCTTTCTTCCAAGAGAGGAACCAGGGTTCATGTGATAATACCCAAGATCGGTCAGCGGGAAAAGCTTGTTGAGCTTGCTGCCGAAAATGCCAGAGTCGTTCTTGCAAACGACAGGGAAAGGATAAGGAGAGAAGAAGGTCGCACAATCGGTGCCGTCAAGGAAATAGCTGACCTTTTGTCTCTTTCCGAAATTACACGTATGGAGGCATTTGATATTTCCAATATCAGCGGATTTGCAAATGTCGGTTCCATGGTTGTATTTGAGAAGGGAAAACCCAAAAGAAGCGATTACAGAAAATTTAAAATTAAGACGGTTGCGGGTCCGGATGACTATGCCTGCATGAGGGAAGTGCTCACAAGAAGGTTTGAAAGAGGAACAAGCGGTGAGGATATGTCTTCTTTTTCCAGACTTCCGGATCTGCTTATGATGGACGGAGGAAAAGGACAGGTCGGAATTGCGCTTGAGGTACTTTCGCAGCTTGGCGTTAATATTCCGGTATGCGGAATGGTTAAGGATGACAACCACAGAACAAGAGGCCTTTACTATAACAATGAGCTTGTTCCGATCGATACAAGGTCCGAGGGCTTTAAGCTGATTACAAGAATTCAGGATGAGGCGCACAGATTTGCGATAGAGTATCACAGATCACTTCGAAGCAAGGCGCAGACGCATTCGATTCTGGATGAAATACCGGGAGTGGGACCCGAGAGAAGAAAGGCACTTATGAGAAGCTTTGATTCGATTGAAGAAATTAAGATTTCTTCTCCGGAAGTGATGTCTGAGAAAGCGGGGATTCCGCTTCCTGTTTCCGAAAAGATACATGAATTCTTTCACAAAAATGATAATATTTGATATACTGTAATTTGTATATTAAGGAGGGTTATGCCATGGCAGGATTAAAACTTACTGAAATAATTGAAAAAGAGAAACTTGTTAATCTGACACCTGATATTGATATCTCCAAAATCAGAATTAAACAGCCCGATATCAATCGTCCGGCACTTCAGCTTGCGGGATATTTCGAGCATTTCGAAGCAACGAGACTTCAGGTTATCGGATTCGTAGAGTACAGTTACATCAGTTCAATGTCAGAGAAGAAGAAAAGAGAAGCTCTCGAAGCTCTTTTGTCACATCCGATCCCTGCCATTGTGTTCTGCAGAGAACTGACTCCCGGACCTGTTTTCCTTGAAATTGCCAATAAGCACGGCATTCCGGTTCTTTCAACCAAGAAAGCAACGTCAGCGTTTATGGCTGAGATAATCAGATGGATGAATGTTAAACTGGCACCGATGATTTCCGTACACGGAGTTCTTGTTGATGTATACGGCGAAGGTGTTCTTATTACAGGTGAGAGCGGAATCGGTAAATCAGAAGCAGCGCTTGAACTTATAAAGAGAGGACATCGACTTGTTACCGATGATGTCGTTGAGATAAGAAAGGTTTCCGAAGATACCCTTATAGGAACTGCACCTGATATTACCAAGCATTTTATCGAACTTCGCGGAATCGGAATTGTTGATGTTAAGACACTTTTCGGTGTATCAAGTGTACGTGATACCCAGAACATTGACCTTGTAATCAAGCTTGAGGACTGGGACAGAGACAAGGAATATGACAGACTCGGACTTGAAGAGGAATATACAGAGTATCTTGGTAACAAGGTAGTATGCCATACACTTCCCATAAGACCCGGACGAAATCTTGCAATTATCTGTGAATCAGCAGCTGTTAATCACAGACAGAAGAAGATGGGTTATAATGCGGTTCAGGAACTTTACCAGAGAGTACAGCGTTCGCTTGCCGCAAAACGCGAGGAGGAAGAAGAGTAATGTCAAAATATATTTTCGGAGTTGACCTGGGTGGAACAACAGTTAAGCTTGGATTTTTTGATGAGGAAGGAACAGTTCTCGAGAAATGGGAAATCCCGACAAGGAAGGATTTTGACGGCAAATATATCCTTCCCGATATAGCAGATTCGATTCTCGCCAAGATGGAAGAGAAGGATCTGGAAAAAGAGAATGTTATCGGTGTCGGAATTGGTGTTCCCGGCCCTGTCAATGAGGAAGGCGTAATCTTCGGAGCTGCCAATCTCGGCTGGGGAACAATGAATATTAATGATGCGCTTTCATCACTTACAGGACTTAGCGTAAAAGCAGGTAATGATGCAAATGTTGCTGCTCTCGGCGAAATGTGGAAGGGCGGCGGTCAGGGATACAAGAATATGATAGCCGTTACACTCGGAACCGGAGTGGGAGGCGGAATTATCTCCGAAGGAAAGCTTCTTGCAGGCGCAACCGGTGCAGGCGGAGAAATCGGTCATATCCATGTTGAAGATAATGAAAGTGATGTATGCGGATGCGGTAATACAGGGTGTCTTGAGCAGTATGCTTCGGCAACCGGAATTGTAAGACTTGCCAAAAGAACGCTTGAAGAGAGCAGTATGGATTCTTCATTAAGATCTGTTGAGATATCGGCAAAGACTGTTTTTGATGCCGTAAAGGAAGGCGATGCCCTTGCAATTCTTATTGCACAGCGTTTTGGTGAGTATCTCGGAAAAGGACTGGCAGCAGTTGCCTGTGTTGTAAATCCCGAGATTTTCGTAATCGGCGGTGGTGTGTCAAAGGCCGGCCCCGTACTTCTGGATTTTATACTCGATCCGTATAAGAAATATGTATTCAGAGGAAGCCGCGACGCAAAATTTGCTCTTGCGACACTTGGGAATGATGCGGGAATATACGGTGCCGCAAAACTTGTGAAGGATTAATGTTAAAATGAGTCTTGCTGCAATGAATTATCTCAGGGAGAAGCTGAAAGCAGAGAATATACTTACGGATGAACCATTGTCTCTGCACACCTCTTTTAAGGTTGGCGGGCCCGCAAAATGTTATGCGCTTGTCGAAGATGAAGACCTTCTTGCTGATATAATTTCGTACTTTTATAAAATAGAACAACCGTACTTTATCATCGGTAACGGAAGTAACCTCCTTGTATCCGACAAGGGATATGACGGTATTGTCATAAAGCTTTCGGGGAAACTGTGCAGTGTGGAAGCAGACGGGGACAGAATTATCTGTGGGGCAGGTGCTCTTTTATCTCAGGCAGCGCACCTTGCAATGGAGAATTCACTTACCGGGCTTGAGTTTGCATCGGGAATACCGGGCAGTATAGGCGGCGGCGTAATTATGAATGCCGGAGCTTATGACGGCGATATGTCAATGGTGGTGGACAGTGTAAATGTTATTAACCGCACCGGCGAGAAGATGGTTCTTTTCCGTGATTCGCTTGATTTCAAATACAGACAGAGCGCAATTAAGGGAAGAGGTTATATTGTTACGAAGGTTAATCTGTCATTAAAACCTGGAGAGAAGGATTCCATAAAAAGCAGGATGGATGAGCTTTCGGCACTTCGAAGAAGTAAACAGCCGCTTGAGTATCCGAGCGGGGGAAGCACCTTCAAAAGACCCGAAGGTCACTTTGCAGGTAAGCTTATTATGGATGCGGGGCTTTCCGGATTTACAGTCGGCGGCGCGCAGATATCTGAGAAACACTGCGGTTTTGTAATAAATAAAGGCTCTGCAACGGCTTCTGACATTAAGAAAGTTATGGATGAAGCCACAAGAAAAGTCAGTGATACTTTTCATGTACGACTTGAGCCGGAAGTAATACTTATTGGAGAATTCTGATGCGTTTTGTTATTGTTACCGGGATGAGCGGCGGAGGAAAAAGAACGGCGCTTAAGATGCTTGAGGATATCGGATTTTACTGCGTTGATAATCTTCCTGTTGCACTTATCGAGAATTTCGTGGAGCTTATTGCCACGCCTAACAGTGAGATTTCAAAGGTCGCGCTCGGACTTGATGTAAGAGCGGGCCAATCCTTCGAAGGCGTTTCCGATATGCTTGAAGGAATAAGAAAGAACGGTTACAATTTCGATATAATTTTCATGGAGGCAAGTGATGAAGTTCTTCTCAGAAGATATAAGGAGAGCAGGAGACTTCACCCGTTATCGCCCGAAGGAAGAGTTAAAGACGGAATTGAGAAGGAACGTGTCATTCTCGAACCGATAAAAGCCATTTCGGACTATGTATTTGATACTTCGATGCTTCTTACAAGGGAACTTCAGGAGGAAATTGACAGGATATATGTTAATAATGAGGAATATAACAGCCTTATGGTTAACATTATTTCCTTTGGTTTTAAGAACGGAATACCGCAGGATGCGGACCTGGTATTTGATGTCCGTTTTCTTCCGAATCCGTTTTATATTGAGGAACTTAAGCATAAGACAGGAAATGACGACGAGGTTCGTGATTATGTAATGAACTTCGGTGAGTCGAAGGTTTTTCTCGATAAACTGTCGGATATGATTCAGTTTCTGATTCCGAATTATATAAAAGAGGGTAAATACCAGCTGGTTATCGCAATCGGATGTACCGGCGGCAAGCACAGAAGTGTTACCCTTGCAAACGAGCTGTATAAGAACCTGAAGGGGAAGGGGAAATACGGGCTTACGATCAGTCACAGGGATATTATTACAGGGTTGTAGATATGTCTTTTTCCGGAGATGTAAAAGAAGAACTTGAAAAAGCAGTGGGGAGCGGCAGGCATTGTCAGATAGCGGAGCTTGCAATGCTCCTTACGTTTTGCGCTGAAATAACAGAAGAAAACGGCGAAAAAAGCATTGTAATAAAAGACCCGGATACCTATGCAGGCAGAAAATGCTTTACACTTTTGAAAAAAGCATATAATATAGATTCTGGGTTTTTCGGGGAAAACTTGCAGGAGGTAATAAAATCCTGTAAACTTGGTGAAAGTGACACAATTTCACCGCTTCTTATTAAGAATTCCTGCTGCAAGAGGGCAGCACTGAGGGGGGCTTTTCTCAGCGCCGGTTCAATATCGGACCCTGAGAAAGGGTATCATCTGGAATTTGTATGCGGAAGCCTTGATGCAGCAGAACGAATACTTGAACTTCTGCAGAGTTTTGAGCTTGAGGGAAGAATAGTCCTTCGTAAGAAATACCATGTTGTATATCTTAAGGAGGGTTCGGCGATAGTCGATTTCCTAAATATTATTGAAGCTCATGTATCACTTATGAATCTGGAGAATCTGAGGATTCTTAAAGATATAGGCAATAATGTGAACAGGCGTGTAAACTGCGAAGTTGCCAACAGCATGAAGACAATCGGCGCAGCCGGTCGTCAGATAGCAGACATCAGCCTGATTCAACAAACACGTGGACTTGATTCGCTTCCGGAGTCGCTTTTTGAGGCCGCCGAGATACGGCTTAAGTATCCGGAGGAACCGCTGCTTACGCTTGCAGGACTCATGGATCCGCCAATCGGTAAATCGGGAATGAATCACAGGCTCAGGAAAATTTCTGAAATTGCTGAAGAAATCAGAAATGAAAGCCTTGTTCCTCGTGACAGGGAGGAAAAGTTATTATGAGAAAAGAAACAGCAACAGTTATGTTGCAGAACGGACTTGAGGCGCGCCCTATTGCGGTTCTTGTTCAGCTTGCAAGTCAGTTTGAGTGCAAAGTCTATCTTGAAACCGAAGGCAAAAGAGTAAATGCCAAAAGTATTATGGGTATGATGAGCCTTGGACTCGGTGTCAATGAAAGTGTAACCATTGAGACAGACGGTGTTGATGAAGATAAGGCAGTAGAAAAGCTTGTCGCTTTTCTTAGCGGTAAAGAAGAGTAAAAGGTAAAAAGAAAAGGGTCCGTAGGGCCTTTTTCTTTTTTTTCGAAAGGTTATTTATAAATGAAAAACAGTAAAGTGCTACTTATATACAATCCTCATTCCGGAAAGGGTAAGATAAGTAAGAATCTTCCCGATATTATTTCTGTTTTCTCGGGGCGGGGGATGGATGTTACGGCTTATCCCACAAAGCGGCGCGGCGATGCAACCCTTGTAACGAAAGAAAGAAGCAAAGATTTTGATTATTTTGTATGCGCAGGGGGAGACGGTACACTTGATGAAGTTGTTACCGGAATGATGCGGGCAGATAAGAAAGTTCCCATAGGTTATATTCCCGCAGGTTCAACAAATGATTTTGCTCATTCAATCGGCATTCCGGATAATATGACAAGTGCGGCAAAGGCGGCATCTACAGGTAATCTCTATTCCTGTGACATAGGTTCCTTTAACAGCGGAAACTTTGTATATATCGCGGCTTTTGGTATTTTCACCGCAGTTTCCTACGACACGCCGCAGAAAATTAAAAATGTTATCGGTTATCCCGCATACATTTTGGGTGCGATAAAGAGCCTTAGGAAAATTGAATCGCATAAGGCAAAGATTACTGTTGACGGTGAAGTTGTTAAGGGCGATTTCCTTTACGGAATGGTAAGCAATTCAAAATCTGCAGGCGGCCTTAAGAATATTACCGGAAACAGCGTTGATCTGGGAGACGGCAGGTTTGAAGTGACCCTGATAAGAAAGCCTGCAAATGTGTTCATTCTTGCAAAAATTATCAGATCGCTTCTTACCGGAAAGATTTGTACCAAATATGTATATACAAAGAAAGCTTCACATGTGACTGTGCAGAGTAAGGAGAGTATTCCCTGGACACTTGACGGTGAATACGGCGGAACTTATACATATTCCGAGATAAGTAATGTGCACGCCGCACTTGATTTCCTTGTAAAATAAAAAAAGCCCCATAAAAGGGAGGATGCCGGGTAAACTTTGTTTACCCGGCATATATTATGAAAAAGTTTAATAAACAATGAAGAATGCGTATTTGGAAGTACATTTGTAACTCTATAATCAGATTATAGAAATACAATGTTTCCAAATAATGTTATGTAAATTAATATTTTTTAAATGAAATGTGAACAAATTGTGAACGTTATCTTGAAAGCTTGTTTGGTTCGGGATATACTTCGCCAAATGTATCGACAGTAACCTTTTTCATAATTTTGTCTTCCATGGGTCTGTCTGAATAATCCGTTGCACATTCTGCAATTTCATTCACTACATCCATTCCTTCAATAACTTTTCCAAAAGCAGCATAAGAGCCGTCAAGATGAGGCGAAGTCTTATGCATAATGAAGAACTGACTTCCTGCCGAGTTTGGCATCATCGATCTTGCCATAGACAGGACTCCTTCTGTATGCTTTAAATCATTTTCAAATCCGTTATCGGAAAATTCTCCCTTTATGCTGTAACCGGGACCGCCCATTCCCGTTCCTTCCGGATCCCCTCCCTGGATCATGAAGCCGCGGATAACTCTGTGAAAAATAAGTCCGTCATAAAAGCCCTTTGAAACGAGGCTGACAAAATTGTTAACAGATTCGGGTGCGATTTCAGGATAAAGCTCTGCTTTGATAATTCCGCCGTCTTCCATTTCAAATGTTACGATAGGATTCTGTGCCATTTCTTGTCTCCTTTATATGTAAAGATTTGAATAAAGTTTATCATAGGTTTATTTTGTGTTCAATATTACGTATAATCAGAATATGTGTGTGATTCTTACGGATAATCCGGCTGTTGCCGTACAGGAAAATGAAAACGGACGCGCCGTAATCGGCGTTTACGGGAGAACTGCGCCAATTGACAGGTTCACCGGCATTATGTATCTTACAGATACCTTTCTTGTGGGAAAGAACCTTCTTGCGCTGTCCTATGCAAGAAAAAAGAATGAGCCGATGGTGGTTGCAAAGTCAGATAGACTTCTTGTCCGCGAGACGTGCCTTTCGGATATTCCTGCGTTCTATGAGATTTATGAAGATGAGGAAATCTGTAAGTACATGGAAGGACTTCATAGAGACCCTGATGAGGAGGAAGCGTACCTGAAGAAATATATAGAGGAGGTTTATCCTTTCTATAACTACGGTATGTGGACTTTGATATACAAAGAGACGGGAGAAATTATAGGAAGAGCCGGCCTTGAACCCAAAGGAGACAAGGCAGAACTCGGATATCTGATTTCGAAAAAGTTCCGTGGGATGGGACTTGGAACAGAGGCTGTAAATCTTGTACTTGAATATGCGGAAGAAATGCAGCCCTCCGAGGAGATTTGTGCAAGAGTAAGAAGTGACAATGAGGTTTCCGTTCATATTCTGGAAGCGTTCTTTTTTGAAAAAGAAAAAGAAGAAAACGGGCTGATATACTACAAACTTCCTAAAAATAGAAATTGATTAGAAAATATCAAGGTGATAGAATATCTAAATGTAAAATAATTACAAAAAGGGGAAAATTATGAGAAAGAAAATTGCGTCGCTTGTGGGCTTCGTGCTTGCGGTTGCTCTTGCGTTTTGCGTTCTTCCCGGGATGACGGTAAGAGCCGACAAGACAAGTAACCAGAATGTTCTTGCTGCAAGAAACGGTGTTGTAAGAGTAATTTATTACTCGAATACCGGAATGTTTATCGGTTCTGCCTACGGTGTAGGAACTCCGGGTGAGATGACCGATACATTTGTTACCTGTTATCACGTTGTAAATCCGTATTTCAGTAACAGTGAGAAGTATGACTGCCTGTATGTATCTACCGAGGATTCGATTCAGGATCATCTCTATAAGGTAAGCGTAATATATACAGATGCCAAGCATGATATTGCAATAATCAGAACTGATGAGAAAGTTGAAGGCAGATATGCTCTTAAGCTTGTTCCCAGTGAGTATGTAGAGCCGACAATGGGTGCGTATGTTCTTGGTTATCCCGGTATTTCCGATAATGTTACGGATGTAACTTACTATAACGGAGATTTGTCTTCTCTTCTTGAAGACCAGACAATTACAACCGGAACAATCACAAGAACAAATGTTGTATCCGATGACGTCAGATTCTATCAGGTTGATGCCGATATCAACCATGGTAATTCCGGCGGCCCATGTGTTACGCTTGACGGATACGTAATCGGAACAAATGATGCGATTATGGCAGACTCCGAAGGCGGTAACTATCTCGGACTTGTTACCTGCGGAGATTATATTATCGATGCATTGTTTACCCTCGGAATTAAGTATGAAACAGTAACCGCTGAGGATATGGAGGGTGCTGTCGATACGACTGCAATCGCTACCAATCCCACAGGAAACGATGTTGTGGAAATCAATCCCGATCAGGTTAAGTACGACCAGCAGCTTGAGGAGATGGAGAAGAGCAATGACAGAATGAATACTCTTCTTGTGGTTCTCATTATTGTTGTATGTGTAATCGTTGTAGCACTCATAGTTTTCATTATTGTTTTTTCAGGCAAGAACAGAAAGCTTCAGAACCAGATTGCAAGGGAAAGAGAGCAGTATATGTCAACGGGACGTACAGAGTATCGTCCGCCCGTGCCGCAGGGAAATACTTCTGCTTTTGCTCCGCCCAAGATGCCGAGAATTACAGGTCTGTCAGGTATGTATGCGAATAAGACTTTTGAAATCTCGGGTAACATGATAATGGGAAGAAGCCAGGCAAGATGCCATCTTGTATATCCTCAGAATACGCCCGGAATCAGCAATGTTCATCTTGAACTTCAGAATACCGGCGGTAAGCTTTATCTCATGGATAAAGGATCTTCCTACGGTACAGTAGTAAGAGGAACCATCAAACTTGAGGCCGGAAAACCGTATGCACTTTCTGACGGTGAAGTATTCTATCTTGCATCACCGGAGAATTCCTTCAGGGTTAATTACTGATAATGAAACACGTTCTTTTATATCTTAAGAAATACAGAAAAGAGACAATACTGGCACCTTTATTTAAGATGCTTGAAGCTTCACTTGAATTATTTGTCCCCCTTGTAATGGCCGATATCATTGATATCGGCATTGCAGGTGGGGACAATTCTGTTGTAATACAGAAAAGCCTTGTTCTTATCGGACTTGCTTTTCTTGGACTCACAGCATCGATTACGGCACAGTATTTTGCGGCAAAGGCAGCAGTCGGATGCGCTGCCTCTCTGCGGGCCGGACTGTTTGAACATATTCAGTCTTTCTCGTGCAGTACGCTTGATAAAATAGGCACATCGACTCTTATCACAAGACTTTCGGCCGACACAGCCCAGGTACAAAACGGCGTAAATATGGTTCTCAGACTGTTTCTGAGGTCGCCTTTTATTGTGCTCGGAGCCATGATAATGGCATTTACGGTAGACCAAAAGGGAGCTGTCATTTTTGTCGTTCTTATTCCTGCGCTCAGTATTGTTGTGTTCGGAATAATGGGAATTACAATTCCTCTTTACAGAAAAGTATCCGGGAAACTCGACAGCGTTCTTTTGTCGACCAGAGAGAATCTGTCCGGAGTCCGCGTTATCAGAGCATTCGGAAAAGAGAACGCCGAAACGGATTCATTTGACAAAAAGAATGAAATACTGACACGTGCGTCAGAAAAAGTTGGAAGAATTTCCGCTTTGCTTAATCCGCTGACGCTTGTAATTGTTAATATTGCGACAGCTGTTTTAATATATGTCGGTGCGATTCGCGTTGACTCCGGAAACCTTTCGCAGGGACAGGTTGTGGCACTTGTCAATTACATGTCACAGATTCTTGTTGAGCTTGTTAAGCTTGCCAATCTGATTGTGACAATTACAAAATCGCTTGCGAGTGCGCGCAGAATAGAGGAAGTTTTCGGATATGAAAGTAAGGAAGACGGAGAGGTTACCGAACTAAACAAGGACGGGAATACCCCGTTTCTTTCCTTTGAAAACGTTAGCCTTAAATACAGTGAGGGGGCTGATGAAGCGCTTTCGGGTATCAGCTTTGAAGCACGTATGGGAGAAACAATCGGAATAATAGGAGGTACGGGAAGCGGAAAAAGTTCTGTTGTTAATCTGATTGCGGGTCTCTACAATGCTACAGACGGAACAGTAATGTTAGGCGGGAGAAATGCAGAAAGCGTATCCCCGGGAGTTCTTCTTCAAAACGTTTCGCTGGTTCCGCAGAAGGCTGTTCTTTTTAAAGGCACAATCCGCGAAAATCTTCTTATGGGAGCAGGAGAAAACGTAACAGAAGAAGATATTATGCAGGCACTTAAGGTATCACAGTCCTATGATTTTGTTATGGAGAAGGGGCTTGATTTTGTAGTTGAAGGTGAAGGAAAGAATCTCTCCGGCGGACAAAAGCAGAGACTTTGCATAGCGAGGGCACTCCTTCGAAAAGGCCGTGTTCTTATTCTTGATGACAGCTCTTCTGCACTTGATTATGCGACAGATGCTGCGCTCAGAAAAGCTGTTGCAGCCATGCCGGGAGACAGGATAATCGTGACTGTGTCACAGAGAACCTCTTCCGTAATGCATGCAGACAGAATTCTTGTTCTTGATGATGGCAGACTTGCCGGTATCGGGACACATGAAAAGCTTCTTAAAAGCTGTGAAGTATACAGGGAAATCCATGAGTCACAGTTTGGAAAGGAGGAAAAACATGAAAAGCAGTCTTGTATTTAAGAGAGTTCTTAAATATGTCAGGAAGCATGGTTTTTTCATTGCTCTTTCGATACTTGCCTCTGCAATCTGTGTGGCACTTACTCTTTATGTTCCGATTCTTATCGGAAGAAGCGTTGACCTTATCATATCTGCCGGCAATGTTGATTTTGAGGGACTAAAAAGTATTCTCGGACTTATTGTGGCAGCGGTTTTGATAAATGCCTTATCGCAGTGGATAATGAATGTTCTGTGTAACCGAATTACCTATGTTACCGTAAGGAATATCAGAAAAGATCTCTTTGCCAAAATTCAGATACTTCCGATTTCGTATATCGATTCACACTCGCACGGCGATCTCGTGAGCAGAATGATATCGGATGTTGATACTTTTTCGGAAGGTCTTCTGATGGGATTTTCACAGCTTTTTACAGGTGTTCTTACGATAATCGGTACTCTTGTGTTTATGCTTTCCATTAACTGGAAGATTGCAATCATTGTTGTAATTCTGACACCACTGTCACTTTTTGTTGCGGCTTTTGTGTCGAAGAAAACATACGGGATGTTCCGCCTTATGTCAAAAGAACGAGGAGAACAGACTGATTTTATAAATGAGACAATAGGTAACGAGAAGACAATAAAGGCTCTTCACTATGAGGAAAAAGCAAACGAAAAATTCGCCCTGATAAACGAGAGGCTTAAGAAAAGTTCTCTTTCGGCAATATTCTTCTCCTCTGTCACGAATCCGTCGACGCGTTTCGTTAATTCCGTTATTTACGCGGTTGTAGCTCTCTTTGGAGGAATGGCTGTAATATCCGGAATGTTTACAGTCGGTTATCTGACCTCTTTTCTCAGCTATGCAAACCAGTATACCAAGCCCTTTAATGAAATTTCCGGTGTTATTACGGAGCTTCAAAATGCGCTTGCCTGCGCGGGACGCGTATTTGAAATGCTTGATGAAAGTGACGTTGTTGACATCAGCGGTGACGAACTTGAAGAAACAGACGGAACAGTGGACATTAAGAATGTATTTTTTTCCTATACGGAGGACAAACCGCTTATTGAGAATCTGAACCTTTCTGCAGGGAAAGGCGACAGGATTGCGATTGTCGGACCGACAGGCTGCGGAAAGACGACAATAATCAATCTTATTATGAGATTCTATGATGTAAAAAGCGGTGAGATTATTTTCTCGGGCAGAAATATTAAGGAGCTTAATCAGAGGAGCTATAGGAAGAATATCGGAATGGTTCTTCAGGATACCTGGCTTAAGGAAGGCACAATTCTGGATAATATCACGTTCGGAAAAGAGAATGCATCAAGGGAGGAAGCAGTAAAAGCGGCAAAAGCTGCCATGGCACATAGTTTTATAAGGCGTCTTCCCGATGGGTATGATACGTATATTACCGAAAACGGCGGAAATCTTTCGCAGGGGCAAAAGCAGCTTTTATGTATTGCACGTGTAATGCTGGCGCTTCCGGAGGTTCTTATTCTTGATGAAGCGACTTCATCAATAGATACGAGAACCGAAATGAAAATCCAGAAAGCGTTTAATACAATGATGGAAGGACGGACAAGTTTTATCGTTGCGCACCGCCTTTCAACGATAAAAGAAGCGGATCTTATCCTTGTCATGAAAGACGGTCATATTATGGAAGTAGGCAGTCACGATGAGCTTCTTTCGAAAAAGGGATTCTATCACACTTTGTATTTCAGTCAGTTTGAGGGTAATGAGTAAATTTTTTTTATGGAATTTTTATCGCATTTGTGAGAAAATAACTCTATATATTCAGTGACAGAAGGAAAGGGGGCGCGTATAACTATGGTTGTTCAGGCTTTAGACATCTTTGTTCTTGTTCTTGCCGTAGTGGTTCTGTATATCGGCTGCTCCGTTCTCTGGTCAAAAAGCAGGAAGACAAGTGAGGTTTATCTTCTTGCAGGTCTTTGCTTTTCTTCTGCACTCTGGTCTGTCGGAGAAGGTGCAATACCTTTCATATCCGACATGTCGATTGCCAAGTATTTCCGTCTCTTAACGCCTATCGGAGTTGTATCGTATCTTGCGCTTGCTCTTGTTATCCTCTTAAGTTTCAGTAATGTTAAACGGACGATAAGAATCTGTATGGAGATATTCTCCATGTTCGGTTTTATCGTTGCTCTATTAATGATTCTCGGAAATGATATTACCGAGGAAGTTGTTAAATTGGGATTTCTCGTGGGAAACGAGAAGAATTCTGTCTGGCCGTCGATATATACAATTTATATTTATGTGATGGTTGCCTTCATTTTTGTCATGATTATCTTCATGATAAATTCCAAAAAGAACAGTATTCACTCCTTCGGAAGAAAACTTGTTCCGGCGCTGTTTCTCATAGTAATCGGACCGACACTTAATATGATTCTTCCTGAAAACGCGACTGTAAGAATTCCTTCTGCGGTAGTGGCACAGGCTGTCAGTGCAATGATTTTATACAGAACGGTGATGTATATCTGGAAAACGAAGTTTAATCCTTCGAATATGGCAGAATATATTTACAGTTCCATGACAATACCGATTCTTGTTTTTGATGAGCTCCAGAAGCTCCACATTGTTAATAAGGCTGCGATTGATTTCTTTGAACTTGATGAGAAAAAAGTAAATGACGAAGAGTACACGATAGACGAGCTCATATCTGTTAAAGATCATGTTGATTTGTTCTTTTTTGAGGGTAACGGATATACCTTCATGACAGAAAGGGCATCTGACGGAAAGGTACCGATTAATGTTACAGTCAATAAAATCATAGATTCCTATGAGGATCTTATCGGTTATATTGTGTCCGTTAAGGATCTTTCAAAAGAGTATGAAATGATGGGGCAGCTTAAACTGTCCAAAGAGGCGGCTGAAGTTGCAAACCGCTCGAAGAGTGCGTTTCTTGCCAATATGTCGCATGAGATTCGTACTCCGATGAATGCCATAATCGGTTTCTCTGAGCTGATTCTTAAAATGGACCCGCCGCCGGGAATTCTTGATTATGCGCGTGATATCAAGACGTCTTCGCAGAGTCTTCTTGCGATTATCAATGATATTCTTGATATTTCAAAGCTTGAATCCGGTAAGATGGAGCTTGTCTGCGGTAACTATTATCCATCCAGGCTCTATCAGGATGTCTATATGATAATTAAGACCCAGACCATGAAAAAGGATCTGAGGCTTGAGATTAATCTTGATCCGGAAATGCCTAACCAGCTCTACGGTGATAAGGTTCGAATAAGAGGAATTCTCATTAACCTTCTTAACAATGCCGTTAAGTATACGATGGTCGGTACAATATCGCTTGATGTGAAGGTTTTGAAGAAGGAAAACGGAATTGCGTCTCTGGAATTTCGCGTAAAGGATACAGGCTCCGGAGTAAAACCCGAAGAAATAGGCAAGCTGTTTGAAGCTTTTGCCCAGGTTGATCAGAAGGTTCATGAGGGCGTTGAAGGAACAGGTCTCGGACTCCCGATTGTCAAGGGATATATCGATCTTATGGGCGGAACAATAAATGTTGAGAGTACCTACGGTGTCGGAACAACATTTATCGTTAATATTGACCAGAAAATTATTGATGATAAACCTATGGATTCCGCGTTTGAAGAGAAGAAGCTCGAAACGGAATACAGCATAGGAACATTAAAGATTGATAATACAAAGGTCCTTATTGTTGATGACAGCAGACTGAACCTTAAGGTTGCCGCCAATATTATGCTTCAGTACGGTCTTGAAGTGGATACGGCGCCAAGCGGGGCAGAAGCCATTGAAAAGTGTAAGAAGTGCCAGTACAACATTGTCTTTATGGATCAGATGATGCCCGAAATGGATGGTATCGAAGCCATGAACAGAATCAGGGATATTAATCCCGACTATGCAAAGGGCGGAAAGTCCAAGATGGTAATTCTTACAGCAAATGCAATAAACGGAATGCGTGCCGAGCTTCTTGAAAAAGGATTTGATGAATTCCTCGGTAAGCCGATGAATTATAAACAGCTTGAAAGAATTCTCGTTCAGTTCTCACCTGAAGAGAATATCAGATATGAATAGCATTAGGAGTATTAACAAATGAAACCCATCAGGTTCTATCTGGCAATGGGTGTGGGAAAGCTTGCGAGAACAACGCAGAGAATTCTCGGAATGAATGCAAGCTTCTTCCCCGGAAAACTTGCCGTAAAGATTTGCCCGGATTTTTTAAGTCATGTGGGCACCCCCGAAAAACTGATTTGTGTTACGGGGACAAACGGAAAAACAACTGTTTCAAATCTTCTTGTGGATCTTCTTGCCGCTGAAGGTATTGATACAATTAACAATCATACCGGCTCTAATACTGTCGGCGGTGTTGCAACGGCTCTTCTTACCGGTGCGCGTTTCTCCGGAAAATGTAAGAAAGAATGGGGCGTTCTCGAAATCGACGAGAGAAGCTCTATGCATATTTACCCCAGAATAAAACCCGGGTATGTTTTGTGTACCAATCTTTTCAGGGATTCCATTTTAAGAAACGGAAGTCCTGAATATATTGCCGGAATCGTATCTGACAACATGTATGAGAAAACAAAGCTTATTCTTAATGCCGACGACCTCATAAGCGGCAGTGTTGCTCCTTCAAATGAGCGTGTTTATTATGGAATTAAGCAGATGGCAACAGATACAAAAGAATGCCGCAATATTGTTAATGACTGCCAGATATGTCCGAAGTGCGCAACAAAGCTTGAGTATGAATATGTCAGATATCATCAGATCGGAAAGGCATATTGCCCGGGCTGCGGATTTAAGTCGCCAAAGCCGGATTATGAAGCAGAAGTACATGCTGATGAAGGCTTTATGTACATTACGGCAAAGGGTGAAACCGAGAAGTATAAGCTTGTCAATAACAGTATTTTTAATATTTACAATCAGCTTGCCGTAACATCTCTTCTTAGGGAAATGGGCCTTTCTTCGGATGCGATTCGTGATGGATTCTCAAGACTTCACATCCCTGATTTCAGGTATACGAAATTCGAAGCAGGCGGAATGACTGTTGTAGATATGATGGCAAAAGAGCATAATCCGATTGCCTGCTCCGTTGTATTTGATTATGTGTCGCATGAACCCGGAGTTAAGGAAATACTGTTTCTTCTTGATGACGAAACTCCGAGGGAAAGCATGTGCTGGATTTATGACTGTGATTACGAGAAGCTTAATTCTCCTCTTATTCGTCATATTGTTATCCCCGGAACAAGGTCGCTTGACCAGAAACTTCGTCTTCTTATTGCGGGTGTTCCCGAAGAGAAAATCAGTATCGGTATGGAGGATACGAAGGCTCCGTCATACCTTAATTTCGACGGCGCCGACACTGTTTTTGTTCTCCATCAGCACTGGAAGCCCGAGATGGATAAGAAGGTTGTCGGGATAATTCGCGAAATGCTTGAAGAAAGGGGAAAAAAGAATGAGTAAGATTATTTTGGAATCTTTTTTTCCTGAAGTAGCAAACCTGTATGGCGATAACGGAAATATGCGTTATCTGAAGCTTTGTATTCCGGATGCGGAAACTGTAATTGACAGACTGAACGAGGAGCCGTATTTCGTTAAGAATACGCCGTCATTTATTGCGATGAGCCCGATGTCCGAAAGGGCGCAGGAGCTTGTAATTGCAAGACTTTTCCCTTATAGGGAGAGAATTGCCGAGCTCATAGAAATCGGATGCATTTTCCTTATGACCGGAAATGCCATGGAAATTTTCTTTGACGAAATTCAGAATGAAGACGGTACAAGCATAAAAGGACTCGGCATTTTCCATTACGTTGCGAAGAGGAAAATGTTTGACAGATATAACAGACACTGTATGGGTGATTTCGGAGATATCCGTATCGTAGGCTACAAGAATCAGTTTACACATGCATACGGTGACAATTCGAAGGAGTTCTTTTTGAGTGTGACAAAGGGAGACGGAATTAACCGTGAGTCTCAGCTTGAAGGGATAAAGAGAAATAATTTTTTCGGAACTTATCTTCTCGGACCGATACTTATTCAGAACCCGAAATTCACCAAATATATCCTCTCGCTTCTTGACAGAAGTGACGTAAGTCTGCCGTTTGAGGAGACAATAATGGCTGCCTATGAGAGGCGCAGGGAAGAGTACGAAGAAATGGAATTCGGACTGTACAGTTAAATGCCAAATAAAATTTTTACAAAAAGCGTCTTGCAAAAAGACGCTTTTTTTCATACATTAGGGATTAGTTTAATAATTTCTGCAGGAGGAAGTAAATGCAGACCGGAGTGGAAAAAATCGAAATTGTCCAGATACATGGTGATGAAAGCATTATTAATATGCCGGATGATTCCTGGCTTTGTAATTCTCATCCCGTAACTCTCAGAGTGAAAACAACAATTTGCGGAGAGAATGCATCAGGACTTAAGGTGTCACTGAATCTTGCACCTCTTTTCTACAACGGAGCGAAGCTTCCCCGTATCGAGGTTCAGATTCTGGCAGGGCTGATTCCTGCCGGTGAGAACATGCTTGTTACCGAAATTCCGGTGAAAAATCCGAGACTTTGGTTCCCGGAAGAACTCGGAGACAGGAATATTTACGAGCTTATTGTAACCGTGAAGGAGCGTGGGGCTTTAGGCGGTGGAGAGGCGGCCAAAAAGATAAACGAGATGAAGCCGCTTTGTGAAGAAAGGTTTAATATCGGACTGTGTAATGCTTGTGAGGTGCCGGGGGAATCGGGGAAATACCGTGTAAACGGTTATGATTTCAAACCGGATGAATCTGCTTACGAAAACTGTGATGCATTTATCAGCGAATGCGTCAGACTGCACATTTTGTGAAGGAGAAGAAAATGGGAATCAGTTACTTTGAGAAAGAGCGAATTTTCAAGCTCGATACCAAGAATTCGAGCTATGTGATGGGCGTTGTCGACAAGGAAAATTTCCTTGGACATGTATACTTTGGCAAGAGAATAGAAAGCGCGGATGTGGCGTATCTCATGAGAATTTATGAGCCGCCTTTTGTTCCGAGCACAAATGACAGAGACAGACTGTCTTTCCTTGATGCGTTTCCGATGGAGTTCCCGACACACGGCCTGGGAGATTTCAGAAATGATGCAATAAGCGTTAAGACAAAGGGCGGTCATACAGCACTTTCGCTTTCCGTAAAAAGTCATGAAATTTATAAAGGCAAAAAAGGCATTGCCGGACTTCCCGCAACATTCGGAAGTGAAGACGAATGCGAAAGCCTTGAGATAACACTTGCCGATGAACTTGTAGGAATTGAAGTCGTTCTTACCTACTCCGTGTTTGAGGATTGTGACGCTGTAACAAGATCTGTCAAGGTTCGTAACTGCGGGAAGGATTCTTTTTTCCTGACAAAGGTTATGACGCTGTCATTTGATATGGACAACGAAGACTATGACATTCTGACTCTTCACGGCTCATGGGCGCGTGAACGTCACATTAACAGGAGAAGACTTGCACCGGGATATCAGGGAGTTTCTTCGCTTCGCGGTGAAACCAGTCACCAGGAGCATTCATTCCTTGCACTTATGTCACATGGCGCCGATGAGGATAGCGGAGATGTATATGGCTTTTCATTCATCTATTCCGGAAATTTTGTTGCCGGTGTAAATGTAAATCAGTTTGATAACCTGAGAACTCTTGTCGGAATTAATCCCGAGGACTTTACGTGGAAGCTTTCGGAAGGTGAAGAGTTCCTTGCTCCCGAAGGAGTTATGGTTTACTCCGGTGAAGGAATCGGAAATATGACAAGGTCCTTCCATGACCTTTTCAGAAATCACCTGATAAGAGGTGAGTACAAGGACAGGAAGCGTCCGATTCTGATTAACAACTGGGAAGCGACTTATTTTGACTTTAATACCGAGAAGCTTATCGGAATTGCCAAAGAAGCTTCAAAGCTCGGAATTGAAATGCTTGTTATGGATGATGGCTGGTTCGGTCACAGAAATGATGACAATTCCTCGCTCGGAGACTGGTTTGTTAATGAATCAAAGCTTCAGGGCGGACTTTCGCATCTTGTATTCGAGGTTAACAAGCTCGGAATGAAATTCGGAATCTGGTTCGAACCTGAAATGATTTCTCCCGACTCGAAATTATACGAAGCGCATCCCGACTGGGCGATTGCTATTCCCGGAAGAAGAGCAGGTCTTTGCCGTAACCAGTATGTACTTGATTTATCACGTGATGAAGTTGTTGACTACACCTTCGGACAGCTTTCGAAAATTCTCGAAAGTGCGAATATCGAATATGTGAAGTGGGACATGAACAGACAGCTTGCCGACCTCGGAAGCATCTCTCTTCCCTCTGACAGGCAGGGAGAACTTTTCCACAGATACGTTCTGGGAGTATACAGACTGCAGGAAATGCTTATTACGAAATTCCCGCACCTTCTCCTCGAGAACTGCTCCGGCGGCGGTGCAAGATATGATGCCGGAATGTTATATTACAGTCCGCAGATATGGTGCTCTGATGATACCGATGCTGTCGAGAGACTTGAAATCCAGGAAGGCACTTCGCTTGTATTCCCGTTATCATCAATGGGGGCGCATGTAAGTGACTGCCCGAACCATACAGTCGGAAGGGTAACTCCTTTTGAAACAAGAGGATATGTTGCACTTGCCGGAACCTTTGGCTACGAGCTTGATGTAACGCGCATTCCCGAAAACGACAGAAATCTTATTCCCGGTCAGATCAAAATGTATCACAAATACAATGACCTTGTGAGACTCGGTGATTATTACAGAATTGCTTCCTACAGCAAGAATCATGAATTTGATGCCTACATGACTGTTTCAAAAGACAAGAGTGAAGCTCTCTTTACTTTTGTCCAGGTTCTTAACAGACCCAATCAGCATTCACGCAAAGTAAAATTCAAAGGTCTTAACCCTTCTTCGTCTTACCGGCTCACCTATGTTGACGATAAGTTTGACTCATCAAAGGGCGAGATTCAGGACCGTGTTGTAAAGGGCGATGTTCTCATGAACTGCGGTCTTCTCATCGCAAACCCCTGGGGTGACTTTACCGGAAAGCTCATCTACCTTCAGGAAGTGTAAAACCATATTCGGCAGAAATCACAAACAGAATTCAGACAGGACCCCATTCCGCTATAGGACGGGGTCCTGTCTTTATGTGGCGCGTTCGCGGAGCTGCCGGTGAATAATCACATCTTTTTTCGGCTCGCGAACGTATGCCACCACCCTACAGAAAAACAGAGTTTGAGTATCGCGAACGAGAATTGTCTCTCCCACATGTGAAAAAAATACACTTGACGGAAACGGAAAATGTGTGGCAATATAAACGACAAAAATGGTTATACACTTTGGAGGGTGTTATTTATGGGAATGTTAAGTGAAGTTAAGGAGAACCTTACAGGTAACATTATCCCCTTCTGGAAAGGACTGCGGGATAATGAACATGGCGGGTACTACGGGTATCTCAGCTATGATCTTGAGCTTGACAAAAAGGCGGTTAAGGGCTGCATTCTTAACAGCAGAATCACATGGTTTTTTGCAAATGCCTACAGTCTTCTGCATGACGAAAGTCTTCTGGATGAGGCAAGACACGGGTATGAGTTCCTGAGGGATTACTGTTATGACAAGGAAAACGGCGGAGTATACTGGTCGATGACCTATGACGGAAAACCGGAGGATACGACAAAGCATACCTACAATCAGGCGTTTGCTGTGTACGCACTTTCTTCGTACTACGAGGCAAGCGGCGACAAGGAAGCACTTGAACTTGCTTATAAGCTTTTTGATGTGATTGAGTCAAAATGCACGGACGACATCGGATATCTTGAAGCTTTTGATGTGAATTTCAAACCGGCTTCAAACGAGAAGCTTTCCGAGAACGGAGTTATGGCTGCCAAGACGATGAATACACTTCTTCATGTTTTCGAAGGATATTCCGAACTGTACAGGGTAGACCATAATGAGAAAGTCGGAAAGAGACTTGAGTTTATCATGGATACTTTTGCAGACAAGGTTTACAATCCTGAGCTTCACAGACAGGAAGTTTTCTTTGACGAGAACTATAACACGATAATCGATTTGTATTCCTACGGACATGACATCGAGACTGCATGGCTTGTTGACAGGGGGACAGAGATTCTCGGGAAAAAAGAATACATCGAGAAGATGGGAAAAATCACCGGGGACCTCACTGCCAACGTGTACAAGGTTGCCTTTAACGGAGAAGCTCTTAACAATGAATGCGATAAGGGCGTTGTTAATACAACAAGAGTATGGTGGGTACAGGCCGAGACTGTTCTCGGATTTCTGAACGGTTATGAGAAGTCTCCCGAGATAAAAGAGTATCTCGAAGCAGCAAAGAATGAATGGAACTACATAAAGACGCACATTATTGACAAACGTCCGGGCTCCGAATGGCTTTCCGAAGTCGATATCGATAATAATCCGACAAGCAGAAAACCTATTGTTGAACCATGGAAGTGTCCTTACCACAACGGAAGAATGTGCCTTGAAGTAATAAAACGTGCAACCAGAATAAATCTTGACTAAACAGGAGGAGAGAAATGTTACATCCGCAGTACTATGTTGAGCAGGCAAAGCTTGACAGACTTTATGCCAGAAAAAATGTGAAATCCAGCTTTTATAACGGAATCTATGACAGATATCAGTTTCCGGTTCTTACAAGAGAGCATATTCCGCTCAGCTGGAAATACGATCTTAACCCCGAGACAAATCCGTACTTCATGGAGAGACTCGGAGTAAATGCAGTAATGAATTCCGGTGCGATATACTTAAACGGCAAATATTATCTTGTTGCAAGAATCGAAGGTGCTGACAGAAAGAGTTTCTTTGGTGTTGCAGAAAGTGACAACGGAATTGACGGCTTTAAGTTCTGGGATTACCCGATTCTTCTTGATGATACCTGCCCTGAAGAGACAAATGTTTATGACATGAGACTTACACAGCATGAGGACGGATACATCTACGGTGTATTCTGCTCAGAGAGCAAGGATAAGACAAACCCGGATCTTTCTGCAGCAGTTGCGGCAGCGGGAATTGTCAGAACAAAGGACCTTAAGACCTGGGAGAGACTTGATAACCTTAAAACTCTTAATTCTCCCCAGCAGAGAAATGTTGTTCTTCATCCTGAATTCATCAACGGCAAGTATGCATTTTATACAAGACCGATGGATGATTTCATTGATACAGGTTCAGGCGGCGGAATCGGCTTTGGTCTTTGCGATGATATCTGCCATGCTGTTATTGGCGAGGAGATTATTACTTCAAAGAGACGTTATCATTTCATTACCGAAGCCAAAAACGGTGCAGGTGCTGTTCCGATAAAGACACCTAAGGGCTGGATTCATATTGCGCACGGCGTACGTAATACTGCAGCCGGCCTTCGCTATGTAATCTATGCTTTTGCAACTGACTTAAACGATCCTTCCAAAGTTATCGCAGAGCCTTCGGGGCTGCTTATCGGACCCCGCGGCGCTGAAAGAGTCGGCGATGTAAGCAATGTTGTATTCACAAACGGCGCAATTGCAAGAGATAACGGCGATGTATATATTTACTATGCATCAAGCGATACAAGAATGCATGTTGCAACCACAACAATTGACAAGCTTATGGACTATGTGTTTAACACACCCGAGGATCCCGGACGCTCTGTGCTCTGCGTTTCACAGAGATGCGACCTCATAAAGAGGAATATGGAATTCCTTTCGAAGCAATGAGAAAAAAAGTAATCCCGATTTTATTATCGCTCGTCCTTCTTACCTCATGCGCAAGCGCAAATACCGAAATACCTGCAGAGCCTGCCGAAATTACAGAGGCTCCCGCTGAAATAGGAACAGAAGATATGACAGAAAAGAAAACTGTGGCAGCGCCGCTTACGGATTATGTATCCGAAGAGGGTTTTGCCGAGGCAGACAAATGGGGAAGCTGCGACGATACAAATCTGGCCTGCGTTATGCGAAAGGCAGAAAGCGGAGAGAAGGTTACTGTTGCGGTCATCGGTGGTTCTATTACGCAGGGAACCATATCGAATGGCGGGAAAGACAGTGAAGTTCCGTTTAAGAAGTGTTATGCGGATTTATTTTTCGAGTGGTGGAAAGATACTTTTCCGAATGCGGAGTTTGAATTTGTCAATGCGGGAATCGGAGCAACAGATTCGTACCTTGGCGTTCACCGCGTAGGAGAAGATGTCCTTAAGTACAAGCCGGATCTTGTGCTGGTTGAATTCTCGGTAAATGATGATGGTTCATCAAACTGTAAAACAAACTATGACAATCTTGTGAGAAGAATTGCCAAAAGTGAAAGCGCACCTGCGATTATGCTGCTCTTTATGGGACAGACAAACGGTTCAAATGCCCAGAATCAGCATCAGATTGTCGGATTTAAGTATGAACTCCCGATGATAAGCTATGCAAATTACATTTCCTACGCCATGGCAAACGGAGATTTTGATGCAAAAGAGCTTTCCGGGGATGTTACTCATCCTTCGGCACTGGGACATGCGATAACAGGCGAACTTCTCTGGAAGTACATGAATAACGTTTACGAAAATCTTGACAGCTTCGGGGAAAAGAAGCCGTTTGATTATGACAGCGTATGCGCCGAGATATATCTTGACAGCAAAATACTTGATTCAACAAGTCTTAACGTAACAGACCTCGGAACTTTTGAAGAGTCCTCTGTTTTTAACATCTATCCGTACAATTTCACCTGCAAAGACGGCGACGGAGGTCTTACCTTCGAAGTCGAAGCATCAAGAATCGGAATTATGTTCTATCGTACAACCGATTCAAAGAGCGGACAGTTTGAAGTGTATGTTGACGGTGAGATGCAGACAAGCCTGAACGGAGATTTTACCGGTGGCTGGGGAAATTATGCCGAATGCCGAAGCGTATATTCCGGAGATGCCGGACTTCATACGGTTGAAATTCGTAAAGCAGATAACTCTGAAGGGGACGTGTTCAGTATTTTGGGTGTGCTTGTTTCTGAGTAACACCATCAACTTAACAAAAGAGTCGTTAACTTTTTTAGTTAACGGCTCTTTTTGTTTTTTGTGTAATATGGGCTTGTTAATTGTTACCTAACAGGGAGTTGTAACAAGTGTTAAAAAAGACGTTCGTTAATTTGTGCAAGATTTACAAAAATGCTCTGAACGCACCGAAAATGCTTGTAAAAAAGTGTGTAGACGTGTACTATAGGAGTGTGCATATTTATGATTTTCTCGTTGAAAACGAGAAAATAGTTGTTAATCTTTTAGCTAACCACAAGATGTTGTTAATTAACAGTTAAGTAAATCAAGCAAACATGTTACTTAACACGAAAGGAAAAGCAAGATGAAATTAACTAAGTTCGTTAAGTTACTTTTAGTATGCGCACCGTGTTTGTTAATCAGTGCGTGTACAGGTGATTCGGAGACGAATAATACTGCGGAAACAGAGGAACAGAAAGTGGTACTTGTATGCGAAGCTGAAAACGGAAGCTTTAACGGAAATGTACATGCCGGATCTTCAAAGAGCGGCTTTTCCGGTGAAGGATATGCGGAAGGATTTGAAGAAGACGGGGACAGCGCTTCCATTACCGTTGACATCGAAGAAGACGGGTTTTATGATCTGACATTTTCATCAATGGGTTTTGGAGGATACAAAGAGAACTACGTCGACGTTGATGATGAGAGAATCGGATGTTTTCCTTCCGAGGGCGATGCATTTACAGATGCAAGCCTTTCGAGAATATTCCTGACAAAAGGACAGCATGTTGTCAAGGTCAGCAAATACTGGGGATATATAGCTCTCGATAAGTTAACCGTTATGACAAGCAAAGAGCTCCCTGCCGATTACTTTGAATACAGCGCGAAGCTTTCGAACCCGAATGCTTCCGATAACGCCAAAAGAGTTATGAGCTTTCTTGCCGATGAATACGGCAAACACTTCCTTTCGGGACAGAATTGCGACGGCGGTCTTTACGGACATGAAAATGCGTGCCTCTGGAAAGCAACCGGAAAGTTCCCGGCGGTTCTCGGACTTGACATGATTGAGTATTCACCTTCGAGAGCAGAGAACGGAAGCGTTGGAAGAAGCATTGATTACGCGAAAGAAGCCTGGGAGGCCGGAGCAATCGTAACAATGTGCTGGCACTGGAACGCTCCTTCAAAATATCTTACGGGAGTATGGTACAGCGGATTCTATCAGGAGCATACGAACATAGATCTTGACAAGATTATGAACGGTGAAGATGAAGAAGGATACAATCTCCTGATTTCCGATATGGATGCCATTGCAGCCGAGCTCACAAAGCTGAAGGATGAAGATGTTCCGATCCTCTGGAGACCGCTTCACGAAGCAAGCGGCGGATGGTTCTGGTGGGGACACTGCAAGAGCGAATCTTACATCAAACTTTACAGACTTATGTACGACAAGTTTGTTAACGAATATGAATTAAACAATCTGATATGGCTTTGGAACGGACAGGACCCCGAGTGGTATCCGGGAGATGATGTTGTCGATCTTGTCGGAACTGATATATATCCCGGTGAAAAAGTTTACACCTCACAGTTCAGCACATACGACGAGACAAGGAATTCTGCCGGCGGAAAGAAAATGGTTGTTCTTTCCGAAAACGGATGCCTCTTCGATCCGGAACTTGCAAAACGTGACGGAGCAATGTGGGGATTCTGGTGTACCTGGGGCGGTGAGTTTGTTACAAACTCCAAGACCTACAATACTTTATCGGAACAGTACACTGAAGAATATATGGTGAAAAAAGTGTATGAAGATGAAAATGTTCTTACACTTGATGAACTTCCGGATTTGGAGGCCTATCCCATCAGAGAGGAATAGCGAATGAACAAGGGAAACGGAGTACCAAAAAAGGAAACAGATCCGTATGCGAAGAAAAAGAAGATAAACCCGTTCAGTCCCGAAAGTACCTTCATGGCGATACTTACCAAGATAGGACAACTCCTGATACTGAATGTTTTGTGGGTTATAAGTATTATTCCGATAATAACCTTCGGAACGGCGACGTGCTCTTTTTACTACTCGGTAATGAAGAGCATAAGACGAGGCAGAAGCTATCCGGTGCTTGAGTACTGGAACTCTTTCAAAAGGACTCTGGGGAACGGAGTGATACTTACAATCGGGTTCGGAGCTCTGACAGCAGCACTGCTCTATATGAGAAACATGGCAGTTTCGCTTGGCAGCGACAGAGGGAAACTCCTGAACGGAATTTATATAGCAATACTTGCGGTGATTGCATGCATACTGGTATATCTTTTCCCGGTTCTTTCAAGGTTTACCATGAAGCTTTCACAGATGATAAAGCTTTCACTGGTTATGGCAATAAGGTTTTTGCCGTTTACAATTTTGATAATCGCGGGAACGGCGGTGCTCATCTGGGCGTGGTTCTACTTTCTGCCGATTCCGCTTATCCTTGTATGGCCGGGGGCGTGGATGTACACATGCACATTCCTTATAGAAAAAGCCTTAAGGAAATACATGCCGCCCCCAAAAGAAGGCGATGACGCCTGGTATTACGAATAATGTTTTGACAGAAAAGGTATGGTAAGAAAATGAGTTTTCTAAAAGAAATGAAAAAAGGAATTGCATCTGTTCTTTCGCTTTCTCTTGTTCTCGGGCTTGTATTTGCGTGTGACACCGTCAGTGTCGAGGCAGCAACACTTACAAGAGATGAGGCGAAAGAAATCGTAAGTACTTATTCCGTTTCGGATGAGGTTCCGGGATACAATGAGTATCTTGAAATGCATAAGAATGCTTTGCGCCCGAATAAAACCATTGAGATTCCGGCAGACACATATACATCATATTCTGAAAAAGAAAACGAAGTAACACCGGAGAAGTATCTCGATTTCGAAGGAATGAGCGGCTGCAGCGTACTTACCACCGAGACGGGTCTTATCGAGTTTGAAGTGAATGTGCCTGAAACCGGACTTTATAAAGTTGAGTTTGAGTATTATCCGGTTGCCGGTAAGAACTCGGAAATACAGAGAAGCATTTTCGTTGACGGAAAGCTTCCTTACGGAGAGCTTTCACTTATCGAGTTCCCCAGAATCTGGTCTACCGATGTTGCACAGGATGCTTTTGCAGCGGGCCATGAAGAAATCTTCTGGCACAAGGATGTTCAGGGAAATGACATGAAGCCTACTTCAATTGAAATTCCCGAGTGGATTACAAGCGAGCTTCATGACAATAACGGTTATATTACCGAGCCGCTTTGTCTTTTCCTTGAGAAAGGCACACATACAATTTCGGTAAACTCACAGCGTGAGCCGATGCTTCTTCACAAGATTGTTCTTACCAATTCCGAAGAAGTGGAAAGTTATGAAACAGTAAAGAAAGAATGGGATGCTATGGGAACGCAGAACACTTCCGGAATCGAAGTTGTGATTCAGGGCGAGGATGCAGCAAAAACATCATCTCAGATGCTTTATCCCAAGCAGGATCAGTCAAGCCCTGCCGTATATCCTTCAAGTCCCAAATCGCTTCTTAACAATACAATCGGCGGAAGCAGCTGGTCACATGCGGGACAGTGGATTGAATGGAATTTCAGAGTGCCGGAAAACGGCTACTACAATATCTCTCTTTTCGATAAACAGAATTTTATGAGAGGTATTTATGTATCAAGAAAAATCAGTATTGACGGAAAGGTTCCTTTTTCGGAACTTGAAGATTACGGATTCACTTATGATTCCGGTTGGAGAACAGATGTCCTTTCCGATGCGAGCGGAAATCCCTACAGCTTCTATCTTGAAGAGGGTGAGCACACAATCAGAATGGAAGTTGTTCTCGGTGATTTCTCTGAAGTAATTGCAAATGTTCAGGACTGTGTATCACAGCTTAATGCAATCTACAGAAAGATTATCAGAATTACAGGCGTAAGCCCTGACTCTTACAGAGATTATCAGATTGAGGCTTCTCTTCCGAATCTGAACGGCGAGCTTGTTGCCGTAAGAGACCAGCTTGATGAAGCAATTCTTGATCTTAGAGCTGCAGCAGGAAGAACGTCCGATAAGGAAACGGTTCTTATCACAATGAGAGATCAGCTTAACGATCTTATTGAAGATGAGGAATACTTTGTAAAAGTCATTTCCACATACAAGACAAATGTAAGAGCGTGCGGTACCTGGATTACACAGGTTATCGACCAGCCGCTTCAGGTAGACAAAATTACTGTTTACTCACCTGATGTTGAGACAAATGAAAGAAGCAATTCTTTCTGGGCGAAATTCAAATACGAAATAGCAAGACTTTTCTATTCCTTCGTAATTGATTACAACTCACTCGGCGCAACAGAGGAAAATGAGGAAAACAAGTCAATTACCCTTTGGATCGGAACAGGACGTGACCAGGCGAACGTAATCAGATCACTGATTGATGAATCCTTTACAAGCGTGTACGGAGTAAACGTTAATGTACAGCTCGTGGATATGAATACACTTCTTCGTGCAGAACTTGCCGGTGAAGGACCTGACGTGGCAATTCAGGTTGCCAATACAAACGGTATTGCGGGTGCGGTTCTGAATACCGGAAATGACACTCCTGTCAACTACGGACTCAGAAATGCGGTACTTGATTTAACGCAGTTTGATGATTTCGATGAAGTAACAAAGAGGTATTACGACAGTGCTCTTACGGCATTTTCGTTTAACGGTGCAACTTATGCACTTCCTGAGACACAGACCTTCCCGGTTATGTTCTACAGAAAAGATATCATCAACGATCTTGGAATTGAAATTCCGAAGACCTGGGATGAGGTAAAGGTTGTAATGTCAATACTTGCCAAGAACCAGATGGAATTCGGAATGCTTCCGTCGGAACAGATATATGCGATGCTTCTTTATCAGAACGGCGGAGAGTATTACAACGAAAACGGAATAAGCTCGGCACTTGATTCCGACATAGCGGTAAACACCTTTAAGGAGTACTGCGAATACTATACCGAATACGGTCTTGATAAGACGACAAGTGTGGAAGAAAGATTCCGTACAGGTGAGTGTCCGATTATTATTGCCGACTACACGGTTTACAACAATCTTGAAGTATCTGCTCCCGATATTGCGGGACTGTGGGACTTCACAATGGTTCCCGGAACAGTTCAGGCTGACGGAACAATTGATTACTCGGTAGGATGTACAGGGCTTGCAAGTATGATAATGGCCGATACCAAAGAGCCTGAAGCATGCTGGGAATTCCTCAAGTGGTGGACAAGTGCTGAGGTACAGACACTGTTCGACAGAGAAATGGAATCACTTATGGGTTCTGCTGCGAGAGTAGCGACAGCCAATATCGAAGCTTTCGAGAACATGCCATGGCCGGTTGACACATACGAATCACTTGCAGAAGCATTTACCTGGGTTAAAGGTATTCCGCAGGTTCCCGGAGGATATTACTCCTGGCGAAATGTTAACAACGCCTTCTACACGGTTACAACAGATACCGATACGGCATCACCGAGAGAAGAGCTCATGGACAAAGTTTTATACATTAATGATGAGATTACATACAAGCGAAAAGAGTTCAATTTGCCAACGCTTGAAGATATTTAAGGAAGGAGGAAGACAAAAGTGGCTAAAGAAAACAAACCGGAAGAGCTTTCATACGATGCCGTTGCGATTGCAAAGAGACAGGCTAAGCTCGGATACAGAATAAAGAAAAGCAAAGCTTCCTATTTCATGATTGCACCATATTTCATTCTTTTCTTCTTCTTTACGGTGCTTCCGGTATTAATATCAATGGGTCTTTCGTTTACCTATTTCAATATGCTTGAATGGCCGACCTTTAACGGCTGGGACAATTATGTGAAGCTTTTCCTTGAGGACGATATCTTCCTTATCTCTCTCAAGAACACACTTATCTTTGCAGTTATTACAGGACCTGTAAGTTACCTTCTGTGTCTTTTGTTCGCATGGATAATCAATGAGTTCTCAAGCAAGGTAAGAACAGTACTTACACTTATCTTCTATGCTCCTTCAATCTGCGGTAACGCATACATGGTTTGGAGCCTTATCCTTTCATCCGACAGATACGGATACTTAAACGGTCTCCTTATCAAACTCGGAATACTTGATGAACAGAAGCTCTGGATGCAGGATCCCAATTACATTCTTCCCTGCCTTATCGTAGTTCAGCTCTGGCTTTCACTTGGAACAGGTTTCCTTTCCTTCATCGCCGGACTTCAGACAGTAGACAAGAGCCTTTACGAGGCAGCTGCACTTGACGGTGTTAAGAACAGATGGCAGGAACTTTGGTATGTAACACTTCCCGCAATGAAGCCTCAGCTTATGTTCGGTGCGGTTATGCAGATTACACAGTCCTTTGCAGTAGCTGATATCTCCATTCAGCTCGCCGGTAATCCGTCTGTTAACTACGCGGGTGCAACGGTTGTTACCCACCTTCTCGATTATGGTTCAACGCGATTTGAAATGGGTTATGCTTCCGCAATAGCAACTGTTCTGTTCCTTCTCATGGTAGGAACCAACAAGCTTGTTCAGAAGCTTCTCGGAAGGGTAGGTGAGTAATTATGGCTAAAGTAAGATCCGAGCTTCCCAAGAAATTTCATTTCTGGAATAAACCCAGAGAGAAAAAGCTTAACCGTTCAATTGCAGGTAACTCGCTTCTTTTCGTAATAATGGGTATATGCGGAGTATTCATGGCGCTTCCTCTTGTCATGATTATCAACAACTGTCTGAAACCTCTTGATGAGATTTTCCAGTATCCGCCCAAGATTTTTGTAAGAAATCCATCCTTTGAGAACTTTACCGATTTGTTCATGATAATGAATGATTCCTGGGTTCCGTTCTCAAGATACATTTTAAATACAATAATTATTACCGGTTTCGGAACACTTGGACATGTTATTCTTGCTTCGCTTGCGGCTTATCCCCTTGCCAAGCATGATTTCCCCGGCAAAAAAATACTTTTCAACATGGTAGTTTTGTCGATGATGTTCTCGTGGACAGTAACACAGATTCCGAACTACATGATTATCAGCTGGCTCGGAATCAATAATAATTACCTTGCGCTAATTCTTCCGGCCTGCTCGTTCGGTATGGGTCTTTACCTTATGAAACAGTTCATGGAGCAGCTTCCTTCCTCCCTTATGGAATCTGCGAGACTTGACGGAGCGAGTGAATGGCACATTTTCTGGAAAATAGTAATGCCGAATGTTAAGCCCGCATGGCTGACACTGGCAATTTTCCAGTTCCAGCAGATGTGGGGCAATACAGGTTCGATGTTCCTTCGTGATGAACAGCTCAAACCTCTTCAGTTTGCCCTGCAGCAGATTTCGGCCGGCGGTACTGCGAGAGCAGGTGCTGCCGCTGCCGTAACCTTTGTTATTGCAGCAGTACCTATTATATTCTTCCTTTGCTGTCAGAGTAATGTCCTTGAGACAATGACAACATCAGGAATGAAGGATTAAGGAGGCGGGCATGAAGATTAGAAAGCTTTTAATCAAAACAGCTGCCTTTGCACTTGCCTTCGGAATTACTTTTTCAGCAACTGCCGGAGATGCCTACGCAGCCGAAATACCTTACGATACATACAATTATGATTACAGGGAGAACATAGTACTGACACCTGCGGCATACGTTCCGATGGGCAGTATAACAGGTCTTTCTGTAGGGGCCGGTGATTTCTACGAGCCTCAGGATATGTGTATTGCTCCTGACGGAAATGTTTACATAGCAGATACCAAGAATAACAGAATTGTTGTTCTTGATAAGGAAATGAAAAGCTGCATCCAGATTCTTGACAGCTTTGACCGCGAAGGAACTGCAGACAGTTTCAATCAGCCCTACGGAGTATGTGTTTCAGAGAATGAACAGCTTTATGTAGCCGATTCCGGAAACAAGAGAATTGTTGTTCTGGAGCTTGACGGTTCATTCGTTAAGATAATTGACAATCCGCAGTCGGAAATCCTTGAAGAAGGTTTTGATTTCGTACCTCTTAAGGTTACGGTTGATTATGCAGACCGTGTATATGCAATAGTTAAGAACGCATTTGAAGGAATTCTCGTTTTTGAGAGTAACGGAGATTTCACAGGATACTTCGGAACAATCGAAGTTAAGATTACTCTCTGGGAGAAGTTCTGGAGAAAGCTTGCAAGTAAGGAAGAGAGAAGCAAACAGCAGCTCTTCATTCCTACGGAGTTTACCGGAATTGATGTTGACTCTGACGGATTTATCTATGCTTCGAACCTTGATTCGGAAGGAATTCAGGGAGTAAGAAGACTTAATCCTCAGGGAAAAGATGTAATCCAGAAGGGTGAAAACGCAAATGTCGGAGGCGACATTGTTGTAGGAACCTACGGTGATTTCGGCGGACCTTCCGAATTTACCGATGTTGTATATCGTGATAAAGGAATTTACTCCTGCCTCGACCGAAAGAGAGGAAGAATTTTTACCTACGATAAGGAAGGAAATCTTCTCTATATATTCGGAGGACTCGGAACGCAGGAAGGAACCTTTACAACACCTGTTGCGATTGAGAGCGTTGGCAACAAGATTCTTGTAATGGATGCCTACTACAGTGCAATTCTTGTTTTTGAAGAAACGCAGTACGGTTCCCTCATAAATGAAGCTGTAGGACTTCGATACGACGGTGATGAAACTCTTGCAATTGAGAAATGGCAGGAAGTTTTAAGACTTGATGAGAACAATGAGCTTGCAAACTCCGGTATCGGAAAAGCATATTTGACAGCCGGTGATAACAAGACGGCAATGCACTATCTTGAAATCGGAATGAACAGGAAGTATTACTCGATAGCCTGGAAGCGATACAGAAACGAAATTATGGCCGAGAACCTTAACTGGATAATGACGGTTCTTCTGGTACTGATAATCGGACTGTTCGTATACAGCAAGTTCTTTAAGAAAAAAGTTAAGGCTTTGAGAGCCGAAAAGAAAAAGCAAAGAGGCAAGGACAAGGAAGAGAAAGGAGGGCTTACCTGATGCTGAAAAAGTATTTTTCGAAAGACAAATGGCTTTATGCATTACATACGGTGAGTCATCCTGCTGATGGATATTACTGGATTCGCCATAAAGAAAGAGGAAGCGTTCCGATAGCTGTTCTTCTTGTTATGCTGTTTTCCATCAGTTTTTCAATTAACAGAATTTCTGCCAGCTTTATTGTAAATGATATTGATCCTCTTTCAGTAAATACCATTACAGAGCTTTTTGCAGTACTTCTTCTGTATTTTCTGTTCTGTGTAGGTAACTGGTCAATCACCTGTCTTATGGGAGGTGAAGGTCGACTGAAGGATATAGCCATTGCAATCGGCTATGCGATGATTCCGCTTATTATCTGTTTCAATATCGGAACATTGTTCAGTCAGTTCGTTGCACAGAATGAGGAAGCATTTTATTGGATGATAATTGCCATCGGTATTGCGTATGCGATTTTCATGGCATTGATCGGAATAATGGAAGTTCATAACTATTCAATAGGTAAAACACTTCTTGTTATTCTGCTTACGTTTGTTGCAATGTTTATCATTATATTCATTGTTTTGTTGTTTGTTGATCTTATTAACCAGGTATACAGTTTCTTCTACAGTATTTATCAGGAACTGATATTCAGGGCATAGGAGGAGAGTCATGCAGAAAGGTAAGAAAATTTTACTGTTTGTAATCATTGCGGTACTCCTCGTTGTAGTTGCCTGGTTTGGTTACTATCTTTTACATTACGTATTCTATAACGAGTACAAGGATGATCTTTCAAGCTATGAATATGAGGAAGGAACAGAATTCACTCCGATAAAAGAGAATGTATCCGATGTTGAAGGAATGGTTCTTGCAGCTCAGAATGATTTCCTTAAACTCTATGTGGATAAGAAAACGGCAAACATTGCTGTTGTTGATAAGAGAAACGGACAGATTACTTATTCCAATCCGGTTCTTGCGGACGAAGATGCGATTGCAAGTAACACCAACAAGAATTATTTAAAGAGTCAGCTTCTTCTCGATTATTTCAATCTTTCGAGAACAGAAGGAACTCTTGATTCATATTCATACTGTACATCTCTTGAGAACCAGCTCGAGATTGAATCGATTTCGTCGGGTGTTCGTTTTATCTACACAATAGGAGATTTAACAAGCGCTACCGGAATTGTTCCTCAGTACATCTCACAGGCCAAACTTGATGAGATATGCAGTCTTCTTCCTGAAGATGAAGGAAAGTTCATCAGAAAGAAATTCGTTGAAAGTGATGTTGCCGAAGGGTATCTTGAAATGCTCGAAGCAACAATGAACGGAAAGAGCCAGCTTCGTAAACTTAACACATATTTCGAAGAAGCAGGTTTTACACAGGAAGATTACAACATCGAAATGGCGGGTTCGGGAGCAGATGACGCAATTCCTGTTTCCTTTGTTGTTCCTCTTGAATACAGACTTGACAATGAATCACTTGAAGTTTCGATTCCGGCAGATCATATCGTTGAAAACGGCGGTGGTTACATTTATAAGATTCAGCTTCTCAGATTCTTTGGCGCAGCCCATAACGATGAAGACGGATATATTCTTGTTCCGAACGGATCGGGCTCAATTATCTATTTCAATAACGGTAAATCAACCGCTGATAACTATAGCGAATATGTATACGGAATTGATCCTCTTGCCGCAGAATATACTGTAAAAGAGAATACAGTCAATGCAAAGATGAGTCTCTTTGGTATTTTCCGAAACAGGAGTGCAATCTTTGCAACAATTGAAGACGGTGCTGCCAATTCAATGGTTTCCGCATCGGTTTCAGGTAAATATAACGAATATAACAATGTTTATCCTACCTTTGTTATGAGAGGAAGCGAAAGACTTGCGATGTTCGGAACAACCGGTAATGAAGCAGATCTTCCTGTTATCGAGACTAATTTCTACGATATGAATATGACGGTAAGATATTCGATGCTTAACGGAGAAGAAGCTTCGTATTCAGGTGCTGCCAATTATTACAGAAACAGACTTATCAGAGAAGGAGTACTTACTCCCCTCGATAAGAACGATAAAAATGTTCCGCTTTTCTATGATTTAATCTGCGGAGCAGGCGAGACAAAGTTCTTCCTCGGTTCACAGTATGACGGTCTTGCTGATATGACAACCTTTGAAGAAGCTGAGTCGATAGTTAAGGATCTTGCTCTTAACGGCGTATCTTCTCAGAACGTAAATGTTCAGGGTTGGATGAACGGTGGCTATTACCATGATGCCGTACGTAAAATCAGCGTTCCGTGGTCACTTGGCGGAAAAACCGGACTTGAGGATTTAAGTAAAACTGTTGAAGCAAACGGAGGATCGCTTTTTGTTGATGTAGCATTCCAGAAGGTTTCCGAAGCAGATGATTCTTATCCTGTTTCAAATGAGACTGCAAGATATTATGCGAGCGGTTATGTTGCGGAGTTCGGACTTGTAAATCCCGCAACCTTAAGACAGACCTCGGGACTTGGATATGATGCGAACAGATTCTACCTCGTGTCTCCCAAATTCCTTGTAAGGTATGTTGATAAGTTCAATCGCAAGATTGATAAGTATAATGTGACAGGCGTGTCATTAAGAGACCTTGGATCTGAGATTCATTCCGATAAGAAGAGAACAAATGTTATCGACAGAGAAGCAGCACTTGACGTAGTTGAGGGATGCCTCGGAAGAATTGAAGAAACAACATCAAAGGTTATGGTAAACGGCGCAAATGATTATGCATTTAAATATGCTGATGCGATATCGAATGCTCCGCTTACAGACAATAATTATTACATAGTTGATGAAACAATTCCGTTCTACGAGATGCTGATTCACGGATGCATTGAGTATTCCGGAGATGTAATAAATCTTAATGATTCCGGAAACCGTGATGATATTGTACTCGAGCTTATCGAAAACGGTGCATCACCGCATTTTGTATTCACCAAGAAGAATGCAAGTGAAATTAAGAACACGGCACTTAATAATTTCTATGCAACAACCTATGACAACTGGAAGATTGATGCTCTTACAATTTACAACAGAGTTAATTCGGTACTTTCGGAAGTAAGTGACGCATATATTATTAGGCATGAAATTCTTGAAAGCGGTGTAACGCTTATTAAGTACAGTAACGGAAAGATAATATATGTAAATAAAACTGACTATCCTGTTTATGTTGACGGAATGACAGTTCCGGAACATGGATGTGTGCTTGGAGGTGACAAGTAATGAAAAAGAAAAAGAAAATGTCCCTTACAACTAAGCGCAGTATTACGGGATACATGTTCATACTACCGTGGCTTGTAGGATTTATAGCATTCTATGCAAGAAGCCTTTTCATGTCGATTCAGTTCTCTTTATCTGAACTGACAGTTAATCCCGGTGGTGGATACTCACTTAAATGGGTAGGCCTTGATAACTTCTTTTATGCCTTCCGTGGTCATGCAAGTTTCAAACAGGTGCTTACGTCTTCAGTCGGAAATATGCTTATTGATGTTCCGTTGATTACATTTTTCTCCCTGTTTATGGCACTTCTTCTTAATAAGAAATTCAAGGGAAGAACGCTTGTCAGAGCAATTTTCTTCCTCCCGGTTATTCTTAATTCCGGAGCCATTCAGGATGCACTCGATCTTGCAAGAAACATGATGAGCGGCGGTATTTCAAGTGCCAGTGCCGAAATGGCAGAGGCAGCTGCAGGTTCCGGAGTAAGCATCGATTATTATATACAGATGTTCTCCGCACTCGGTCTTCCCGATCGGATTATCGAATATGTCGCGGGAGCCGTCGGGCGAATAAGTGAGATAATAAATGCTTCCGGTGTTCAGATTATTATTTTCATAGCTGCTCTTCAGTCGATCCCCGGTTCCATGTACGAGGTTGCGAAGATAGAAGGAGCTACGGCATATGAAACATTCTGGAAGGTAACCTTCCCGATGGTTATGCCTCATATAATTACAAATGTTGTGTACACCGTAGTTGACAGCTTTGCTGATTCGGAAGTTGTTGAACTGGCATATAAAACAGCGTTTACCTATAACGATTACGGTTTAAGTTCTGTATTCAGTATAGTTTCGACAGTTGTAACGTGTCTGATACTGATTCTGGTATGCAGGTTCATTCAGAAACGAACGTTCTACTATAACTAAGAAAGGAGAGAGAAGAAATGGATAATACTAAGACTTCCAAAAGGTCACTTAAACAGTACATTTCAAACCTTAAGGAAGACAGACAGTTTGCCAATGACAGAAAACGCTGGGCTTCAAACGTCAAGAAATTTGTCCTCGGTCTGTTCAAATTAATTATCATTGTAGGAATTTGTTACGTTATCCTTGGTCCTGTTCTCGGCATGATCAGCAGTTCTTTTTTCTCCAATGAAGATAATTACAACCCGATGGTATATCTGATACCTCAGAACCCCACGATCGAAAGATATCAGATGGCTATCAAGTATCTGAATTACGGCAAGACAATGACGTCTTCCCTGTTATACTCTCTTTCACTTATGGCACTTCAGGTGTTTGTGTGCTCGATGGTAGGATACGGATTTGCCAGATACAAGTTCCCTTTTAAGAATATTCTTTTTGCATGTGTGGTTATCATGATTGTTATTCCCACACATACAATCATGCTTCCTCTTTATATGACCTTTGCCAAATTTGATGTCTTCGGAATAATCAAACTGGTAAACGGCGGCGAGGCGGTGAACCTTCTGGGAACGACGATTCCGATGTATATTCTGACGTTGTTCGGATGCGGACTCAGGTCAGGACTTTACATCTATATCTTCAATCAGTTCTTCAGAGGTCTGCCTAAAGAAATCGAGGAAGCTGCATTTGTTGACGGCGCAGGTACATGGTATACTTATTTCAGAATTATGCTTGTAAATGCAATCCCTTCTGTTATTACCGTGGCAATATTCTCCATGGTATGGCAGTATAACGATACATTTTATGCGAAATTGTTTGTGATTAGTGATGATGTGGTTATCAGTAAAAAGATTTCCACAATCGAGGCATCGATTTCCAACGTAGAGAGAATTCTCGATCCCGCTATTTTGGAAATATATCTTGATGCCGGAATTGTGCTTGTCATGATACCGATAGTCATCATCTATATCGCTCTTCAGAAACAGTTTATAGAAGGGGTAGAGCGAAGCGGTATTGTCGGATAAGTACGGCGAGCTCACAAGAACACTATTCAACTATTATCAATAAGGAGGATGAAAAAGTTGAAGGCAAAAAAAATCATGGCATTCCTTCTTGCTTCAGCAATGACCATTGCTATGGTCGGCTGTGGAGAAGAGACTGCAACCACAACAACCGGCACTGAGCCTGCTACAACAACAGATGTAGCTGAGCCCGCTGCTACAACGGATGTGACCACTACTACCACAGAGGTTACACCTGAACCCGCAACACCTGAAAGCTATGCTGCAAGCATTGACTTCGCAGATGGTTCTGTAAGCTTTATCGGTGTTGACAAATCAGTAAATTCTGCAGCAGGTGATTTCACATTTGCAGCAGAGGATGGCGCACTTGTAGTTACACCTGCAGGTGGAATGCCTTTCGTAGCTATTCAGATGGATGCACTTCTCGGAGATGCAATTGCTGATGTTGCAACCGTAGAAATGAGCATCGGAATTAAGAATGACGGTGACAAGTTCTATTCTGCATCAGGTAATGTTTATTCATTCCTTGGTGAAGACAATAACAAGTACAGCGCTCCCTGGTCTGTATATCTCGAGACAGCCAATCCCAAGAGAGTATCTGTAGCCCTTTCCGAAGCTGCATGTGCAGGTAACTACCTTGTAGTTTCAATGGAAAGCGATACAGCTGCAGAGTACAAGGGACTTGGCCAGACAAGCCTTATCATTGATGATATTGCATTCCTTGATGCAAGCGGTAATCTTCTTGCTGCTGATTCTTCAGCAGAGTTTGCAGCTCCTGCAACAGGCGAAGACAGAAGCAACCTCTTTGGTATCAAAGATGCAGTTGTTGTTGAAGGTCTTGCAGGAAAAGGCGGAGCATGGTCACAGCTTGGTGACGGAATTACCGAAGATGAGTTTGCAGCTCTTCAGGTACCCGGTTCCGTAATTGAGATTTCTTACGCATCTACAACAGGAAATATGTGGGTTGTAATGCCTGATTCAGCAGCAGGCTGGATGAGAGTAGGCGTAGGTGACTGGGATGGCTCAGGTCAGCAGTACGCATATACAAACGGTTCTAAGAATATTGCACAGGTAACATATGAGCAGCTCGCAGCAGTTCTTGGTGATGACGCTTCTACATGGGGTCAGCGTATCCAGTGTGAGTCAGACGGTGACTTTGAAATCTTCTCAGTAAAGATTGGTCAGCAGGCTCCTAACTACTGCCTCACAGGTGTAGTTGATGCAGCTCTTGCAGGCAAGGGCGGCGGCTGGTCACAGCTCGGCGACGGACTTTCAGAGGAAGCAGTTGCAGCACTTACAACTCCCGGATCTGTAGTAGAAATCAACTACACATCAGCTACCGGCGAGTGCTGGATTGTAATGCCTGATTCAGCAGCAGGCTGGATGAGAGTAGGCGTTGGTGATTTCGATGGTTCAGGTCAGGAATATGCTTTATATGATGGAAGCAAGTGCTACATTACCTATGATCAGATTGCAGCAGTTTGCGGCGACGATCCTACAACATGGGGCGCTCGTATCCAGGTAGAAGCTACTTCAGACTTCGAAGTATTCTCAGTTAAGATTGGTCAGGGAACAGAATTCGTTCCTAATAATAAGATTGTTGATGCCGGACTTACAGGTAAGGGCGGCGGCTGGTCACAGCTCGGTGACGGACTTTCAGAGGAAGCTGTAGCAGCTCTTCAGACTCCCGGATCTGTAATCAATATCTCTTATACATCAGCTACCGGCGAGTGCTGGATTGTAATGCCTGATTCAGCAGCAGGCTGGATGAGAATTGGTGTAGGTGATTTTGACGGTTCAGGACAGGGATATGCAGTTTATGACGGTTCTACATGCCAGATTACCTATGATATGATCGCAGCTTACTGCGGTGATGATCCTACAACATGGGGTTCTCGTATCCAGGTAGAAGCTACTTCCGATTTTGAAGTATTTGGTGTAACAATCGGACAGACCGAATAACAAGGAGGAGAAATTTAAAATGAAATTATCTAAAAGAGTACTTGCTCTTGGACTTAGCCTTTCAATGATTGCCGGTCTGAGCGCATGTGGCGAGGAGACAACAACCACAACCACAACAGATACTACTTCAACCACTACTACAACAACAGTAGACACACCTGCTGCTACAACAGAAATTGCTCCTGCAGCACAGACAAGAACAATTCGTATCGGTACCTGGTATGATCATTTCTACGACAGTACCATGAGCGGTATCGAAGATAACCCTAACGTAACAGATCCTGAGCGTGATCAGATGATGTTTGATAACCTCAAAGAGATTGAGCAGAAATACAACGTTAAGATTGAGTTTGTAAACCTTACATGGGATGGTGTTCAGGAATCAATCAATACTTCAATTCTTGCAGGAACTCCTGACTGTGATATTTATGAGGCAGAACTTTCATTCGGTATTCCTGCTGCTCTTAACGGATATGCAATTGACCTTACAACAATTCTTCCTGAAGATGACGATCTTCTTACAGATCAGATCAATGTTAATCAGGTTGACTGTGGTCTGAATGACGGTTCGGTATACCTCTTCCAGCATAACGCAGCAGAGAATGCAGTAGCAGGTACATACATGCTTGCATTCAACGCAGATATGCTTGATGAAGCAGGTCTTGAGAATCCTAACGACCTTTATGCAAGAGGCGAATGGACATGGGATAAGTGGAGAGAGTACCTCCTTGCTCTTACCCAGGATACAAACGGCGATGGCATTACTGATGTTTACGGATATGGTTCAAGATTTGACTTCCTTATCTACAACCTCACAATGTCTAACGGATGTACAATCGCCGGAAGTGACAAAGAGAACTTAAGCAGCGCTGAAGTTGGTGAAGTTCTTGATTTCATGTACAACCTCTACAATGTCGATAAGGTTGCTCGTCCTTGGAATGCAGATGACTTCAACGATAACCAGAACGCTTACTATGATGGTAAGGTTGCTTCTTGGATTACCGCTGCATGGATTTCTGCTTCTAACGGTAACAACGATGCTGCTCTTCCTTTCGAGCAGATCTGGTGTCCTTGGCCCATCGGACCTTCAGGAAATCAGGATACCAACAAACTTAAGAACGTATCTTCAGGTAATGCATGGTTCATTCCTACAGGTACCGAAGATCCCTACTTCGTTTACAAGGTATTCTATGATTGGAGAAACTGGTACCATGATGACATCGAACTCCGTGATGCTGATATGACATGGTGGGAGGATTCAGCTCAGACTGAAGAGAACTACGCTGTTATGGAATATCTCGGAAGCAGAGGCGCATTCGACCTTTGGAATGCACTTGGTCTTGAGTGGGATTTCACAGAAATCTTAAATGGTACAATGACTGCAGCTCAGTTCCAGCAGACCTGGAAGCAGAGCGTTCAGGATGCTCTTGATAACTACTTCAAGTAAGACCTGATAAGTTTTTGTAGATAATTCTGCAATAGTAGTAATGTGTGCAATACCCGTATCCGTATGGGTACGGGTATTTGTATACATTTTTTTGGAAGAAAAAGCAGTACATAACCGTATTTTTTGAGGTGAAAATGTTTAGAAGCGATACACTTTTTGCAAAAATAATGAACACCGTGGCAGATGTTCTGTTCATCGGAATTCTCTGGGTGATTATGTCAATTCCGATTATTACCGCGGGAGCAGCCGGTACGGCCGCCTACTATGCAATGGCAAAGTGTGTACGTCACAATACGGGTTATATTTTCGGAGAGTTCTGGAAATCATTTAAGCAGAATTTTAAGCAAAGCTTACCACTTACCATTATTTTCTGGTTATCGATGGTGATCGTTGCTTTGGATATCTGGTATGTATGGAACAATACGGGAAAGTTCTATGATGCAATGTTCGTAATTCTATTGTTTGTTGCGTTCATAATAATGGGACTTTGTATGTATGTGTGTCCTGTACTGTCGAGGTTTAACAAGAAGAATCTGGATGTTCTTAAGACTTCACTTTTCATGTTCTTTAAGTTTCTGCCTCTGACTGTTCTGGGTGTGGTTGTGTTTCTTGGAATGCTGATAGGTATATTCCTTATGCCTTGGGGAATATTTGTTTTTCCCGGTGCATATGTTTTCCTTCTGTCGCTTCCGATGGAGAGAATATTGAAAAGAATGCTTCCGCCTGTTGAAGAAGGCAGTGAGGAAGCACAGAAATGGTATTATCAGTAAACACAGGTGGTGATTATGGTGAATAAGTCAGTGACAATGAAAAGCATAGGTGAACTTCTCGGAGTTAGTACAGTTACCGTTTCGAAGGCTCTCGGTGATAAGGAAGGCGTTTCAGAGGAACTCAGGGCAGTTATCAAAGGAAAAGCCGACGAACTCGGATATGTATATTCATCTTCCAAGGGCGCAGGAAACAGACGTCCTGGATCTTCGAACATTATCGGAGTTATCGTAGCAAGCAACTATGTTGATATGTCTTCGTATTCTTTTTACCTGAATATGTATCACAGCGTAATTCTTGAACTTGCTGAAAAAGGGTATTCCGGAATTATGGAGATTATTACCGATAATATGCGAAGCGAGCTGATTATGCCGACGGCGCTTCTTGAGAATAAGGTTGACGGAATCATTGTTCTCGGACAGCTCTCCACTGATTATGTAAAAAAAGTAATGTCCTACGGAAAGCCTGTTACTCTTCTTGATTACTATGACAGTGAACTTGAAACTGACAGTGTTGTCACTGATAACGTCCTCGGGACATATCAGCTTACCGAATACTGCATTAAGAAAGGCCACAGGAAAATAGCTTTTGTCGGAAGCATAAATGCAACCTGTTCTATTCTTGACAGATATCTTGGATACTACAGAGCACTTGTGCAGAATGGAATTAAGGTTCCGGAAGATTATGTTATAGAAGACAGGGATGAAAAACTTCTGAATTATTCGGAAATGCTTCTTCCGAAGGATATGCCTACCGCGTTTGTGTGTAACTGCGATGAAGTGGCATATCTTGTTATGGATCAGCTTAAGAAAAAAGGCTATCGCGTACCGGAAGATATTTCTGTAGTAGGATTTGATAATTACACATTCCTTGATTACACCTCGGTTAATCTTACAACCGTTGCCGTTGATGTTCGAATGATGGCAAAGGAAGCGGTAAAGCTTCTTGTAAGACAGGTTGAAAAGGGAGAAAAGAGCAATACAAGAAGGGTCATTAGCGGAAAACTGATAATTCGGGATTCTGTTAAAGATATAAATTAGCGTATAAGGCCAATGGCCTGGGAGGAGAAAAATGAGCAGAGTTAAAATGTTGAACTGCCCGGAGGTACCTAATATTCCTTGGCAGGAGAAACCGGAGAAAATTGTAGGAGCACCCATTTGGAGATATTCGGAAAATCCGATTATTGACCGTAATCCGGTTGAGAATGTTGCAAGAATTTTCAATAGCGCTGTAATGCCTTATGAAGGTGAGTTTATCGGCGTATTCAGAGGCGAGCAGACAAACGGTATTCCTTATATTTATCTTGGACACAGCAAGGATGCCATTCATTGGGATTTTGACAAGAATAAGATTCCTTTCAAGGATGAAGATGGCAATGATTTTATGCCCAGATATGCATACGATCCCCGTCTTGTTAAGGTAGAAGATACATATTATATCATCTGGTGTCAGGATTTCTACGGAGCATCAATCGGTATCGCAAAGACTCAGGATTTCAAGAGCTTTGTACGTATTGAGAATCCTTTTATTCCTTTCAACAGAAATGCAGTTCTTTTCCCGAGAAAGATTAACGGCAATTATGTTCTTTTAAGCCGTCCTTCTGATTCCGGACATACACCTTTTGGTGATATTTTCTTGAGTGAGAGCCCTGATATGGTTTACTGGGGCAAGCACAGACATGTTATGGGACGTTCAGGCAACTGGTGGGAGTCAGTTAAGATCGGCGGAGGTGCAGCACCTATTGAGACTTCCGAAGGATGGCTTCTTTTCTACCATGGTGTATCAGGAACCTGTAACGGTTTTGTATACAGCATCGGCGGAGCTATTCTTGATATTGACAATCCTTCAAAGGTTCTCTACAGATGTGAGAATTTCCTTATTACTCCCGAGAACTGGTATGAGGAGAGAGGTTTTGTTCCCAATGTATGTTTCCCTTGCGCTACCATTCATGATCCCGCAACAGGAAAGATCGCTCTTTACTACGGATGCGCAGACAGCTATGTAAGTCTTGCATTCTGTGAAATCGATGACATTGTTGATTACATTAAGGGACACAGCAAACTTTCAGAGGAAGATACCGAAATCGGAAAGAGATAAAGGTATGGTTTGATTGCGGCGGGGAGCAGCCAATGCTCCCCGTTTTTTTGGAGGCTTATATGGAATATGAAGTTCATCCCGAAAAGGGAATGATTAACAGAGGAAACTGGGCAAGGCTCAAGGAAGTAATGAGAAGAGCCGAAGCAGGTGACAGAATTACAGTCGGTTTTATCGGCGGTTCAATAACGCAGGGAGCAGTTGCTTCTTATCATTCAAACTGCTACGCGCATCTTGTATTCGAATGGTTTGAGAAGACCTTCCCGAAGTCGGCGTTTACCTATGTCAATGCCGGAATCGGAGGTACATCATCTCAGTTTGGTGTGGCAAGAGCAGACAGAGATCTGCTTGTATATGTTCCGGATATTGTGTTTATCGAGTTCTCCGTAAATGATTCGAATGATGATTTCCATGCGGAGACATATGAAGGTCTTGTCAGAAGAATATACGGGGCAAATGTTAAACCGGCAGTTATTCTGCTTCATAATATTATGTACAACACAGGTGATACTGCAGAAGAAAAGCACAGCATGATCGGAAAGCATTATAACCTGCCGTGCATTTCCATGCGCCCTACCTTATATGAAGAAATAAGAAAAAAGAATATTAACGCACGTGAAGTGACACCCGATGACCTTCACCCGAACACCGTCGGACATGCAATTGTTGCCTCGGTAATAAATGATTTCCTTTATAAAGTTTACGAGAACAGATATGAAGATGAGGACGGTCTTTCGGATAGCGGATTTGTTGGCGGAGTTCCCATTCAGGGTGTAAAAGGTGAGAAAGCAGATTCGCCTGCAGATGAGATAAAGCTTCCTTCGCCTGTTACAGGGAACAGATATGAGAATTCAAGAAGAATCCAGAACGGAATATTCTTCTCAAATTCCGCCGCCGACAGTTTTGAATCACACGGCTTTATCCCCGATGAACATTTCCAGCGTCATCTTTATGAGTTTGCAAGAAACGGCTGGAGTGCAGCAAACAAAGGAGAAAGCATACGTTTCACGGCAAAAGCCTCCTGCCTTGCTGTTCAGTTTATCAGAACAGTAACACAGCCTGCTCCGATATGCGAAGCCGTAATAGACGGAGACAGCGAAAACGCGATTGTTCTCGATGCCAATTTTGACGAGACCTGGGGGGACTGCCTCTATTTGAAAAACCTTCTTGTCTCTGACGAGGTAAAGGAACACACAGTAGAAATAAAAGTAACAGAAACACATGAAAATGATGCATCAAGGTTCTACCTTGTATCTCTTATAGCATCATTCGGAGATAAATGATGGACATAATTAAAGTAAAACCCTTATTCCGCGAGAATATCTGGGGCGGAGAACGACTCAAAACAGAATTCGGATATGAAATTCCGAGTAAGACCACCGGAGAGTGCTGGGGCGTAAGTGCACACGCAAGCGGTGACTGCTCACTTGAAGCACCTTACGAGGGTAAGACCCTTTCATCCCTCTGGAAAGACAATCCCGAGCTTTTTGGCCGCACGGAAGCACCCGCATATGATTTCCCGCTTCTTATGAAAATAATCGATGCCAAATCCGACCTCAGCATTCAGGTTCATCCAAACGATGAATATGCAAGGTCCAAAGAGCACTGCCCCTACGGAAAAACAGAATGCTGGTATGTACTTGATGCACTTCCCGGCTCAACACTTGTTGTAGGGCACAATGCGGCTACCCGTGAAGAACTTACTTCCATGATAGAAAACGATGAATGGAAAGAACTTATCCGTGAGGTTCCTGTAAAAGCAGGCGACTTCATTCAGATTGACCCCGGAACCGTTCATGCAATCAAGGGCGGAATTCTTCTGTATGAGGCACAGCAGAGCAGCGATATCACCTACCGCCTCTATGACTACGGAAGACTTTGGAACGGCAAACCGCGTGAACTTCACATCGACAAGAGTATCGACGTAATTACGGTTCCCGCCAAAGATTCTTCGGAAGCAGTTGTATCTGCCGCAAATCTTCCGGCCAACTGCCTTAACAACCTTATCACCTGTGATTATTACAAAGTTTGGAAAGTAAATGTCTCCGGAAATGGCTTTTCATTTTGCCTTCCGTCCTCCTTTCTTATTATAAGTGTCATTTCCGGAGAAGGTTTCATCGGTACAACCCCTGCTTCCAAAGGTGACCACTTTATTATTCCTTCCGGATATGGTACAGTAGCCCTTAGTGGTGATATGGAACTGATTGCCACTGCAGAATAAGAGAAAGTGTGAATCCACGTTTTGGCGAGAGGATTTTTAAGGAAGGGTAATTGAAATGATAGTACAGAAGTATAAGGATATGCTGAATAAGAAATCAGTAATCAGAGAGATGTCGGAGTTTGCGACAAGAAGGGGCAAGGAAATCGGATACGAGAACGTGTTTGATTACAGCCTGGGAAATCCGTCTGTAGCTGTACCGCAGGGATATACTGACAGTCTTGTGAACATGCTTAAGGAGAAGGACGGAATGAGCCTTCACGGATACAGTCCGACAATGACGCTTCCGGCTGCAAGAAAGGCCGTTGCCGATAACCTGAATAAGAGATTCGGGATGGATTATAAGCCTGAGCATATTTTTATGACGAGCGGGGCAGCAGGTGCAATTGCTCATGCGGTAAGGCTTGTGTCTGAACCGGGAGATGAGATAATTACGTTTGCTCCTTATTTCCCTGAATATAATCCTTATATTAATCTGACGGGAGCAAGCCTTAAGGTGGTTCCTGCAAATACCGTTGACTTCCAGATTAACTTTGAAAAGTTTGAAGAGATGATGAATCCGAAGGTTATGGCGGTGCTTGTAAATACACCTAATAATCCGACGGGAATTGTATATTCCGAGGAGACACTTGAGAAGCTTTCACGTATTCTTAATGAGAAGCAGGAAGAATACGGACATGAGATTTTCCTTATTTCAGATGAACCGTACAGAGAAATTGTTTTTGACGGCAAAAAAGTACCATTCACCGCAAAATACTATGATAATACAATTACCTGCTATTCGTGGTCGAAATCACTTTCGATTCCCGGTGACCGTATAGGTTACGTAGCCGTTAATCCGAGATGCAAAGAGGCTGAAACTCTTGCAATGATGTGCGGCCAGATAAGCAGAGGAATAGGTCATAACTGTCCGACAGGAATTGTACAGCTTGCTGTTTCTGAGTGTATCGATCTTACCTCGGATCTTTCCGTATATGAGACAAATATGAATATCCTTTACGATGAACTTGTAAGTCTTGGATTTACTGTCGTAAGGCCGGGCGGAACCTTCTATATTTTCCCGAAGGCACTTGAAGAGGATGCTACCGCTTTTTGTAAAAAAGCACTTAAGTATGATTTGATACTTGTTCCCGCAGACAGCTTCGGATGCCCCGGATATTTCAGAATGGCATACTGTATTGACACTGATAAAGTAAGAAGATCGCTTCCTGCACTTAGAGAGTTTGTCTTGAAGGAATATGGCAAATAATTGTGCAATTTGCATAAGAGCCATTGTACAAAGCAGCAAATAGTAGGCAATCGTACGAAATTTGTTACAAATGTTTGACTTTTGCTTTTTTTTGCGATATGTTGTTGAAGATAAGCTGAAAGCTTGTAAATGTAGGGAAAATGTGATATGGACATGTGTGAAGGGAGAATTTGGACATGGCAGACGTTAAGAAAGTAAGTGTTAAACCTGTAGCTAAGGCAGCTGCATCTGCAGTAAAGCCCGCTGAGGCAGAAGTTAAGAAAGAAGTTGCAGCAGCAGTTAAGAAAGAAGTTGCAGCAGTTAAGAAGGAAGCAGCTAAGGCAGCTCCCGCAAAGAAGGCAAGTGCTAAGAAGGCAGAGAAGAAAGCTGAGCCTGCAGCAAAGAAGGCAAGTGCAAAGAATACAATTACTCTTGAGTTCAAGGGTAACAAGTACACAGAGGCTTCTCTTGTTCAGAGTGCTAAGGATGTATGGGTTTATGACCTTGGAAAAGATATTAAGGATTTCAAGAGTGTTGATCTTTTTGTTAAGCCTGAAGACAACACTGTATACTATGTAATCAACGGTGATGTTACCGGAGGATTTGCTCTTTAATTCCCAAAGAGTTACAGAATGTTATGACCACACATGGGTAATCCGTGTGTGGTTTTTTATATTTATTTTACATTTTTATCATACGATTCGTGTTGACATACTTCTCCTTCGGTGATAACTTAATACTTGTAAGTGTTAGCACTCCAAACACATGAGTGCTAACAAGACCGGATTACAACAGTAGGTGTGCAGATGGCTGAGACGGTTTTAGATGAACGCAAAATGAAAATTCTGCAGGCGATAATTCGAAATTACCTTGAAACCGGCGAACCTGTCGGAAGCAGGACAATTTCGAAATTTACCGACCTCAATCTCAGTTCTGCAACAATCAGAAATGAGATGGCAGATCTTGAGGAACTGGGATATATTCTTCAGCCGCATACATCTGCCGGAAGAATTCCTTCCGATAAAGGCTACAGGCTTTATGTAGATGAGCTTATGGCTGAGAAGGAAAAAGAAGTTACCGGAATGAAGGAGATGCTTCTTGAAAAAGAAGACAAGATGGAAAGGCTTCTCCAGCAGGTAGCAAAGGTTCTTGCAAGCAGCACGAATTATGCTACGATGATATCTTCTCCTCAGATAATCGGTACAAAGCTGAAATTTATTCAGCTTACAAGAGTCGATAAGGCACAGCTTCTTGCCGTTATCGTAGTTGAAGGCAATATAATTAAGAATCAGATGATTCCCGTTACTGAAGAAGTTAAGGATGAAGATATTCTTAAGCTTAACATTCTTCTTAATACACAGCTCGGAGGTCTTACAATCAATGAGATAAGCCTCGGAAGAATAGCTGCCCTTAAGCAGCAGGCGGGAATATTCAGCGGTATTATAGGAGATATCATTGATGCGGTTGCTGAAGCAATTAAGCCGGATGATGATATGGAAATATATACCAGCGGAACCAACAATATTTTCAAATATCCCGAGCTTGCAGAGAAACAAAGAGCAAGCGAGCTGATAACTGCTTTCGAAGAGAAACAGGAACTCAGCCAGATTGTTCAGGAGACGCTTTCCGATGAAGGAAGTACCGGTATTCAGGTATATATCGGTGATGAGACACCGTCTTCAACAATGAAGGATTGCAGTATTGTTACAGCTACTTATGAGATCGGGGACGGTATGAAGGGAACAATCGGAATAATCGGTCCCAAGAGAATGGATTACGAAAAAGTTGTAAGTAACCTGAAAACGGTTATGAACCAGCTTGAGAACATATATGGTAAGTCTAATTAAGTAAGGGGTGTTTTAATTTGGAAGAAAAAGAATTAAACGAAGAACTTAACAAAGATGCTGAAGAGGTAAAAGAAGAAACCGAAGAGAAAGCAGCAGAGAGCAGCGAAGAGACAGAAAAAGCCGAAGAAACAAAAGCGGAAAAAGAAACCAAAGGAAAGTCTTCTTCGAAAGAAGGAAAGAAATCCAAAAAGACAGATAAAAAGTACGATCAGATGAAGCAGCAGATAGCCGATCTTCAGGACCAGGTCAAGAGACAGTGGGCTGAGTTCGATAACTTCAGAAAGCGTACTGAAAAAGAGAAATCTGCCATGTTCGAAACAGGCGCAAAGAGCATCATCGAGAAAATCCTACCGGTCGTGGATAATTTCGAAAGAGGTCTTGAGACTGTTCCTGAAGAAGAGAAGGGAACACCTTTTCATGAAGGCATGGAGATGATATATAAGCAGCTTATCAACGAGCTTGAAAAGGTGGATGTTAAGCCCATCGATGCAGTAGGAAAAGAATTCGATCCCGATTTCCACAATGCAGTCATGCAGGTTGAGAGCGATGAATTTGAGACAGGCTTTGTAGCAAAGGAACTTCAGAAAGGTTACACCTATCGCGATTCAGTAGTAAGACACAGTATGGTTGCAGTAGTACAGTAAAGAAAGTCCAATAGGAGGATAATAAAAATGGGAAAAATCATTGGTATTGACTTGGGAACAACAAACAGCTGCGTAGCAGTTATGGAAGGTGGAAAGCCCGGCGTTATTTCTAACCAGGAAGGCGCAAGAACAACTCCTTCTGTAGTAGCATTTACAAAGAACGGTGAGCGTCTTGTCGGTGAGCCTGCAAAACGTCAGGCAGTAACAAACGCAGACAATACAATTTCATCAATCAAGAGAGATATGGGTACAGATAACGGTCGTAATATCGACGGTAAGAAGTATTCACCTCAGCAGATTTCTGCAATGATTCTTCAGAAGCTTAAGGCTGATGCTGAGAACTATCTCGGTGAGAAGGTTTCAGAAGCAGTTATCACTGTTCCTGCATATTTCAACGATGCTCAGAGACAGGCTACCAAGGATGCAGGTAAGATTGCAGGTCTTGATGTAAAACGTATCATTAACGAGCCTACCGCAGCAGCTCTTGCATACGGTCTTGATAATGAGAAAGAGCAGAAGATTATGGTATACGACCTTGGTGGTGGTACATTCGATGTATCCATTATCGAAATCGGTGACGGCGTAATCGAAGTTCTTGCTACAAACGGTGATACACATCTTGGTGGTGATGACTTTGACCAGAAGATTATTGATTACATGGTAAATGAGTTCAAGAATGCCAACGGTGTAGATCTTTCACAGGATAAGATGGCACTTCAGAGACTTAAGGAAGCTGCAGAGAAGGCTAAGAAGGAGCTTTCATCAGCTACAACTACCAATATTAACCTTCCTTTCATCAGCATGAATGCAAACGGACCTCTTCATTTTGATATGAATCTTACAAGAGCAAAGTTTGATGAACTTACACGTGACCTTGTAGACAGAACAGCAGTACCTGTTCAGAACGCAATGAAGGATGCCGGCCTTACCAACAATGATATCGGCCAGGTACTTCTTGTAGGTGGATCAACAAGAATTCCCGCTGTTCAGGAAATGGTTAAGAAGCTTACAGGCAAGGAGCCTTCAAAGACTCTTAATCCCGATGAGTGTGTTGCACTCGGTGCTTCTATCCAGGGTGGTAAGCTTGCAGGTGATGCAGGTGCGGGAGAAATCCTTCTTCTTGATGTAACTCCTCTTTCTCTTTCAATCGAGACAATGGGTGGAGTTGCTACAAGACTTATTGAGAGAAATACAACTATTCCTACCAGAAAGAGCCAGATTTTCTCAACTGCAGCAGATAATCAGACAGCTGTTGATATCAATGTTGTACAGGGTGAGAGACAGTTTGCGAAAGATAACAAGTCACTCGGACAGTTCCGTCTTGACGGAATTCCTCCTGCAAGACGTGGTATGCCTCAGATCGAAGTTACATTTGATATTGATGCAAACGGTATCGTAAATGTATCTGCCAAGGATCTCGGAACAGGTAAGGAACAGCACATCACAATTACTGCAGGTTCCAACATGTCTGATGATGATATCGATAAGGCTGTTAAGGAAGCAGCAGAATTTGAAGCTCAGGATAAGAAGCGTAAGGAAGCAATTGATGCAAGAAATGATGCAGATTCCTTCGTATTCCAGACTGAGAAGGCACTTGCAGATGTAGGTGATAAGATTTCAGCAGATGAGAAGAGCGGTGTTGAAGCAGATCTCAAGGCTGTAAAGGATATTCTTGAGAAGACAAAGGATAATGAGATGACTCCCGACCAGGTTGCAGAACTTAAGGCAGCTCAGGAGAAACTTCAGAATTCCGCACAGTCTCTGTTCACCAAGATGTATGAGAGCATGCAGGCAGCACAGGGTACCGGAGCAGGTCCTGATATGGGAAGCTTCACAGGTGCTCAGGGCACTGCAGCAGACAGCGCAGCAGCAGATGATGTTGTTGATGGAGATTACAGAGAGGTTTAATAAGATTTAAAGGAATCTGACACTTGTCAGGCGGTGTATAAAATGGCAGAAGAGAAACGTGATTATTATGAAGTCCTTGGAGTAGCAAGGTCTGCGGATGAAAATGAAATAAAGAAAGCCTATCGTGTGCTTGCGAAGAAATATCATCCAGATATGAATCCCGGTGATAAGGAAGCGGAGAAGAAATTCAAGGAGGCTTCCGAAGCTTATGCCGTTCTCAGCGATCCTGAGAAGAGAAAACAGTATGATCAGTTTGGCCACGCTGCCTTTGATGGCAGCGGAGCCGGCGGATTTGGCGGATTTGATTTTGGCAGTATGGATTTCACGGAAATGTTCGGAGACATTTTCGGAGACCTTTTTGGCGGCGGTTTTGGAAGCAGAGGCGGAAGAAACGGTGGTCCTTCAAAGGGTGCAACAGTAAGAAGCAGTATCAGAATCACCTTTGAAGAAGCTGCATTCGGTGCAGAAAAGGAGCTTGAAATTCCGTACAAAGAAGAGTGTACATGCTGTCACGGAACCGGTGCAAAGCCCGGAACAACTCCCGTAACCTGTACAAGATGCGGAGGAAAAGGACAGGTAGTTATTTCCTCTAACAGCTTTTTCGGTCTCGTAAGAAATGTCCAGACATGTCCGGACTGCGGAGGTACCGGAAAGCAGATTAAAGATAAATGTTCGGAATGTTCCGGAAAGGGATATAAGGATTCCAAGAAGAAGATTATGGCATCTGTTCCTGCAGGAATTGATAACGGTCAGGCATTCCGTATTTCGGAAATGGGCGAACCCGGAGTTGCAGGAGGCCCGAGAGGCGATCTTCTTATTGAATGTCAGGTGCTTTCGCATCCTACATTTATGCGTGAAGGTGTAAATATCTATTCTACAGTTCCGATTTCGTATGCCATTGCGGCACTCGGCGGAGAAGTACTTGTAAATACTCTTGAGAATAAGCCTTCAAGCAGAATTGCATATACAATCAAACCCGGAACCAAGACAGATACACGCGTCGTTCTTAAGAAGAAGGGAATTCCTTATGTAAGAAATAAGGAGCAAAGAGGAGATCACATCGTAACATTTGTGATTGAAACGCCCGAGAAGCTTTCATCCGAAGCGAAGGAACTTCTTATGAAATTTGATGAATTAACAGGTGACAGTCTTCATGAGGTAGACAGAATTACAAAAGGAAAACCTCCGAAGACACCGTCAGGTACAACCAAGAAAAAGAAAAAGTTCTTTTAACAGACAGCTCCACCGCACGGTGGAGTTGTTTTTTGTACAAAATGCCGTTATACTATTTGCGGGCATTTATGCGAAATGAAGTAAAGAAAAGAGGAATACCATGAAGTGGGTCAGATTTAAATTAAAAACATTAACGGATGCAGAAGATATAGTAATTTCTTCGATGTACGATATCGGACTTCTCGGCGCGCAGATAGAAGATAATGTTCCGCTTACCTCTCTTGAAAAGGAGCAGATGTTTGTTGACATTCCTCTTGAGAGCGGAGAAGATGACGGAACTGCTTTCCTTAGTTTCTTCGTTGAAGAAGATGAGGACGGACTCCTTACTCTTTCTGATGAAAAGGTGACGAAGGAGGAAGTTGAGAGAAGAATAAAAGAAGAGATGAAGTCTCTTTCTGAATTTATGGAGGTTGGCGAAGGTTCGATTGCCATAAGCGAAACAGAAGACCTTGACTGGATTAATAACTGGAAGAAATATTTCCATCAGTTCTATATCGACGATCTTCTTGTAATTCCTTCATGGGAAGAGGTAAAGCCTGAGGATAGGGGTAAGAAGATTCTTCATATCGACCCGGGTACTGCTTTCGGAACGGGAATGCATGAGACGACGCAGCTTTGTGTAAGACAGATTTGGAAGTATATGAACGGTGACACAAACCTTCTTGATATCGGAACAGGAAGCGGTATTCTTGCCATTGTTGCACTTATGTACGGAATTAAGCATGCCGTAGGAACGGACCTTGACCCATGTGCAATTACTGCCTGCGGCGAGAATATGGAAGTGAACGGAATCGGCAGTGATAAATTCGAAGTCATGATTGGAAATCTTATCTCTGACAGTGAAGTGCAGGATAGAGTCGGCAGGGAGAAATATGACATTGTTGTCGCAAATATTCTTCCCGATGTTCTTGTTCCCCTTATGCCTGCTGCAAAAGCGTGCCTCAAAAAGGGCGGAGTATATATTACCTCCGGTATTATCGAGGGAAAAGAGAACCTTGTTGCGGATACAATGCGCTCTGCAGGACTTGTTGTTGATGAAATAACCTCTCAGGGAGAGTGGAGATGTGTAACCGGACATCTTCCCGAATAAATTATGTATCAGTTTTTCGTAGACAGAAGTGAAATTGACGAAAAGAATAACAGAGTAATACTTTGCGGCGAAAATTACAATCATCTGATAAATGTTCTCAGGATTACAAAGGATGAGGAATTTGCGGTAAGCAACGGAGAAGATATGCGTGAGTACAGATGCAGTCTTTTATCGGCGGATGGTGACGTTGCTGTCTGCGAGATAAGATTCATCAAGGAAAGCGATATTGAGCTTCCTGTTAAAGTTCACCTGTATCAGGGAATCCCAAAAGGCGATAAGATGGAGCTTATCATTCAGAAAATGGTTGAGCTCGGAGTGTATGATATTACGCCCGTTGCCATGTCGCGCTGTATCGCAAAGCTTGATGATAAGAAAGAGAAGAATAAAATAAGCAGATGGAATGCCATATCCGAAGCTGCTGCAAAACAGAGCAAGAGAAAAATCATTCCCACTGTAAGAAATCCTCTTTCCTTCAAAGAAGCAATAAGGGAAGCATCTTCAAGTACCGTAAGATTGATTCCGTATGAACTGTCTGAAGGAATGGACAGGACAAGAAGTATTCTGAAAAGCTTAAAAAACGAAGATGAGATTTCTTTTTTTATAGGACCGGAAGGCGGAATATCGGAGGAAGAAATCGAATATGCAAGGGCCGCAGGATTCGAACCGGTTACTCTCGGCAAAAGAATACTCCGGACTGAAACAGCCGGACTTACTTTGATGGCTTTTATAATGTACGAAACAGAAGGTTGAGAAATGGAATGCTATTTTGACAATTCGGCCACAACGCGCTGCTACCCCGAAGCGGCAGAGCTTATGATGAAGGTGTACACAGAGGATTACGGCAATCCTTCGAGCCTTCATATAAAAGGTGTTGAGGCAGAGAAATATATAAGATATGCGAAGAGCGAAATTGCGCGCTCGCTTAAGTGTGAGGAACGTGAAATCCTGTTTACCTCCGGCGGAACCGAATCTGATAACCTTGCGCTTATCGGAACAGCCATGGCGAAGAAAAGAACGGGAAATCACATCATTACAACAATGGTTGAACATCCTGCGATTCTTGAGACTTGTGCTTACCTTGAGAAACAAGGATTCAGAATAACTTATCTGCATGTAAATGACAAGGGTGTCATAAATCTTGATGAACTCAGGAAAGAAATGACAGGCGATACAATTCTTGTATCAATCATGCATACCAATAATGAAATAGGATCCGTTATGCCGATTAAGGAAGCATCGGAAATAGTAAAGGGAATTAATCAGGATGCTGTTTTCCATGTTGATGCTGTTCAGGGGTACGGGAAAGCACCGATTTATCCGAGGAGAATGGGCATTGACCTTCTTTCCGTAAGCGGTCATAAAATACACGGACCCAAAGGAATCGGATTCTTATATATTTCGGACAAGGTAAGGTTACTTCCGATAATATACGGAGGCGGGCAGCAGGGCGGAATGAGATCGGGAACCGAAAATGTTCCCGCAATAGCAGGTCTTGGAAAAGCAGTCGAAATGTGCTTTACGGATTTTGAAGATAAGATTTCGTATCTCAGGTCACTTAGGAGCTATTTCCTCGAAAGATGCTCCGAACTTGAGAACGTTCATGTGAACGGGCCCGGTGAAAATGAGGGTGCACCGCATGTTGTAAGTCTGTCGGTGCCGGGAATAAGGGCTGAGGTTCTTCTCCATACACTTGAGAACGAAGGAATATATGTTTCGTCGGGATCTGCCTGCGCTTCCAACAAGCCTTCGGTATCGGTAACGCTTAAGGGAATTCAGGTACCGAGAGAATACCTTGATTCGACTGTTCGTTTCAGCTTTTCTTTTCTTAATACGAGAGAAGAAATAGATTATGCTTTCGAAGTGCTGGGGAGAGTTCTTCCGTCACTTAGAAAATACACAAGAGGATAGAAATCATGTTTAATACTTTTCTTATAAAATATGCGGAAATCGGAATAAAGGGCAAGAACAGATACCTTTTCGAGGATGCACTTGTTTCAAGGATAAGGGAAACCTTAAAAAGAATAGACGGTAAGTTTGATGTATATAAAAACGTCGGAAGAATTTATGTCGATGCAAAATCCGATTTCGATTATGACGAGCTTATAGGTGAACTTGGTACTGTATTCGGAATATCAGGAATATGTCCTGCTGTTTATTATGAGGATGAAGGCTTTGAAAAGCTTTCAAGGGATATAGTTTCTTTTATGGACAGAGTATATCCCGATAAGAATAAGACATTTAAGGTATTTGCAAGAAGAGCAAGAAAGAATTATCCGATGGAATCACCGGAAATTGTTGCAAAGCTCGGTGCTGCCATTCTTGAAGCTTTTCCGGAATTTAAGGTTGATGTTCATCATCCCGAGATTGAACTTAACGTGGAAATCCGTGAGAAAATCTGTGTATATTCCGAGATTATTCCGGGACCGGGAGGAATGCCGCTCGGAACAAACGGAAAGGCCATGCTTCTTCTCTCGGGAGGAATCGATTCACCTGTTGCGGGTTATATGATATCCAAAAGAGGAGTCGGAATCGATGCAACCTATTTCCATGCACCTCCGTATACCTCCGAAAGAGCAAAACAGAAGGTTGTCGACCTTGCAAGGATTATTAGTCGCTATACAGGACCGATTACACTGAATGTAATTAATTTCACGGATATTCAGCTCCATATCTATGACCGTTGTCCGCATGATGAACTTACGATTATTATGAGAAGATACATGATGATGATTGCCGAGAAGATAGCAAGAGAAAGCGACTGTCTCGGACTTATTACCGGCGAGAGTATCGGTCAGGTCGCTTCACAGACAATGCATTCGCTTGCATGTACGGATGACGCGTCAAGCCTTGCAGTATACAGACCGCTTATCGGATTTGATAAAAATGACATTGTTGCCATATCCGAGAAAATCGGATCGTATGAGACTTCTATTCTTCCTTTTGAAGACTGCTGCACAATATTTGTGGCAAAGCACCCGGTAACGAAGCCGATTCTTAAAGTAATTAAGGACCATGAGAAGAGCCTGTTTCCTGAAATTGACGACATGGTAGACAAAGCCATCCGTGAAAGGGAAGTAATTCACGTAAAGTATTAGTCGTGAATAAAAAAAGCAGAGCCCGAAAGGCTCTGCTTTAAAAATCTTCGAAAATGATTTAAACTGTGTAATCCTTAAGGATTGCAAGAACATCATCAACATTTTCCTCAGCATGGATGTTAAGGTCGATGGGCTTTGAAAGATCCAGTGAGAAGATACCCATAATGGATTTTGCATCGATAACATATCTGCCGGAAACTAAATCGAAATCATAATCAAATTTGGTGATTTCGTTTACGAATGATTTTACTTTGTCAATTGAATTTAAAGAAATCTTAACTGTTTTCATTTTGTTTTCCTCCCTTTCTTTACTACACACTCATCTTAAGGTTTGGAAGGGGAAAAGTCAACATTAAATTATTAACGTAAATAACAGGAGAAACCGATGAAAAGTGTAGCTTTTCACAACCTTGGATGTAAGGTTAATACTTATGAGATGGATGTTATGCTCGGAAATCTCGAAAAAGCGGGCTATAAGCTTGTTGATTTTGAACAAAAAGCTGACATATATATCATAAATACATGCACCGTAACGAATATTGCCGACAGAAAAAGCAGGCAGATTCTGCACAGAGCAAGGAAAGAGAATCCTGACGGTGTGGTCGTTGCGGTCGGCTGTTATGTGCAGAACGGACTTGACGATCCGTCAAAGGATGATGCTGTCGATATAGTAATAGGCAATAACCGCAAGAATGAAATTGTCCGAATAATCGAAGAGTATTTGAGGGACCGTAAGGTAAGTGATAATGTTGCTGACATTGCGCATGAAGAGCGGTTCGAGGATATGACTCTTATATCTACTGCGGAGCATACAAGGGCTTTCATCAAAATTGAAGACGGCTGTAACCAGTTCTGCAGCTACTGCGCCATTCCTCTTGCAAGGGGCCGCGTAAGAAGCAGGGACGCCGAGAAAATCATAGAAGAAGTCAGGGGAATTTCCGAGAAAGGATATCGCGAGGTTGTGCTTACCGGAATTCACGTAAGCTCTTACGGACTTGATTTCCTTGGGCTTAAAAGCGCAGATTATGAAGATGCATGCAGGGCCGGCTTCCTTCTTAACCTTATAGACAGAATTGCAGAAATTCCGGGAATTGCAAGAATAAGACTCGGTTCTCTTGAACCGAGGATTGTGGATACGGAATTCGCAAGAAGACTTGCCGCAAATCCCAAGGTATGTCCGCACTTTCATCTGTCTCTCCAGAGCGGCTGCGACGAGACATTAAGGAGGATGAACCGCCACTATGATACAAACAGGTTTGAAGAGGGAACAAAAGCTCTTCGCGAGGCTTTCGGAGGGAAGGTTGCAATAACGACTGACGTGATTGTCGGTTTCCCCGGAGAGGATGAACGTGAATTTGAAGAAAGCTTCTCTTTTCTTGAGAAAATCGGATTCTATGAAATGCATATCTTCCGCTATTCGAGACGGAAGAATACGCCTGCCGACAAAATGAAGAATCAGGTCAGGGAAGAAGACAAGGCACTTAGAAGTGACAGGGCGATTGAGCTGTCGGAACGCTTTTCAAAAGAGTACAGGGCACGCTATATCGGAAATGAAATGGAGCTTCTTCTTGAAGAAGAAATCACAGTGGGCGATAGGAAATATTTTGTCGGACATACAATGGATTACGTAATGGGAGCAGTGGACGGACAAGGCTTCAAAGCGGGGGATATTGTAAAGGGACGAGCTGTGTCTTTCCTAAGAGATGACCTTCTTTCGGTTGAAAACGCTTCTTATATTTGATAATATTAACGATAGGTATGCCCAAGGTGGCAAACTTTTGGAGGGTTATATGGCAGATTTAACAAACACACAATTTTTCAAGGTTGAGGTTCAGCCGCCGGTCGGCGTGAAGGAAGTCCTTGGAACGGTATACGAAGCGCTGACAGAAAAAGGTTACAATCCGGTTAATCAGATTGTCGGATATATCATGTCCGGCGACCCGACATACATTACCAGCTATAAAGGTGCGAGAACACTCATTATGAAGGTCGAAAGAGACGAGCTTGTGGAAGAGATGCTTTCGCATTACATCGCTACGAACGGTTGGGAGGAATAATGTCCGGACGAATAATGGGGCTTGATTTCGGCTCGAAAACAGTAGGAGTAGCCATAAGCGACGGGCTTCTTATCACTGCACAGGGAAAAGAGATAATCCGCAGGGAAAAAGAGAACCAGCTCAGAAAGACATGTGCCCGAATAGAAGAACTTATCGGGGAGTACGAGGTGACTGAAATTGTACTCGGTCTTCCGAAGAACATGAATAATTCCGAGGGCGACAGGGCGGAGAAATCAAGAGAATTCAAGGAAATGCTTGAGAGACGAACCGGGCTTCCCGTTATTATGTGGGATGAAAGACTGACAACCGTTGCTGCTGACAAAGCGATGATGGAAGCCGGCATTCGCAGAGAGAACAGAAAAGAATATGTTGATATGATTGCGGCTCAGTTTATCCTGGAGGGATATCTTGAGTGGAGGAAAAATAATGTTTCAGAAAGTCAGACTTGAGGGCGAAGACGGCGCCGATATAGAACTGTATGTAATTGAACAGACAAGAGTAAACGGAATCTCATACCTTCTTGTAACGGAAGAGGCGGACGGTGATGGGGAAGCACTGATACTTAAGGACAACTCGAAGGATACCGACGAAGAGAGCGTTTACAGTTTTGTGGAAGACGATGACGAACTTCAGGCAGTCGGAGGTGTATTTGCCACGATGCTTGATGACATTGATATTAAATAGAAAAAGAGGCAATTTTGAATAAATCAGAAGTAAATGCTACTCCGAGCGTGCAGGTAATTCCGCTTGGAGGACTTGAAGTAATAGGAATGAATATTACTGCTTTCCGTTTCGGAAACAGTATTATTGTCGTGGACTGCGGCCTGGCATTCCCGACAGATGATATGATGGGAATCGATCTTGTTATTCCCGATATCAGTTATCTTCTCGATAATGCAGATAAGGTAAAAGGTTTTGTAATTACTCACGGACATGAGGATCATATCGGAGCGCTTCCGTATATTCTGAAGCAGCTTAATGTTCCTGTGTATGCCACAAGACTTACAATGGGTATTATTGAACATAAGCTTTCCGAGCATGACATTCTTGATGTTACCGAAAGATATGTTGTGGCTTTCGGAGATCATGTACAGCTCGGAGATTTTGATGTTGAATTTGTAAGAACCAATCACAGCATTGTCGATGCTGCCGCTCTTGCCATATCTTCACCTGCAGGAGTAATTGTTCATACGGGAGATTTCAAGGTTGACTATACACCGGTATTCGGTGATGCAATCGATCTCGGAAGATTTGCAGAGCTTGGCAAAAACGGTGTTCTTGCTCTTATGTGCGATTCGACAAATGCAGAGAGACCGGGATTTACACCTTCCGAGAAAACTGTGGGTGCAACGTTTGATAACCTCTTTGAGGAGCATAAGAATACAAGAATAATAATCGCCACCTTTGCTTCGAATGTAGACAGAGTTCAGCAGATTATTAATTCCGCTTATAAATTCGGACGAAAGGTAGTGGTTGAGGGAAGAAGCATGGTCAATATCATTGACACGGCTTCAAAGCTTTCCTGCCTCAATGTTCCCGAGAATACACTGATTGACATTGAAGAACTGAAGAATTATTCTGATGAGAATACGGTAATAATTACAACCGGAAGTCAGGGCGAGAGCATGGCTGCCTTAAGCCGTATGGCATCGGGACAGCACAGGAAGATTTCAATCGGCTCCGGAGATACGATTATTTTCTCTTCTCATCCGATACCCGGTAACGAGAAGGCTGTAACAAATGTAATCAATGAACTTTTAAGAAAAGGCGCTGACGTTATTTTCCAGGATGTTCATGTTTCCGGACATGCCTGTCAGGAAGAGATTAAACTCTTATATACACTGACAAAACCCAGATATGCGATTCCCGTGCACGGTGAATTCAAGCATCTTAAGGCACAGGCCAATCTTGTAAAGAGTCTTGGAATAGATAAGAACAATCTTTTCATTCTTTCTTCCGGTGACGTACTGTCACTTTCATATTCCGAAGCAAAGGTTACGGGAAGGGTTGCGACCGGATCGATTCTTGTTGACGGTCTTGGCGTAGGTGATGTCGGAAATGCAGTTCTTCGCGACAGACAGCATCTTGGCGAAGCGGGAATTTTCATTGTATCTTTTGCGATGGATATAGAAAACGGAATTCTTCTGTCAATCCCCGCAATAGTTACAAGGGGATTTGTATATGTAAAAGAGTCTGACGGACTTATTGAGGAAGCAAGAGACATTGTTGTTGAGCAGATTTCGAAATGCATTGACAGGGAGAATTATGAGCCTGCCAAGATACGTAATGCAATAAGAGATTCGCTTGCTGAGTTTATCTGGAGAAGAACAAAGAGAAGACCGATGATTCTTCCGATAATTATTGATATTAACGAATGATATGTATGGCAAAGAGGAGGTAAGATATGACAGATATACATGCGATTACCGAGAAATTTGCGCAGACCATAAAGAACACCGAGACGTACCGTAAGTATCTTTTTGAGAAGGAACGTCTTGAACAGTACCCTGAATTAAAGAATAAGATAGATGAATACAGACGAAAGGTATTTGAAATTCAGATGAATTCCAATCCCGATACACTGTATGATGAACTTGATAAGCTTGAGGAGTGGACAGACAGCTTCAGAAAAGATGAGACCGCCAATGATTTCCTGAATGCAGAACTTGCACTTTGCAGGATGATGCAGGAAATATACTCAGAACTTACAATAAATCTTGATTTTGATATGGACTTTACCGCATTTCAGAAATAGAGTCCAAGGGAGAATAAATGAACGGAAAATCAATAGCCCGGGGAGTGGCTGCTTTTGCTGTAAGAGCATCTCTTCTTGTCCTCGTGGTGGTTGCAATTTACAAACTGACATGCTTTGCCTATGACTACGGATATCGGATTTTTGCCGAGCCGCCAATGACAGAAGGCGAAGGAATTACGGTAACTGTTTCTTACATGGAAGATGATTCTGTTTCGGATCTTGGTCAGAAGCTCTATGATCAGGGTCTTATTCGTGATACACGCCTTTTCTATTTTCAGGAGATGTTCTCCAATTATCACGGAATCCTGCAGCCCGGAGTATATGAACTTAATACATCGATGACTGTTGAAGAAATGCTTGGAGTGATGTCTCTTGGTATGGGTGAAGTTGTTATCCCGGATGATGAAATGGCTGAACCTGTAGAAACACTTGAGGAAGAAAACACTGAAGATTATGAGCCCAATCCGGATGAAATGGGGGACGAGTCTTCTGATGAATGAAACCTATAACAGGGAAGAGAGGACAATTGCCTTTATCAATTCACTTGATAAAGGCAATTCCGCTTTTTTATATGAACTGGAGAAGAAGGCACTAAGTGACGAAGTACCGATTATCAGGAAGGAGACGCAGAGTTTTATCAGGTTTCTTCTTGCGGCGAAGAAGCCGAAGAATATCCTGGAAGTCGGGACTGCTGTCGGCTTTTCGGCGCTTCTTATGAGTGAGGCTGCTCCGGATGCCCTGATAACAACAATAGAGAAATATGAGAAAAGAATCCCTGTTGCAAGAGAGAATTTCAAACTTGCCGGTAAGGAAGACAAGATAACGCTTCTTCCCGGGGATGCAATGCTTATCTTAAAAGAGCTTGAAGGCCCTTATGATTTTATTTTTATGGATGCCGCCAAGGGACAGTATATTAATTTTTTTCCGGAAGTAAAAAGGCTGCTTTCACCGGGAGGAATCCTGCTGTCCGACAATGTGCTGCAGGATGGCGACATAATTGAATCGAGATTTGCTGTAACAAGGAGAGACAGAACAATTCACGGACGAATGCGCGAATATCTGTACCTTCTTACACATTCCGACGACCTGGAGACAACAATTCTCCGCGGCGGCGACGGGATGGCCGTTACAGTCAGGAAATAATCTGAATCCGTCAGAGGAGTCATTATGAGAAACGAACTTAGAAAAGGAAAACCGGAACTTCTTGTTCCTGCGGGAAGCCTGGAAGTGCTTCGAACTGCTGTAATTTACGGTGCCGATGCCGTGTATATAGGCGGAGAGGAATTCGGCCTCAGAGCCAAGGCAAAGAATTTTTCTCCTGAAGATATGAGGAAAGGTATAGAGTTTGCGCATGAAAAAGGCGTAAGAGTATATGTTACAGCCAATATCCTTGCGCATAACGAAGACCTTGAGGGCGCACGACAATATTTTGCCGAGCTAAAAGAAATAAAACCGGATGCACTTATTATCTCAGATCCCGGGATGTTCACGATAGCGAGAGAAATCTGTCCTGAGATTGAAATCCATATTTCCACGCAGGCGAACAATACAAATTACGGAACATACCGCTTTTGGTATAATCAGGGAGCAAGAAGAGTCGTATCCGCAAGAGAGCTGTCTCTTAAGGAAATTAAGGAAATACGCCGGAATATTCCTGAAGATATGGAAATCGAAACCTTTATTCACGGGGCAATGTGTATTTCCTATTCGGGCAGATGTCTTTTGTCCAATTATTTCACGGGGCGCGATGCCAATCAGGGAGCCTGCACGCACCCATGCAGGTGGAAATATGCGGTTGTTGAAGAGAAAAGACCCGGTGAATATCTTCCCGTATATGAGAACGAACGCGGAACTTTTATTTTCAACTCCAAGGATTTATGCATGATAGGTCATATTCCCGATATCGTTGATGCGGGAATCGATTCTCTTAAGATTGAAGGAAGAATGAAGACGGCACTTTATGTTGCTACCGTTGCAAGAACCTACAGGCTTGCTATCGACCATTTCTATGACAGCCCCGAGACTTATGAGAATCATATGGATTTCTATCTGAGTGAAATATCCAAATGTACCTACAGACAGTTCACGACAGGATTTTTCTACGGGAAACCTACTCATGAGACTCAGATATATGACAGCAATACGTATGTGAGCGAGTATATCTATCTCGGATACATAGAAGAAACAAAAGATGACGGAAGTGTCAGAATTACACAGAGGAACAAGTTCTGCACAGGAGATGTCATTGAGATTATGAAGCCATCCGGTGAGAATGTTACGACGAAGGTGCTTCGAATGACAAACGCCGCCGGTGATAATGTTGACAGTTGTCCGCATGCACAGGAAGAGATTTACCTTTATCTTGATAAAAAAGCAGATATGTATGATATTTTACGTGTGAAAGGGGAAACAAGTGATGAGCGAGATAATTAACGTTGAGGAGATTTTCAGCTCAAACGTATTTACACTTGGTAAGATGAAAGAACGTCTCCCGAAGGAAACCTATGAGGAAGTCATAGAAGTTATGGACGGAAAAAGAGAACTGTCCATGAAAACTGCCGGGATAGTTGCCAAAGCCATGCGTATTTGGGCAGAGGAAAGAGGAGCAACGCACTATTCTCACTGGTTCCAGCCTCTTACCGGATTTACTGCAGAAAAGCATGACGCTTTCGTATCCCATCCCGATAATGAAGGACGTATGTTGACGGAGTTCTCGGGAAAAGAGCTTATTAAGGGCGAGCCGGATGCATCTTCTTTTCCCTCCGGAGGTTTAAGGGCTACATTTGAAGCAAGAGGTTATACAGCCTGGGATATTACATCACCTGCATTTCTTAAGGAATCGGGATGCGGTGTTACTCTCTGTATTCCTACAGCATTCTATTCCTATACAGGTGAAGCACTTGACAAGAAGACACCGCTTCTTCGTTCAATGGAAGCATTAAGCGAGCAGGCGCTCAGAATAGTAAGAATATTCGGAAATAATGATGCTACCCGGATAATCCCTTCGGCCGGTGCCGAGCAGGAATATTTCCTTGTGGATGAGAAGCTCTTTATGAAGAGGGCTGACCTTATGTTTGCGGGACGTACTCTTTTCGGAGCGCATGCACCCAAGGGTCAGGAAATGGAAGATCATTACTTCGGTGTAATCAAGGAACGTGTCGGCGGATTTATGAAGGACTTAAACACGGAGCTTTGGAAACTCGGAGTAACAGCAAAGACACAGCATAATGAAGCAGCACCTGCACAGCACGAGCTTGCACCGATTTATGAAAGTGTAAATATTGCGGCGGACCATAACCAGCTTGTTATGGAAGTAATGAAGAGAGTGGCGGTAAGTCATAACTTAAGGTGCCTTCTTCATGAGAAGCCTTATGCCGGAGTTAACGGTTCAGGCAAGCATAATAACTGGTCGATTTCTACCGATAACGGAGTAAATCTTCTTGAGCCCGGAACAAGCCCTCATGAGAATGTGCAATTCCTTCTTGTGATTGCATGTATTATGAAGGCTGTTGACACACATGCCGATCTTCTTCGCCAGAGTGCTGCCGATGTCGGTAATGATTTAAGACTCGGTGCGGATGAAGCGCCTCCTGCAATTATCTCAATGTGCCTTGGAGAACAGCTAGAGGATGTTGTAAAGCAGCTTGTTGAAACAGGCGAAGCCAAGAGACTTAAGAAGGGCGGTAAGATTCAGACAGGTGTCACCACTCTTTTTGATCTTGACAGAGACGGAACAGACAGAAACCGTACATCGCCTTTTGCATTTACAGGTAATAAATTTGAGTTCAGATCGGTCGGTTCTTCCGATTCGATTGCAAGTCCCAATACTATTCTTAATACAATTGTTGCAGAAGCTTTCTGCGAGGCTGCGGATTTCATTGAGAAGGCTGAGGACAAGGAATTTGCAATTCATGAGATTATTCATGAATATATGTCAGAGCACAGAAGAATTATATTCAGCGGAGACGGATATTCCGAAGAATGGGTTAAGGAAGCTGCAAGAAGAGGTCTTCCGAATATCAGATCGACCATCGAGGCTGCAAGTGCTCTTACCACCGATAAGGCTGTTAAGCTTTTCGAGAAGTTTGGAATTTTCACAAAGGCAGAACTTGAATCGAGAGAAGAGATTACCTATGAAACTTATGCCAAGACAATCAATATTGAAGCACTTACGATGATTGATATGGCAGGCAAACAGATAATTCCCGTATGCAGTTCTTTTGCCGGAAAACTCGGCATGTCTGTAAATGAGATTTCCAAGGCGGGTGTTAATCCTTTATCGATGAAGAATCTGCTTATTGAAGTAACGGGTCTTGTTGACGAGATGTCGCTTAGTCTTTCGGAACTTAAGGATGTTGTTTCAAAAGCCGCCGGAATTAAGGCTGCAAAAGAAAAAGCATTTTTCTATAAGGATTCTGTTGTTAAGGCAATGGAGAATCTCAGAATTCCGGCAGATAAACTTGAAATGCTTGTTGATAAGAAAGAATGGCCGTTCCCGACATACGGAGAGCTCATGTTTGAAGTGTAATCTTATGTACTTTGTCTCTTATAACGGACAATATGTAGTGGTTGAAAATGCCGGGGGCATTTGTTAACATAATAGTACTATCGCTTTTAGAGAAGGAGAGAGATTAATGAGAAAAAGCATAACAAAATTAATGCTTGGAATTATTGCGGCTATGCTGATTGTTACAGTATTTCCTGCAATGAATGCAAAAGCAGCAACAACTCAGACGGTTAGTATTGCAGCCTGTCAGATTAATGCAGACCGTGCAACCGTTACTGTAATCGGAACAACAGCAAATATACCGACATCGGATGACGGTATGATGTATCTTTTTGCAGAACCTGCATACAGCACAGGAATTACAACAATGCCTATTGCAGCATGTGCTCTTTCTGCAACACCGACATTCCTTACTGATCTTCTGGAAGGAACTGTTAATTCAAGACTTTACAGCAAGTTCTGTATAGGCGTTCCGAGCGGCGGCAAATATGTTCAGGTATCTAATTTCTGCTATTTGACAAATCCTCAGATTCTTTCAGTTCTTCCTGCTATCAGAACAGTTACTACCACAAAGAAGGGTCTTTTCCCCGATCCCTTAAGAATGGAGCAGGTTGTAGCTACAGGTGCACAGCACACAAGTTATAATCTTGATATTTCGACACTTATCGGACCCGGTGTAAACTATGTTTACAACGGAAAAGCTTATTCCTTTAACGGTGCTACACTTTCGCAGTACGATGCAATTTGTTCATATTGCAAGAATAACAATATCAGCATGACAATGGTTCTTGTATGTAAGGCTGTTCCCGGACTTGATTTCCTTATTAATCCGCTTGCAAGACCTTCATATACCAAGGCAAGTACTTACTGTATGATGAACGCTTCAGAACCTGCCGGCGTTGAATATCTTGCAGCTATCTGTGCTTTCCTTGCTGAACGTTATAACGGCTGGAACGGTTGCGGACAGATTGATAATTTCGTTATCGGTAATGAAGTATCTGCATTTGTTCAGTGGAACTATGTTCCCGCAGGAACTCCTCTTGCAACCTATGTTGATGAGTATTCCAAGGTTCTCCGTGTAGCATATAACGCTATTAAGAGTAAGAATTCTTCAGCCAAGGTATTTACTTCATGCGATCAGATGTATAACAGAAATTCCAAGTATAACTTCTGCTATGATGTAAGAGATTTCCTTGAAAGCCTTGCAGCTAAGACAAGCGGTGAAGGTAACTTCAGCTGGGGTGTATCGATTCATCCTTACAACTGTCCTCTTACCACAACAACATGGTGGAATAATACTAAGTATTACAATAATCTTATTAAGCATAATCAGAATACTGCTTATATTACAATTCAGAACATTGATGTATTTACAGACTTTATGTGCGGAGCGAATATGCTTACTCCCGCAGGAGCAGTACGTCCCATTATTATCGATGAGATTGGATATTCATCTTCACAGGGCGCAAAGAATCAGGCTGCGGCAATTGTATATGCATATCAGCAGATTCTTAATAACCAGTACATCGAGTCATTTGTATATCACAATACAACAGATATCCCCGCAGAAGTTGCGCAGGGACTTGCAGAGGGTATTCTTGATGTAAACGGAACTCCCAAGGAAGCCTATACATGGTTTACAGGAATGGATGGAGCAAACGGCGCTGCTTATACTGCAGCTGCAATGCAGGTAATCGGTTCCCAGTGGAATATTATTCCGAGATAATTTTTTAGAAAAAGTAGTTGCATTTTGTGCAAGACTTTTGTATACTAACACTTGCGGTGCAAAAAGCGCCGCAGGAATTAGTATATAGCGCTATGGCCAAACGGTAAGGCAACGGACTCTGACTCCGTCATTTCCAGGTTCGAATCCTGGTAGCGCTGCTAAAGGAACTCAAGTTGAGTTCCTTTTTTTGTATATTCAGGTGTTTCGGAGAATAGAAGATGAAAGAGAGACTGTGAAATGCTGATTATATATTATATATTGAAGCTTAAAGATACTCCTTGGGGCAAAAATTGTGCTTGTAAAAGATAATTCGGGTAATGTATAATTCAAATGATGTGGGTGTCAAAAGTATATCCAACACCTGATTTTAGTTCCTTGAAAACTGAATAAAGCTATGTTCAAGCCTTGATTTTTGGTAAAATATAAGTATCAAAAACATTTATTTTATGAGGTTTAACAATGTCTTTCGTGCTTAATAA
>JAZLHJ010000056.1:0-9799 GCA_045616785.1 Lachnospiraceae bacterium
GGTTTTCCAAAGAACAGATTGAGGGTGCACTTAATGACTGCGTTTCTTATGAAGAAGCGTTTAAAACCGGGCGAATCGGAGATCAGCTCGGTGTTGAAATTCTGATTGTCAAATTTACAGGAAAGGCTTATAATTAAGCTATCTATACACTAAGATTTTGCGGATTTGAAAGGGGGAAGTCATATGAATATTAATGCTGTCGGAAACGGCTATTCAGCAAGCAGCTACGGACAGATAGCAAGCGGAAGAAGAATTAACAGCGCAAGTGATGATGCAGCGGGACTCACACAGGTTCAGAGTATCAAAGAACAGACCGGTGCACTTGATCAGAATGCTTCAAATGCCAAAGATATGAACAGCCTGACAAAGGTTACGGACGGTGCTCTTTCCGGAATCGGTGATTATCTTCAGTCTATATATACCGCATCACTTAAGGCGATGAACGGACTTACAACCGATCAGGAGAAAAATGCCATTCAGCAGGAAATTGACGGCTACATGAAGGGCATTGAAGATATCGCAAACGGTACCACATTTAATACCAAGAATCTTCTCAATAATGATGAAGAGCTTAATGCGGCAACAAATCCTGACGGAACCGGAAGCAGGGTTAAGGGTGGAAATGCAACGCTTGCATCACTCGGAATCGAAGGCTATAACGTTACAGGTGATTTTGATGTTAATAAGATTACATCGGCTCTTGATAAAGTTAATTCGATGCGTTCGGACAGCGGTGCTTCTTCAAATGCGCTTGATGCTGCCTATGAAAGAGCTCTTAATACCTCGGAGAATCTGACAGGCGCCGATTCACGTCTCGAGGATCTTGATATAGGAAAAGCTATTTCCGAGAAAAAGAAAAATGAAGTTCTTGATGATTACAAGAATATGATGCTTCGCAATCAGATGCAGCAGGAATCAATGATTACCAAGATGCTTCAGTAAAAATAATGTAATGTAAGGGTCACGGCAGATGCCGTGACCCTTTTGAGTTGCAGGGAGAATTATCGGACAACATCCGGATTATGATGCCAATATAGAACAGGAGAGAACAATCGGAATAAGGAGAATTTATTATGAAAAAGAGAGACAGACGGATAGTAAGGATAATACTCAGTGCAGTAATAGTTTTCATTATCGGAGGAATATCACTTACGGTAAAAGGAAGAGAAAACGTGCCGGAAGACAGTTCGGAATATATGGATATGCTGGAAGATGAATACAGAACCGATATAGAGGGGATTCTTTCTTCGGAGGGAATAAGGAATGCGGGAATAAATCTTACGAAGATTACACATGCCGACGGAAGCCGTGATTATTCTTTAAAAATTTATCATAAGGCATTTGGCGAAGAAGAGACGGCGTACCGTATTGAAAGCGCCATTTCGGCCGTTATTTTCCCTCATGAAAATGTGAATGTAGGTATTTCGCTCCTTGAAATATGAATGACAAAACATGCCGTCTTTGTTAGAATTGGGTAAACAGAATTTTTCCGTAAAAAGGAGACAGGCAATGAGAGAGAATCCTAAACCGTTTGAAATTTACAGACATTTCAAGGGAAATCTATATCAGATTATTACTATAGCAACAGATTCTGAAGACGGAAGCAAAAAGGTTGTTTATCAGGCATTATATGAACCATTCGGCGTTTATGTAAGAGACCTGTCGATGTTTATGGAACCTGTGGATGAGAATAAATATCCTGATAAAGCCGGCATGAACAGATTTGAAAAGGTTACGGTTTTTGGGAAAGAAGAAGTAAAAGAAGAAGTAAAAGAAGAAGTAAAAGCAGAACCTGCAAAAAAAAATTTGCAGGAAGAAGCTTTTGTGAAAGAAGAAAACACAAAAACAGAGAAAACAGCCGTAAATGAAGACCTTATGAATTTTCTTAAGGCAAGAAGCTATTCTGAAAAGCTTGACGTACTTACAATGGCAAGGCAGAGAATAGATAGCAGAATTCTTGACCAGATGGCTGTATCAATTGATATCACACTTCCCGAAGGGAATATGAATGAGAAATACGAACAGCTTAAAGCTGCGCTTATGACAAGAGACAAATATGAGCAGGTTAGGCGTTCATAGAAAAAGGAGTTGTCGCTATGGGATTTGATTTGGCAGGAAGACTTGTTATCGGAGTTTCATCAAGAGCGCTTTTTGATCTTAATTATGAGAATGACATCTTTGAAAAAGAAGGTGTGGAAGCCTACTGTACTTATCAGGTGGCACATGAAAACGAGATACTGAAACCGGGTCCCGGGTTCAGGCTTATCAAATCACTCCTTAATATTAATAATCTCCCGGGTCAGGAGGGCAGGGTTGAAGTAATAGTTATGTCAAGAAACAGTGCCGATACTTCGCTTCGTGTATTCAATTCGATCCACGAATACGGGCTTAATATCACGAGGGCTGTTCTGGCAAGCGGTTCATCACTTGCTCCTTACCTTGCGGCATTTAATACGGATTTGTTTCTGTCAGCCGATGAGGGTGATGTTCAAAAAGCGATAGAATCAGGTGTTGCAGCCGGTATAATTTGTTCTGACGGACTTCATACCTATGACTGGAACAAAGAAAAGGACACTATCCGTATTGCTTTTGACGGTGATGCCGTTCTCTTTTCCGATGAATCGGAGCGGATTTATCAGTCTGAAGGACTTGAGGCATTTGAGCGTAATGAAGAGAAAAATGCGGGGAATCCGATGCAGGCCGGGCCTTTTGCAAAATTCCTAAAGACTATATCCGATCTTCAAAAGGAATTCCCGCCGGAGAAATCACCGATACGGACAGCGCTTGTTACTGCAAGAAGCGCGCCTGCACATGAAAGAGTCGTGCGTACGCTTCGTGCGTGGGGTGTAAGAATCGATGAAGCTTTTTTCCTTGGCGGTATAGCCAAAAAAGAGATTCTGAAAGCCTTCGGAGCGGATATCTTTTTTGATGACCAGCTCGCGCACATAGGTCCTGCGGCAGAGGTTGTGCCGACAGCGAGAGTGCCGTATTCCAATGCTACTTGTGCGATTTCGGAAAATATAGTACAATCCAAAACAAATGGCACTACATAGTGTTGTTTGGATTTCTATATCGAAATGGCAGGAATTATATGGATGAAAGAAAACCTGTAATACAGGTGAAAAATTTATATAAGCTCTATCATGTCGGAAACGAAGTGGTAAGAGCATTAAACGGAGTTGATTTCGAGATATATAAAGGTGAGTTCTGCTCAATTGTGGGAGCTTCCGGTTCTGGGAAATCAACTCTTCTTAATATGCTTGCGGGACTTGAGAAACCAACAAAAGGACAGGTTATTATTTCCGGTGAGCATATGGAGAAAAAGTCTGAAAATCAGCTTGTAAAATTCAGGCGCGAACATATCGGCTTTATTTTTCAGTCATTCAACCTTCTCGGAACAATGACTGCTGTTGAGAATATTGCTCTTCCGCTTACATTTCAGGGGGTTTCGCCCGCAGTCAGAAAGGCGAAAGCAGAAAAGGCAATAAAGCTTGTAGGCCTTGAAAAATATAAGAAACACAAACCAAACCAGATGTCCGGTGGTCAGCAGCAGAGAATAGGCGTTGCAAGAGCTCTTGTTATGGAACCGGAAATTATTTTTGCCGATGAGCCTACCGGTAATCTTGATTCCAAGACTTCACGTGAAGTAATGGAACTTATGCAGAAGATAGTTCATAAGAAGAATCAGACGCTGATTATGGTAACGCATGACAATTATCTTGCGGGATTTGCAGACAGAATTATTCATATTAAAGACGGACAGATACTAAAAATTGAAGATAACCATAACAGAAACGGTATTTTTGAAGAAAAAAAGCCGGAAACAGAGGTTTTGAAGGAGACAGATGAAAATGAAAAAACTGATAAGTAGATTTATTGCAGTTGCTGTTCTTGCAACGGTTCTTCTCGGAGGGAACTCGCTTCAGGATGCACTTCTCGGAAACAGCAGCAGTGTTGCTTATGCACAAAGAAGCAAAGAAGAAGCATACGAGCTTGTAAGTATTGCGATGGGCAATATGGAGCAGGCACTTAAAGAAATTAAGAGTAATTATATTTTTACCCCGGAGAATCTTGAAAAGCTTGAAGCAATCTATAAGAACGGATGTGATTATATTGTGCAGAATGAGCTTCTTGAGAGCTTCAGTATTTCTTCATATGCAGATACTGTTATCAGCAGAATGGAGAAATTTGCGGATGAATACGGAAGCGCAGATAAGCCTGCCGGTTCAACAGACAAGTATATAGGTCTTTACGGCAATCTTGATGTTGTAAGGGTTAAATACGGCGAGACCTGCATGGTTGTTCTTCCTTTTGTCAATTATTCCGATGTTGATTTATACAACGTTGTTGTTGAGCCGCAGATATCACAGGATTCTGCAAAATGGCCTTTTGAAATAGATAAAACAGGATATACACAGGTAATTCCGTATCTTCCGGGCAATAAGACTAGAGATACTGTTTATGATAACAGAATGGAAATAGGCTGGGTATGGACAGCAAGAAGCAAGGAAGTTAAGTCCGGATATTATGAGCTTTCTTTTGATGTGACTTATGAAAGAAACGGAACCACTCTTTCAACAACGGTTAATACATTTGTATATGTGACAGGTTCTCCCGATGAAGATGAAAAGCCTGCAAAGGTTTCAGCTCCGAGACTTGTTGTAACCGGATTTGATACAGATCCCGAGATGGTATTTGCCGGCGATACATTTACACTTACGCTTCACATTCAGAATACTTCTGAAAGAACTGCGGTTTCAAATATTCTGTTTAATCTTGAGGCACAGTCAATCGGAACGGAGGCGCTTCTTCCGTTTCTTCCGACAAGCGGTTCGAGCACGGTATATCTGTCAAAATTAAAGAGTAAGGAGACAACGGATATTTCGATTGAAATGTCCGCACGTGCTGATTTAAGCCAGAAGCCGTATGTTCTTACTGTTAATATGTCTTATGAAGACAGTGATGCAAATCCTTATACTTCACAGGCAAATGTATCAATTCCGATTTATCAGGAAGCAAAATTTGACATCAGTTCGTTTGAAGTCGATCCCGGTTATATAACAATCGGGGAAGAAAGCAACGTAATGTTTAATCTGTACAATACCGGGAAAACAACTCTTTACAATGTAAAAGTTGATTTTGATCAGAATGAGGTAATGGGTGGAGATACATTCCTTGGAAAGGTTGAACCCGGAGCAACAAAGAATGTTGATGCATCACTTATCGGTGCGGCACTTAATGACGGGTCTGTTACTGTTACAGTTTCCTATGAAGATGAAAACGGTAATGTTACATCGAGTGATTATGAAGTTCTTCTCATGGTTGATGAGGCCTATTTTGAAGAAGATTTCGGCGGCGGTTTCGAAGAGTTTGAGCCTGAACCGATGCCTGAAGAAAGTTCTTTCCCCTGGCTGTGGGTTATTATCGGAGCTGCAGTACTTGTCATTGCAGGCGTAATTGTTATTGTTGCAGTTGTTAAGCACAATAAGAAAAAGAAGGAACTTGCTTCGATTGAAGCTGACAGTGATGATATTCTCTAAAAAAAGGGTGAGATTATATGCGTTTTCTTGATATGCTGCGCATGAGCGCAGGTAACCTTTGGAAAAGAAAAATCAGAACAGTGCTTACAATTCTCGGTGTAGTAATCGGAACAGCCTCAATTGTTGTAATGATATCAATCGGTCTCGGACTTGATAAAGCGACTGTAGAACAGATGAGTTCCTATGGAAGCATGACAACGATAAACGTTTATCCAAACTATAACGGCGATACACAGGCGGATCCGACCTCAACTTATCTTAGCCTTGATGATGTTAAGCTTTTTGAATCATTTGATCATGTGGATTTTGTATCTCCGGTACTGTCTTTTTCCGCATACGGTTTTGTCGGAAAGTATACAGGTTATATGGAACTGCGCGGAATGACGGTTGATGCGCTTGATAAACTGAATCTTGAGCTTGAAGCCGGACATGTTCCGAATGAAGACGACGACGAGTTATGTCTCTTATATGGTAATCAGGTTATCATTGATTTCTATAACGAGAGAAGTGAGGAGACTTATTGGGAAACAGGCGTTGTTCCGGATATTGATTTTATGAATGATACTGTAAAAGTTGTCTTCAATATGGATGAATATTGGAGTTATAAATATCCTGCTGAAGGAACTACGCCCAAGAAGCCCAAGAAGTATCCTGTTGCGACGGCCGGAGTTCTTGCGGGCGGTCTTGAAGAATACGGTGAAAATGCCTACAGCGTATTATGTGACATTTCAAAGCTTGAAGCATTTCTTCATAAAGTATTTAAGAAGGCAGTTATTCCCGGACAACCATCGACGAAAAGCGGTAAGCCATATAAAGATATGTATTACCAGAATATTGTTGTAAGTGTTGACGACATGAATAATGTTACGGAAGTTCAGAAGGCAATTTCGGAACTTGGCTATAACGCGAGCAGCAACATGGAATGGCTTGAGTATTCACAGCAGCAGTATGCGTATATTGAAGCGGTGCTCGGAGGAATCGGAGCGGTTGCTATGCTTGTTGCGGCAATATCAATTGCCAATACCATGATGATGTCCATATACGAAAGAACCAAAGAAATAGGTATTATGAAGGTTCTTGGATGTAATATGCATAACATTCAGACAATGTTCCTTCTGGAAGCTGCTTTTATTGGAGTTTTCGGAGGAGTTTTCGGAATTGGATTCAGTTTTGTTGCTTCGAAGGTAGTGAATCTTTTGTCGGCCGGCGGAAGTTTTATGGGTGTATCAACCGGTATGAGTTATATCCCGCCCTGGCTTTGCCTTCTGGGAATCGGCTTTGCTATAATAGTGTCTACGATTGCAGGTTTCTTCCCGTCACTTCGTGCCATGAAACTCAGCCCGCTTGCCGCAATCAGAAATGAATGAAAAAGGTGGCATTATTTATCAAAATATGGTATGTTGAAAGTGTTTGGGAACACAATATGCAGAAATTATATAGGAGCATAACATGTCGAAGAAAGTAAATGATGACGAATATATTGAAGAAACTGCTGAGGAAGTAGAAGAAGCTTCGGAAGAATATGTAGATGAGAAATCGGCAAGAAGAATCGCCAGAAGAAAAAGGCGTATCAGAAATCAGATTCTTGCTTATGTGGCGCTCATTCTGATAATAGCGGCAGTGATTGTTGGCGGACTTTACGGTGTAAAGCGTGTATTCAATATAGGAGGCAGCAGTGAGACCGCCTCGGCCGGTGATACGGAAAGTACAGGAGAAGGAGAGTATGACGGAAGTCTTATTGTAATTACACCTCCTGAAATTGTTCTTAATATTCCGGAAGAAGTTGTTCCCGAGCAGCCTGTTTCTGAGGTTGATCCGGGGCTCTTGTCCCTTGCGCAGAATTTTATTTCGCAGATGAGTCTTGAAGAAAAGGTAGCAGGTCTTTTCTTTGTTACTCCGGAGTCAATGATGGAAGGCGTTGATCAGGCTGTTGTTGCAGGCGGAAAAACAGAGAAAGCGATGAATGATTATGCTGTCGGCGGAATAATATATACATCCAAGAATATTCAGTCAGAAAAGCAGATAACGGAAATGCTTCAGAAGACAGCTGCTTTGTCTAAGTTCCCTCTTTTCACAGGTGTTGAAGAAGAGGGCGGCAGCGTTGCCAGGATTTCCGCTTCAATAAAGGAAGCACCCAAAATGACTGATGCAAGTGAACTTGGTCTTACAGGTGATACAACAGGAACATATAATTCCTATACCGATATTGCCAATTATATGACGAAGCTTGGTTTTAATGTTGATTTTGCACCTAACGGAATTGTATCTGATTCGAAGAGATCATTTGCTTCCGATGGTGAAACGGCAGGAAGTTTTGTATATCAGGGTGTTTCTGCAATTCAGGATCATAACGTAAGCAGTGCCGTTCTTGATTTCCCGGGAATAGGTATGGCAGAAGGTGATGTAAGTTCCGGAAGAGCAACAGTGGAAGCTGCAGAGGATATGCTTCTTACGTCTGATATTGTTCCTTACAGAATGGCAGTATCTGCAGAAAGTGATTTTATTACGGTTACACAGGCATCTTATCCTAATATTGTAGGAGATTACACTCCTGCATTTATGTCTGCGGAAATAGTAAACCGTATGCTCAGAACAGATTTAGGATATACAGGAATTATTATTACAGCGCCGATGGATGTGGCAGCCGTTACTTCGTACTACACTTCGGCAGAAGCTTCTGTAGCTGCACTTAATGCAGGATGCGATATGCTTCTTCGTCCCGAGAACTTCAAAGAAGCATATCAGGGCGTTATTGATGCTGTAAATAACGGAACTCTTTCCGAAGAAAGAATCAATGATGCACTTACCCATATATATCTGATAAAGTGTAAAAGCGCGTTAAATGCTGAGGGAAACGGTGACGCTGCTGTTGAACTTCCGTAATGTTTGAATATAAATACAAAAAAGTTTGAAAAAAGTTGTTGACATTTTTCATACAATTATGTAATATAACACTTGTCCGTTGCAAAAGCGGACAGAAATGCGCGAGTGGCTCAGTTGGTGGAGCGCGACGTTGCCAAGGTCGAGGCCGCGGGTTCGAGTCCCGTCTCGCGCTCGAAGAACAAACGAAAAGGACATCGGAATGGATGTCCTTTTTGTTCGTTGTTTGAGTACCGCCGGTACTCAAACGGGTTCGAGGTCTCCGCTTCGCTCCGGTCCGCGCAAAGCCGAGGTCCACCGGACCTCGTGCGCCGTCTCGCGCTCTGAGGATTTGGAGTTTTCCAAGTCTTTTTTTATTGATTCTATGCGGGTTTCAGTCTGCCATATTGTTGTTTTGATATTAGCTGTCAGTAACAGATTAATTTGAGCAGAATGTATTTTAAGAAGATACAGGAAGCACTTAAGAGCAAATCTTAGGTGCTTTCCGTTGAGGAAAAGCGTAATTTGACAATATGCCCTACAAGGCATATAATAAAAAAACAAAGGGTCACCGATAGACGGCTAGCCCGAGAATAAGTAATCGTTAACACGACTGCCCAGTCTGCAAACTAACGGCGGTCGTTTTTACTGTCTTTAGAAGCCATAAACTTCCCTACTGCAACTCCAGCAGAGAAGATAGTTAATGCAGATGCAACTGCACCGAAAATCTCTATTGCTATCATAATTGCAGAAGCCCTCCTTTCATTAGATTCCCCGAAGGGTATCTATGTTAACGGAGGGTTCAGTCCCTCCGAAGAGAGCTAACCGCCTACCGTGTCTGGTGACACCTTTGCTTGAAAATATTATACAGGCGAGAACAAATGTTTGCAATGGGATTTTTAACCACTTTTGACATTGTTAACCTTGGTTAAACTTTGGGTGAACTACTCCTAAATTGAATTTACGAGCTTCCTGTTTCAACCAGCACTGCATTGACTATGCTAATGCATAATCACTGTCTTACACGGTGTCCGCAGGCGTTAGGTTCCGCCGGTCCCCGGCCTACCAGTTTATTTATTTTAGACTGCTTCTTTTAGCAGTCGTAATCCTTCCATCAGGATATTCAGGGCAGCATTTTGATCCCTGTCCATTGTGAAGCCACACTCACAATTGTATACTCTGTCGGATAGTTTGAGTTTCTTCACTTTCCCACAACAGCTGCACAGTTGCGATGACGGATACCACTTATCTACCCTGATAAGATATTTTCCGCGGTCTGACAGTTTGTACTCTAACAGATTAAGGAACATTCCATACCCGTTATCCATTGTGGCTTTTCCGTTTCCAAAGCCTTTGTTGGACATTGCACGCATGTTAAGCGATTCTACACAAACCACATC
>JAZLHJ010000057.1:0-92474 GCA_045616785.1 Lachnospiraceae bacterium
GCATAGAGGTTAAAAATCCTCATCTTATTTCAAACGAGAGCAAAAAACATAGATTTATTCAGTTTTCAAAGAGCAAGTTAATTTATATGATTGCCAAATGGCTTTTCAAAAAAGTACTTTTGGCACTCACATCATATTATAGTATATTTATCACTTCTGTGAACCCTGCACTTAACATCTTCCTTTAAGTAAAACGAGTAGGACTTCTCCTACTCGCTTTAGTTAATTTCTTCTATTTAAGGATTCCGTATTTTACCATTTCCGCTCTGAGTTTATCCGCATTGGAATCTTCCATCTCTGTAAGCGGAAGTCTTAAAGGACCGGCTGCATATCCGAGAAGGTTCATTGCTTTCTTAACCGGTATCGGATTAACTTCACAGAAAAGAGCCTTAATAAGAGGAATAGCATCAAGCTGCATTTTGCATGCTTTCTTAACATCACCGTTTAAGAAAGCTTCACAGATATCATGAGTTTCTTTAGGTGCAACATTTGAAAGAACAGAGATAACTCCGATTCCTCCAAGTGACATAATAGGAACTATCTGATCATCATTTCCTGAATAAATATCGATGCAACCGTCAGCAAGTGCAGCAAGCTTTGCAATCTGTGAAATATCACCGCTTGCTTCCTTGATAGCAACGATATTGGAAACCTCTTTTGCAAGTTTCACAACAGTTTCGGGAAGAATGTTGCATCCGGTTCTTGAAGGTACATTATAAAGAATGCAGGGAATCTTAATGCTGTTTGCAGTTCTTGCAAAATGCTCGTAAAGACCTTTCTGTGTAGCCTTATTGTAATAAGGTGATACAAGAAGAACAGCATCTGCGCCTCTCTTTTCAGCTTCTGTTGAAAGATATACTGCTGTCTCAGTACAGTTTGAACCTGTTCCTGCAATAACCGGAACTCTGTGATTTACCTTCTTAATGCAGTAATCAATCACATCAAGGTGCTCCTCATGGCTGAGAGTTGCAGCCTCTCCTGTAGTTCCGCAAACGATAATCGCATCAGTTTTTCCGTTAATCTGATCTTCGATAATCTTTCCGAACTCATCATAATTTACAGTTCCGTCTTCGTTAAATGGTGTAACAATAGCAACACCGGCTCCTTTGAAAATAGGCATATTTTTCTCCTTTCTTCTAAGGGAAAACAAGTAAAAACAGCGTCCAAAAAATTTGGACGCTGAAAAAAATCTCATTTTCCGATAGCGCCCCATCTTGTTAAAGATGACAGTTATACAGGTATTTCCTGTATCCCCAAGGCTCGGATACGACTTCCTCCCCTTTCGGCACGTCTTCCTTTCACAGAGCTTTATCTGTGCTCGTCACAAAAACCCGGCTAATGATAAGAAATGCAACCTCTATCTTCTATTAAGTTACTTTAATCTTTATAACACTATGCAGTTATACTGTCAACAACATTTTTTAATATGGAAGTTTTAGCGCAGGCAAAGCATTTCCGTCATAATCAAAAAGCGCCTGATTAGCCCATTCATTGCCGCAAGGACCTTTGTCCTTAATATACTCAAGCGAAGCAGGTGTTGCCCATCCGCATCCGGGAACAGGAACCCAGCCCGGCTCCCAGTAATAGTATCCCATACCAAGCCCGCCCGGAACAGCTTTTACTATCTCGCAAAGCTTTGTCATAAAATCCTTCTGTCCTTCCGGTGTCATCGGATAATCAAGGCCGCCAAGCGTTTTCTCTGTTGTCGCCATTCCTTTTCTTTCCGAAACATCAGACCCTTCATAACTTCTGTAATCTTCCAGAGAAAATCCCATTGATACCTCGGCAATAACAAGCTGTTTTCCATACCTTACAGCGATATCATCGAGATTATATTTAAGAGCGGCAAGATTTCCGTGCCAGAATGGGTAATATGAAAGACCGATTACATCAAAATCGGCTCCTCCCGCCTCAAAATAACCGTCAAACCAGCTTCTGTAAAGTTCATTGTTTCCGCCGTTGTCAAGATGAATCATGACAATGCTTTCAGGAGAATATTCCCTTACTGCCTTTATTCCGCTTGAAAGTGCAAGTGCAAGATTTCTGTTGAAGTAATTCCCCTCAAAATTTTCCGGCATCCCAAAGGCTCTGTTAAAATAAGGCCATAGAAATCCGTTTGTTATTTCATTTCCGACCTGAACCATGTAAGGAACAAGGCCTTCGGCTTTAAGCTTACATAACACTTCTTTTGTGTAATCATAAACTGCCGCTATGAGCTCTTCTTCATTCTTTCCTTCCCATGCCTTGGGAACAAACTGTTTTCCGGGATCAACCCAGAAATCGCTGTAATGAAAATCAAGAAGAAAAGGAATCCCTTCGGCCTTTGCTCTTTTTGCAAGAGTAATCGTCTTACTTAAATCGTTTGTTCCGGCTCCGTAGGGTTCTCCGTTTTCGGAATAAGGATTATTCCAGATTCTCAGTCTTACACTGTTGCAACCGTACTTCTTCAGGATTTTCAGAAGGTCATCCTGTTTTCCGTCATCATAGTACTTTGCACCGCATTTCTCTTCTTCAATAAGGGTGGATATATCCATTCCCTTAATCCATCTGTCTATTTTCATACTTTTTCTGTCAGCTTCTAAGCTCTTCCATTGTATATCTCTTCATCATGCTTCCATATTTGAAACGAATCATTTCGTTCTTCTCAAGAACGTCCTTCTCATCGCCTCTGTACTGACAACGTATGCATGAATAAATCCCGGTTTCCTTGTCATAAAACATATCGATATCCAAATCCCTCATAAAGCAGGAGGGACAACGAAAGTTTAATTTGCCCTTGCCATGTTGAGCCATGTTGTAAATACCTCCTTATTCTTAAGATTTGCTGTATATCCGAGAGTGAACATAGGTGAGAAGGCATATCCCTCTTTATAATATCCGGTGAAACTGCCTTTGCTCTCTGCTCTCATTGAAACTTCAGTTTTAATCGGAGGAATTTCAGCGCCTACACTGTCTGCTCCTGCAACAGATTCTTCTCTGCACTTATATTCATAAGTAAGCTTGTGATCGCCTGCAGAATCCTTAGCATAAAGTGTAATATCAGACATATCCTCTGTATACTCTGTTGTTCCGTAGCACGCAACCATATATTCATTAATCGTTACTTCGGCATTCTCATCACTCATGGAAAGAATCTCTCTTTCTATACGGATATCGGATGTTCCCTCAGGGAATGAAATTCTGCTTGCTACTTTTACAGTAAGATCGGAGAATTCGATTTCGACAGGATCAAGAACAAGTGTCCTTACATGAACACCGTTTTCATCCTTTTCTTCAAATTTGGCCTTTGTCGGGCAAAGACATAAATCTACTTCCTCGCCGTTATAACATACCTTGGCACTTCTTACTGTTCCTTCACCTGCATAATGTGTGAAATATCCTGCTCTGTATTTTTCCTGAATAAGGAAAGGATAAGATGCATCCTGAATATGCTTTGTTCCGATACCAACAGGCCATTCAAGCTTTGCAGCATAAGGACGAAGGTCAACAATTGCACCGCCCTGATCCATATTTACACATGCTCTCATAAAAGGATCGCAGTACCAGAAAAGCTGTTTGTCAGAGCCATACAAAATGTCCTTCCAAAGAGCACATTCAGGCTCAGTATAATGCTTGTTCTCACGATAGAAGTCAGCAAATTCAGCCATACCCATATCAATGAGTTCACCTTTTTTCTTAAGTTCGCCGTAATACTTCATTCCTTCTTCATATGATTTATAGAGAAGTTCATACGGCGCTTCCCATCTACCCATCTTGTTCATCCAGCCGGGGCCGACAAACATCATGTTATATGCAATTCCGTTATTATAGTCGGCAAGTACTCTGTACTGGTCAATCAGATTGAAAAGATACGGGAACTCCCAGGTCTTGGAGTCATATATCATTCCGCGAAGTACATTCTGCGGATGTGTTCCGAAATTAGATCCGTTTCCGTCATAGCAGGCAAGAAGATCTCTTGAAAGATGCGGAATTGCTACGATACCGCTATCCTCTTCCTTGTTCGCTGCCGGTGCATGGGTATTAACCTTGCTTGGAATCCAGGGTGCCCAGGGGCCTCCGTCCATAAAGGTATACCATGAATTATTACATGTATGATATGCTTTCGGTCCTTCCTCCCAGCATGTTGCAACAGCACACTTAACAGAAGGATAAGTTTCCTTAATGTAGTTAATCAGCTCCGCATCCATATAATATGAACCGGTTGACTCAGGATAAAAACCGAAGGCATCATAGAATTTGCCAAAAACATCATTTACAATTGATTTCTTATCTTCCATCGAGAACATCCAGATGCAGAAATCCTTTGTCTTATATTTCTCTCTGAACTGATTACAGGGAAGACCAAGAAGTGATAATGCAATTTCATCACCGTACTTCTCATGATGCTCTTTTGCAAGCGATACTGCTTCCTCATTAAAAAGCGCAGCATAGGTCATCTGAATAGTGGTCTTAAGACCGTTCTTATGTGCAAGTTCCTGCTGCGTTTTAAATATATCGAGCGATTCGGTAAGAAGTGCTTTTCTACCGATATCCTCTGATTTACCATGTCCTGTAACTTTTTCGGCATATTCCGGAACCATTTCAGGACGATGAATAATATTAACAACAAACTTATTTTCCATAATAAACAAAATTCTCCTCACAAAAATTGTACATTACAAAAAAATCAAATAATTTTTACTATTCCGTTGTCACACTTTTTTGTTGATTCCTTCATGGCTATCTCATATCCAAGAAGATTTCTGACAGGTACAACCGTCCCCGAAAGGACCTTGAAAAGTGTCTTGCAAGCTTCTTCTCCAAGCTGCTTGGCGTCAAAAGAAAGTGCCGTAACAGCCGGTATGTTTCTGCTAAGCGCAGCACTGTTGTAGAACGATGCAACCTTAATATCGCTAGGAACCGTAATTCTGTCACGCTTAAGTTTGTCAAGAACATTCACACAGATTGAATCGTCCATACAAAGGATACAGTCAAACCTTCTTGAAAGTATTTCATCAACAATCTTGTCGACATTTGTCAGAAAATCGATGTCATAATATACCATATCCGGTGTTACTTTAACCCCTGCAGTATCCATGGCATCAAGAAAACCTTTAAGTCTGCTCTGTGTAACCATAAACGATCTGTCACCGCAAAGCATTGCTACTCTTCCGATCTTCTGCATCAGAAGAAGACTTGTAAGTTCTCTGCATGCAGATTCATGATCATTATCCACCTGAATAACGTCAGGGTCTTCAGTGAGTCCTATTGCCACAAACGGAATGCCCTTTTCTTTGAGATAATCGATGGTTAAATCCATCGTGAGTGTTCTCGTAAGAATTACACCGTCAACCTTATTATTGTTGATAAGACGCTCAAGCTGCGAAATGTCTGTAGGTGTTGTCACGCATACAACAACATCATAATCCTGAGCATTTGCCTGATCGCACACTCCTGTAAGGCACCTTTGAAAAAAAGGTAAATCCACAGCGGTATAATCCTTCGGCATTACAAGTCCGATATTATACGTTTTACTCTGGGCAAGACCTTTTGCCATTGCATTTGGAACATAATTATGCTGTGCAATATAGCTCATTACCCTGTCTCTTGTTTCTACCCCGACACGTCCGTTCCCGGAAATTGCCCTGCTGACAGTTGTCTTGGAGATTCCGAGCGCCTGTGCCACATCTGATATTGTCAGAGTTTTACTATCTGTCATATCTATACCCAATCATTGTTATTTTTTCTTACAAAGATAGAAATCATCAAGGGTTCCCCATGCATTTGCAGCCGCATCAATGTGAACACCGATTGTGATGCTTCCGCCGACCACCTCAATGTTATCAATCTCCGGAGACTGCCATACAACCCAGCCGTCCGAAATAAAATCAGCTGTATATACCGCATCTCCTGATTTTGCATATATATACATATCCGGATCGTTTCCGGCATCACCGCCCTGAGCTTTGGCGCTGAAATAGTAAATTCCATCCTCAAGACCGTCAATGGTAACATATGCATCAAAACTTACAGGCGATTCGCTCCAGTAATGCATACTGTATTCACCTGTAGTACAATCTGATTCCTTCTGCTGAAAATCCACCTGAGAAGGATCGATTACCCACATACTTCTGTCATCTTCTTCAAAGCTGTAATTAGGTACAAGATTCAGATAAGCAATATGAACATTGCATTTCTCATTGCTTCCGTCTTCGAAAGTACCGTTAACAACATAATCACCGACAACATTTGTATCGATTTGTGATAACTCGTCTTCGTTCCAGGTAACTTTTGCAGCGCCGTTTTTACTTCTGTCGTTGTATGAAACCTCAGCAGTTTCGGGGAGAACAATCGTCTCACCTGGTTCAAAGGTAACATCCAGGTCAGGAGCAAAATCAACTTTAAGATCACAGGTTGCACCGTATTTCAAATACTTAAATACATATAATGAAGGAAGAGCATTTCCTTCGAAGTCAAACATCGCCTGATTATCCCAGGAAGAACCGCCGAAGTACTTGCCTGCATCGGAAGGATCATACTCTTTGGCATAGCTTGAAGCCCAGCCGCTTCCGTATTTCTCCCATGCTTCCTTATTGGCATTAAGAACGCTTTCGGCATCACTCTTCGTATAATCATAGACATTAACCGGAATCCAGGCCGGCTCCCAGTAGAATACACCAAGGCCCTTCTCCCCTACTTTTGCAACAGCATCGCATACATCTCTTACAGCATTTGCCTGACTTTGAACTGTTGCTGAGTAAGCCTTGTTTAAATCTTTTTCTCCGGCACTGTTTGCATGTCCGTCTCCGTCAAGAAGTGTATATTCATAAGAGGTTTCGGCAACCATCACTTCTTTACCGTAATCGTTTGCAACTCTTGTAAGAGTGGCAGTCAGATTATCGAGAGTTCCGTGCCAGAACGGATAATAAGACAAAGCGAAAATATCATACTGGATATTGTTACTTTCAAGTTTTGAAAGGACTTTGTTAATCCCTTCAATGTCTTCCGGATTTGTAAAATGAACAGCAGTTTTTATTTCTTTCTTAGAAGAAGCAGCGACCTCTTTTACTGCACGGTTTCCGGCATCAAATAAAAGTGCCATAAAACTCCACTGCTTTTCACCTGCCATACCTTTGTTTGTCTCGTTTCCGAGCTGAACAATTCCGACATCACTTCCGGAAGCAAGAATAGTCTCAAGACTTGCCTTGGTATAATCATAAAGTTTATCCGCTTTTTCATGGATATCCTTAATATCTTCCCATTCCTTGGGACATTTTTGTTTTGCCGGATCCGCCCAGAAATCAGAATAGTGGAAATCAACACAAAGCTTCATTCCGTATTCCGCAGCCCTTCTGCCTATTTCGGCAGCACACTGTACGTCACAGTTTCCCCCACCGTATCCGTTGCCGTCTTTATCAAAGGGATTATTCCAGACTCTTACTCTGACATAGTTAATTCCGGCATCAGAGAGAATTTTGAAAATGTCTTCCGTTACACCTTCGGCGTTCTTATATGTTACTCCGCTCTTTTCTTCCGAAAGAATGCTGGATATATCAACGCCTCTGATGAAATCGTCGGTAATACCGTCTACTTTATCAACAAATATTTCTGCTTCCACAGATTTCTGCGCCATTGAAGGCGCAGAATCTCCGGAGCCGCAACCGAAAAGAGATACGGTCGCTACAACACTGCATAAAACTATTGAAATTAATTTCTTTTTCATATAATCAACCCTTAACGGCACCACCGGTAACGCCGGCAACATAGTACTTCTGAAGAGCCATGAACAGCAATGTTACTGGAACAGCGATCAGAATACCGCCTGCACAGAATCTGGTAAATACGCCTGTAACGTCGTTTGTCCAAATCCATCGCCACATGGCAACCGCAACGTTATAACTGTCTGAGTGACCAAATGCAACATATGAAGCAAAAATGTAATCGCACCAGGGAGCCATGAAGGCTGTAAGTGCTGTATAGATTATGATTGGCTTACACATAGGAATAGTCATTACGAAGAATACTCTTGCTCTCGAAGCACCATCAATTCTGGCAGCTTCATCAAGAGACTTGGGAACTGTGTCCATATATCCCTTACATACGTAATAGCCCATACCTGAACTTGCAACACCAACAAGGATAAGTCCCGGAATTGCACCTTCCTGGGTAAGACCGAAGTTCTTAAGAAGGAAGTAAAGACAAATCATGGTAAGGAATCCGGGGAACATTCCGAGTACAAGCCATACTTTCATAAGTAATTCTCTTCCCTTGAAACGCATACGTGAAAGGGCGTAGCTTGTGCACAGAACGATTGCAGTCTGAAACAGTGATACAAAAAGTGCAATAATAAGTGTGTTTCCATACCATCTAAGGAACTTGCTCTCTCCCGGATTTAACAGATAAATATAGTTATCAAGAGAGAATTTCTTAGGGAGAAGGTACTCAACCATACCACCTCCGTCAATTCCGCCAAGAGCTGACTCAACACCGGGAAGGTATGATCTGAAGCTCTGAAGAATCAGGAAGAAGAAGGGAAGAAGCCAGATTATGCTGATAATGACAAGCACAATGTAGCAGATTGTATTTGTGACCTTTTCCTTCTTTTTAATTGAAGAGAGTTTGATTTCTTTATTATTAGCGGCCATTATTGGAATCCCTCCTCATCTTTAACTGAAGGCAGCAGCCTGTAAACAACAAGTGAAATAACTGCAACAACGACGAATACTGTAATACCAAGAACGGCTGCCATTCGGTAATTGGTATCATCAACCGTCATCTTATACAGCCATGTAACAAGAAGGTCTGTATATCCTGCTTTGTCTTTTAACATCATTGACGTTGGTCCGCCCTTCGTCAGAAGGAATATGACGTTGAAGTTATTTAAGTTTCCGATAAAGCTTGTTAACAGATAAGGTCCTGTTACAAAGAGCATATATGGCATTGTAATATGAAGGAATGACTGCCATCCGCTTGCTCCGTCAATTTTGGCAGATTCGTATAAATCTTCGGGGATATTCATAAGAATACCGGTTGAAATAAGCATAAGGTATGGAATACCGATCCAAAGGTTAATTACGATAATCATTATTCTGGCCAGCCATTTATTCGTCCAGAACGGAATGGCCGAATCTATCCATCCCCACTTAAGAAGGTATGTATTGATAAGTCCGTCTCCTGCAAACATCTTTGTGATGTAAAGGAGTGATACGAACTGAGGAACTGCTATTGTTACAACAAGAATTGTTCTCCAGAGTTTCTTAAATCTGATACCTTTCTTATTAATCAGCATTGCAACACCAATGCCGAGGAAATAGTTAAGGAATGTGGCGAAAAGCGCCCATACAAGAGTCCATCCGAGAACTGTTACAAATGTACTTCCGAGACCGTCTGTAACACTGAACAGCTGCTTGAAGTTCTCAAGTCCAACCCATGTGAAGAGGTTTGTCGGGGACTGATGATTTTTATCATAGTTTGTGAATGCAACACATATCATGAAAATGATGGGTAAAACAGTGAAAATGAAAATTCCTGCTACCGGTATTGCAAGAAGAGTTTTATCAAAATGTTTGTCGAAAAGAGAAGCAAAGCTTTTCTTAAATCCGGGAAGCTGTCTTCCCGCCTTAAGCTCCTTCATTTCGAGATAGCTTGCTTTAATATTAAGTCTCCACAATACAAGCAGGAAGAAAATTGCAAATATTGTAAGAATACCATACAGAAGAATAAGGAAACTGTTATCTCCAAACTGCTGGGTACCATCAGCAAGCTTCTGTGTTTTTACTGTACCGAGTGTATCTATTTTGGCCAGATACTGCCAACCGAATCCTATAATGTAATATAAAAGTCCGCATTCTGCTGCAAGAAGGGCAAATCCCTTTAAAAACTGCTTTCTTGCCATTGAAGCAAGTCCGAAGATTACCGTTGAAAGCCAGGTATACAGTCCACCTTCTTTATACGTTACTCCAATTTCTTTTAAATCATTTGCAAGGAAAGCGAACAGACCTTTTTTCTTTTTCTGAACTTCATTCTGTTCCATGGAAACCTCCTGTTTTTCTCGGAGAAAATCTCCGGATACTGATACAGGCAGAGAAAATACTTCTCTGCCTGCTCAATTGTTATCCTATACAATCTGTATCACAGATTACTGTGCATAAGAGATACATGTATCCTGGAAGTACTGAAGTACTGCCATAAGATCATCATCATTCATGCCTGAGTTTGTGGTCTTGTTGATAACGTCATCACCAAGTGATGTACCAAGTGACCAGTAATCTCCGGGGTAGTTACCCTGAGGAATAGCGAATGCAAGCTGCTCTGCAAGAGCTGAAAGAGCGGGATCTGCCTTAACAGCGTCAGAAGACTGAGCCTCAAGGTTTGAAGGACCCCATCCGAAGTTCTCAAAACGAGCCATCTGTGCATCATAATCTGTAAGCATCTGAGCGAGCTTTAAGCAAACATCAAGCTTTGCAGCATCTGTCTGAGGCTTAACACCCATAAGCTTGAATCCACCGAAACCACCCATCTGGTAGGTAGAACCATCAACAGTAAATGTAGGAAGCTTAGCACAAGCGTAGTTGTCACCAAATACGTTCTGAGCAGCACCGCTATCCCATGTACCATCAACGATAGCAGCAAGGTTTGTAGCGTTATCTACTGAAGAACCGTTCTGGAAAGAAGTTGAATCGGCAAGTGTACACATAGCACGAAGAGCCTTTACGCCTTCAGGTGAAGCGTATGAAACGTTACATGCAGTGAAGTTACCTTCTGAATCGGTATCGTATGTAAGCTCACATCCTGTACCGAAGAAGAATGCTGTCTGATACCAAGCCGAGTTAATCTCCATGTAGAAGTTCTTGCCTGCTGCTTCGCAATCAGCGATGATACCTTCAAGAGTAGAAGGATCTGTAACAACGCTCTTATCATAATATAAGAAGTATCCGTTATCACTTGTCATAGGGAATGCGTAAAGATCTGAACCAACAGTTGCTGCTGCTACAGCGCCTGCATCATTCTTTTCAGAAACGAATGTAGCATAGTCACCTGTTACAGTTGTAAGAGCACCTGCGGAAACAAGTCTTGTAAGCTGATCCTGTGCGAAACCGAAGATATCAGCACCTGCTTCTACGTCAGTAATCATGTTGCCGGCTGCATCGCCTTCACCAACAGCTTCGATTGTTACAGTGTAATCAGGATAATCAGCCATGAATGCGTTAACCTTCTCTGTTGTAAGATCAACTACATTGTCTGCTACCCAAATCTTGATGTTTGTGTCTGCAGGTCCTGCAGGTGTGCTAACATCAGTTGCTACATCAGTACTTGTAGTAGTTGTTGTAGCGGTTGTGTCTGTTGAAGCAGTAGATGCTCCTGTGTCCTCACCACAAGCACAAAGCGAAACTGCCATTGCTGCGGTAAGAAGTGTTGCTAAAATTTTCTTCTTCATAATTGTCCTCCATATGAAAATAAGTGAAAAAGTTTTGTGCGCAATCGGTTGCGCCTTTATGTACAAGATACCACCGCGCCTATTTCTTGTCAATTTGTCATTTTTGCAAAAGTTTCACTGTACATTTTGTATATTTTTCACAAGCATAATTTTACATTATCTGCGCAACCACTTCAAAATGCTATAGAAAACAAAAGTTCCGTTGCACTTTTTGACAGCGCAACGGAACAAGAGTTGTTCACAATATGTTTCACTTTTCGTATTTTTTCTGTCCGATTTTGCAATTGGAAACGTTTACTTCAGTACCAAAACAGAAAATGCAGGCATCTGCGCAATTCCGTCGTCATAGTTTCCTTCCTTCACTTCTCCGGCAAAAAGCCATCCTCTGTTTTCAAAAGAAGAAGCCTCTTCACCGCCAAGGGTAATTCCGTTCAAATCAAGTGTTTGTGCGCTATCGGAGACATTTATCAGAATAAGAATTTCCTCTTCTTTCCATGTCTTTTTTATGACGCATGCTTCCTTTGTTCCATAGTCAGCAAGGTTCTCTACACTGCCTCTTGCAATCTCGGGATTCTGGTTGCGCAACTTGATTGCATCCTTGTAGAAATTATAAATCGAGTTCGGGTCCGGTTCCTGTTCGTTCAGACTGTCATACTTCATATTTATCGCTTCCATGCCCGAAGGGCCTTTGCACATACCATCCGAGCCGTCAATCTTACTCCAGTACATCGGAGCTCTCTTATTCTCATCCTTACCCGAGCCGCTCATGCCAAGCTCTTCTCCGTAGTAAATAAAACAGTTTCCTGTCATCATAAGATTAAGCGCCGCGCCCATTTTCAGTTCGCTCATTGCATAATCACCGGTATAGTATCCTGCTGCCCTGTCCTGATCATGATTTACATAGAAAGGCGCATCTATTCCGTCAGGATTGTATTTCTTAATGAGTTCATCCATATACTGGCACTTCTTTGCATAAGTCTGCGCATTGGCACTCTTGTTGCGAACCTTTGCCACAGTTGCAATAAGTCCGCCGCCATCTGAGAAATAGAAATCAAAAAAGCTGTCTACTCCGCTCTCATAATACTTTGCATATGTCTCTGCAGCAGTCCAGCACTCGGCAACAATATATGCATCGCTCTTCATATTCTTAACAGCGCTGTTAAACCACGAAAGAACCTCGACATTGGCGGGAGTATTTCCGGAATATATTTCCTTAACAGCATCAAGTCTGAAACCTTTTACTCCTCTGTCTATCCAGAACGCGGCAATTTCTTCGTATTCGGCACGCACATCAGGAGATGCCATATTAAGATCCGGCATGTTGGAAGAAAACTTAGCTTCATAATACCAGTTTGATGTACCCGGAACCTGGCAGTACCCTGTTGCATATTCTTTCGTAAAATTGTAGTATCCGAAATACTTGCATTCATCCGCACTCGGCTCAGTCCCGTTCTTCTCGCATTCCTTAATATACTTCACGGCCTCGACAAACCACTCATTACCGCTTCCGGTATGATTAACCGTAAGATCGATAATTACATCAAGACCTCTTTCATTGCACGCAGAAATAAGTTTATCGAAATCCTCCAGCGTTCCGTAAGCCTTGTCTACATTTTTATAATCATTTACATCATATTTGTGATAAGTGGATGCAGGCATAATCGGCATAAGCCATATACCGTCCACGCCAAGATCGGTATCCGTCGAATCATCGCCGTCATTAATGTAATCCAGTTTTGAAGTAAGTCCCGGAAGATCGCCTATTCCGTCACCGTTGCTGTCAAAAAAAGAATATACGAATACTTCATAGTAAGTTCCGTAATTGTCATCAAGGCGTACAATCTCATTTTCTCCGCAAGAAACCGTTCCCAGAACAATGCATAATGCAACAACCAAAGCAAGAATTTTCTTCTTCATACAATTACCCCCACCCGATATTAAACTTCTTCTATATCATACACTTTATCAGCAACAAGCTTCTCCGGAAAATGAATTCCCGTCATAATTACAGTCTGATTTTCACTTTTCTGGGAAAGCATATCAATAAGTGCGCTTTCTTCAAGAATTCCGGCATCAACAAGTCCGAGAATCTCATCAAGAATCAGAAGATCGCATTCACCGGTGGAAAGTACCTTTCTTGCGAACAGAACACCGGTATTAATATTCTCTGTCTCGTCTCTTTTCTCTTCATCGGAAAGAGTAATAAAATCCCTGTCTGATTTCTCAAATCTGAATACCTTTATTTCAGGTTCCAGTCTTTTTACAAACTCTGACTCACTCAGATTTTTCATGAACTGCACAATCATAACACGCTTTCCGCATGCTGCAGCCTTGAAGGCAAATCCGAGTGCAGCAGCACTCTTTCCCCGTCCATTTCCGCAATAACAAATTATGCGACCCGAATCCATTTCGTATGCCCCCTGACATTTGTCCTAAAATGTAAGTAAAGATGCAAATTAAGTGCATAATATCATTTTTTTTTGGCGTATGCAACTTTACAACACATAAAATTATGATATACTATTGCAGTTTGGGAAAATGTATAAACATAAGAAAGAACAGGTATTATTTATGAATCAGAAGCGTGAAGATGTTAGAAACGTTGCAATCATTGCCCATGTTGACCATGGTAAAACCACCCTGGTAGATGAGCTTCTTAAACAAAGCGGTGTATTCCGAGAGAATCAGGAAATCGGAATCCGTGTAATGGATTCAGGCGATATCGAGAAGGAACGCGGAATCACAATCCTCAGCAAAAACACAGCCGTAATGTATAAAGGAACCAAAATTAATATTATCGATACTCCCGGACATGCTGATTTCGGCGGCGAAGTTGAACGAGTTCTTAAAATGGTTAACGGTGTAATTCTCGTTGTCGATGCATTTGAAGGCCCGATGCCGCAGACTAAATTCGTATTAAAGAAGGCTCTTGAGCTCGATCTTTCCGTAATTGTATGTATCAATAAGATTGACCGTCCGGAGGCCCGTCCTAACCAGGTAGTCGATGAAGTCCTTGAACTTTTCATGGATCTTGATGCAAATGACGAACAGCTGGACTGCCCGTTTGTATATGCTTCTGCCAAATCCGGAACAGCCACTCTTAACCTCACTGTTAAGAACAAAGATATGACTCCTCTTTTTGACACAATTCTGGAGCATATTCCGGCACCTGAAGGAGATCCCGAAGCAGGCACACAGGTACTTATCAGCACAATAGATTATAACGAATACGTCGGAAGAATCGGAGTTGGAAAGATTGACAACGGTACCTTAAAGGTTAATCAGGAAGTTGTAATAGTTAACCATCACGAACCGGATAAATGCAAAAAAGTAAAAATCAGTAAACTTTACGAATTCGACGGATTAAACAAAGTTGAGGTACAATCTGCCGGAATCGGATCGATTGTTGCTATTTCGGGAATTTCCGACATACATATCGGAGATACTCTCTGCTCTTCGGATAAGCCTGCTCCAATTCCTTTTCAGAAGATTTCAGAGCCCACAATTGCGATGCATTTTATCGTACACGACTCTCCTCTTGCCGGACAGGAAGGAAAATATGTAACAAGCCGTCACTTAAAGGAAAGACTTTTCAGAGAGCTTAATACCGATGTATCTCTAAAGGTAGAAGAAACAGATTCAACAGACAGCTTCAAGGTATCCGGAAGAGGCGAGCTTCATCTTTCGGTTCTTATTGAGAACATGCGTCGTGAAGGCTTTGAATTCTCAGTAAGCAAGGCCGAAGTTCTCTACAAAACCGATGAAAACGGCAAAAAGACAGAACCCATGGAACGCGCATACATTGATGTTCCCGAAGAATTTTCAGGAAGTGTTATTCAGAAGCTTTCCGAAAGAAAAGGCGAACTTCTCAATATGGGAACAGGTACCGGCGGATACACAAGACTTGAATTCTCAATTCCTTCAAGAGGCCTCATCGGATACAGAGGCGAATTCATGACAGATACCAAAGGAAACGGAATCCTAAATACGATTTTTGACGGATACGGTCCTTATAAGGGCGATATTTCTTACAGAAAGCTCGGTTCACTTATTGCTTTTGAATCAGGCGAATCGGTAACCTATGGTCTTTTCAATGCTCAGGAAAGAGGAACACTTTTCATAGGACCCGGTGAAAAAGTATATTCCGGCATGGTAATAGGTCAGACTGGAAAAGCTGAAGATGTCGAAGTTAACGTATGTAAGACAAAGCACCTTACAAATACACGTTCTTCTTCCGCAGATGAAGCACTGCGACTTGTTCCCAAGAAAATCATGAGTCTTGAACAGTGCCTTGAGTTTATTGAAACAGATGAACTTCTTGAAGTAACACCTTCTTCTCTCCGTATCAGAAAGAAGATTCTCGATCCGCTCCTTCGTAAGCGTTCAAACTTCAAGAACAAGCAGTAAACCGCAAATCATTATACGGATCAAGAAATTTCAGCCTCTTTCAACGCTGCTTGAAAGAGGCTTTTTTACAGGCTTATCTTCTCTTCATATTCTGTTTCTTTTTTGTTTTCGAATTCTGTTTTTCCAAGTGTACAATCTGTAATCTCTTTTATTGTCTTATCAAATCTGTTCTCCGGAATAATAATCCGGAAAAAGACTTTCTCGCCGTATACCGATTCTTTTGTTATGACCTCATTATCCGAAAAGATTCTCATAACAGTGGATACATTCTTATAATCTGTTTCAAATGAAGTCTCGTATCCTTTCTTAACAGTAACCACAATAGAAACCGCAAGTCCCTCCTTGGCCGCATCCGTATATGCCCTTACAAGGCCTCCCGTTCCCAAAAGCGTTCCGCCAAAATATCTTGTTACCACGCAGCATACATTTCTTACCCCGGACTCCGACAGAACATCCATTATAGGTTTTCCGGCAGTACCGCCCGGTTCACCGTCATCGGAGAATTTGATTTTGTCACCTTTTTCTCCAAGTATATATGCATAACAGTTATGCCTTGCGTCATAATACTTTTTTCTGATACTCTCAACAAAAGAAACTGCTTCTTCTTCGGTTTTTACAGGCGAAAGCGTAGCAATAAACCTCGATTTCTTAACTTCAATTTCGGCAACTCCGCCTTTTCCAAGAATTGTATATGACATTATCCGACTCTTTTCTTCCCGCTTTCTGTCGTACTTCTCAATGAGAAATAACGGCAAAAGCAAACTGCATTATCCATAATAATAACTATAATACCATGAAATTCCGCACTCTCAAACATTCTCTTTAATAATAAGGAAAGATTTGGTATAATATATGCCAAATGCGAACTTATTTCGCATGGAGGTTGTTATGAATTATGGAAAACGCGGCGTAAAAAAACTTCAGAAGGAAGTCAACGCCAAAAGTACGAAAATTAAAAAAATGCTTGGAGTTACAGCTCTTAAGCTTATTCTTCCATGTTTTATCTGTGTATGCTGTATGGGCTTTGCTCTCGGGCTCGGAGCCTTCAACGGAATTCTTGAATCATCTCCCGATATCACAATTGACGACGTAATTCCCACAGGATACGCAAGCGTTGTATATGACAACGAAGGTCATGAAATGGTAAAACTTGTCGAAGAAGGTTCTAACAGAAGCCCTGTTACAATCGATCTTATTCCCGATAACCTGGCTCATGCATTTGTTGCCATCGAGGATGAGCGATTCTACACCCACAACGGAATTGACCTTAAAGGTATTGGCCGAGCTTTGTTTACAGGTGTTAAGAACAAACACTTCTCCTCAGGTGCAAGTACCATAACCCAGCAGCTTCTTAAAAACAACGTTTTTGACAACTGGACTTCAGAACGCACCTTTATTGAGAAAGCAAAACGTAAGCTTCAGGAGCAGTATCTTGCCATACAGCTCGAAAAAGTAATGACCAAGGAACAGATTCTTGAATACTATTTGAATACAATTAACCTTGGCCATTCAACACTTGGTGTTCAGGCAGCTTCATTAAGATATTTCAACAAACCGGTTTATGAACTTGAGCTTTCCGAGTGTGCTGTTATCGCAGCAATAACGCAGAATCCTTCATACTATGATCCGATTATCTATCCCGAACATAATGCTGACAGAAGAAAAGATGTTCTTGACTATATGCTTAGAGATGAATGGATAAATCAGGAACAATACGACGAAGCAATGGCGGATGACGTATATTCAAGAATCGAGGTTACAAACCAGCTTCTTGCAGGAACCTCCAATTTTTCCTATTTTGAGGATGCCCTTGTAGATGAAGTTACCGATGATCTGATTGCCGCCGGTTATTCTGAAAAACAGGCCTATTACCTCCTTTACAGCGGAGGTTTATCGATTTACTCAACCCAGGATACCAAAATTCAGAATACTGTTGATGAGATATTTACCAATCCTGAGAATTATCCCGATAAAGTACAGTATCTCCTCTCCTATGCTCTTACTGCAGAAGATGCAGATGGTAATTATGTAAACTACTCATCATATTCACTTTCTGCCTACTTCAAAGAGAAACGGGGAAGCAAGTTCTCACTTCTCTTCTCTTCCGAGGAAGAAATATACGAAGCAATTGAGGAATATAAAGAATATGTTCTTGGCGAAGATCAGGAATTTGTTTCAGAACGAATTTCTATCACACCACAGCCTCAATGCTGTATCACAATCGAAGACCAGTCAACAGGATTTGTTGTTGCGATGGTCGGCGGACGTGGTCCCAAGGAAGGAAGCCGTACTCTTAACAGAGCATATACATCTTACCGTTCACCCGGTTCAACCTTTAAGGTTGTATCTACATACGCACCTGCACTCGATACCGGAATGAAGACTCTTGCTTCTGTTTATCTGGATGCGCCTTACAATTATGATAACGGTACACCTGTTGTCAACTACGATGGCGGATATGACGGAATACTGGATATAAGAAAAGCAATTGCCAAGTCCAAGAATATTATTGCCGTAAAGACTCTTACAGAGATTTCACCCGAACTTGGTTTCTCATATCTTCAGGACTTTGGATTTACTACTCTGGTTGCCGGTGAATATAAAGAAACAACAAGAAACGGCGAAGTAAGACAGGATTACTTCTCCGATATAACACAGTCTCTTGCTCTCGGCGGACTTACAAACGGTGCGACAAACTTTGAACTTAACGCAGCCTATGCTGCAATAGCAAACGGCGGTTATTACATGGAGCCGATTCTTTATACCAAAGTTGTTGACTCAAAGGGAAATGTTATTCTGGATAAGACAGCTATTCAGGACGAGCACCGTGTAATAAAAGAAACAACAGCCTTTCTTCTTACTTCCGCAATGCAGGATGTTGTATCGAGCGGAACAGGTACTCTTGCCAAATTCAGCGGACAGGCCATTGCAGGTAAAACAGGTACATCTTCAAAGTACCGTGATGTATGGTTTGCAGGTTTTACTCCTTACTATACTGCCACTGTCTGGACCGGAATTGATAACAATGCAGTAATGAGTACTCAGGGTGAGAAAAATCTTTCCAAGAAGATGTGGAAGCTTTGCATGGAAGCCATACACGAAGGTCTTGAATATAAAGCCTTTACAACTCCAAGCGGAATCACAAAATGTACAGTCTGCTCTTCATCGGGAAAACTTCCCGTTCCCGGACTTTGTGATGCCTGTCTGAAAACAGAATACTTCGAAGAAGGTACAGTTCCCACAGAATACTGTGATCTTCACTACGCAGGTTGGATTTGTGCTGTTGACGGACTTCCGGCATGTGAAAGCTGTCCTTTCAAGATTGGCGGAGTTGTTACTCTTAATCCGATAGAATCACCGCTTCTTTACAAGGGCGAAACGATAGTAAACGAAGACGGGACAGTTTCAATGCCGACAACAACTAACATATGTCAGCATTCCGAAGCCAATATGATTACCCCGGGATATTACGAGAATACTCTTGTTCCTCAGTGGTGTGCACTTGATCCTACTTATCAGCAGGCAATTCTCACACAGGGCGGCTCGGACTACTTCAGAAACATTCTCGGCTACGGTCCGGTTACCACCGATCAAAACACAGTTGATTTACCTTAATCCCATAATAAAAGTCCTATGATAATGATAATCATAGGACTTTTATTTTTATTCTTCACTTCCGTCAGACTCTTCAGCAGGAGGATTTTCCCCTAAAGCTTCCTGACTTTCTTTAAGTGCCGCTATCTCTTCTTCAGTAAGGTCAACCTCAACAGAGAATTCTTCGAGATAATCAGACTTAATATATGCTTCTTTATCTTCGTATTTAATTTTCGTCCAGCCGTTCTCGAGTGCTTCTATCATCTCGAATTCCGACCCTTTTACAGCACTTCCAAGCCTTTTTGCATCAGTATTGGAATCAGACCTGACATTTACGGTTGTGGTCGTTCTTACCATTTGTACAGTCTTTGTAAGCGGTATTTCCGGCGTCTCTTCTGCAGGAACCTCTTCCGAAACAGGTTCCTCAACTACAGGAAGCGTTTCCTGAATCACCGGTGCAGTCGATACAATTTCCGGCGTTCCTTTGCGAAGACACAGCTTTATGCTCACAAATACAGTACCGATAAAAAGAATAAGTGCGGCAACAGCAATTATTGCTGTCAGCGTATTTTTTCTCATACTATATTCCTGTTATTCACCTTTCTTCATTCCACAGACAGTACAAAATGTACTTTCTTCAGGAACCTCAGAGCCACATCCCTTACATATTCTTTTTCCGGGAGCTGCTACCTTGTCCTTGCTTTCATCTTTGGCAGGGGGAATAATCTTGGCTCCGCACTTGGGGCAAAATGAAGCAGAAAGGCTTACCTCGGCTCCACACGAAGTACAGGTAAATATTCCCTTAACGATATTAAGCTGGGCTTTTAACGCAGCAATATTATCTTTTGCTTTCGTGATAACCTTGTTCTCTTCGGCAAACTCAGCTGTCGGGTCATCCTTATAAGCATTATAATACTTTTCACCGATTTCAGCATACATCTTAGTGATGACGCTTTCATTTTCCTTAACCTGTTTGTCAATCCTGGCAGACTCGGTAACCTCATGCGTTTTATCTGCTACCGAATCACCGAATTCTTTTAATCCTTCACCAATTTTACTGAAAAAATCCGACATACCTACCTCCGCTGTTATTATTTTATATTCTAAAAATGGGTACAAAAAAAGCTGATGACGGGAATCGGACCCGTGACCTCCGCCTTACCAAGGCGACGCTCTACCGACTGAGCCACATCAGCATTTGGGATTAAACCCAACGAAAGATATGATAGCATAAGGGAATATGCTTGTCAATTACGAATTTATAGGTTCTTCCCTTTCTCCAAAGCCGATTTAAGCGCCAGACGGTCATACTGTTTATACAGATACTGAACACCGTTCTCAAGCGTATAATAATGCCATATATATGCAAGTGTAAGCGCCAGCGAAATGATAAACAGAACAAGAAGAAGAATAGTAAATGAAAACAGTGAAATAATGAAAACAGAGACAGTAAGCAGCGCCATAAAGAGTGTCACCATGAGGTGAACCACTCTTTCATGCTGGAAAAAAGAAATCTGCCTTACATGCTCATCCCTTATCAGTTCATAATCATATACATTCTCATTTACATCGTTAAGTATTGCATCAATTCTTGCTGTATATTCAAGTAAACGCTTTTTCATTTGATTATATCAGGCTCCTTTTTTCCTTTTCTTCGGCCTATGACTTCCTAAAATAAAACCGGTATTTAATTCATCATTATCGGAGAGAAGTGACAAATTCTCCTCCGCTTCCTCCTCAGATTGTTCAGAACTTTCGGAAGTTGTATCCTCTATCGGCATTTCATCCTCATCATAATCATCTTCCGTATCACCAAATTCATCCATTCCGCCCATCATATCAAAGTCGGTTCCGGACTTTTCATAGGCACTCTTTGCAAGCGAACCGTTCTTGGACATACCATGACCGAAAAGACCGATTCCGGTAAGATGCGAAACGGCATTTCCTGCATACCTACGCCTTTCAATAGCCCCAAGCTCCTCATTGCCTGCTTTTCTCCGGTTATGAAGGTAACCAATTCCGTGATAAACAGACTTAGCCATCTGTACGGGAAGGAATCCGCTAAAGTCACTTCCTGCGCCCTTTAAAAAGCCCATTGATGTCTTTTTACTAAATGGTCTCGTAATACCTGCAGCTACAAGCTTTCCTAATCCCATAACAGGGCCGAGAAAACCTCTCATTATACTATGAAATGTCGAATGTCGTCCTTCGGCATCGGATTTATCCATTGAACCTTTCGGGCTCATCGGGTAATACGAGTTCTGATCTGTAAAAGATTTGCCAAGATTAGCCTCTAAGGCGTTGCTTTCACCTGTATATAACAGGTTTTGGGCAGGTTTTTGGGGGGCTCTACCGGTTTCCTGTGAAGAATTTCCCGTAAAAATATCCTTGAAGAACGTGCCGACTGCTTTTCCGGCTCCTTTAATTTTCTTCCATAAACCCGAGAAAAGACCACCCTGACTTGCACCTACAGGAGATGAAAATGACATTCCGCCTTCACCTGACTGCTGCATGGTATGGGCAACTTCATGTGCAACAAGTGCATTCGTTACAGGTGATTTGTGCTCAAGAACTCCTTCTCCGAAGAAAACATCATTCCCTTCGGCAATAGCATCCCTGTTAACACGTTTGGTTCTCGCATAAGAATTCGCATCATTATGAAATCTGACCTTACTCTGAAGATCAACTCCATATGTCTTGGACATATCACCAAGAACATTACTTGAGTTCATAAATTTCATTCCGATGTCATCAGCTTCTTTTTCGGCAAGATCATTCTGATATAATTTTGACCCCATAAACAGCCCTCCTACTTAATTTTCTCCAAAAGCCAGATAAGCATATTTCCCCAGATCGTCGGCAAACATTATTCGCTTATCTTTGTTATTCTCATAAGCAACAGCTCTTATGATATGTTTCATTGAGAGCACTTTTCCTTCACTTGCCGCGTAGAATGTTGCATTTAACATAATATTCTTGATGTTTCCGCCGGCAATTTCGAATTTCTGTGCAAGGAAATCAAAATCAACATCCTTTGCCACAGGAACTTCGGAAGTAATTGCACTTGTCCAGATTTCTTTTCGGGTTTCCTCATCAGGAATTTCGAAATTGGCAACATATCTTATTCGCCGCATAAAAGCCGCATCGATATTCTGCAGATAATTTGTTGCAAGAATGACTATACCGTCATATTTCTCCATTCTCTGCAGGATAAAAGCTATCTGAGTATTCGCATATTTGTCATGAGAATCCTTCGTCTCACTTCTTTTGCCCATTACCGCATCTGCTTCATCGAAAAAGAGTATCATATTACTCTTTTCTGCTCTGGAAAAGACTTCCTCAAGTCTCTTCTCTGTTTCACCGACATACTTGTCGGCAATCTGCGATAAATCAACCTTGTAAAGCTCAAGTCCGAGTTCATTCGACAGGGCATGCACAGCCATTGTTTTACCGGTACCGGGAGGTCCCGAAAGAAGAAGTGAAACGCATCTGCCATATGCATATTTGCGTTCCATATTCCAGTCTTCATAGACTTCCTTATGGAAATTAACCTGATTACAAACTTCCTTAAGAATCTGTCTGTTTCTTTCTGAAATCTTAAGATCATCAAGTGTATAACCCGAGGTAACTCTCTGAATACTGTCATATCGTCCGTCATCAAGTACAAGATAACACAGTTTATATACTTCTTTATTATCGCACACTTTTCCGGATTTTTCCATATTTTCAATTTGCATTGAAATTCTTGCAATCTGCCCGACTGTAAGCTTCATTTTACCGGCAAGCTCACGAATATTTATTTCCGAACCGATTCTTCTTGCATCGAAATTGTATTTCCAAACCTTCATTCTTGCAGAAGATGTCAGCTCCGAAACAGAATACTCAAACACTCTCCCCTTTATATACGGTACAACCTTAACAGATGGACAAACAGACAGAAATAATGGTCTGCTTCCAAAATAATCATAATACCTTCTTACTTCCTCAACAAGCTTTCTGCCGTTCTTATCGGAAGTAATTCCTTTTACCAGAAGTGATGCCCCAGTCAGAATACATTCCTTCATCAGTTTTATCAGTGTGAGGCGAGGCTTATCCTGTGCCGCAACATATTCATATTCCACAGACAAAAGAGGACATCCTATCGTCTGTGCTATATATTCGGCAAATGTACATCTTCCGCTTTCGTTTTCTCCGGAAATTGCAACTGTTACAGGTTCATAAAAGATTTCTTCATCATCCTTCAGATTATGATAGTAATCATTAATTCCGTCTGCAAACTCCTTAAGCTTATCATCGTAGATACAACCTTTTATCTCATCTCCCGGCATAAAAAGCTTTACATATCTTACCAGCGACAATTCCGGAATCGAGTATTCTGTAAAATGCGAAGCAAGCGAATAACTGCACCTAAGAACAATTCTCGCTAAATCCTCAGACTCCTCTCTCGCTTCAAGGAAAATTGCCAGTTTGTCATATGCATCCTGGATATCAAGGATATGTTTACCGATTCCGCCGGACGCTTCCGATACCATAAGTGCTATTTCAAGGGTAACACCGTCTTCACTTCCGGGTGCAATCATATCAAAAAGCTCTGCTGTTTCGGAATACAGATACCTTAAGAAAGCAAGCTCAACTGTAATAATCGAAAGCTTATTGTCTCCTATATATGAAAGCATATTAAGAATATTAAGATCGGCCTCATTTTTCTCAGAAAACTGTTTTCTGTTCTCGGCTTTCTCTATCTGCTTATCCGTAACACCACGGACAAGAATCCTTTTGTATTTATCGAATATTTCCGGCTTAATTCTGCTTTCCAGATATTTCGAAAGTCTGTAAGCTCCGGCAAGTGCTATACGCTCCATAAATATAATACTTACTCCTCAATTAGTCCAAGATCGGCAATTTCATAAACTATGTTTACTTTTTTCCTGTTATACATACGATAGAATTCTTTAAGAACACGATCCGTTACAATCTGTATCTGTTCTTCCTTAAGTCCGAGCAGCATGACAATCTGCTGGCTTGAGCTGTATTTCGTCGTCACATCAATGCTTCTAAGCGAACCGATAACAGCCTTTGCAAGGATTTCCATTGCCCAGTCTCTCTCCTCAACAGAAACATCAATTCCTTCGTTCGGAAGAATCGTAAACATAATAATCTGTATCGACTGTTTGTTTCTCATGGCGATTTTACGGATAAGCTCATACATTCTGCCAAATTCAGGATAACTTATTTGGAATGCGCCTTCGTATACACTCTTGTCTTTAATTACTTTGACAAGCTTATTAAGATCATTATGGCTGTAGCTTGTACCGTAAGCATTTATGCTGTCCTGATGGAAAAGATAATACTTTCCGCCGCCTTCCTGCTTGGCAACATAAAGTGCCTTATCCGCTCTGTACAAAACATCATTTAATGAATCTGTTCTGTTCTGGCAAAGAGTCATTCCGACAGAAACAGAAAGTCCTTCGAGTGCCTTTCTTGCTACAGACTCAAGTCTGATATTTTCCATAAAACGTTCAACAGAATGAATTGCATCTTCTTCATTCGTTATTTTCTTAAAGAATACACAGAATTCGTCTCCGCCAAATCTTGAGATAATACGTTCATCAGACATTCGCCTAATGCACTGGGCAACAGTTTTAAGATAAATATCTCCTGTAACAAATCCGCTTGTATCGTTTACAACTCTGAAATGGTCAAGGTCTACAAGCATCAGTAAACCACGTCCCTCGTCAAGTGCCTCTATCATAAGCGTCTCGCCGTATGATCTGTTAAACGTATTGGTAAGAGCATCAAGCTGCATCTTCTCGGCAATCTGCTCTTCTCTCTTTTCCATTACCATACTGAGAATTCCGGCAACATCCTCCATATTCGGAGTTTCCTTTGTTCCTTCTTTCTCAGGAATTACCTTTCTGTCAATAAGTTTGAACATTGCCGAAAGGACTACAGGATCAAACTGTGTTCCCGAACCGTTATGAAGTTCCTCGATAACACGGTCATGTGTCAGTCTGTTTCTGTATACTCTGTTGCTTGTCATGGCATCATAAGCATCGGCAACAGCAATAATTCGCGCTATCAGAGGAATCATATCGCCTTTAAGTCCTTCAGGATAACCTCTTCCGTCATAACGTTCATGATGATAGCGTGCCCCCGCTTCAAGTCCCGGCAGAATATTTACGTCTTTTAATATTTCTCCGCCTATTGCTGCATGCTGACGCATCATATGGTACTCTTCTTCTGTAAGTCGTCCGGGCTTGTTAAGAATTGAATCGGGAATACCGATTTTACCAATATCATGTAAAAGAGCGACTGAATGAATATTACGACATTCTTCTTCCGAAAGCCCAAGCTCGCGTGCAATCTCACAAGAGTAATCTGCAACACGGCCGGAGTGACCGTTTGTATATTCATCCTTTGCATCAATTGTACTTGCTATCGCATTAATCGTCTGAAGCGTCATCTTATTGATTTGCTTACTTTTCTCGTCAAGCATCTCAACAAAAGCAACATTCTGAACAGTTACATCCGCATACAAAACGGTTACCGAGCAGAACGCCACTACGCACAGAACAAGAAGGAAAAACTGAATCTCATATTCGTCACTTGTCTCAATCGTAATATCACCGTTAAGATAATGAACCAGAATAAATACAGCATTCATAAGAATTGCCGTTATTCCGGAAATTATTATCATCAGCTTGTCATGATATAGGATAAGGAGTGCGAGAAGCGGAAGGATAAATGTAAAAACCATGGGGCTTTTCGCATACAGAAGTGTATAGCCATACAGAATAAAGAATCCTGAAATTGCTATATGCGGCACAAATTTCCATTCCGGTTTCCACTTGTAAATTGAAAAGCCTATAAACCACGGAACAATAGCAAGTATCAGAAAAACAATATAGAATTTTAAATCCTTAAAGCCTTTCAGTACCTCAAGTCCGTATGCAACGCTCAGACAAAACGATACAATAAACCATCCCCTGAGCATATTTGTGTTAATTTTGTGAGTAAACTTATCCATGAAAACCTCTTGTAAAATTCACCAATAAAGCTATCTATCGTTCCTTTTATCTTTCACTATTTTCTTCATTTTACTTCTGATACGCTGTATCGCATTATCGGCGGCTTTTTCTTCTCTTCCGAGTATTCGTGCGATTTCCGTATAATTCATTCCCGTCAGACACAAATCAAGAACCTGTCTTTCAAACTCCGATAATTCAGCCTCAAGACTAACAATCAGCTCCTTCTCATTCTCACGGTCTATAAGCATTTCCTCGGGGTTTCTCTCTCTCGGTGCTTTGGACGGAACATTGTCAAGAATATCGCGTTCTTTTCCGTCAGCATCATTTTCTGTTCTCGCATACATGGAAATGTAGGAATTAAGCGGCGCATGCTTCTGCCTTCCGGATGCCTGCACGGCTGTGTAAATCTGCCTTGAAATACAAAGCCCCGCAAAGGTAAGAAAGCTTGCATCTCTTCCGGAATCGTAATTCTGAACAGCCTTAAAAAGACCGATCATCCCCTCCTGCAAAAGATCGTCATTGTCACCCCCGAGGATAAACATATCCTTGGCCCTGTTACGCACAAGCCCTTTATATTTATTGACAAGGTAATCCATCACATTCGAATCACCGTCTCTGTACCTGTCAATAAGCTCCTCATCGGAAAAGCCATCATATATGTCTGTCATTTTGCCCCAAGCCTCTGTCTTACAATCTCATAAGCAAGAACACCTGCAGCTACAGAAGCATTAAGTGAATCAATATCACCCTTCATCGGAATAGAAGCAAGGAAATCACATTTTTCTTTTACAAGTCTCCCGACGCCTTCGCCCTCATTACCTATGACCAGTCCCAAAGGTCCCGTAAGATTAAGCTTGTACATTACCTCTCCGTCCATATCGGCACATACAAACCAAAGGCCTTCTTTTTTGAGATCTTCTATGCATCTTGCAATATTGACAACCCTTGCAACCTTTGTATACATAAGTGCTCCGGCGGAAGTTCTTGCCACTGTCGGAGAAAGAGAAGCACTGTTATTCTTGGGAATAATTACTCCGTGTGCTCCGCAAAGGTTGGCTGTACGTATTATTGCGCCAAGATTATGCGGGTCTTCTATTCCGTCGAGAATAAAAATAAACGGGTCCTCGCCTTTTTCTCTGGCCGTGTTAAGAATATCCTCAACCTCGGCATATTCATAAGAAGCAATTTTGGCAATTACTCCCTGATGCTTTCCCGTAACAGACATCTGATCAAGTCGTTCCTTCGAAACGTATCTGACATAAGTGTCTTTTTTGGCCGCTTCACGTTTAATGGTAAGCACAGGGCCGTCCTTAAGTCCGTCCTGAATAAAGAGTTTATCAACTGTCTTTCCCGATCTGAAAGCTTCGATTACGGCATTTCTTCCTTCAATCTGTTCAAGATTCTGTTCTTCTGTATTATCCATCATTTCTCCTTTGAAAGAATTTCAATTCCCTTCTTCACAAGATACAAAGCACGCTTTTCACGCCCTGTCATATACAGAAATCCTATCAGAGCTTCAAATCCGGTAGCGGTTCTGTAATCTCCGATAGAAGCATTCTTGGCGCTTGTATAAGACTTGGCATTACGGCCTCTCTTAAAAATATCTAGCTCTTCCTCTGTATATTCATTTTCAAGTTCTCTTGCAATTATCGCCTGACTCTCGGCCTTTACCAGCTTACTTTTGGCCTTATGCATTGCTTCAACCTGTCTGTTGCCTTTTCCGACAACAACAGATCTCACAATCATCTCGTATACAGCATCTCCCATAAAAGCGAGAACAAGAGGTGAATATGTTCTCACATCCACCTCTTTTTGATCGAATTCAGAATTAATCATTCTGTAAATATCCAACAATTACGCCCTCTTCCACTTTACGCCTTCTCTGGTATCTTCAAGAATGATACCTTTTGACAGAAGTTCGTCTCTTATTTCATCAGCTCTTGCAAAATTGCGTGCTTTTCTTGCTTCCTGACGCTCAGCAATAAGTGCCTCGATTTCATCATCAAGCATTTCCTTTTCAGGGCACGCAATAATTCCGAGAATATCGCATAAGCCTTCGAGAACACCCAAAAGCTTTGTAAGAAGCTCCTTGGAAGCTCCTGAAAGTTCCTGCGAATTAATAAATTTTACAAGTTCAAACACAACAGAAATAGCGTCTGCGGTGTTAAAATCATCATCCATGGCTTCGTCAAATTTAGAGATAAATTCTTCTGCCTTTGACAGGATTTCACGCTCTTCATCCTTCATTGAGGACTCTGCATTTTCGATTCTGAACTTAATATCCGACGCACATGTCGTAATTCTCTCAAGTCCTTTTGCAGCAGCCTCCATAAGTTCGCTGCTGAAATTAAGCGGACTTCTGTAGTGTGCAGAAAGCATAAAGAAACGAAGAACCTGAAGGTCGTACTTTTCGGAAATCTCTCTAACAGTGAAGAAATTCCCGAGTGATTTACTCATCTTCTTATTATCGATATTAAGAAATGCATTATGCATCCAGTATTTTGAGAAAATCTTGCCGTTTGCAGCTTCCGACTGTGCAATTTCATTCTCATGATGAGGGAAAATAAGGTCTTCACCGCCGGCATGGATATCAATTTCATCTCCGAGATATTTTTTGCTCATAACAGAACATTCTATGTGCCATCCCGGACGTCCGTCGCACCATGGTGATTCCCAGAAAGGTTCTCCTTCCTTCTTGGGCTTCCACAATACAAAATCGAGTGAATCCTCTTTCTGTTCCTCTCCGGATACAAGAAGCGATCTCATTCCGCCCTGAAGGTCATCAAGATTCTTATGTGAAAGTTTGCCGTAATCCTTGAACTTACGTGTTCTGTAGTACACTGTACCGTCATTTGCAACATAAGCATAACCCTTGTCAATAAGAGTTTTTACCATCTCAATCATTCCGGAAATTTCTTCCGTTGCCTTCGGATGAGTTGTAGCGGGCTTTACGTTCATTCCTGCCATATCCTTTTGGCATTCGGCAATATATCTTTCAGAAATGACACTTGCGTCAACATTTTCTTCAATTGCTTTCTTAATAATCTTGTCATCAACATCAGTGAAGTTGGACACATAATTCACTTCATAGCCCTTATGCTCCATATATCTTCTTGCTGTGTCAAATACAATCATCGGACGTGCATTTCCGATATGAATGAAATTGTAAACGGTTGGTCCGCATACGTACATTCTTACTTTGCCTTCTTCAATAGGCACAAATTCTTCTTTTCTTTTTGTAAGTGTATTATAGATCTTCATTTATTTATCCTCTGCATATTCTTTATTACAGCCCTTACAGCCATTACATTCCTTAAATGTCAGTTCTGACACGCTTGTCAGAATACATGAAGCCATTACGGCAATTCCTTCACCTTTTCCGGTAAAGCCGAGCCCCTCTTCGGTTGTTGCTTTTACATTAACCTGACTCGTGTCCATTCCAAAAACTTCGGCGATATTTGCACGCATTTCTTCAATATAAGGTCGCATCTTCGGCTTCTCGGCAATTATTGTAGCATCAATATTCTCCGGAAAGAAAAGATTTTCCTCAAGAAGAATCCTTACCCGCCTGCAAAGCTCCAGGCTCGAAATACCTTTATACTGCATATCCGAATCCGGAAAATGCTTACCTATATCTCCAAGTGCAGCTGCCCCGAGAAGCGCATCCATAATGGCATGCAAAAGTACATCCGCATCTGAATGTCCGAGCAGCCCCTTTTCAAAAGGAATTTTTACTCCGCCGATAATTAAATCGCGGCCTTCAGTTAATCTGTGAACATCATAACCTGTACCGATTCTCATAAATATCTCCGACAAATTTCATATATAGAAAAAGAGCGATTCACCGCTCTTTTTGCAAGCAGGATACGGGAGTCGAACCCGCCTCCTCAGCTTGGGAAGCTGATGTACTACCGATATACTAATCCTGCAACAATAGCTATTATAGAAGAATTCTATTCCATTAGCAACAGGAATGCTCTACTCATCTTCAAGATTCAAATCGGATATCTCATACGATACTTCTATATTGCCGCTAGCGAACATCTTATAGTAGTCCTGGAAAATACGTCGTATTACCATGTTAACGTTGTCTTTTCCTACCTCAAGAAGAATAATCAGTATCTGACTGCTTGAATATCTTGTGCAAATATCAACTGTTCGGATTGTATGTCTTATCGCAACTTCCATACAGTTCATGGCCTTCTCAAGTTCATCAAAATCCTTTTCCGAAGTACCGGAAGAATTAAGTGTCACCATTGTAAGTACGAAACTATGATGATATCTCTTCCAAAGAGCCATAATGTATTCATAGAACTTGGTAAAATCTTCATATTCAACATCAAGAACTTCTCCGCTGCAGGAAGACTTAATGCTGCTTACAAGCTTTGATAAGTCAACGCTTGTATTTCCGAGATTCTCACTCATCTGTTTATAGAAGAAATAGCCGTTACCTCCGGCCTGCCTTATATGGTAAAGCGCTTTATCCGCTTTGGCATAACACTCAAAATAGTCATCTCCGGGCGTTACCATACAAATACCGGCGAACAATTCCGACGGCTCCATTCTCGGATCAAGCCGCTTTTCCTTCTCATAATCCTGAATGATGGAAGTCATTGCATCACATGTGCCGATATCGTCAACATCCCTGATAAAGAGAAGGAATCCACATCCGCCGTTACGGCATGCGGTAATTCCTGTGCCGTAATCAATAAGTATTTTACCAACGGTAGCAATTATTTTATCTCCGACTATTCTTCCGGCAGCTTCATTAACCTCACGAATTCCGGAAATTTCAAGAAGAACAAGCGCTCCGCACTCCTTACCTGTTTCATCAATAATCAGATCTTCTCCGTCTTCACGCTTCATAAGGCCTGAAATAATATCTTTTTGCGATACATTCTGTTTCTGCATCGTCTCCACTACTTTTTTCATAAGTCTTTCGGAGCCGTCGGAAACAGACTTCGTCGAATATTCATCAATGCTTACAAGATCGAGTCTGCCGGAATCATACAGTCTTACAAATACGTCGAGATATACGGGATCAAACTGCTTTCCCCTTCCCTCAAGAAGTTCCTTACGGATTATCTCACGCGAAAGTGCTTTTCTGTAAATTCTGTCAGAATTCATTGCGTCAAAAGCATCTGCAATAGCCACAATTCTTGCTTCAATCGGTATCTGATCTCCTTTAAGGCCTTCCGGATATCCGTTTCCGTCATAACGCTCATGATGGTATCTTGCGACCTCTTCAGAACCGGGTAAGAAGCTCGATTCCTTAAGAATATCGGCTCCCATTGTTGTATGGGACTGAATTACTTCATATTCAACCTTCTTAAGTCTGCTTGGTTTATTAAGAATTGCATCTGCAACACCGATTTTACCTATATCATGAAGAAGACCTTTGTACCTAAGATTTGTAACAGCTTCTTCATTCCAGCCGAGTTCTCTTGCAAGAAGAACCGAATACTCTGCAACACGCGTAGAATGACCGTTTGTGTAACGATCCTTTGCATCAATGGTCGTTGCCAGTGTCTGTACCATCTGCAGCGACATAAGCTCAACCTTCTGTCTTCTGTCATCGGCTTCCTTGGTCTTCTTATCAATTTCATCAAGAAGATTCGCTTTCATAACCTCTAAATCGGCAAGCGTTTTAACCATCTTGTGAAAATCAGGTGTCTCAAGGAAGAAGAAAATAAGGAGCAGTCCCATTGAAACAAGATAATTGGTAATAAGCATATCCGGAACAAAGAAATACTGGATAACCGCTCCGGTAATATTGAAGGTTATCAGAATCAGAATTGAGAAAAACTGGCCCGCAGAATAATACTTTTTTTTGACGATAATAAAGCCGGCACCGAAAAGCAGAGAAAAATACGGAACAATGTATAGCAAGAGGTAAAGAACTCCTCTGTGATAAACGCGCTCATCATCAAAACAGAATAAAAATCCTGTAAATGCATTGACAACTATTGCAGCCCACAACAATGTAACAAATATTGCAAGCGCTTTGGTGCCGCCGTATCCCCACGGATCGTCATATACGAACGAAACAATGTACAGAACAAATGCAAACGCAAGAAAAGCTCCTGACATAAAATAGAGTGAGCTGAGCGTAATATTAAGCCACTTCGGAACCAGGTCCGCATACTCTATTGTTAATGTCGAAGCAACGCTGAGAACATCTGTACAAATCGCAGATATCAGTATTCTTTTAAATGCAATTCCAATCTCAGTTTCATTTGTATATTTCATCTTGTAAAAGATATATACAATAATCATGAGAATTGCAGCGCATATCTCGAAATCTACATTGTATGAAGGAAACATAATTCTCCTCTGGAAACAAAAACTCTATACTATAATAACACATAAATGCCATTTTTTCAAAATGTCCGGTTCACATAAATAAAAAAAGAACGCCTCCGCACGGAAGACGTTCTCATATCACTTTATGTAATGCACGAAATTAAGCATCACCCTGAACACTGTAGAAGGTATTTCCTGCAACAAGTTCAAGCTTTGCAGCATCGATTCCTTCAGTACATGAGAGGTTGTAAAGAATACTGGGAACAACATCAATCCAGGTAATATAACCTACTGTACCATCTTTTGAAATAAATACATTGGCATTGCGTCCGCCAACACTTGCTGCAACAGGCTCTTCGAATTCATAGAAAAGACCTGAAATGTCTTCTGCATCAGCGATTTCAACAGCACCTGTAGACTGGGAACGAAGAGAAAATGAATTTCCGTCAAATGTAAATCTCATTTCGCCCATAACCACACCGTTTGAAAGGTTATAAACAAAATACTTAACATCTGTTGCTCCTTCGGGTGCAGGCATATCAATTCCGGTTGCCTCAACAAGGCCTTTCTCGTCAACCTCTGTCATCGGGTTGGGAATCTGCTCATTTGCCTTTTCATCTGCCTTTTCATCTGCTCCGCATGCGCAAACAGAAAATGCCATTACTGCTGCCATAAATGCAGCTGCTAAAACTTTTGTGAATTTCTTCATAACGTATCTCCTCCAAATATACAAAATTCTGATTCATTAATCTCTATATAGCACATTTGCACAAATTGTGCAAATAGAATTTGTGCTACTTAACAAAAAGAGACGCCTTTGACGTCTCTTATCGTTTAGTAGCGAGAGGGGGATTCGAACCCTCCACACTGCGGGTATGGACCGCATGCTCTAGCCAACTGAGCTACCTCGCCATATTTGATTTGTAGTGGGGCCTATAGGGCTCGAACCTATGACCCTCTGCTTGTAAGGCAGATGCTCTCCCAGCTGAGCTAAGACCCCATACAGTCTAATTCGTGACTGCATTTGATAGTATACGAAAAAGATTTATGTTTGTCAAGACAATTTTTCTTTATATTCTTCTTCCATTTTTTTGGCGTATTCTTTGCACATGGAAGGCGTCCAAAACTGCACTCTATCCCATTTTTCCTTATCCGAAAGATAGAGATTATTAATATAATCCGCAGCAAGGTCTATTCCTTCCCCGGAAAAAGGAAAATCTTCACAGGAAATTTTGTCTGCCGGGGTTTTGTGTTTTGCAAAAGGTCCTTCCCAATATTCCACGCGAAGAAATTTCTCCTCGGAGTCTTCGGGCACGTATTTTCCGATAGAAAAACGAAGGCCCGAAATACTTCCGAGATAACTTGTTTTCTTAAAATATTCAAGTGGGAGAAAATGTTCTTTGTCAATCATAATTACATCCTGTCGGGAGCAGCAAAACCAAGGAGATCAATTGATGTCTCCAGTTCTCTCTTTACAAGCATAAGAAGAGCAATATAGCTTTCTTTTCTCTTCTCGTCTTCGCAGGTCAAAATCTTCGTCTCATGATAGAAATGATTAAATGCATTTGAAATATCATAAATAAATGCACAGATTTTGTGAGGTGCAACCTCTTTGTATGCACCGGTAATCATCTCATTAAAGCCTGTAAGGAGAAGCATAAGTGCCTTTTCAGCCTCATTAACAGGCGGCAAAAGTTTACATAACTCTGCTTTTTTGCCTTCACTCTCGTATTTTGCAAGAATTGATTTGATTCGTACTATTGTATAGAGAATATACGGGCCTGTATCTCCTTCAAAAGAGGTAAACCTGTCAATATCAAAAATATAATCCTTACTTGCCTGGTTGGACAAATCACCGTACTTAATTGCAGCAAGAGACACAATTTCGGAAATCTCCTCGGCTTCCTTCTCATCCTTTGCATGTCCGTCAAGAATTTTCCTCATCATTTCTTCGCGTATCTCGGCAATAAGGTATTCAAGCCTCATTACTCCGCCGGTACGTGTCTTAAACGGTTTGCCGTCTTTTCCGTTCATTGTACCGAAGCCTACGTGAACGAGTTCCTTGTCTTCACCTATCAGCTTTGTTTTCCTTGCGCAGCGGAATACCTGCTCAAAATAAAGGTCCTGTCTCTTATCTGTAAGATAAATAAGCTGGTCCGGATTGTACTTCTCAACACGGTCCTTAATTGTGGCAAGGTCGGTTGTATTGTAAAGAGATGCCCCGTCAGACTTAAGAATCATACAGGGAGGTACCTCTTTTGTATCGGTATCTTCTTTTACGTCAACAACAAGAGCGCCGTCACTTAAATACGCATATCCGCCCTTTTTCATATAATCGACCATATCGGGGATAATATCCTGGACATCGGACTCCCCCTTCCACAGATCAAATTCGACATTAAGCTTATCGTAATTTTTCTTAAGATCTTCAACCGAAACATTAAGAATATGCTTCCAAAGAGCCCTATAACCTCTTACACCGCTTTGAAGCTTAAAGGTTGCTTCCATTGCAGCTTTTTTGTACTCTTCGTCTTCCTTGGACTTACCGCTTGCAGTAGGATATATTTCCTCAAGTTCCGAAATTGTAAAAGGCGCTTCGGAAGGATAATCGCCCTCAAAGCCATCATCAAAATAAGGAAGTTCGGGTTTTCTCAAAAAAAGCTCGTGCATAATAAGGCCCATCTGAAGTCCCCAGTCACCAAGATGAATATCTCCGATAACATTGTGACCCATGTATCTTCCTATTCGCTTAATACTCTCTCCGATAATTGCACTTCTTAAATGTCCGACATGAAGAGGCTTTGCAACATTCGGTCCGCCGTAATCTACAATAATATTCTTAACTTTTTCGGGAGCTTCAAGACCAAATTTGTCTTCATTTGCCATCTGCTCAAGGTAAGAAGCAACAAATTCAGGATTTACTTTAAGGTTGATAAATCCCGGATTTACAGCATTAGCCTCGCAAAAAACAACGCTTCCCGAAAGTTTTGCGCAAACATCATTTGCAATCATGATAGGCGCCTTATGATAAATCTTTGCACCTGCCATAGCTCCGTTACACTGATATTCGCAAAGGTCAGGTCTGCTTGAGAGCTGTACCTTTCCCATATTCTTATCATATCCTGCTTCTTCAAAAGCCTTTGCCATTTCATTTGAAATCAGTTCAAGAAAAAATTTCATGTTTTTCCCTTTCTCTACTTATTCTGGAATATATACAGCCGCAGTAGTTCTGTCTGTATAAATCATACTTTTTAGACAGCTCCACGGATTCTTTGTATCCGTTCTTCTTTTTGAAATCCGATACAAGGTAGGATACACCTATCTCGCGCGAAAGCGCAAGACCAATTTCATTAATCAGCTGCTCATTTTTAAGCGGACTGATTGTAAGTGTTGTTCCGAAGAAGTCATATTTCCCTCTGAGTGCATATTCGCCGCACACAGAAAGCCTCAGTCTGAAACACATCTCACACCTTTTACCGCCTTCAGGTTCATCTTCAAGACCTTGGGCACCGATAGTAAAGCGTCCCGGATCATAAGGCGCATCCATAACATCAATTGTAAAACCGGAGGCTTCGTCCTTATTGTATATTTCAATAAGTCTTTTCTCTTCCGCTTCACGCTTCTCGTATTCTTTTTTCTCTGTAATATTGGGATTGTAGTAGAAAACCGTTATTCGAAAAAATTCCCGCAGATAACGAAGACAATAGCTGCTGCAGGGAGCGCAGCAGCTATGTAATAGAAGTCTTTTTCCGTAATTTTCCTCACAACCAAGAAGCTTCTCAAGCTCCTTTTGATAATTCACTTTATTCATGGCTTACAATACTTCTTAATATAATCTTCCATCGGAATCGGCCTTGAATAGAAGTATCCCTGAACCCTCTTACATCCAAGATCCTTAAGAAGATCAACCTGGTCCTGATTCTCAACACCTTCGCAGATAACTTCAATTCCAAGTCCGTCTGCCATCTCAATAATCTTCCTGAGAATAAGTGTCGAAGACTCGGACGTAATTGATTCACTGAAGAATTCTCTGTCAATCTTAAGTACGTCAAAAGGCATATCTTTAAGAAGATTAAGTGATGAATAACCCGAACCAAAGTCATCCATATCGAGTCTTACATGCTCATCCTTAAGTTCCTTAAGAACCTCTACCATATGTTCCTTATTATCGGCAAGAGACGTTTCTGTTACTTCAAGTTCCACAAAGTCTCTCGGAATATCATACTTCGTAAATATCTCGCGAATCTTATCAAGATAATCCGGATTATGAAGAAGTACTCTTGACTGGTTAACGGATACAGGGTAAATCGTTCCGCCTTCTTTTTTAACCTCGGCCATTCTCCTGCAGACACTTTCAAGCATATAGAAATCAAGCTGCTCAATGAATCCGTTTTCCTCAAAAATCGGAATGAATTCATCGGGGAATACCATGTTTCCGTCTTCTTTTATCCATCTGACAAGAGCTTCAGCTCCGGCAACATGATCGTTAATAATATCCCATTTTGCCTGAAGATATACCTTAAACTCTCCCGTTTCGAGAGCCTTCTGCTTGCTTGCTTCGATATTCTCCACTTTTCTCATGTCCTGAATGATGGCATCCGTGTAATAAGCCACATGCTCATTCTTGGAATGAAGGAGAGACTTTCTGGCAACATTTGCTCTGTCTATCATTATATCGATATCATGGTCGCTCTTTCTGACCTGATATACACCAAATTTAAGATTAATCGGATATTTTATTCCCTTCTCATGAGAATAATGGTTAAGAGCCTCAACATACCTCTCTCTCTTATCCTTAATATCAATATCATTTACGGTAAGCGTAAGGAACTGGTCTGAGCTCATTCTGACACAAAGCTCTTTTTCCGAATACATACTGGTATAGATATCGATACAGGCCTTAAGTACTTCATCAGCTCTCATATGACCGTAGGCCTCATTCAGATATCGGAAATTGGCTATATCGAATCTCTGAATTACAAAAGGTACTTCCTGGTTGGTCATGATAATATGAGCAGCTTCCTGACGGAAGAAATTGAGATTCTTGCCTTTTGTGACATCATCCACATAAGCCATTCTCTCTATTCTAACCGTTGATGACTGTAAATATTTCCATACAACAAGGTTTCCGGCCAGTGTAATTACAATAATGATAAGAAGTACAATCCAGGTCTTTCCGACAAAGAAATCAGTCTTGGCAAGTCTTTTTGAAAAATCGGTAAATACTACAATAGCAGCCTCGTCAATATCGTTCATAACAAGTGTATTGATATATACCTCATCTCCGTCAAGTGCAGGACTTTTTATATATACCATTCTGTGATTCTTATTAAAGAAGGAATTCCTTATTGTCTGTATTGACTTCTTGGATTCAGTATTGTCGCCTGCAAGAAACAGTGTTCTTACCAGCATGTCCGGATCCTTCATTTTGTTGTTGTCTATATCAAAATCTGAATTCACACTTTCATCAAGAATAACGCCGTCTTTTCCGACAAGGAACAAAGCATTCTCACTCTTCATTCTGTCAAACATAGGCTCATCGAAGAAAAGAGTGGGATCATATACCGCAACAACATATCCTGTCTGTCCGCTTTTCTCCTTGATCGGAACAGGAACTACAATATTGTACGCATTATCCCTGATTACACTCGGAGCAATATGCATCCTGGTAAGATTTCCTTTTTTGGTATCCTCCCAGAATCTATTTACCGTTTCACTGATAACTATTCCGGAAGGAGTATAGATTATATCATTTCGGACATAAATTGCCCTTTCAACATGAGGTCCCTTCTCAATTCCGGAAAGGATTGCACCAATATAAGAGACCGAAAGATTCTCTTCTGTCTCTAATTCCCTGCTGCACTCTCTCACATATGTGTCCAGATCATAAAAGAAATCCTGCGAAAGTGACTCAATCTGATCTACGCTTTCTCCAATATCTTCCTCTATCTGTTCTGCAAAGGTTCCCCTTACATCCCTGATATGGAAGAAACAGATTACAGCGCAGATAAGATAAGCCATGGCCACACTGAAAACCAGCATTTTCATTTCTTTTGCCGAAATTAATCTGCTCTTCATACTTTACCTGAAATATGCTACTCCGGATTCAAAAATCTTCATATCCTGTTCGCCGCAAATGTTAATCGCTACGCCATCTCCGCGTCTTTCGGAATGTGCCATTTTTCCAAGGCATCTTCCGTCAGGAGAGGTAATTCCTTCAATTGCTGCATAAGAACCGTTAATATTCCACTCTTCGTCCATCGATACATTTCCGTTCAAATCCGCATACTGAGTGGCAACCTGTCCGTTCTCGAACAGCTTCTTAATCCATTCGGGATTTGCTACAAATCGTCCTTCACCGTGGGAAGCAGGATTTACATACGTTTTGCCGAGTTCTGCTCCCATAAGCCATGGAGATTTGTTGGTAACAACCTTTGTATATACCATCTTGGAAATGTGACGGTTAATTGTATTAAAGGTAAGTGTCGGAGAATCTTCCTTCTGTCCGACAATCTCACCGTAAGGAACAAGTCCGAGTTTAATTAGTGCCTGGAAACCATTACAGATTCCGAGTGCAAGACCGTCTCTTTCATTTAAAAGTTTCGAAACAGCTTCTTTCATTCTTTCGTTTCTGAAAGCAGTTGCGAAGAACTTTGCAGAGCCGTCAGGTTCATCACCGGCAGAGAATCCGCCGGGGAACATAATAATCTGAGCTTTTCCTATCGACTTCTCGAATTCATCAACCGAAGACCTGATATCCTCTGCAGAATTATTACGGAATACCTTTGTAATAACATCAGCACCGGCTCTCTTAAATGCTTTCATACTGTCATACTCACAGTTTGTTCCCGGGAATACAGGAATAAATACAGTAGGTTTTGCAACCTTGTTTCTGCATACGTACACATTTCCTTTATCGTAAAGAGGTCTGTCTTCTTTTTCTTTTCCGTCTGTAGAAGTATAAGGAAATACCTTGTTAAGTGTTCCTTTCCAAGCATCAAGTGCCTTATCTGCGGAAACAGTCAAGCCCTTATATGTATAGGTTCCGTTATCGGTTACTGTTCCGACAAAAGCAGCCTCTAATCTTCCACATGCTTCTTTTGCAGTATCAGCATCGGTTTCAATAAGAATTGCGCCAAGACTGTTACCAAAGATATCTCTTTCCGATAAATCATCTGCGAAGCTGACGCCAAATCCGTTTCCGAATGACATCTTTGCTGCAGCAGCTGCCACACCCTTGGAATCTACGGAATAAGCAGACTTTACAAGTCCCTTCTCCATAAGACCGAGAATATAATCATAAGTTTCTGCTACTTTTTCATAGACAGGTATATCATATTCGTCTTTTGTTATATCAAACTTCACAAGAACATTTCCGGCTTTCTTAAGCTCAGGAGAAATAATATTCTGAAGCTTTGAAACATCAACCGCAAAAGAAACAAGTGTCGGAGGAACATCGATATCGTTAAATGTTCCGGACATCGAATCCTTACCGCCTATTGACGGAAGTCCGAATCCAATCTGCGCATCAAATGCACCGAGAAGAGCTGCAAAAGGCTGGCTCCATCTTCTTGGACTTTCGGTCATTCTTCTGAAATATTCCTGGAAAGTAAATCTGACCTTCTTATAATCACCGCCGGAAGCTACAATCTTCGACAATGACTCTGTTACGGCATAAATTGCACCGTGATAAGGGCTCCAGCTTGAAAGATAAGGATCAAATCCATAGCTCATCATTGTACAGGTATCGGTCTTGCCCTCAAGAACAGGAAGCTTTGCAACCATTGTCTGAGTTTCCGTAAGCTGATACTTACCACCGTAAGGCATGAGCACCGAACCTGCTCCGATTGAAGAGTCAAACATCTCAACAAGTCCCTTTTGGGAACATACATTGAGATCCGAAAGCATATTAATAAATGCTTCATCATACTTTCCTTCTTTGACAGCCTTTTCAACAGAAGGAATGCTGTATGTGTCAAAGTATCTGTCTTCCTTGGAAGGCATATCCACTTCAACCTCTGTTTCCTGATGCGCTCCGTTTGTATCAAGGAAAGCTCTCTTTAAATTAACGATTTCCTTTCCTCTCCAGTTAAGAACAAGTCTTGGTTCCTTTGTAACAGTAGCAACCACAACTGCCTCAAGGTTCTCTTCCATCGCATATCCGAGGAATTTATCAACTGAAGAAGGATCGACTACAACAGCCATTCTTTCCTGTGACTCTGATATTGCAAGTTCTGTACCGTCAAGACCGGCATATTTCTTGGGAACCTTATCAAGATCGATTGTAAGTCCGTCTGCAAGTTCTCCTATTGCAACACTTACACCACCGGCACCAAAATCATTACATTTCTTAATAATCGAAGTAACTTCGGGTCTTCTGAAAAGTCTCTGGATTTTTCTTTCTGTAGGTGCATTTCCCTTCTGTACTTCTGCGCCGCATGTCGAAAGGGATTTTGTAGTATGTACCTTGCTCGCTCCGGTTGCACCGCCGCAGCCGTCACGCCCCGTTCTTCCTCCGAGAAGAATAATGATATCTCCGGGATCCGAATTCTCTCTTATTACCTGTTTTCTCGGAGCAGCACCCATAACCGCACCGATTTCCATTCTCTTTGCAACATAATCCGGATGATAAACTTCTTTTACATATCCTGTCGCAAGACCAATCTGATTGCCGTATGAAGAATATCCGCTTGCAGCTCCTCTTACGAGCTTCTTCTGAGGAAGCTTACCTTTAAGCGTCTCTGAAACATGCTTTGTGGGATCTGCAGCTCCGGTAATTCTCATTGCCTGATATACATAACCTCTTCCTGAAAGAGGATCTCTTATTGCACCGCCAAGACAGGTCGCAGCACCACCGAACGGTTCAATCTCGGTAGGATGATTATGTGTCTCATTCTTGAAGAAAATGAGCCATTCTTCTTCCCTGCCGTCAATCTCCACGGGAACAACAATTGAGCAGGCGTTAATCTCATCGGATTTCTCCATATCTTCAAGCTTGCCTTCTGCACGAAGTTTTTTCATGCCGACAAGTGCAAGGTCCATGAGGCAGATGAACTTGTCATCTCTTCCCTTGTACAGGACATCTCTTGCTTCGATATATTTGTTATAGGTATCTTCAATGGGCTTTCTGTAATAGCCGTCATCAAAAGAAACCTTCTTAAGTTCTGTAGAAAAAGTGGTATGGCGACAATGATCTGACCAGTAGGTATCAAGTACCTTGATTTCAGTCATCGAAGGATTTCTCTTTTCATCATTCAGGAAATAATTTCTGATATGAAGAAAATCCTTAAAGGTCATTGCAAGAGAAAGCGAATCATAAAGTTCCTTCAGTTCTTCCTCTTTCATATCCGTAAAGCCGTCAAGAATCACAATGTCTGCCGGCTCGTCATAACTTACAATAAGAGTATCCGGCTTTACCTCGCCGCACTCTCTTGAATCAACAGGATTGATACAGTAGTTCTTAATGCTGTCAAACTGTTCATCTGTTATATCACCGATAATCATGTATGTAACAGCTGTTCTGATGACAGGCTCCTCATCCTCTTTAAGGAATTTCACGCACTGCACTGCAGAATCGGCTCTCTGATCAAACTGACCGGGAAGGAATTCAACCGAAAATACTCTTGCCCCCACAGGTACTTCGATGGTCTCCTTATACAAATCGTCCACGGGTGGTTCGGAAAAAACAGTGGTACAAGCCCTCTCGAAAATCTCCTCCGATACATTTTCAATATCATAGCGAATAAATTCGCGTACCCCTGTAACACTCTTTACCCCAAGATACCCTTTGATATCGCCCATAAGCTCTTTGGCTTTAACAGCGAAGGGTTCTTTCTTCTCTACGTAAACGCGTCTCACGAGACCCATTTCCATATCCTCCGTTAAAAAATAATATTTATTATGCTTATTCTTCTTCCACAAGACTCGACATAATGATCAGTATTTCTTTATTTACTGCATCTTCTGTGATTCCCATAGTACAGGAAGAAGCCTTAAGTCCTTCAATTACGAGCATGATATGCTTTGCCATGCCCTTCGGATCCTCACACACGAATTCGCCGCTTTTTACGCCGCCTTCGATAAGTGTTCCGAGAATTTTGACATTGCCTTCAAAATTACTCTTGTATCCGTTGCTCTTCTTGGATACTGCGCTGTCAAAATAGTATTCGTATATAGCGGCAGTAAGCGAATTTTTCTTTCTCAGAATTTCTTTTTTCTGTTCACGAAGAAAGATTGTGAGAATATCCGTTGCCGTATCCGCATCCTTTATCTCAGATGCAAAATTATCTTCCGCCTTTGCGGCTTCACTTTGAAGAACCGCCTCGAAAACTTCCTTTGTGCTGTCGAAATAAAGGTACAACCCGCCTCTGCTTATACCACACTCTTCAACTATATCTTTCATCGTCACGCTGCGGTATCCCTTCTCAGAGAAAACCTTTCTTGCTTTTTCGATGATATATTCCCTTTTCTGAACTGATTTTTCTCCCATAGTTTTTCCCCTTGTTATTGACACTGCCTCTTACGACAGCGGTTTATCCCAAAATTCTATCAATTCCCTGAGTTTATTCAATGCCAGCAGAAAAATCTGCTTGTCCACGCCTTCGTTCCAGATTCTTGCCTTTGTGCAACCGCCGAGTATGTATCTGGAAAAAATATCACAGACATCTTTTATATTCTGTATCGCTGCGTTCTCGATAATCAGTTTCTCATCAGAAACGTCCTGTATGGAATTTCTTGTATACGTGTAAGCATAATTCTCATTAATGAGAACACTTCCCTTTGCCTCTTCAATAAATGACATAAGTGTCGAATCAAAAACCGGGAATGAAAACCCATGTCCGGAGACACTGTCGGCCATATATACAGACGATACATCGTTTCCTTTTTTGGACTCAAGCCAGGGGATGTATTTTGCCAGTTTTGCAACGTCTTCCCTGTACTTAAGAACCGTTTTTTCAGTTCCTTCAGCCTCCATTTTCGAAACCGCCTTTCGAACAAATTTCAGCATAGAGATAGAATCCCCCATACTTATATTATGGTAACATAACTTTACTCATCCTTCAAGGCAAATATGACACAAATATCATTTTCGGGAAAAGTTCATATTCCTTTATTTTTCGGCATTTTTATAGTATAATATTGACTGTAATCGCGTTCATGCAAACAGGGGGGCAGGGCGCGGGAAATGGGGTACAAAATATGGAACAATTAGCTTTTTCTCCGGGCGAAATTCTCTTTCGAAAGGGTGAACCCGTAAAGTATCTTTTACTTATTTCGCAGGGATCCGTTATCGGTTCTTCCGAAAAGGGCGACATTTTCCTCGGCAAAGGTGATGTTCCCGGTCTTTTTGATTTTTTCCACGGCTATTCTTTCTATACATATACAGCTTCAGACGCCACAACAGTAATCAAATATGACGTGTCTTCCCCGGAAGAACTCAAAGAGAAGCTTCGAACTGCCGATCTTTCAAGCCTTATGGCAATTTCGATTTGCAAGCAGATTTGCGAAATTCTCGATGACAGCATTCTGCAGACCTATAATTGCAACAGCTTTTATCAGGGAATTCAGAATTTCTATAGCAACTATACTATTCTCTGTGCCCAGAACGGCGTAACGCCCAAGACACTTCAGGGAGCAGAGGAACTTGCTCCCTTTCAGGCGGCCGACATTATTCCGGATTATCTTTCAGCCTATTACGAAACAATACGTGACATTTCTCCCGAGACAAGAAATGCTCTTTTTCACGATCATCCCGATTTTACTTACGGTTTCATCGCCAAAGCCTCCGAAGATATTCACAAGGTGCATGAATACTTAGGGCTTCTTGCAGATTACCAGAACGATTATGCGTACATTCTTTTGAACAGCAGCGAGAACGATTTGTTTGATTTGTACACTTCTCTTTGCATACAGCTCGCGAAAAAGCATGCGGATACGATGTCTCTCGGCGCAGAAATAAGCAAAATCGTTATTCAGATGGAAGGGCAACCCTCAATCGACAGAGCACTTTACCAGAAACGAATTGCATCTTACAGACAGGAAATCGAGAAGGCAATGAATTCCCCCGTAATCGAAGAAACTTCGGAAGCCTCTTCGATTCTTGAAAATTCCGCCGCAGAAATTATGGAATACAGCGATTATCCGGGCGAAAAACGCGAGGATTTCCTTCAGGACCTTGAAGATTACATTGCTCTTTCAGACAAAGCCTCAACAGAGGATTATGCAATTTCCTTAAGGAAACGACTGACTCTGGCTTTCTATGAAATGTATACTCCCGCGTTCCAGTACAGCATGAAAGACAGAAATATTCCGGCTTCGGTTAAGCTTTTCCTGCTCTTTGGTTTCATAGATGAGAAACTTGCCGGCAAAGAAAACACAGCCGATATGCTGTCCGTCTGTGATGATCTGATAAATCTCAATCATTCTTCTGTTTTCACCTTCTACGGTTGGCTTAAGGCAATTTATGAAGGCAAAAAAGATCCCAGCCGAAATGAATTTGAAACAGATTATGTTCAGTACCTGCACGAACTTAAGGTAGCGAACAAAATTTCTCCGGAAATGGAGAAAAAAATGTATCGTGACCCGGCAGGCCGTGTAATGTACGAACTTCAGAACATGTTCCCGTCCGTAAACAAGATAACAACAGGTCGTATTTCCGCCTTTTGTCCTTTTTTCTCCGATAACAACTGTATTCACAAGCCTTCGGAGAGTCTTGCAACAGTAGAAAAGATAAGAGAAGCGATAGCTTTTATCAGAAATGTCGATTTCAAAGCATTTTACCGTGATAATCTTTTCACCCTTCCCGAGGCCGGCATTAATCACGACAATGTTCAGCTCGAAGTAATACCGAACATAATCCTCATGCCGAATGTCGGTGTCAGAGGTGCATTATGGCAGGAAATCGAGGGAAGAAAACGTACAACTCCCGCAAGAATGATGCTTCCCATTCTCTGTCAGGAAGAAATAAGAACACTTATCGCAAGAATGACAGGTGAATTCCGTTGGGAAATGTGCAAAAGAGTTCAAGGTGCACGTTGGAACGACGTTTCAGACCCTTCGCTTACAAGCGAGTATTTCGACTATATACAGTTCTACCGTAAGAATAATGAGCTTTCTCCGGATACAAAGGAGAAAATAAAGACAGCTCTTCAAAGAGCCAAGAACAGTTATCGCGAAATGTTTGTGCGTGATTATCTGCAATGGATATTCTACGAAGGTGCCGGTTCACCGAGACTTAACAGAGTTGTCCGTAAGATAATGTTCAAGTACTGTCCGTTCCCCAAGGGAATACGTGAAAAACTCGGTGCAAATCCGATGTACAAGAGCGAAATCGATTACTTCAAGCTTCATAACGGTCAGGACATTCACAGACTTGAGGGTGTGATTAAGAAGATTCAGAATTGTGGGCTTCCTGTTCCCGAGGAAATAAGCAGGCAGATGGATTTCCTGAAAAAATAATATCCGATAAAAAACGGGGTTTCACAAAAGTGAAATCCCGTTTTTCTCACATTCTTTTACAATTTCTTCCGGCCATATCGAAGACTGAACCTCACCGATATGTGCTTTTCTAAGGAAGAACATACATATTCTGGACTGACCTATTCCTCCGCCTATCGTATACGGAAGCTCTTTGTTTAAAACAGCCTTCTGGAACGGAAGGTTTTCTCTGTCCTCGCATCCCGCTTTCTTAAGCTGTTCTCTAAGCGAATTCTCATCTACTCTTATTCCCATTGATGAAAGTTCAAGCGCAATATCAAGAACAGGATAATATACAAGTATATCTGCATTCAGATCCCAGTCATCATAGTCAGGAGCTCTTCCGTCATGGCGTTCACCGCTCTCAAGAACATCACCGATTTTCATTATACATACGGCGCCTTTTGCTTTTGTAATATAATACTCTCTCTCCTTGGGAGTATTATCGGGGAACATATCTTCAAGTTCCTGCGTTGTAACAAAGAAGATATCCTGTGGAAGAATCTCATGAATATAATCATATTGAATCGAAAGATACTTCTCTGTTTTCCGAAGAACACTGTAAACCTGTCTTACAACAGCAGTAAGTGTATCAAGGTTTCTGTCTTCCTTCTCAATTATCTTCTCCCAGTCCCACTGGTCGACAAAAATCGAATGAATATTGTCTGTATCTTCATCACGCCTTATGGCGTTCATATCTGTATATAGACCTTCACCCTTTGAAAAACCGTAACGTTTTAATGCATATCTTTTCCATTTTGCAAGTGAATGAACGATTTCGGCATTTTTATCATTCTGCTCTTTTATCCCAAAAGAAACAGGTCTTTCAACTCCATTCAGATTATCATTAAGTCCCGAATCCGGGTCAACAAATAAAGGTGCAGATACGCGAAGAAGTCTTAATCTTTCTGCAAGAAGATTCTGGAAGAAATCTTTTACAGTTTTAATGGCTACCTGTGTATCGTGAAGATTGAGTTCCGAATGATAATCCTTGGGAATAATCAGGTGTTCCATGTGTGTGTCCTTTCAATTTTAATACATCCTCTATATTTAATACCCAAACCCCATTTTTTTCAAGAGTTTGTTATAATATATGACAAAGAAAAGGAGCATTTCCAATGAAAATCGATATACTCACGGTAGGAAAAATCAAAGAAAAATTTTATTCTGACGCTGTTTCGGAATATGCCAAAAGACTAAGCCGCTATGCAAAGCTCGAAATAATCGAAGTAAAGGATGAGAAAACTCCCGACAACGCCACTTCTCACGAGGAAGAACTAATACTTGAAAAAGAAGGAGAACGTCTTCTGAAATACATTGATGACGATGCCTTCCTAATTCCTCTTTGCATTGAAGGCGAAGAGAAAACAAGCCCTGAACTTTCAAAAACCCTGGTGCAAATCGAAAACAGCGGCAAAAGCCATATCCAGTTCATTATCGGCGGTTCCCTCGGAATCTCAAAAGAAATAAAGGAGAAAGGAAATCTTAAACTCAGCTTCTCAAGGATGACCTTTCCGCATCAGCTTATGCGCGTAATTCTCCTTGAACAGATATACCGTGCCTACAGAATCAAGGCAGGTGAACCTTACCATAAATAATAAAATATACAAACCTTGAAAAAGAGATTTGGCAGGGGTAAAATATATTTGTTAATTTTGGAGGTGGGAAATGGAATACGTAATTCTTTATAATCCAAAAGCCGCAAACGGTCATGGTAATGAAAAAGTCCTTGAGCTCAAAACGCTCCTTACGGGAAACGAGCTTACTTTCAAAGACCTTACTACAATTCATGACATGAAAGAATATATTGCTACCCTTCCGGAAGAAACATATCCGATTATCTGCGGCGGCGACGGAACTCTTTTTCATCTTGCCAATTCACTCGGCGATAACATTCCGACCAAGAATATTTACTACTATCCTGTAGGCAGCGGCAATGACTTCTATCGCGACGTTGCAGAACATCCCGATAAAAGAGAACTCGTCCTCATGAACAGATATCTTACGAATCTTCCCAAGGTAACCGTAAACGGCGAAACATATCGATTTATTAACGGTGTAGGTTTCGGAATAGACGGTTATTGCTGCGAGGTAGGTGACAAGCTTCGCGAAACTCAGGTTGAAGAAATAAATTACGCAGGAATTGCTATCAAGGGTCTTCTCTTCCACTTTAAACCGGTTGATGCTCACATTCAGGTTGACAATATGAGTTATCAGTTTGAAAAGGCCTGGCTTGCTCCGACAATGCACGGTCGCTTCTACGGCGGCGGAATGATGGCAACACCCAAACAGGACAGACTCAATGCTGACAAAACAAACTCCGTAATGATTTTCCATACCAAAGGCCGAATAGGAACACTTATGGATTTTCCTTCTATCTTTAATGGTGAACATGTCTACAAGAAAAACGTAAGCGTTTTCTCCGGAAGCAGCATAACAGTCGAATTTGATCATCCATGCGCTTTACAGATTGACGGTGAAACCTTCCTGAATGTATCTTCTTACACTGTTACAAATAAATAAAAAAAGGGCTGTAATTCTACAGCCCTTTTTTATATCTTACCACGACAGGAATTATTTTTTCTTGTCTTTTTTATTGTTAAGCTTGGGTACCATCAGACAGCATACAATAAGTGCGATGATATACAGAACAATTGTGAAATAAAGAACATTCTGATATCCAACAGGGTTATTGGCTGTTTCCTTTGTTCCTGTATGAGTAACAATAAGATTTGCAACCTGGTTACCTGTAAGTCCTGCAAATGCCCACGCTGAAAGACACATACCGTGAACCGAAGAAATCTTTCCCATTCCGAAATGATCGGAAAGAAGTGTGGGAACATTTGAGAAACCACCGCCGTATCCGGCATTTACCATAATAAGGAGTGCCACGCACAGAACTGCAAGTGCGAATACCGTAGCACCTTTTTCAATTCCCCTTGTAAGAATTGTTGCACCTGTAAGAACAATTGAAAGAATAAAGATAAGCTTATAAATTGTATTTCTGTCTTTAAGTGTATCAGCCCATGCAGAGAAACCAAGACGTCCTGCAGCATTTGCAATTGCTGTAACAGTTCCGAGTGTAGCACATACACTAAGGCTGAGTCCTACAGCAGTAAAAATCTGCTTTTCCTGAGAAATAAGAGCAAGTCCGCAGGTAATATTGATGTAGAACATAATCCAGATACCGATAAAAGTCTTATTACCAAATGAGGTTTTGAAGTTGCTTGCAAGTGTTGAGAAAAACTCTTTGATTCCGCCCTCGGAATGCTGCTCAACCCAGTCAGAAGGCTTCTTAAGAAGAAGATGTCCTACAAACATCATTACAAGATAAACAGCTCCCATAATGAAAAACATAGGTGCGGGATTTGTAGAAACTACATTACCCTCTGCATCAAACTCAGAAAAATGATTAAGAATTGCCTGCATGATAGGTGTTGCAATAGCTTTTGCAGCACCGAATCCGGCAACCGCAAGTCCGGTTGCAAGACCTTTCTTATCCTTAAACCAGAGCATAAGAGTCTTAACAGGTGAAAGATATCCGGTTCCGAGTCCGATACCCATTATGCATCCGTAGAAAAGGAAAATAAGGGGCAGCGACTTAATCATAATAGCAAAGCCGGTTCCTACCATACCAACTGTAAAACAAATTGTTGCAATAAGAGACGATTTATGAATATTCTTTTCAACAACGTCTCCAAGGAATGCCGCTGACATACCAAGGAAGAAAATTGCCAGTGAAAATGCCCAGCCTACCGCACTTGAAGTAGAACCGATATAATTTGCGATTTCACCTGAAAATGTTGACCAGCAATAAACCGTACCGATACTGCAGTGAAGAAGAAGTGCGGGAATTGCTCCGCGGACCCATTTATTCTCGCGCCAGCCGCCCTTCTTTTCTTGTGTGTCACTCATGACCAAAACCTCCGAAAAACAAATAAACTACGCCAAAGCGTGCCCAACAATTATACATCAACATTTATGCATAATCAATCTAATCTTCGGGAGCTTCCACAATATCTCTGAGTTTTGCAAGAAGATCAATATATTCCTTGTAATAAGTCTCATGTTTCTCCATTATAAGAGCCACATTTTCTTCTTTACCGGCAAATTCCATCTCTTTCGCTTTTGCAGACAATTCGGTTGCCCCGATTGTAAGTGAAGTACTCTTAATACCATGCCATATTACAGCAAAGTTTTTCCAATCCTTGCCTTCATAGGCTTCCTTTAATTCTTCTTCCTGAGAATCATATGCATAGCTCTGGACGATTTCCGTATATAACTCTTCATCGTCTGCAGCATATGAAAGACCTGTTTCTGTATCCAGAAACGGAAACATTTCGCTAACGCTCATTTCTATACCTCCTAAAAATTTGTCCCCTCAGATGTATTTTATCATACTTTCTCGGATTTGCCATTTCTCTTTTTGATAAGAAGCACAATACCGAGAATAGTAAATACAGCAGAAACCGGGATTATCACATACAGGCTCTTCTCCGAATAGATTCCGAGCACCGTTCCCAGATAAATGCAAAGATTCGCAAGTGAATGCATTATTACCGGAACCGCAAAACAGTCAAACACAATATAGGCTTCTGCAAACAATATTCCCATCAGAAAACCATATACCCCCTGAACAAGGTTAAAATGCATAAGTCCAAAAAGAAATGATGACAGAATAACACCTGAAATTCTTCCTGTATACCTGCTTATTTTGTTTAAAAGAACACCCCTGAACACTATCTCTTCGGAGACAGGCGAAACAATTCCGAAAAGAACTACTCCCCACAAAACGGAAACAGAGAACTGACCTGACGCAACCTCTTCAAACACGCTGTCATTAATGAGATTATTCAATATGGAGAAAACAGAATTTGCAAAAAAGGCAAATGCTACAGAAAGAATAACCGGGATGTACAAATCCCATCCGAGTGCCTTTATTTTCTTTGCGCCTTCATGGGAAGCCGAACGGAAAATTCTCCATTTGTATGACCTTACAACTTCTCCCTTTGCACATACCTCCGATACAAAATGCACGCGCAGAAATAAAACGCCGATAATCATGCCTATACCATTACAAATTGCGTTTACCGCCTGCGCATTGTTATAAAGCCAGAAAACGCCGGCTTCTCCCTTCCCTTCTGCAATATTACGGATAAGTGTACTTGCCCCGAGTGATACAATACTTGATGCAAGATAATAAATCAAAAGAGGAAGAAATACATCAAGAATTTTATATAACACATTTTTCGAATTATTCATAATAAACTCCGTCCCGGCAGATAAAAAAATTGACACACCGGTTTCTGTAACATAAACTACACTATTATATATTCAAATCATGAGGAATGAATATGAAAGCAGAGCAAAAAAACGCCTCAAAAAGGATAAAACATCTTGTATATTCTGCAGCGGCAATTTCACTTGCCACCGTTCTATCCTACATCAAAATATTCAGATTGCCTATGGGCGGAAGCATAACTTTTTTCAGCATGCTTCCGATTACGCTTATAGGCTACTTCTACGGCCTTGGCGCCGGTCTTGTCTCCGGACTTGCCTACGGCCTTATTCAGTTTGTGCTTGATCCTTTTTTCCTTACTCCGGTGCAGGTAATAATAGATTACCCGCTTGCTTTTGCTGCACTTGGTCTCTCCGGCATTTTCAGGCAAAGAAAACACGGACTTACGCAGGGGTATATCACAGGAACTCTCGCAAGGTTCTTCTTCTCTGCTGTTTCCGGACTTATTTTTTTCACCTCATACGCAACAGACGGACTTTCCGGGATTGCCTATACTCTTATCTACAACGGATCGTATATTATTCCGGAAGCAATAATAACTATTGTTATTATTAATCTTCCACCTGTGAAAAAAGCGATATTAAGCATCAAAAATGCCGCCGATTAATGTAAAGGAAGTGAAGTGGACTAAAGACGTATTTCCCTTCCAAGGGCAAATGAATAAATAATTCTTTCTTTCACTCTCTTATTTCTGATTTTCTCAAGCGCCTCGGTATAGTAATCAAACTGCGTCCTGTATCTTTCTATCAGCTCGCCCTCTTCCTTTACGGCATCTGTCTTGTAATCGAGAAGAACAATACCGTCTTCCTCTTCCCAGAAAGCATCGATTATTCCCTGAACAAGCACAGTCTCAGACGGAGGAACAGCTATTCCTGTTCTGTTTGCTTCTATTCCGAGTACAAAAGGCTGTTCCCTGAACAGGCGTCCGTTTTCTCCCGCCCTTTTCATTCTTTGTGCACTTTCTGTCGAAAGAAAAAAAAGAAGCTTTGAAAGGTTAACATAACTGCGGTATTCTTCAGATAGTCTTCCGCCCTCAACCAGAGCATCAAGTTCCCTTGTTATACTGTCCTTGTCTTTATTCGCAAGGGAAAGAAGTTCCATAACCTTATGATATGCATTTCCTCTCTCAGTTCCACCCTTTTCACGTTTCTTAACAAATCCGGGAATATATTCTTTTCTTTCGGTTTCAGGGAAAAGAGTGTCAACCGCTTCTCCCTCTTCCACAAGTGCCGCGATTTTCAGTTCGCTTACGGAAGTCTTGGCAATAAGTCCCGTAAGCTCCTTATGCGAATATTCGCGTGAAAGTCTCTCCTTCAGAATACCGAGTACCTCCTCTGAAGGCTCTGTCATAAGAAATCTTGCTCTTTTATCGACATGCTCTTTTCCCGAATCCGAGAATGGCGTAATATCCTTTTCGGTATAGTGGTGAAGCCTGTAGGACCTTTTGTCCATTCCCCCGAGGGCAAGACTTATAATATCCATATAGGAAGCTGCTTCGAGGACATCCTCCGGCATAACCTCCGTGGAGTCAAAAAAGTAGTTTTCCTCTGTTTCAGAATCATCATAGTAACCCGTAAGAATCAGTTTCTCTTTTGCTCTTGTAAGCGCAACATACAGAATTCTCAGTTCTTCTCCCATACTTTCCTTAAGATTAGCCTTTTCAAGATAAGTCCTGAAAGGATTCGGCACCTTAAGTTTTCTGCTTTTCTGAACAAAATCAATACCGACGCCAAGCTCGGAATTAAGCGAAATTGCTCCCATTCCTTCGTTTTTACGAAGGTTCTTCCCAAGAAGCGATACAAAGCATATCGGAAATTCAAGGCCTTTACTGCCATGAATTGTCATAATCCTTACAACATTCTCGTTTTCATCTGTAATATCGGCTTCGCCCATATCAATACTGTATTTCTTAAGCTTTTCTATGTATCTGACAAAGTGGAAAATTCCGGAAAAAGAGGTCTTCTCATAGTTTTTGGCCTGTTCTATAAGGAAATCAAGATTGGCTTTTCTGACCTCTCCTCCGCTTTTGGACAGTACATACAGGTTATAACCGCTGTCCTCGATAACATAGGAAATAAGCTCATGAACAGGGGTATATGTAAGCATATCCCTGTACCTTTCTATCATTTCTATAAGTTTTCCTGCCTTCTTCCTTGCAAATTCATCCTTTCCGGATTTCGCATACAGGGCAAGATTCTCGTAGAGTGTTCTCTGCCCTGCCAGTTTAAGCTCTGCAGCCTCCCTTTCCGTAAAATCCCCTATCGGCGATACAAGAATGCCGAAAAGAGGAATATCAAGAAGCGGATTATCTATTACCTGAAGGAAAGACAGCATTGTACATACTTCCTCTGCCCTGAAATATCCTTCCTTGGAAGAAACGCAGACCGGAATATCGCATTTCTCGAGCTCGTTCTTAAAAAGGTCGAATTCTCCCCTTGCTCTGAGAAGAATTACAATGTCACTGTACTTTGCCTTTCTGAAAACCATCTTTTCTTCGCCGGTTTCCGGGTCTTTCTCTTTTGAAGAAACATTGAACTTCCCGACCATATCCTTGATTTTCATTGCAACAAGACGCGCCTCAAGTTCGCGCTGCTTTGCAGCCTTTACCCGGACAGCTTTTCCGTTTTCATTTTTCTCAGGCCTTATTATATGCATTTCAGATATATAATCATCATTATCTGTTTCCGGGTAATAAGTCGCGCCATGATAAAGCGCCGCCTTATCATCATAGTCTATCCCTCCGACCTTACTCATCATAACTTTGGAGAATACTTCATTTACAAAGAAAAGAACTTCTTTTCTGCTTCGGAAATTCATATGAAGATCGATTTTCTGTCTCGTACTGTCTTCTTCCGTATAATCCCTGTATTTCTTAAGAAACAGGTCCGGTCTTGCCTGTCTGAATCTGTAAATGCTCTGTTTTACATCTCCTACCATGAACCTGTTAAAATTACCTTCATCCTCTCCCGAAATTGCCGAAAGAAGATACTCCTGCACGTAATTGGAATCCTGGTATTCGTCAATCATTATTTCCGCGAAACACTTCCTGTATTCCACGGCAATATCCGAAGGATAATATTTCCCGTCTCTTTCCTCAATGAAAAGATTAAGTGCCATATGCTCCATATCAGAGAAATCAACTATCCCAAGTTCTTTTTTCTTATCAGCGGAGCGTTTCATCAGTTCCAATGTTATGTTAACCAGTTCCTGTATGCTTCCGCGGCATTCACGGCACAGAAGAATAAACTCGTCCGATTTCATCAGACATTCTTTTATTTTGTCTATTTCGGAAAGATACTTTTTCCGAATTGAACTTACGCCGTCTTTTAGACTTTTATCAACATTTTTATTCTTTACTCTGTCAAGGGTGCCTTTATCAAATAACAGTAGAGTCTCTGCAAAATCGTCATAGTCTTCTTTTTCAAGAATACTTTCCAGGAAGGAAATATCTGTTTCTATACGCGTTGCATACTCAAGAGGTCCGTCCTGAATATAGCAGATCTCAACGGCCCTGCGTGCTTTGCCAAGACAGGAATTAAGGACAAGCTTCATATCATCAGCATAGTCTTTTACAAACGCAAGATTGTCAAACTCCTCTTTACTGTCTGCCATGTAATTCTCAAGGCACATATTAAGCCATTTCTCCGGATAGGGATGACTTAAGGCAAAATTCAAAAGTCTGAAAACAGTCTGCTCAATTCCCGTCCCTTTTGATGAATACGACTTTACAAGATGAATAAAATCTTCGTTATTCTCGCCGAACCTCTCTTCAATTATTTCTGAAAGAGTATCTTCAAGAATAAGTCGTACTTCGTTTTCATCGGCGACACGAAAAGCAGGGTCCAGACCGATTTTTTCAAAATTATTCCTTAGAACATCCTGACAAAAGCTGTCTATGGTACAAATTCTTGCATGGTGCAGAAGCGCTGACTGTCTCTGGAGATGCTCATTCTCCGGATCATCCTCAAGCTTTTTCATAACAGCGTTTCCGATTCGTTCACGCATCTCTGCTGCAGCCGCTTTGGTAAAGGTCACAACAAGAAGGCGGTCTATATCAATTCCGCCCTCTTCAGAAATCATTCTGATTATTCTCTCGACAAGAACCGCAGTCTTACCCGAACCTGCCGCAGCAGCAACAAGAAGATTTCTGTTATGAAGTTCTATTACTTTTCTCTGGTCATCTGTATATTTCATTTACCGTAAATTTGCTCCTTCATGCACTCTATAGCTTCAGAAGTTTCCATTTTCCTTATTTCCCTTTCGTTTCCGCTTCCCTTATCAAACGGACAGATTTCCGAATACGGACAATAAGTACATGCATATTCCTCCGACTTTACAACCGGATTTTTTCTGATATAGCCTTCCATTATTTCTCCCGAAAGACTTCGTACCTTCTTATCAACATACTTTCCCAGAATGTCCATTTCTTCAGGGCTCAGTACACTTGAAGATTTTAATGTTCCGTCTTTTTTGACAGAAGCAGGAATCGTATCGGAACTTGCACCTATGTCAGCAAGATCTCCATCGATACTTTCATAAGCCCCCGGATCATCAAGAAACATTCCGCTCATCCTGAGTTTTTTCTGAATCAAAGCGTTAATCTCATCATCGGTAAGGACAACGCTGCCTTCTGCGAAAGGACTTTCAAGCTGATAATAGAACATTCCGGCTTTTACTATCTCTTTATCTTTATGCAGATTCTGTTCATACTCGGCAGCTACATTCATGTAAAGCGGAAGCTGGAGGTTAAGTCCGTTATATACATCGCCTGCTGTAAGATCCTTGCCGTACGACTTGTAATCAATTATTTTGACATAAACCCTGCTGTCATCTTCTTTAATGTCAACCCTGTCAATGGAACCGAGAAGTTCGACATGAGTACTGTCAGCAAGATAGAAATCACGACTTTTTATGCCCTTTAGATTTCTGAAGTTAACTTCAAATCCAGAAGGCATAAAACTGCCCTTCCTTATCTGATAAGTAAGGCTCTCAATACTCTTCTCCATAATTTCCGTAAGCTTTACTATTTCAAACCTGTTTGTATTTGAATAGAAAAAAATACTGCCGTCTTCATCTTCAAGGTAATCGGAAACAGCTTCCGACAGAATACGTTTCCTTTCTTCATCGCTCACTGTAAACCAGGATAATCCTTCATCTTTCAGCTTCCTGCTGTAAAGTTCGAGAATCCCGTGATAAGCAAGACCGAGTTCAGTACTGCTTATCTCATAATTCTCCCGTTCGGAAAGCTTCATTCCATATCGGAGAAAATGCCTGTATTCGCATGTCGCAAAAACCTCGAGTCTTGAAACTGAATTCTGAAGAACCTCTCCGTAAAGAGCCTTCGCCTTATCTCTTCCGATTATCGCATCACCGTTTCCGCCGAAAGCCGTATTCAGGATTCGTCCCAGATAATGCGCGTTAGTTAAATCTTTATTTAATAAACTATGGATACTTTTTATCTCGGACAGAGCTCTGTCATCTACTATCTCTTCCCTTGCATATTTTCCGATTAATCCCGCAAATATTCTTCTCGCTTCTTTCTCGGAATCAATTTCTTCGATAAGTCCAATGCCCGGATTCTGCACTGTAATACCCGGGAACATTCCCATAAGCGATGCGATAAGGTATGCGGGCCTAAGGCTTTTTCCGTCGTTTCCGACTCCTGCATATGAAAATCTTATGGAATCCGTAGGTTTTGTAATATTCAGATACAAATAAAATCTCTGAATAAACATTTCCTCACGGCCTGTTCGAGAAAGCTTTTTACCGTTTTCATTAAGGAATTCTTTATCAAATTCCGATATTAAACCTCCGCCCTTACCGGCTTTCGGAATAATGCCATCATTGATGCCCGCCAAAAATAACACCCGAATTTTATCAAGTCTTGTTCTTTCGATATCTCCGCAAACAATTCTGTCTACGTCCTGAGGTATTGAACCGGCCTTTATTTCAAGGAAACCTGCATCCAATATTTCATAGAATTCTTCATAGGATACAAGCTCATCTCCGAGAAGATCGTTCATCCTCTCAAGTATCTGCATAACAATTCTGTATACTCCGGCATACTCTTTTCCCCTGGCAAAATCTCTTCTCTCGTCAAATTCTTCCGCATACTTAAAAAGCTTATTCTCGGCATCGGCTGCCTGAATGAAATTATACAGACAGAGAATCTTATCCTTCATTGATTCTGGCCTTTTATCATAAAAAGCTCCGAAAAGAGATACTATTTTCTCCCTTATTCCGTTAAGAAGTAAAAGATCATTTCCTTCGTCGGTAAAATAGGAAGCATGCATTGTAAATTCATTAAAGTATGCCTTTTTACCTCGTATACCGACAGCTCTTACATAATTCTCCAGAATATCGGTTTCGTCACGCGTGATAGGTGTAAGACCGCTTTTCAGAAAATGAAAAACCGACTGATAGGAAAAATTGGAAATAATAACTTTGAGTCCGCCGCGGATATATTCCGTAAGCGGATTCAAAGTAATCCCCCTGTTTCTGTCAATATAGACAGGAAGATCGAACTCTCTGAATGCTTCTGTTATGATATCTCCATAGGTTTCAATATCACCGGAAACAATGGCGATATCCCTGTAAGAATAACCTTCCTCTGTTACCAGCTTTTTTATCTGCTTGGCAATATACAGTGCTTCAAGCCTGGGACTGTCAAGTCTTGCAATTTCAATGGCTTTACAATGTCCTTTATATGAGCGCCTGCCGAAACGAAACAGATTTCTCTCGAGAAAAGACAATTCTTCATTGCCCTTATAACGATAAACAGGTACTTCATTCAGGTATACATCATCTTCTTTTGCGGCTCCTACAGTCTCCTGAAGTTTACATAATCTGTTAACCGTTTCTTTACTGAGCCAGAACAGATCCTGCATCTGACTCGTCTTATATGGATTATCGTTACTGTCAACAGTGACAGTAATGCATACCTGTTTGCATATTTCCAGAAGACTTCGTATTACAAGCTCCTGCACGGGTGTAAAGCCTGTAAATCCGTCAAAAAGAACAATACTCCCCTTTACTTTATCCGATTTGTATAGAAGGCGGGAAAGTTGCTCCATTGACTCTTCTCTTGTCGTAAACTTATCCTTAAGGAAGTCAAGAAATCCCTCGTAAATCAGCGAAATCTCATGGAGTTTTACAGACAATGTTCCTCTGCTTTTATACACAACAGACATCTCTTCAACATCTTCGGGTGAGTATCCGTATTCCATAAACTCGGAAATTACAGATTTTACTTCCTGTATATATCCGTTTCTTCCAAGCTTCTTGCCAAGATAAGGAAGTTTTTCAGAAAGCTTCCCGACTACTTTTCTGAGGATAAGATTCTTACCGGTGTCATCAATTACCGGCATATCTCCGCCTACCTCTTCAATTATCCTGCCGGACAGCCTTCCGAGACTTAGAACGTCAATATTCATTATTCCGCCGCCACACATTTCCGTAAGTGTTTTCTGCATGGCCATAGTAGCCTGATCCGGTACAATGACATAGAAATTCATAAGCGGATTCTCTTTGGAAAGCTCGATTATATCATTGCAGGCTTTTGTTGTTTTACCCGAACCTGATGGTCCGAAATAGAATTTAAGTCCCATTTTATCCCCTTGTCGCATTACTGCGAAAAAAAAGCAGTGCCACCAGCACTGCTTGAACATCAGAAAAACGTTGTTTCTACAGGTTTCCCGATAAGTTGCACTTTATTACCAAGATCAAGTGCCTCAACCACCTCGCTGGCCTTTTCAACCTGCATCTCATTCACACAAAGTGTACATTCCGGTTTAACTCCGACAAGCTTTCTTAAGAACCCCGGTTCTTCCCACTTCTCACAATATGAAATCCTGTTCTTTAGAAATTCCGCTTCAATCTTATCCTTTATCTCAAGGCTTGTTACCGCACACAGTGCTATTTCATTATGAACCTTTAAATTTGCATATGTAACCATTTTCATAACCTACCTCCGCAAAACACTATTATAGAGTACACTCTCTAACGAGGGATTTCAAGTCAAAACGAAGGTTTATGTTTGTTAATCATTTCTACCAGTTCATTAAACTGGAACGGTTTGGCAACATAATCACTAAAGCCTTTCCTGATATACATCTCACGCATTCCTGCCAAAGCGTTTGCTGTAAGCATGATCACAGGGACTCCTCTATTCAGATTCTTCTCGTCTGCACACATCGCCTCAAAGCATTCGATTCCATCCATAACAGGCATCATATGATCCATAAATATCATATGATATCTATTATTATGACACATTTCTATTGCTTCTTCTCCGGAAGCAGCCAAATCTATTTCAATCTGCGTATTCTTAAGGAGCGCCGCAAAAACCTTGCGATTCATCTTTGTATCATCAACAAGCAAAATCTTAAGTCCCGGGAATACAATGTCGGAAACGTCCGCCGGTTTAACTTTCTCTTCTTTCCGTTCCGAATAATTACCGAATGTACCACTTTCCGAAACAAATTGCGGAATCTCAACGAAAAATGTAGAACCGCTTCCATAAACGCTTTCAACCCAGATCCGGCCGTTCATCAAATCAACAAACTGCTTTGTTATGGTCATGCCAAGTCCGGTTCCTTCAATTCCGCTGTTCTTGTTCTCGTCTATTCTTCGGTATGAATCAAATACAACACCAATGCTCTCAGGCTTTATTCCACGTCCCGTATCTTCAACCGAAATCTTGAGCAGTATCTTCCCGGCATCAATCTTCTCAAATCCTATTTTGGTATGAATACTTCCTTTATCAGTATATTTAACAGCATTTGAAAGCAGATTTAACATAATCTGCTTTATTCTCATTTCATCTCCGCATAAAGTAGCCGGAATCTGAGGGTCGATTTCGACGTCAAAAGAAAGTCCTTTATCACTTGCTCTTGTATGAATAAGAACATCTACAGCATGAATTACATCAATAAGCTTGTAATCACCGACATTCAGCTCCATCTTGCCGGCTTCCATCTTGGAGAAATCAAGAACATCATTAACAAGTGCAAGGAGCATATTGCTGGAAGATTTAACATCACCCGCATATTCAATGATACTCGGCTGATTTGATTCACGAAGAATCATTTCTGTCATACCATTGATGGCATTAATCGGAGTTCTGATTTCATGCGACATATTGGAGAAAAACTTACTTTTCTCCTCATTCGCCCTTTTTGCATCCTCTACGGCAACTTTAAGATCCTCATTTATTTTATTAAGAGTCTCAATATGTTCCTGCTGCTCGGTATCATCAAGTATTTCAATAAGATATCCTTCGTTTTTTAAAAAGTATCCATAAGAAAACGATGATACTGTACATTTCAGCTTTTTGCCAAGTCTTTCATAAAATCTCGGAGCGGCCTTATTATTGTCAAAATCATTTGCAAGCCCGATAAATTCCTCGAGCACAAAAGGTTCCTTTACAGTTCTGTCAATTTCAAGTTTATGAAGTTCCGGGAAGAACAGTACGGCTGTATCATCCTTTCCGACAAATTTCTTGTTTGCATCAAATACGACATAGCCATGTTCTCCGGTTCTTTGAAGCGAAGAAAGAATATCACGCGATATCTCATAATGATCGATTCGGACTATGATAATAATAAGAACTATTTCCGTAAGATTATATGCAAACGGAAGAAGCTCAATATTGATATGAAACAGTCTCTCAAGGAAATAGACAGCCACATCGATAATTACAAGACTGCCCATTAATGTTGAATGAATAAATGAAATCTCCGACTTTAAGGTCATAGCTTTTATTACGACGATAAGAATAAGTGCCATATAAAAGGCTATACCTATTGTAAAAAGAATATGAAGAGGACCGTTTGTCTTATGAAGAACAGTTACTCCGTTCTCGATCGAAATGCTGCAGTCATAGGCAAACAGCGTGCTTTTATTGTAGGTTAATGCCAGGAGAAGCAGCAATATACTGTAACACATACTAAAGAGGGTAAACCACTTCGGCATTTTGAACTTACAAAGTCTCATAATGCAGCTTAGCATAATAAAGCTTGTAAGTGTTCCGTCAATATAGGTAAACTGTTTTGCCAGAATTGCTTCTTCAAGCGTTTTTGCTGTAGTAAGTTTATAGTATCCAAGTACTACAATCGTAATGATAAAAATAAGTACCAGAAAAGGACCGTTCTCCTTGGAGGAAAGAAAAGTCATTGCAAAAATGAGAACCGCAAAGGCAATAATCAGCGAAATAATGTATGCAGAAACGCCGCCAATCATTCTCTTTTCCTCCTTCCTTTTTCAGAATATAATTACTAATATTTTAATATTTTTCACCAATACAGTCAATATTTATGGCAAGTCAGTAATAAAATCTGATATTCGTCGCACAATTTTGACAAAAGTTCTTTGGCTTTACTGTTCCTTTCATCATCCAGATTTACAAACGGATCATCAAGCACAAGAAACGGCTTTTCTTCGCTGTACATTGCATCCGCAAGTGCAATTCTCATGCAAAAACCGATAAGGTCTCTGTATCCTCTGGAGAAATATGCTTCATCCCTTGGCTTTCCGGCTTCTTCAGGAGATACTTTGGCATTTATGTCTATGCTGAATTTATCCTCTGCCCCTGTAATCTGCGAATAATACTTCATAAAAGAGTTTGTAAGCGGGTCCTTATACCTTTTAATCAAATTTTCTCTTGCACCTTCAAGGAAATTCTTTGTCTTATCAAGAAGATTATAATATTCCGTTTTCTCCTTCTCTTCCTCCTTAAGCCGCTCCAAATCAGCCCTGGCATTCTCCCAGTTTTCTAAATTTTCTTCATAATCCTTAAACTGCCTGTCGTAAATTCTGATATCGGCCGAAATCTCCTTGGCTCTTTCATCAAGATTACTGTACTCATTTCCGAGAATTACCGTGTCCTCTATCTCTTCCGGTATCTCTATGCTCATAAGGAATTCGACTTCATTCTCTGCTGCAAATTTACTTATTTCATCGTCAAAAGCTTTAATCTCCTTATCGGTATCTTCCAATTTCTCCAGAACGAAAATACCGTTTTTCACTTTATCTCTTCCGTCTTCCGGCGAAAATCCAAGCCTTAGAAGCTCCTTTACCACAGCTTCCTTTTCCGCCTCAAGTCTGTCCTTAAATCCCATATAAACGCAGCGTCTGTCCTTAAGTCTTTCGTAATCCTTAACTTTCTCGCCTATTCTTTCAATTCCTATAAGCTGCGTACTGCCTTCTTCTCCATATTGGGACAGAAAAAGAGTAATCTCTTTATCTATTTCACGTATCCTGTCTTCACTTCCTGTTTCACGCACTCTTTCATCTTTTCCGCGAAGATCTTCATACGCATAGGCGGCATCAAATAAATCGGTAAGCACAAGATCGGCATTCTCTTCATAATAGGTAACGCCGTACTTGTCAAATACTGCTTTGACTTTACCCTCTGCTTTATCAAGATTTTCTTTTTCTAATGAAAGCTCCTCTCTCTTCTTAAGTATTTCTTCTCTGTCGCGGTCAATATCCTTATACGCAGCAAGCCTTGCCGCCCTTTTTCCGTATGAGCGGATAACTGCCGTAATAAGGCAAATAATAAGAAGAACGAAAAGAACAATTGTCAGATACAGATACATTTTCTCATCCGGTAAAGAGAGTTCCTTTTTCTCTTTCCAGGTAATAAATGTATATATGCCTCCTGCAAGAAACAAAAGCGAGGCAATAAAAAGAGGGTGAAAACCGGCTTTCGGGACTCTGCTTTCTTTTTCACTGATTCCTCTTTCGCCCTCTGCAATTTCTTCTTCAAGCTTCCTTACTTTTTCTTTACAGGAAACCGCCTGTCTGAAATTCTCCTGAGCAGCAAGAACAGACGCTTTCGGAAAATGCTCATCTCCGAATTTATCCCTTAATCCCGCAAGCTTCTGTGCATCGCTTTCCGAAAGGGAACTATTCTTTTTTTCTTCAAGAAGCTTTTCCTTTTCTTTTTCAAGGACACGGAATTTAAGAAAATCTTCTTCTCCGGGCACTCCGCCTGAAAATAAACTGTCATATTTATCAAGCTTAACTTCATCTTCCAAAAGAAGCGCATTTCCTTTAACCTTGCCGTCAAGAATCTGTACATTCTCCATTTTGTCCGAAAGGCAGTTAAGTTCATCCTTTGTCGGAAGATCGCCCTTAAAATATACACGTGAATTTTCGTATTTCTCTTTTGCCTTTTCCCTCTTATCAAGAAGCTCTGTATATTTCTCCCTGCGATTCTTGTATTCCCTGTATTCTGTAGCAGCCTCTATTCTCTTTGAAATATCCTTCTGTTTCTTTTTGCAATCCTCAAGTTCGGCGTTTTTCGAAAGGAGACCTTCTCTTATTCTCTCATAGGATTCAGGAATGACTTCTCCGGATAAAACTTCTCTCTCAAGACCTGATATTTCAGCTTTTATCTTACTAAGTTCTCCTGTAGCTCTTTTGGGCGTAAGTCTGTTCATAACAGTTGTTATTTTACTGCATGCAGCCGAACAGTTCTCAAGATCGTTACCGCTTTCTACAAGATTTCCCATTTTTGCACTGATTGAATCCGTTGCTCCTGCAATTACAACATCACTTTGAGAGATAAATACAGTTCTCTCAAAAGATTCTTTATCAAGTCCGAACAACTCTTCTCCGATTCTGTCCGAAAAACGTTCTGAAACCAGTCCCGTATCCTCATTTCTGAGTTCAAATTCATCTTCACCTTCCTTTGAACCGAAATGCCTTGTAATTCTGTATTTACTACCCTCGGCTTCAAACACAAGACTTCCGCCGAATTGTTCGCCCTTCCAGGGTTTATAATGTTTTCTTTCATTTTCGAGGACGCTTTGTTTTTTGCCTGAAAATCCATAGAACATCGCCTTAAGAAATGACGCAAGAGTACTTTTACCGAATCCGTTCTCTCTTGATACAACATTCAGTTTCTCATCAAAGGAGATATCAAAATCAGACAGTTTTCCGTAATTGTCAATATGACAGCTTATAAGTCTCATTACTAAATCTCCTCTCCCATAATAGCTTTAATGCCCAGCCTGATTATCCCACTTTTCTCGTCTTCCGAAAGGCCGGGGGCACTCATTACATTTCTTACAAACTCTCCCTTTAAGGAAATGTCACCGGCGTATGAAGCAAGGTCTACATGAAGCTTTGTAGCTGAGGCGACCTTAACAAAATAGTATTCCTCCGAAAAAGTCTTTCGTATATAGTCTGTATCCATCTCACAGTCAACCTCTGTTTCGCCTGTAAGTACTATCTTAAGGAGGTCATTTCCGTTTGCACTGCTGCCTTCGATTTCCGTTCTTATTCTGTTTATCATCTGTGAGGTTCTGGTAAGCCCTGTAACATCAACATTAATATGGAAAAGTCTTCTTCCCGCGAAGCTTACGAATCTGTGCGAAACACTGCGTGTCTTCTCATCAATGTCAATAATATAAAAGCCTCTTTCACCGCACTCGTCAAAACCTCTTCCTTCAAGACATCCGGAATAAACATATACTCCTCTTTCATCAAGCTTTGAAACCCTCGGAATATGAATGTGACCGAGTGCCATATAATCAATACCTTTATTCCTGTAGCTCCTGAGCGGAATAATCTCAGCCTTGTCCCTTACCTGCGACTCGGATTCCTGACCATGAAGCATAACTATGTTAATATCCGATGGATTCAAAATAAGCGCTCTTGCATAGCTTTCACCGTCGCCTTCGCCCATTTCTCTTGCGTATAAGGTCACTTTTTTGCTTTCAGAAAGAGAATATTTCTCCCATTCTTCACCAATTATATGTATGTTGGTGTCAGTGCCTGAAAGTTCAATAAAATCGTTTCTGTCATGATTGCCGCGAATAATATAGAAATCAATTTCCGAATGGGCCCGCAGCGCATCACTTACAATATTCCTGCAGGTAACAGAGACCTTACCGGTATCGAAAAGGTCTCCTGCAATAAGAACAATGTTCACATCATTGTCTGATGCATATTCAATCATTCTTACAAAGGTATTCAGTATTTCACTTTTCCTTTCCTTTGCTTTCACTTTATCAAGATTGGAATCCATCCTTGAATCAAGATGAATATCCGCGCAATGAAGAATCCTCATATTTACCTCCGCAAAAATATGTTCGTATACCTGTTTACCTATTTCCATGATAATCATGAGATGTACGATAATATTCCCATGCAAGCTTTATTCCAAAAATAATTACTCCCATAAGGCATATTATCTGGTTTCCTGTAATAATACGTCCCCTGTGGCTGTCCCTTAAAAAATCAAGAAGAATCTTTAGTATTGCTCCCGTTATTATCATTATTTCTGCCTTGTTTTCGGATTTAACAAAACAGAAAACAATAAACATAAAAAAGAAAACAACTGATTCTAAAAGCTGAACAGGAAATACGGTATGATCAATTGTTGTATATTGCACGAAAAGAAAGCCGTCATAAGGTATACCATAGCAGCAGCCTACCAAAAAGCAGCCGATTTTGGATATTGCATATGACAAAGGGAGAATACTTACAACATTTCGGAGTATTTTTTTCCTCCCAAATATGTAATCAGCACAGATTCCGCCCGCTATCATGCCAACCGCAGCGCCTGTGCTGTTTAAACCGATTATCAGCCCTTTTTCAATATTAATCACAATATTGCATAAAAGTGAGAAGAAAAGACAGCACAGAAATGAAAGAAGCGCCGTACAAACAATAATCTCCCTTCCGACCTTTTCTTTTCGAAGCTTTATGCACACCAAAAGAAACCCGGTCAAAAGGGAGACAAATATTAATAAAGCATATATACTTATTCTGCCTTGAAGAAATGCCTGATTATCAATTACCATTCTCGTGTTTCTTTCCTCTCAGCCCGGGCATGACATAAAAGCATCACATACCATATGAAATGCACTGAATATTGCAGCGACAAAGAAACCGATGCTTTCAGCAATCGCAAGGCCTACATAAACCCACATCAGAACCTTTGCAAATACATTTTTATGATATTTGGCTCTTGCAATTATCATAAGAACAATCGCGGGAATGCAGAAAAGCAACTCGAAAACAAGTCCAAGCGGAAGATAATTGAAAAAGTATCCTGACTCTTCAATAAAAAGCGGGAAAATAATTGACTGAAAGATAAAGGCCAAATGTCCCAGAACATAAAGAATCAGGGAAATTGTGCACATCCTTCTGCAGAAAATTATCTCTTTAGGTGTCGGAATATGCGGTACTTTTCCTGCAGGCAATGCAACAGGTCCGTAATACGCACTATTCGAAGAATACTGATAATTCACGTTATTTTCGGAACAGGCAGGATATGCGTCTGCGTTCATATACGGATTTCCTGTATTTACATTATCGCCTGCATTATTTGTATTAGTAACAGGCATATTTGAAGAATACTGCGGCATATCCGAATATACGACAGGGAAACCGTTATCCTCCAGATATCTGTTCATGTCCTGATATCCGTTTCCGTAATAATTTCCACCGTTTGTCTGACTTTTCAAATCGGCCTCCTATACATAGATTTCCATATAGCCTTTTATTTTTGTAAGATCATAATGCTCTAAAATGCCGAGATTGGAATCATATCCCTTCCCGTCAAAATATACCAGGTAATGACTGTATCTGCCCATTTTTTCCATAATAATGGCACATTTCGGAAGAACCGCGTCAGTTTTTCCGTTTGTATATATTATTTCTTCGGAATGGTCTATACCAAAGTAATTAAGTGCGCTGACAATTTTATCCATTGTTGCCTGCCATTCGCCGCAATGCATTGTATTTATCGCTTCATCAAGTGATATTCCGGCAAGCATTGCAACACAGGACTGACCGCATAAACCATCATGCGGCTGGATAATTACCTCCATACTGTCAATCTTTCTAATCGGATTTGCAGTGCTGTAAGGACTGTCCTCTGTTCCTGAACGTGTAACCCTGAAAGTAATTCTGTATTCACTTCCTATTTCAAAGTTTTCGGCAATGCTGTCCTGTACGGGGATCTTATAATATCCGTTTTTAATCGGCTCAAGGTTACATACAAAAGTTGTATCACCGATTCTTACCTTAACAGGTACATCTCCCTCTTTCTTGCAAATCTCCCATACATTAAAGGGAATATCAACAACATATCCCTTTTCTGCTTTTTCAATCACCCCATCGAATGAGTATTTCATATATTTTTACTCCTTCCCAATACCTTTTCGTTTTTCCAAAAAAACGAAAAAACAAAAAAAGCATCCAATGGATGCTTTAGCAGGGGAAGAGGGATTCGAACCCCCGTGAACGGTTTTGGAGACCGCAATACTGCCGCTGTATGATTCCCCTTTATCTAACCGGATTTCTCAACCCGGTTATCTGTCATTCGGCTCTTTTGACCGCCGAAAAACATTATAGCATGCCATTTTTCCTTTAGCAACCTATTTTTATATTAAATAATTATCAGATAATATCTATTGCTTCTTTTACTGATTGTACGAATATAAGATTGATTCCCTTATATCCTTTGAATTCTTTCTCATTGGCCTTCGGAAGTATACACAACGAAAAGCCGAGCTTAACAGCCTCCTTGACTCTTTCCTTTGAAAGCGAAACACTTCTGATTTCGCCTGAAAGCCCTACTTCTCCGAACACAACAACTCCGGGATCTACGGGTTTATTCTTATAGCTTGATACGACAGAAAGCACAATTCCGAGGTCAAGTGACGGTTCGGAAATACGTATACCTCCGGCAAGATTAACATAAGCATCGCAGTCACCGAGCCGGAGGCCCACTTTTTTCTCAAGCACAGCCATAAGCAGATTAACTCTGTTATAGTCCGTCCCGTTTGCCTGTCTTCTCGGAAGCCCGAAATTGGTTCTTGCAACAAGCGCCTGAACTTCGAGAAGAAGCGGCCTTGTACCTTCAACCGCACAGGTTACAATACATCCGCTTGCATCCTTGGGTCTTCCGCTCAGCATATATTCCGATGGATTGGGAACTTCCGTGAGTCCTTCCTCGCGCATCTCAAACACGCCTATCTCGTTTGTAGAGCCGAAACGGTTCTTAACTCCGCGAAGAATACGATACGAAGCATATCTGTCGCCTTCAAAATACAGAACAGTGTCAACCATATGCTCAAGAACACGCGGTCCTGCAACAGTACCTTCTTTTGTAACGTGACCTACAATAAAAACGGCCACATTCTGACCCTTTGCAATGCGAAGAAGAATTCCGGTCGCCTCGCGGACCTGAGAAACACTTCCCGGTGCAGAAGATGCCTCCTCCGAGTACATTGTCTGAATAGAGTCAATAATTACCACCTTGGGCGCACATTTGGTTATGGCTTCTTCAATTAATGAAAGGTCGGTTTCACAGAGAAAAAGAAGGTTCTCCGCGGTTTCACCTATTCTCATGGCCCTGAGCTTAATCTGCCCGAGCGATTCCTCTCCGGAGATGTACAAAACCTTCTCTCCTCTATCGGATATTGCAATGCATACCTGAAGAAGGAGCGTTGATTTACCGATTCCGGGATCGCCGCCTACAAGCGTAAGTGATCCGGGAACTATTCCTCCGCCAAGAACCCTGTCAAGTTCACCAAATCCTGAAGAAAGACGTTTCTCCTCACCTGTTTTAATCGAAGAAAGGGAAACAGGCACAGGCCTGTTTCCCATCACACTGCTTTTCACGTTTTTGGATGATGTAACCTTTGCCTCTTCCACAAAAGAATTCCAGGTCTTACATCCCGGACACTGTCCCATCCATTTTGACGATTCATAACCACAGCTTTGACAGAAAAAAGCCGTGGAAGCTTTTACTTTTGCCATACTTATTTTGCGATTTTTACCTCAACGTCTCCGGCACCTGCAAGTTCAACGGAAAGTGAAAGTTTTCCGCTTAAACTGCTCTTCATTCTTCCAATGCTGTTACCACCGATAAATACTTCATATTCGCAGTCTTCAGCAAGTCCAACCGTTATCTGTGAGTCTTCGTTTCCCGATACTGTGAAAGTAACCTCATCTTCACTTTCCTTGAAAGAATTAACACTTGTTCCGGGCTCCGATTCATACAGAAACATACCGTTCCTCTCAAGCTTGGTAAGTGTTTCGTAGGTCTTTACCTTGTAAAGATCGCCCCCATGAGGAAAATCCTCTAATTTTGCTTTCTGCGCAAGCTTGTGATTGCCGAAACTGATTGATCCGTCACTTTCAGAGCGAATAAGCTCAGTTACAACTGACATTTCTTGATTCCTCCTGTTTTTATACCTTTCTCTTTTTAGTTTTTTGACTGTTTTTTTCTTTAGTGTTAACAGTCGAAAACACAATCTTCTCATCTTTAAGTACTGCTTTTATCTTCTCGCCGGGTTTAATCTTCGAAGAAAGAATCTCTTCTGCGAGAGGATCTTCAATATGCTGCTGAATTGCACGCTTAAGGGGTCTGGCACCCATTTTTTTGTCAGCATATTTCTTAACAAGATACGATTTGACGCTTCCGTCAAGTGTAAGCGTAATTCCAAGCTGCTTTCTGCATCTTTCGGAAAGTTCGCCTGCAAGAAGCGCAACAATATCCTCCATATTCTTGTCAGAAAGTGCTGAGAATACCATAATCTCGTCAATTCTGTTAATGAATTCGGGTCTGAACAGTTTCTTCACTTCATCCATAACACCCGTTTTTATTTTCTCATAATCCTGCTTTTCGGTTGTTTCTCCTGCAAATCCCAAATTTTTCGGAGTAACAATCTTCTGTGCGCCGGCATTACTTGTCATGATTATTACAGTATTCTTAAAGGATACTTTTCTACCTTTTGAATCTGTTATATGGCCATCATCAAGAACCTGCAAAAGAACATTGAACACTTCAGGATTGGCTTTCTCAACTTCATCAAAAAGAATAACCGAATACGGATTCTTTCGTACCTTTGATATAAGCATTCCTTCTTCTTCATGGCCGACATATCCCGGAGGTGAACCTATAATCTTTGATACCGAATGTGATTCCATGAATTCGCTCATATCAATCCTGATAAGAGAATCCTCATTTCCGAAAAGTGCCTCGGCAAGAGCTTTGGAAAGCTGTGTTTTACCTACACCTGTAGGCCCCAGAAACAGAAAAGACGCAATCGGCTTTTTGGGATCTGAAAGCCCGACTCTTCCTCTTCTTATTGAGCGGGCAACAGCCTTAACAGCTTCCTCCTGTCCGATAACGCGCTCATGCAGAACGTTTTCAAGCTTAAGGAGTCTGTCACTTTCCTTCTCGGTAAGCTTTGAAACCGGAATTCTTGTCCACATTGATACTGCACTTGCAATATCTTCTTCCGTAACAGTCTGTTTATCCTTCTGCTTACTCTTTTCGTACTTGCTTTTCAGAGTATCGTATTTAGCTGAAATCTCGTCGTATTCTTTTTTCAGCTCATAAGCTTTATCAAAAGCACCAAGCTTCATCGATTTATCAATGAGCCCGGAAACCTCTTTCATTTTCTCTGAAAGTTCGGTCATTTTCGGCGGAATAAGCTTCTCACGAAGCGATAATGCCGCACCGGCTTCATCCATAAGATCAATCGCTTTATCGGGAAGATTTCTGTCATTTACATATCTTTCGGAAAGTTTAACGGCAGCTGTGATTGCTTCATCCGAATAGGACACGCCGTGATGCTCCTCATATTTATGGCATATTCCGCGAAGAATACCGATTGCTTCCTCTTCGGTCGGCTCTTCTACAAGAACGGGCTGAAAACGACGCTCAAGCGCTGCATCCTTTTCAATATATTTCCTGTATTCACTGACTGTGGTCGCTCCAATCATCTGAAGCTCTCCCCTTGCAAGCGAAGGCTTTAACATATTGGAAGCGTCCATGGAACCTTCTGCGGAACCTGCTCCTATAAGTGTATGAAGCTCATCCATGAAAAGAATAATATCATCTGATTCGGATACTTCCTTAATTACTCTTTTCAGTCTTTCTTCAAATTCCCCCCTGTACTTACTGCCGGCAACCATGCCTGACATATCAAGTGTAAGGACCCTTTTGTTCTTTACGCTGTCCGGAACTTCTCCATTTGCAATCCTTATTGCAAGCCCTTCAACAACGGCAGTCTTTCCGACACCGGGTTCACCCATAAGGCATGGGTTATTCTTGGTTCTCCTGGACAGAATCTGGATAACGCGTTTTATCTCATTTTCTCTTCCGATAACGGGGTCAAGCTTTCCCTGCATCGCAAGCCTGGTAAGGTCACGACTGTACTTCTCAATAAAACTCTCTTTCATCTGACCCTGAGATGCTGCGTCTTTCAGTTCATTTTTAATATCAGTTATATCCTCTCCCATTGCAGAAAGAGTCTCAACATATACCTTTTGAGGAATAATTCCGATTGTATTCATAATACGGAGAGCCACATTATCTCCGTCATTAATAAGCGCAATAAGAATATGCTCTGTTCCGGTCTTCTCAGATGAAAATCTCTGTGCCACATAGAAACTGTCATCCAGAATTTTGGCTGCTTTCGGAGAGAATCCGTTACTGTCTTTAAGAATAACGTCACCTTCAGGTGCAACCATCTCCGCAATCAGCTCTCCGATTTTCTTCTCATCAGCACCGTTATCCGCAAGTATTTTTGCGGCAACACCTGTCTTCTGCCTGATTAATCCAAGCAGGAGATGTTCTGTTCCGACGTAGCTTTGTCTGTATTGAATGGCAGCTTTTTCAGCAAATCTGAGAGCCGCCCTTGCTTTATCAGTAAACTTTCCTTTCATGCTCAGCCTTTCGCATCATCTTCATCTTCCATATCGAGAAATTCAAATTCAAGATCATCTCTGGGATTCATGAAATTAACGGATTTCCATACTTCCTTATTCCCTTCGTTATCAAGAATTGTATCGTTCCTCTCTAAAATATCCTCGATTTCATCTTCATCATAATCGGGGGTATCTGAAACAGGAAGAGAATCTTCCTCGTCATCGTCAAAATCACCTTCATCATTTGCTGATGAATTCTTTTCATTTTCCTTCATTGCAGCATTAACTGCTTCGGCAATCGAAGAATAGCGCATTCCGGGATCATGAATTTTGGAAGAATCGCCCTCTTCATTCTCTGCATAAGAACGATCCTCATCCATTACCTCTTCATCATATACTTCTTCATCTTCATCTTCGTCTTCAGGTTCATAACTCTTCTTTTTTCCCGAAAGCGAAGCAATACTGAAGGTATTAACTGTCTTCTTTACAGCTCCCTTTGATTTCTTCCCGCCTGAAAACTTACTTCCCAAGGCCCCTAAATCGGGAAGATGAATGCCGCTTGGCCTTGTACCGTATATTCTTGCCCTGTAATCAATGTTACGGATAAGAAGATATGCGATTGCCGCACCCATGATAACAACAAGAATCACAAGGAAAACTATAATTCCCGTATGTGAATTCTCATCTGTATCTTTAACGGGGGCAGGTACTTCCGGCTCTTTTGGCATTTCGGTTACGGGATCCTGATAAACATCGCCCCTGATAACACAGAAATTATAGGTCATAGTGCTTCCGTCAGCGGCCTGAACAGTAATAAGAGCACTGTTTTCGCCGGGCTGTAAATCACTGAAACCGACATTTTCCAGTATTTTGGCACCTTCTTCTGTATTTGGAACTCCAAAAGCAGAAATAACTGTCGTATCTTCACCAACAGAAATAATATAATTGGTATTCTCGGGAGTAAATTCAGGTTCGATTACTCCGTCGCTTAAACTGAGGGAATGAATCGTTGCATCTGAAGAAAGAACATCTTCTTCATCATCCGCTGTCGGTGCAACAACTCCTGCCGCAGCATCTTTTTCAGGATCAACGGAAGTGGTATGCTTTCCGCCTGTTTCTTCTCCGGAATCCTCAATAAGGTCTCCTCTGATATATCCGGTCTTAGTACCGTTTACGTACACCTTGTACCAGGTATAACCGTCAGCTCCGTCCTCTTTTCCGCAAATCTCAACCTTTGCCCCTGAAGCAACGCTTGCCACCTTTTCACTTTCTGTAGAAGCGCTTGCTCTGATATTGACTCCGCCTTCTCCGACATAGCCCCAGGTATTAACATATGCCAAAGCTGTATTAACAAAAACCGTTGCAAAAAAAAGTACTGACAGTCCAAGACCGGCTATGGCTTTTACAGCCTTTATATACCAATTTTTCTTCACTTTGTTTCTCCTTACTCTGCCCGGGCAATGAATATACCCGTATAATTTCAGAATTCTCTCTTAAATCTCTTTGCACCGCTCGAAGTCTGCTCGGGACTTCCAAGGCCGATACCCTGAATATTCTTCGTATGTTTTGCCACCCTTGCCATATCTTCGCACTGCTTGTTAAGCGACATTCTGCACTTCGGACAATATTTACCCGATCTGATATTGACTCCGCATACCTCACAGTGAAGAAAGCTCTTGGAATCTGCCGTAACTTCAAGACGGTCTTCCCTTAACATGTTTCTTATTGCTTTCTGCGATACACCTGTTGCAGATTCGACTTCTATGGCTGTAGCACCCTTATGCTCCTCGACATATGCACGCACTTTTCCATAATCATCAAAAGCATGTGCTTTGCAGTCCTCACACATGTATTCACCGACACCGATAAAAACCATTATCCCTCCGCACTTTTCACAGTGAATAGGCCGGTTATATGCATTCTCCGAAAGAAAAGACTGTGCGAACTGTTCAAGGGACTTTTGATTCATGCATCTGCCTCCTCAATAGCCTTACCGATGTCGTGTCTCATGTATTTGTTGTCAAAATCAACCCATTCCGTAGCTTCATAAGCTTTTCTGCGGGCTTCCTTCAAATCCTTGCCGATAGCTGTTACACCAAGAACTCTTCCGCCGTTTGTAAGAATCTTTCCGTTCTCGCCGCATTTTGTTCCGGCATGGAAACAGAAATAATCTTCTTTTCCTTCAAAATTCTCAAGTCCTCTTATCTCAAATCCCTTTTCATAAGAAACGGGATATCCGTCAGATGCAAGAACCACACATACTGCGGCACTGTCTTCAAACTGAAGATCGATATCGGAAAGTTTACCGTCTATGCAGGCAAGACATACATCGATGAAATCATTTTTAAGTCTCGGAAGAACAACCTGCGCCTCGGGATCACCAAAACGTGCGTTATATTCAAGAACTCTCGGGCCTTTTTCAGTTAACATAAGTCCGAAGAAGATTACCCCGTGGAATTCTCTTCCTTCACTTGCCATTGCATCTACGGTTCTCTGATAAATATATTTCTTACAGAATTCATCAACCTCATCTGTATAGAAAGGACTTGGCGAGAAGTTGCCCATTCCGCCTGTATTAAGACCCTGATCGCCGTCTTTTGCTCTCTTATGGTCCTGTGCGGAAGACATAATCTTAATTGTCTTTCCGTCAACAAACGAAAGAACACTTACTTCCCTTCCTGTCATAAACTCCTCGATAACCATTCTGTTACCTGCCGAGCCGAACTTCTTATCCTGCATAATCTCTTTGACACCGCTTAAAGCATCCTCGAGAGTCTCACAGATAAGAACACCTTTTCCGAGTGCAAGACCGTCTGCCTTAAGAACAATAGGAAAAGAAGCTTCTTTCTTAAGGTATTCCTCAGCAAGAGCCGCATCATCGAATGTTTCATACTTTGCAGTCGGAATATCGTATTTCTTCATAAGGTCCTTGGAAAAAGCTTTGCTTCCTTCAAGAATCGCCGCATTCTTCCTTGGTCCGAACGCCTTTATTCCCGCTTTTTCAAGCTCATCGACAAGTCCGCCCACAAGCGGGTCGTCCATTCCGACAATTACAAGATCAATATTCTTTTCTTTGGAAAAAGCGACTATTTTATCAAATTCCATCGCAAGAATCGGAACACATTCGGCAATCATTCCGATTCCCGCATTTCCCGGTGCGCAATATATTTTATCTGCTTTCTTACTTTTCTTAACAGCAGTCGCAATAGCATGCTCTCTGCCGCCGCTTCCGACAATAAGTATATTCATGCCTTCCCTTTCCTGACTCACTTTGAATTTGCAATCATATTAATTGCTGCAGGAAGAATAATCCATTCTGCCTGCTCCATAACTCGTTTCTGGAGAATTTCCGGTGTGTCTCCTTCCTTCACCTCAACGGCTTTTTGCATAATGATAGGTCCTGTGTCCGTTCCTTCATCAACGAAATGAACGGTAGCGCCTGTTATTTTAACACCTCTCTCAAGCGCTTTCTCATGAACCTTAAGACCGTAGAAGCCTGTACCGCAGAAAGACGGTATAAGTGACGGATGTATATTTATGATTTTATTTCTGTACTTTGTGATCAGTTCTTTCGGAATAACCACAAGAAATCCGGCAAGAACAATAAGGTCCGGCTCAGCTTCATCCACAGCCGCCATAAACGCCTTATGAAATGCATCCCTGTCAGGATAATCCTTGGGAGACACACATATTCCGTCAATACCTGCCTTCTCTGCACGTGTCAGTGCGTATGCATCTTTATTGTTACTGATAACACGGACAATTTCCGCATTTTGGATGCTGCCGTCACCTATCCTGTCAATGATTGCCTGAAGGTTTGTTCCGCCACCGGATACGCATACGAGAACTCTCAGCATAATTTTACGCCCTTTTCGCCTGCTTCGATTTCACCTACTACGTACGGGGTCTCACCGGCATCTTTCATAGCCTTAAGTGTCGCGTCAACATCCTTCTTATCAACTGCCACAATCATTCCGAGTCCCATGTTATATGTGTTATACATCATCTCGTCGGAAATATTTCCCTTTTTCTGAAGAAGGCCGAAAATCGGAGGAATCTTATAGCTGTCCTTATGAACAACCGCAACAGTTCCTTCCTTTAACATTCTGGGAATATTCTCATAGAAACCGCCGCCTGTAATATGGCTGCAGGCCTTTACTCTGACACCTGCTTCTTTTACGGCTCTGAGCGCCTTAACATAAATTCTCGTAGGTGCAAGAAGTGCCTCTCCGAGAGTTGTTCCGAGTTCGTCCACGTAAGTTTCAAGGTTCTCTTTTGTCATATCAAATACTTTACGCACAAGAGAGAATCCGTTTGAATGAACACCGCTGCTGGCCATTCCGATAAGTACGTCACCTTCCTTAAGGTCTTTGCCGTCGATAAGATCCTTCTCATCTACAACACCAACAGCAAATCCGGCAAGATCATACTCATCCTCAGGCATAAGTCCGGGATGTTCAGCTGTCTCACCGCCTACGAGTGCAGCATCACTCATCTTACAGCCCTCGGCAACACCTTTTACGATAGTTGCGATTTTCTCGGGCTCGTTCTTGCCGCACGCAATATAATCAAGGAAAAAAAGAGGTTCGCCGCCGGCGCAGACAACATCATTTACGCACATGGCAACGCAGTCAATTCCGATAGTATCATGCTTATCGAGAAGGAAAGCGATCTTAAGCTTTGTTCCTACTCCGTCTGTTCCCGATAAAAGAACAGGCTTTTCCATATTTTTAATTTTATCAAGTGAAAATGCTCCGGAAAAACCTCCGATTCCGCCAAGAACCTCAGGTCTCATTGTCTCCTTTACATATTTCTTCATAAGTTCAACGGATTTATAACCGGCTTCAATATCCACGCCTGCTTTCTTGTAGTCCATCTTTTCTCTCCTTTTTAATAATTCTTATATCCTACTTCCTGAAGTCTGGCATCCTTTTTCTGAACGCCCTCCTTAAGAGAAGCTGCATAATCTTTAACCTTCTGTAAAAGTTCAGGATCTGAAGTTGCAAGAATCTTGGCTGCCAGAATTCCGGCATTTGCTCCTCCGCCTATTGCAACAGTTGCAACAGGGATTCCGGAAGGCATCTGAACTATTGAATAAAGTGAATCTTTTCCTCCGAGAGAGGTCGTATGCATCGGTATTCCGATAACGGGCATGGGGAAAATAGCTGCACACATTCCCGGAAGATGCGCTGCCATACCTGCTCCGGCAATAATTACCTTAAATCCTTTCTCCTCGGCTGTCTTTGCATATTCGAAGAAAACCTCGGGTTCACGATGAGCGGAAATAATTGTCATTTCGTAAGAAATATCAAATTTCTCAAGCATTTCCGCAGCTTTTGCCATAACGGGCATATCAGAATCACTGCCCATTACAATTCCTACCTGTGCCATAATACTTTCTCCTCACTTTAATTATCTATTGCTTATAACAATATTTTATATAATTTCCTTATTAAATTCAATATATAGTGTCTTATACCTGATCGAAAGCCTCATTAAGCCCTTCTGTTCCCGCAAGAACAAAGCGTCCGTCACGAATCAGATCAACGCGTGTGTTGTCTTTTCTGCAGACCGTGATACTTCCGAGTTCATCATACGGAATCGTGATATCCGTATGACATCCGAAATAAGCTTCCCCGGAATTATCCTTTCTCTTTACGGATACCTCATTGTCTCTTGCGATAATCTCTTTTCCGTCAGGATTATATACCGGTGTATCCTCACTGTGAGAATAGCAGGTATCACCGACGGCAAAATGAGGCCCGGTCTTCTCGGCTATAAGAATCGGAAGCTTATCAGCAATATTATATCTTCCTGCCATAACATAAGCAGTCGTATTGGTTCCTATTGCAAACTCACCCATAGGAAGAGATTTATTATGGAAAAGAACATTATCGTTAATGTATTTCTCTCCCTCGGATGGATCTTCGAAGTTATCGCACGAAACAGACTTTGTCATTCCGTCTTCAAAAACGACTTTAAGATTAATGTATTTAAGTCCTTCCAGGAATACTTCCTTTACATTTAAAATACCGTTTGTCCCCTTGAGGACAGGAGAAGTAAATACCTCTCCTACAGGAATATTCACATCGGCAACACAGTTCTCAAAAGCTGTCTGTGCTGATTTGTCCGAAAGAGTGACAATATTTACGCGAAGGTCTGTCTCGTTACCGTCTTTTCCTTTTATCTCGACATAATCAGCTTCGTCAAGTTCATCTATAAGCCTTTGCTGAATATTCTGATATTTAACGTAATCAAGCGTATTAAGCTTTATTACCTCTTTAAATATTTCTTCATATTTTTCGCCGATTTCGGGAAGCGGGAACGCAATAATGGTAAAGCTTCTCTCATCTCCCGGAATATATTCGTTAATAATCTTCGCTCTTTCCCTTGTCATCGCAAGATACAAAGATCTTTGCTCTTCCGAAAGTTTAACGGCATTTTCGCACACCTTCGGAGAAAAAGGTTCCTCTCCGAATACCTCGACAACAGCAGGTCCTGCGTGAACAACAGCTTTGTCTTTTACCGCCTCGAAGCTTTCCTTTAAAGTTTCGATACACCTTGTCTTAAGATTTCCGTTGAGGAAAAGGCCCAAATCATCACGATGATCGAACAAAAGCTGATAGTTTACACAGTGTCCCGCAAGAAGCGATGCTCCCGTGTTTTTAATGAAAATATTATACAAATCACGATATATTACAGGTGAAAGCCCCATTTTCCCGAAATTCAGGATTGCTCTCTTCATCATGAGTTCAAATCCGGGCTGATAACGAAGCTCAACCGTCTTTTTCTTCGATAAATCTTTTCTGCCATTCACAAAACCGATTCTGTACCCTTCGGTATAGGTATCGGCCATCAGATTAATTACCTCGTCAGATTCTTTGCCAAGAAGGAGCGCTGTTTTCTCCTCGTTTTCGGAAATAGGAGCGCCGTAATAATATAAATAACGTATGTCATCTTTGGTGCTCTTACTGATTATATCAGTAAAAAAAGCACTTTCAGGACACGAAGCATCAACTCTTGACAATGTTCTTGCATCAGTTACCATATCCTGATAATCAAATACATAGTAATACAGAATATCATGAAGCGTTTCAAGTTTGGGAATCCTGCCCGATTCATCGAGTTCCGCTTCGAATGCAGAATATACCTGAAGTGCCAGTTCCGCCCTGATTACAATTTCATTTACAAACCCGGTAAATGCCGCTGTAACTGCACTTGTAACCTCCGTAATAAGAAACGACATGAGCTGTCCGTATTCCCCGAATACGCTTACGGCATAGTCGGGATTATAATATGAGCAGTCATATACTTTATCCGATTTCATTTCGTAGAGGCTTTGATTCTCTTTTCTCAGCTCATCAAGTGTAAAGCCTTTTCTTTTTTCACGGTTTTCGTATGCCTTAAACTGCTTTGCAAGTTCTCCGAACATTGCAGCAAAAAAAGAAGAATACCTTTCGGGCATGTCTTCTCTTATTCCCTCGCTGATAATACACGATACTCTTCCGCTTGCGAGCTCATATCTTTCAATATATTCTTCCATTAATATGTATTTCTCCCAATCAGTATATTCCCAAATACAGAATCACGCAGTCAAAGAAAAAAGCAATCAGATTAAGCACTATTCCGAGATAACAAAACAGCATAAAGGAATCATGCTTTGTTTTGGATATTGCCCCGATAAACAACCCGGAAATTGAAAATGCAAGTGCTATGAAAAGAGTTGCTCCAAGCCTTCTGCTTCCTTCTCCTGCTGCCTTATAACTGAGTATGAGCACAGTAATAATCGATGCCAGGGACAGCGCACCGAGAATGGTTGACATAACGCCCATCGTCGGATTCTTTTTATTGGTAAATATGTAATGATGCTTTTTACTTTCAGAAGCCATAAATTATCTACTTAGCCCCGTAGGTCTCGTAATACGCATCAATTCTTGCTTTAATCTCATCATCAATATAAACTTTGCCGTTATACGGTTTGTTATAAAGATGCTCAACAACCTCAGCCATTGTAACAATCGCTGTTGTCTCAAGTCCGTAGTTTTCAGATATTTCGGAAAGAGCGCTCTTTTCGCTCTGTCCTCTTTCCATTCTGTCAACACTTACAACAAGACCGGTCACCCGGACATCACCCTGTGCCTTAATAATAGGCATTGTCTCACCGATTGAAGTGCCTGCTGTAGTTACGTCTTCGATAATAACCACCTTATTCCCGTCTTCGATCGGACTTCCGAGAAGAATACCCTTGTCTCCGTGATCTTTAACTTCTTTTCTGTTCGAGCAGTATGCAATATCCTTTCCGTACATTTTGCTTATCGCAACAACAGTCGCTACTGTAAGCGGAATTCCCTTATAGGCAGGTCCGAAAAGAACATCAAAATCAAATCCGAATTTGTTCTCGATGGCTTTTGCATAATACTCGCCGAGCTTTGCAAGCTGAGCGCCTGTTCTGTAAAATCCGGTATTGATGAAAAACGGAGTCTTTCTTCCGCTCTTTGTAACAAAATCTCCAAACTTAAGTACGTTTGAATCAACCATAAATTCAATAAATTCCTGTTTATACTGTTCCATAATGTCCGCCTTTATCTTTCATTAAGTGCTTCATAAATATCCTGTTTCATTGCAAGTACCGCTGCCCTTGCTGCATCCGCATAACCCTTTTCTCCGTAGGAAGCATAAGCCTCCTGCTTATATGCGGCAATAATTCCTCTTGAAGAATTAATAATTGCTCCAAGACCGTCTTCGTTGAAGAAGTGAACAAGGTCCTTTCCTTTTCCTCCCTGTGCACCATATCCGGGAACAAGAATGTAACTCTTTTTCATAATCTCTCTTAAGATTTTACCCTGTTCGGGATATGTGGCTCCTACAACAGCACCTACACTGCTGTATGAACATCCTTCGGGAACAAGCTCCTCGCCCCACTTATCAACCATTTTGCCTACTACTTCGTAAAGCTTTTCACCTGTCATGAATTCTCTGTCCTGGAATTCACCGCTTGAAGGATTGCTTGTCTTTACAAGGATAAAAATACCTTTATTATTCTCTTTACATACTTTGGTAAACGGAAGAATGCCGTCTGTTCCGAGATACGGATTAACGGTTGCAAAATCTTCATCAAAAAGAGAATATGTATTTCCTCCGACTTCTACCTTGCCGAGATGTCCTACCGCATAGCATGCCGAAGTAGAACCGATGTCTCCTCTTTTCACATCTCCGATTATCACAAGGCCTTTACTCTTCGCATAATCAACGGTCTTCTTATAAGCTGCAAGTCCCGGAATACCAAACTGCTCATACATTGCAATCTGCGGCTTAACAGCGGGAACAAGGTCGTAAAATGCATCAATAAGCCCTTTATTATATCTGTAAATTGCCTCACCCGCCCCTTCAAGCGTCTCACCGAACTCCTTAAAGGCCTCTGCCTTAATGAATTCGGGCACGTAGGAAAGCATCGGGTCAAGACCTGCAACAATAGGTGCCTCTTTCTTTTTTATCTCTTCAATAAGTGTCTTAATCATTACAAATCAGCCCTTTCCAAATCTTTAAGAACATACTTGTTCTCTATATAGTAATCGAACTGTTCCCTCTTAATCCATTCAACTCCGCCGAATTCTTCGGGAAGCTCGATACTTTCCTCATCCATGTCATCTGCGCTGACAAGGTACGCAATACCGACACACTGAATATCTCCCATCATCTGCGACCAGGTATAAAGCAGTTTCTCGATTTTGCCTTCAACGCCAAGCGTTTCACTGATTGTTCTAAGCATGGCATCATCAGGTGACTCACCATGGCTTGCAACGCCGTCAATAAATTCCCATACAAAAGGATCCGGTATTCTGTCATCGACCCATTTCTTAAGTACGAGATAGTTTTCACCTCTTTTAATAATCCCTTTAACTCTGATGAATACTTCTTCCATACAGCTGTCCCTCCCGGTAAAAGATTTATCTTGTCTTCAGGAAATCATATTCTCTCTGTGCCGCAGCATCATCAGGATAGTTCGAAAGATAACTTTCCATCAGAACTTTGGCTTTGGTAAAATCTCCAAGATATTCATAGCAGACAATCTCATTATATTTAAGAGTCTGAAGAACATCCATATTATTCATCGAAATCCCGCTCTCTATTGCGGAAAGTGCAGCTTCATAATCTCCGGAAGCCATTCTGCAAAGTCCGAGCTGGTTGTATATTGCAGCACTTGCCCCGTAATTGGCTATATAATTGGTATAAATCGAAGCTGCAAAATTAATATCTCCGGTTGCTTCATAGGACTGACCGAGCGCAAGTGTTACTTCCTCACTGCTGCTTATTTTACTTGCTTCATCAAGATATGCACACGCATTCTCATAATCGCCCATATAGAAGCAGATTCGCCCTCTGTCATAATCGGACATGGTCTTCGAGCCTGCATTCATTGCATTCTCAAGATAGGAAATTCCCTCATCATGATAACCGTATTTATCAAGCGACTGGAAAATAAGAATATACATTGAATAATTATCGCCGGCAAGACCGACTGCCTTGTCAAAATCAGCCTTGGCAAGCTCAAAACTTCCCATGGCAAGAAGCACTTCTCCTCTGGAGAAATATGCATCCGCTTCTTCCGGTTCAAGGTCTGTTATCGAAGTATAGGCATCATAGCTTTCCGTCAGCATTCCGCTTCTGTAATAAGCAAGCGCAAGATAATAATTAATATCAATTTCCAGATCCGTTACATCACCGTCGCATTCATGAAGTGCATCAAGAAAAGAAGAAACAGCATCTGCATACTGGGTTTTCCCTATATACGCAAGGCCTTTTCCTCTTAATAAAAGCTCCTTATTCTCACCGGAAGAAAGCCCTTCCTCAAATTCAGAAAGCGCTCCGTCATAATCTGCATTCTCAATAAGCTTCATGCCTTCGCCAAGATGGCTTTCTCCGCTCTCTTTTCCGCAGGCGGTAAGCATAAACATGGCAATAGACACAAAGATTTTAATCAAACAATTCTTTTTCATAACCAAACTATATCACAACAACTCCGTCATTTCTATTCCATTTCCCTAATATACTTTCTCATCGGAAGTATATATCCGGGAGAAACAGACAGTGCATCAACGCCAATATCGATAAAAGTACCAAGAAGCGACATATCGGAAGCAAGCTCACCGCAGATAGCAACATTAATTCCTTCTTTGTGAGCATTCTCAACAACCATTTTAATGAGCCTGAGTACAGCTTCGTGATGCGAATCATAATATCTGTCAAGTACGCCGCACTGCCTGTCAACGGCAAGAACGTACTGTGTTAAATCATTTGTTCCAATACTGAAGAAATCCACATGTTTTGCCAGAATATCGCTTGTTAAGGCTGCTGCCGGTGTCTCAATCATAATTCCGATAGGCGGAATAACGTATGGTATGTTATCCTTTTCAAGCTCAGCCGCAGCTTTCTCCGTTAACTTCTTAACTTCATCAATTTCCCAGAGAGATGTAATCATGGGAAGCATTATTCGGATATTGCCGTATACCGCCGCTCTCAGAATTGCCCTCAGCTGCTTTTTGAAAATATCTTTTTTGGAAAGGCAAAGTCTTATTGCTCTGTTACCCATTGCCGGGTTATCTTCCTTATCCTGACTCATGTAATCAACTTTCTTATCTGCACCAATATCAAGTGTTCTGATGATTACAGGCTTATTTCCCATATTTCTTGCGACAAAGCTGTATGCCTCAAACTGCTCGTTCTCTTTGGGCACCGACTGTTTTCCCATATACAGAAATTCCGACCTGAAAAGACCTATTCCGCCGGCATCATTATTGATCGCCGATAATACATCGCGGTCTTCTCCGATATTGGCGAAAATTTCAATTTTCTTCCCGGACTTTGTCTCGTTGGCAAGCCCCCTGAATTTCTGAAGAAGCTCAAGATGCTTTAACTCCTTGATCTGTCTGCTCTCATAAATACCAAGTGTCCTGTCATCGGGTTCTACTATAACAAAACCCTTGTTTCCGTCGATTACCGCTTTTTTTCCATGCCAGGATTCATCAACCGTTACGCCTACAAGAGTCGGAATACCCATTGTTCTTGCAAGAATTGCGGCATGTGATTCAACGGAACCCTCTTTTGTGATAATGCCTTTTATAACTGAACGGTCAAACTGAAGTGTCTCCGTCGGTGATAAGCTGTCGGCAACAAGAATTCCGGGTCTTGTCATCTGAAACGATCCCTCTTCGCCGTCAAGCTCCGCAAGTATACGCTCGGAAATGTCAAGAACATCCTCACTTCTGGCACGAAAATAAGGATCTTCCATTTCTGCAAAGATCCTTGAATAATGCTCGGCAGCAAGCGAAACTGCCGAATGCGCACTGTATCCTTCATCAAAGATGAGCTTTTTTACATAGGAAGTAAAATTCTCATCACTAAACAGCAATAAATATACGTCAAATATCTGCCCGCACAAGGCCCCTATCTGTTTATTGACCTTTGAGTATAAAACCCTTACCTTCTCCGAAGAATCGGAAAGAGCCTTCTCAAAAAGAGCATACTCCTCCCCGGGATTGCCTTTTCCTTCACAAATGACAGTTCTGAACTTCTTCTTGTGGAAATATACCTCACCTATAGCAGTTCCGCCAAAAACAGCATGACCCTGAACTTTAACCATTGACCTTACCTTTCTTCACGGAAATAAGGGGTGCCAAGACTTGCCGGTGGCTGATTTTCCTGTTTGTTACGCATACTCGTAATGACAAGAACAATCATGGTTACGACATACGGAATCATCTTGTACAATTCTTTTAGTTCCATGTGATCCATTCCGCTTGGAATGTAAAGATACAGAATATAAAGACCACCAAAAAGAATGGACGCAAAAACGCCGACATCCGTCTTCCAGATTGTAAAGATAACAAGCGCTATCGCAAGCCAGCCTCTGTCACCGAAGGCATCATTACTCCATACGCCGCAGGCATAATCCATAACATAGTAAAGACCGCCGAGACCTGCAATCATGCATCCGATAATGGTTGCAAAATATTTATACTTAATAACACTGATTCCTGCAGCATCTGCTGTCTGCGGACTCTCACCTACAGCACGAAGATGAAGACCTACTCTTGTCTTCTTAAGCATAATCGCGATAATAACAGAAATAAGAATCGCGAGATAGGCAAGAAATCCATATGAAAGGAATATCTTTCCAAACCATCCGAGTTTCTCGGCAAACGGCAATGATGCACTGAAATATGTACTGGTTCTTGAAAGGGCAATTGAAGGAACATCTGCTCCGGAAAGCTTAATAAGAGACCCTCCGAAGAAGTTGCCTATACCTATACCGAACGTTGTCATGGCAAGACCGGTAACGTTCTGATTCGCTCTTAACGATACAGTAAGGAAGCAGTAAATAAGTCCCATAATGAAGGAACCGAGAAGCGAACAAAGCATCGGAATCGCTATTGCAAGAAAAGGATTAAGGCTTTCATCTACAGGAACACTCTGCTCATAGAAGAAAGAACCGATAACTCCGCAGATACCTCCAACATACATTACGCCCGGGATTCCAAGGTTAAGATTTCCGGCCTTTTCTGTAATTGTTTCACCTGTACTCCCGAACAAAAGAGGAATTCCCTGTCCGACAGCTCGCGGAATAAATGCAACAATATCAAACATTTTCTTTTTCCTCCTTTTCCTTTTTTCTGAACTGAACTTTATATGAAATAAAGAACTCACATCCGATTATGAAGAACAGAATAATACCTGTCAGGATGTCCGAGAAGGACTGATTAAGTCCGAATGCAGTCGAAATCTCGCCGGCGCCCTTTTCAAGGAAAATAATAAGAAGGCTCGTAAATACCATTATTATCGGATTGAACTTGGCAAGCCACGAAACCATAACAGCCGTAAAGCCCTGACCGTTAACAATTGTTGTCGTAACGGTATGATTGATGCTTCCTACAAGAAGGAGTCCCGCAAGTCCGCAAATCGCGCCGCTTATCAGCATTGTTCTGATAATTACCCTTTCAACACGTATACCTACATAACGCGCTGTTCTCTCACTTTCACCGACAACTGCTATTTCATATCCCTGCTTACTGTATTTCAGGTAAATGTACATAACAACGGTAATAATTACAGCAACAACAATGGCAAGCATGTACTTCGATCCGAAGAGCTGCGGCAGCCATCCTGCATTGCTGTCCTGATTAATAATTCCGATTTTTCCCGAGCCCTTGGGAACTTCCCATACTATCATGAAAAATGCAACAAGCTGTGTTGCAATATAGTTCATCATAAGTGTCGAAAGAGTCTCGTTTGTATTCCATTTGGCCTTGAACAGTGCCGGTATAAGTCCCCAGATTGCTCCTGCCGCAATACTGGTTATCGTCATGATAATCATTATCACAGGGCTCGGAAGCTTGTCACCCAGAAGTATCATGCATGAAGCTGCTGCAAGACCTCCGATAAGTACCTGACCTTCACCGCCGATGTTCCAGAATCGCATCTTAAATGCCGGAGTAAGAGCAAGCGATATAATAAGAAGAATGGAAAGACTCTGAAGCGTTGTCATCGTCTTTCTGGTAGAACCGAATGCTCCTTTAAATACAGCTGCGTAAACCTTTAACGGATTATCACCTGTCAGGACTGTTGTAAGTACCGCGCAGATAATAAGTGCTAAAACAATTGCCGTACCTCTTATCAGATACGCATTTTTCTTTGGTAAATCATCTCTTTTGACAATATGGAAAAGAGGTTCGCGTATTTTCTTATTCACCTTTGCTTCCTCCGAGCTTTGTCATCATCATTCCGACCTCGTTTTTGTCAGCTGTCCGTCCGTCAAGGATTCCGCTGACCTCACCCCCGCACAGAACCATAACTCTGTCGGACAGTGCGAGAAGAACATCAAGGTCTTCTCCAACGAATATTACCGCAACGCCTCTTTCCTTCTGCTGATTCAAAAGGTCATAAATCGCATAGGAAGAATTGATATCAAGACCACGCACGGCATATGCGGTCATAAGTACCGTCGGTGCATTTGAAATCTCACGTCCAACAAGAACCTTCTGGACATTTCCGCCTGAAAGCTTTCTTACCGGTGTCTCGAGACTCGGAGTTGATACCTCAAGGAAATTTACAACATGCTCCGCAATCTTATGCGGTTCTTTCCTGTCTGTAAAAAGAGAACGTCCGTTACGGAACGATCTGAGCATCATGTTGGAGGTAAGGTCCATATTTCCCACAAGTCCCATTCCAAGACGGTCCTCGGGAACAAACGAAAGAGCAACGCCCATATCGGCAATCTTAAGAGGATCTTTTCCAATAAGCTCCTCCGGTTCATCTGTTTCTTTATTGTAATAAATAACCGAACCGCTTTCAGTAACCTGAAGTCCCGCAATTGATTCAAGAAGTTCCTTCTGTCCGCATCCGGAAATTCCGGCAATTCCGAGAATTTCTCCGCTGTTGGCGGTAAAGCTTACATCCTTCAGCTTCAGAACACCTTCTGCATCTCTTACCGTAAGGTTCTTTACCTCAAGTCTTCTTTTAACATTCTCAGGTTCAGGTCTTTCGATATTAAGAACAACCTTATGACCAACCATCATATCTGTCATTTCCTGAGCGTTCGTATCCTTGGTAATAAGGCTTCCGATATATGCACCTTTCCGAAGTATTGCAACCCTGTCGGAAATCTCCATAACCTCATTCAGTTTGTGCGTAATAATGACAATGGATTTACCGTCCTTTTTCATATTACGAAGCACGTTAAAGAGTTTTTCTGTTTCCTGAGGAGTAAGGACGGCCGTAGGCTCATCAAGGATAAGAATCTTTGCTCCTCTGTATAAAACTTTAACTATTTCGACTGTCTGCTTCTGAGAAACAGACATATCATATATCTTCTGGTTCGGATCTACATCAAAACCGTATTTTTCACATATTTCATTAATCCTTCGAATACTATCCTTAAGATTAAGTTTTCCCTTAAATCCAAGAACAATATTCTCGGCTGCGCTGAGTACATCAACGAGTTTGAAGTGCTGATGCACCATACCGATTCCAAGGTCAAAAGCATCCTTGGGATTTTTAATTACAACCTCTTTACCATCAATAAGAATCTGCCCCTCATCCGGATAATAAATTCCGGAAAGCATATTCATAAGTGTTGTCTTACCGCTTCCGTTCTCACCGAGAAGAGATAAAATTTCCCCCTTTTCAACTGTTAAATCAACCTTATCATTTGCCTTAACGGCCCCAAACGATTTAGTGATTCCGCGAAGTTCAACTGCAATATTATCGGATTTCACTACTGCTTCTCCTTCAGAAAACAAACAAATTATATAAAAGCAAAAGAAGGCGCCATGACGGTAGTCGCCATAGCGCCCTTTTATTAGTTTACATGATTCTTATGCTCTATTCCAGCATTTTCTGCAACATAAACCTGTTTTTCTTTGAAATTAATACTTAACATCACGAAGTGTAATTCCGTCGATCTGGAGATCGAAGAAAGGAGCTGAACGGAAGCCTTCTCCTGACTCGTGGAAGTATCCGTCGCTTACTACTTCATGATCGGGTGTATAATCTGCATCGGTATCTACATCAGCCTTGAAATCAGAAGCAACCGTCTCACCGTTTACAGTGAAGGTTGTGATATCAAATACATGAAGAGATCCGTCAAGGAACTTCTGCTTTGCAGCTTCTACAGCTTCTGCTGTGCCTTCTGCAACTGATGAACCAAGCTCTGTAAGTGCTACGGAACCTGTTGCGATAGAACCTGTCCAGTCTGTAGCAATTGCCTTGCCGTCTTTCATGCAGTTAAAGCAGTACTCGAAGTAAGGAGCCCAGTCAATTCTCGAAGATACAAGAAAGGTATTGGGACAAGCTGCAGCTGTGCTTCCGTTGTAAGAAACATCGGGAACGCCTGCTGTCTCACATGCTGTGGGAGCACCCATTGAATCAGCATGCTGTGAAAGAAGAACACAACCGTCTGCAATAAGGTTGTTAGCTCCCTCTTTCTCTGCAGTCTCATCATACCATGAACCTGTAAAGGTAACTTCCATTGTAGCTGAAGGGCAAACAGAACGAGCGCCAAGGAAGAATGATGTATAACCGGAAATAACCTCTGCGTAAGTATATGCACCTACATAACCAATCTTGGCCTGGTCTGCAGTGATATCACCGTTATCAATCATGTCGTTAAGCTTCATTCCTGCAACGATACCTGCAAGGTAACGTCCTTCATAAATAGAAGCAAATGCGTTGTGGTAATTTGAAAGGCCTTCTGTATGAGCCTTTGTTCCGGTTGCATGAGCAAACTCGATTTCGGGATACTCTTTTGCAGCCTCAATTACATAATCCTCATGACCAAAGCTGTCTGCAAAAATGAAATTGCAACCTGCATCAGCAAGTTCACAAGCAGCTTCGTAGCATTCCTGTCCTTCAGGAATGTTGGTCTTCATAAGATACTCAATACCAAGCTTATCACATGCTTCTTTGGCAGCATTGATGAAGTTAAGGTCGTATGTAGAGTTCTCATCGTGTAAGCAGATAAATCCTGCCTTTACGGTCTTGCCATCTCCGCTTGTTGCAGCGCCTGTATCTTCGCCGCAGGCACAGAGAGAAAATGTCAGGGCCATTGCCAGTAATACAGCAAAAAACTTTTTCATAATACTCTTTCTCCTTATTGATGATAGAAATATTTTTTTACCATCAAAAAGAATAGCAGAACTCTTAGAAAAAAACAATGAAACTTTTCAACAAATTTTGTATTTTTGTCGGTACGAATTTGTACAAATTACTGCTCGCGGAAGACAATCTCACCGGTTTCGTCATTCATTGATTCTATTATTGCCAGTGATTCAAGTTTTACACCAAGGTTTCTTATTACTCTTCCGCCCTGCTGAAATCCTTTTTCGACTGCAATTCCGATTCCTTCAACTTTAGCTCCTGCGCTCTGAACAATCTGAAGAAGCCCCATAAGCGCACAGCCGTTTGCAAGGAAATCATCAATAATCAGAATTCTGTCATCGGGAGTAATAAACTTCTTGCTGACGATTACGTGATTAACTGTCTTATGTGTAAAAGATTCAACCTCGGCAGTGTACATTTCCCCGTCAAGATTGATACTCTGTGTTTTCTTGGCAAAAACAACGGGAACTCCAAAATACTCCGCCGCAACACAGGCCATTCCGATACCGGAAGCCTCAATCGTCAGAATCTTGTTAATATCCCTGCCCTCAAAAAGCCTTTTCCACTCTTTTCCCATCTCCTGATACAGTGTAATATCAATCTGATGGTTAAGGAAACTGTCAACTTTTAGAACATTTCCGGGTTTAACAACACCGTCTTTTCTGATTCTGTCTTCAAGAAGTTTCATAACTTTCTCCTCTTTCTATTCCTATTTAAGAAATCCGTTTATTATCTGTTCCTCAGCTTCTTCTCTCGAAAGTCCGAGAGTCATAAGTTTGTTTATCTGATCTCCGGCTATTTTTCCGATTGCCGCTTCATGAATAAGCGAAGCATCTACATTTCCGGCATCAAGTGACGGAAGAGCTATTACTCTGGCTCTGTCCATTATTATTGCATCGCATTCGGAATGTCCGTGGCAGATACTGTTACCGATAATTTTCGAATCAAACTTCTGAACGGAGTCATCTCTCGCAACAGACCTCGATACAAGGTCAACGCTTGCATTGTCACCTTCTATGAGAACTTCATAGGAGCTGTCTGCCCTCTGACTTCCGTGTGTCATAAGTCTCTCCCTGACAACAAGTCTCGCACCCGCTTCAAGCTTTGCAAACGTTTTTCTGTCAGTCGAATCAACACCTTTTATCTGAACCATTTCCATTTCCATCTCGGCATTTTCAGACAGGAATACATTGGTCACGGGATTCAGAATTCTTTTACCTTTTCCGTCCCCCTCACCGTAATGCTTTTCAACATATTTTACTTTTGAATTCCTGCCTATATGAAAAGAATGTATTCCGTCATGCTGCGAGTCCTGATTGCCGCAGTTATGAATTCCGCAGCCTGCAACAATTACAACATCACAGTTCTCTCCTACATAGAAATCGTTATATACGGTTTCCGAAAGACCGCTTTCGGATAAAACCACGGGAATGTGAACACTTTCCTTAACAACATTGTCTTTAATCCTGATGTCAATTCCGGCTGCGTCTTCTTTACCGGTTATTTCTATTCCGGCAGTCGAATTTCTTGCATCCGTCTTGCCGTTTGTTCTTATGTTGTATGCTCCTTCAGGCACTTCATGAAGATCTGCAACTTCCTCGAGGAGTCTCTTTTGTATCTCGTCCATATCTTCCTCCTCTTAATCCTTGAGTCTTTCACATGATGAAAGAGCACTCTGTGTTCCGAGAATTTCGGGAAGAATATCTTCACGTTTTCCGCGTTTGGATACTTCTCCTCCAGACAGAACGATAATCTCATCAGCAATATTAAGTATCCTTTCCTGATGAGAAATAATCAGAATCGTACCCTTTACATTCTCACGCATCTTCTCAAATATTCTTATCAGATTCTGGAAACTCCAGAGATCGATTCCGGCCTCGGGTTCATCAAAAATTGCAAGTTTTGTATTTCTTGCAAGAACAGTGGCAATCTCAATTCGCTTAAGTTCTCCGCCGGAAAGCGAAGCATTAACTTCTCTTCCGATATAATCTCTCGCGCACAGTCCCACCTCGGAAAGATATGCGCAGGCCTCATTGACGCTGACCTGTTTGCCTGCTGAAAGTCTGAGAAGACCAAGAACCGTAATTCCCTTAAATCTGACAGGCTGCTGAAATGCAAAACTGATTCCGAGTCTTGCCCTTTCTGTTATGGAAGCCTCGGTAATGTCTTTATCATCCCATAAAATCCGGCCTCCGGTCGGGTTCTCTATACCCATAATAATCCTGGCAAGTGTGGATTTTCCTCCGCCGTTAGGCCCGGTTACCACAACAAACTTTCCGTCATCAATGGAAAGATCAAGATTTTTAATTATCTCTTTATGTCCTTTTTCCTCGTCAACGCCGAAGGAAATTCCTTTTAGTTCTAACATGATAATCTCTTTTCTAAATCCTATTTCAAACTAAAAGTATACCACAGTTTCACACTTTCCCAAAGATTTTATTTTATTTAAACTCCCTAACTTAACCTGTATCTTAAACATTTCTTTCAATGCCATAATCTCCTATATCTTTATTTTCCAACTGCCCGATTTATTGGATCCTTCTCTTTCAATCACCTGCTTCTTCGTGAGCGAAGATATAAGCCTTTGGACAGTCTTTTCAGACTTTCCAATCCTTAT
>JAZLHJ010000058.1:0-16145 GCA_045616785.1 Lachnospiraceae bacterium
TTAAAGAACGTATATTTTATTACCGGAACACCATGCGGTGGCAAGACCACTATTTCTCGTGCTTTAGCAAAGAAATATGGATTTGAACTGTTTGATATTGATGAGAGATTTGAAGAGCATCAAAAAATATCAGATTCAGCACATCAGCCTGCTATGAATAAGCAGTTTAGAAATGCTGATGAATTCTTTGGCAGAAGTGTGGAGGAATATAAAAAATGGTTAATTGATAATACAAGAGAACAGTTAGAGTTTGTATTGTTGGATTTGATTCGTGCTTCTGCTGACAAAAAGATTTTATGTGATTGTCATTTGACAGTGGAACAGGCGCTAATGTTTTCTGAACCTTCAAGGGTAGTTTTCCTGATAAAGGATCCATCAAATCTTGTAGATGAATATCGAGAAAGATGGGACCATCAAGGTTTTAATCAGTATATTAATTCTTCATCTGATGTAGAAAGTGCAAAGAAAACTGTAAGCACTACGCTATATGAGTTAAATATAGGGCATATAGAAGAAGTGAAGAATAGTCCATTCTTTTGGCTCGAGAGAACAACTACCAGTACGGTTGAGGACACACTTGCTCGAGTAGAAAGGCATTTAGGTTTAATCAAACAATAAATTAGTCAAAGAAATCTGTATCAGGGGGTTCAAACGAACCCTGCAATCGTTAATAGAAGGTTCAAATGAACCTTGCAAAGCGAAAATGTGAACCCTTTTCAAAATAGCGCGGTAGTCTGTTGGCCCGAAAAAAACTACGTTTTGACTACGTTTGAGGGCGGCAGTTTGCTACACTTTGCGTCATATTGCCATTCCGACACATTTTTTGTATGTTTTGGAAACGTTATAAAGTATGGCAAAGTAGCGCAATTTACCGCTTTTTACAGTAATTTAGGAGGGAATATGAAACCAATTAGAGTGCTTTTCGTGTGCCACGGCAATATTTGCCGTTCTCCGATGGCAGAGTTTATGTTTAAGAGAAAATTGGAGGAGTGTGGTCTTTCCGATAAGTTCTACGTTGAATCGGCTGCAACAAGCGATGAAGAATGCTGGAACGGAATCGGGAATCCTGTATATCCACCTGCAAAAGCGGAACTTGCGAAACATGGCATTAGCTGTGAGGGGAAAAGAGCAAGGCAGATAAGAAAAGATGATTATGACAGATTTGATTATCTTATCGGGATGGAAGATGCCAACATACGAAATATGCAAAGAGTTTGGCGGGATGACCCGGAGGGAAAGATTTGTAAACTTCTGGATTTTACAAATCGCAAAGGAAATATTTCGGACCCTTGGTATTCAGGAGATTTTGCTACGACTTATAGTGATATTGAGGAAGGATTGCGTGGATTTCTTGATATAGTCGCACAATCAGATAAGAATTAGTATCTGTTGCGCGAGCGGTTTTCATGTTAAAATAGGGAGAATATTTTTTTGCCCGGAGATAACATATGGACCAGAGTAAGATTCGTAATTTCTGTATTGTAGCACATATTGATCACGGTAAGTCTACCCTTGCCGACAGAATCATTGAGAAAACAGGACTACTGACCGAGAGAGAGATGCAGGACCAGATTCTTGACAACATGGATCTGGAAAGAGAAAGAGGCATCACAATCAAGGCCCAGTCAGTCAGGACTATATATAAAGCAAAGGACGGGGAGGAGTATGTCTTCAATCTGATAGACACCCCCGGACATGTGGATTTCAATTATGAGGTAAGCAGAAGCCTTGCTGCCTGTGACGGTGCAATTCTTGTCGTAGATGCGGCACAGGGAATTGAAGCGCAGACGCTTGCAAATGTTTACCTTGCGCTTGATCATGATCTTGATGTTTTTCCTGTAATAAATAAGATTGACCTTCCGTCGGCAGAACCGCAGAGGGTTATCGATGAAATAGAAGATGTAATCGGAATTGAGGCACAGGATGCGCCTCTTATTTCTGCTAAGAACGGTATAGGAATTGAAGATGTCCTTGAAGCGGTGGTTCACAAAGTTCCTGCGCCGACAGGCGACCCTGACGCACCGCTCAAAGCTCTTATTTTTGACTCGCTTTATGATCCATATAAGGGCGTTATCGTTTTCTGCCGAATCATGGAAGGACGGGTAAAGAAGGGAACCAGAATTAAAATGATGGCGACCGGCGCATCGGAAGAGGTTGTGGAAGTAGGCTATTTTGGTGCTGGTCAGTTTATTCCATGTGATGAGCTTTCAGCCGGAATGGTTGGATATATTACTGCCTCAATCAAAAATCTTAAGGATACTGCTGTAGGTGATACGGTAACGGATTTGGATAATCCATGCGATGAAGCTCTTCCGGGATATAAAAAAGTACAATCAATGGTATTTTGCGGAATGTATCCTGCTGATGGCGCCAAGTATCCCGATCTTCGTGACGCTCTTGAGAAACTTCAGCTTAATGATGCTTCTCTTTTCTATGAACCGGAGACATCGATAGCTCTTGGCTTTGGTTTCAGATGTGGTTTTCTGGGACTTCTTCATCTTGAAATTATCCAGGAGAGACTTGAAAGAGAATATAATCTCGACCTTGTTACGACAGCGCCGGGTGTTGTTTACCGTGTTCACAAGACAAATGGTGAGATGATTGAACTTACAAATCCTTCAAATCTTCCGGATCCGTCTGTGATTGAGTATATGGAAGAGCCTATCGTAAATGCTGAGATTATGGTTACTTCCGAATATATCGGTTCTATTATGCAGCTTTGCCAGGAGAGACGCGGACGGTATCTGAGCACCGAATATATAGAGCAGAACAGAGCAGTGCTTAAATATGAACTGCCGCTTAATGAAATAATATATGATTTCTTTGATGCACTTAAGTCAAGGTCCAGGGGATATGCGTCTTTTGATTATGACCTGAAGGGCTATGAGCAGTCATCGCTTGTAAAACTTGATATTCTGATAAACCGCGAAGAGGTTGATGCGCTTTCATTTATTGTTCACGCGGACAGTGCTTACGAGAGAGGCCGTAAAATGTGCGAGAAGCTTAAAGATGAAATCCCGAGACACCTTTTTGAGATTCCAATTCAGGCAGCAGTCGGCGGTAAAGTTATTGCGCGCGAGACAGTAAAGGCTATGCGTAAGGACGTTCTTGCAAAGTGCTACGGTGGTGATATTTCGAGAAAAAAGAAGCTTCTTGAGAAGCAAAAAGAAGGTAAGAAGAGGATGAGACAGATAGGCAACGTGGAGATACCGCAGAAAGCCTTTATGTCAGTCCTTAAACTTGACGAGGATTAAATGGCCGCAAAAGAATTAGAAATTTATATTCATATTCCATTTTGCATCAGAAAGTGTTTGTATTGCGATTTTCTGTCAGGTTCTTTTGATGAGAAGATGCAGGAAACATATGTTAATTATCTTCTTCACGAAATTGAACTTGAAGCAGATACTTCATATCAGGATGACACGTGTGTCATTTCTCCCGGTGAGGAACCACCGAAAGTAAGTGATGTATATGAGGTATCGACTATTTTCATAGGAGGCGGAACACCGTCAGTACTTCCCCAGGAAGCTATAGGAACAATCCTTACGAAAGTGAGACGTTCATTCAGGGTTTTGCCGGATGCGGAAATAACGATAGAAGTTAACCCTGGGACAGTCGACTTCGAGAAATTCTGTGCTTATAAGGCAATGGGGATTAACAGGGTTAGTATCGGCTGTCAGTCGCTTAATGATGATGAACTTTTGAAACTTGGACGAATACATACAGAAGAAGATTTCTACAAAGCATGGGAAGCTTGCGAAAAAGCCGGCTTTACCAACAGAAATGTCGATCTTATGAGCGGAATTCCGGGCCAGGATGAAGAATCTTATGAGAGAACACTAAGAAAGATTATCGAGCTGAAGCCGGAGCATATTTCAGCATACAGTCTGATTATTGAAGAGGGAACGCCTTTTTATGAAATGTATCCGAACGGATGCGTTGACGAGGATTCAGACCGTAACCTTTATGCCCTTTCAGGGCGAATCCTTTCGGAGAATGGGTATAATCGTTATGAAGTATCGAATTATGCGAGAAAAGGATTTGAATGTCGCCATAACATCGGATACTGGAAAAGAGTAAGCTACCTTGGCTTCGGAGTCGGTGCAGCTTCACTGATTGACAACGTTCGTTTTTCCAATGTGGCCGATATGCGTTCATATATGTACAGTCTGAGCGATGAGGGCTCTGACTATTTGCAGAACCTTGGAACATATTATCATCATGCCGGTTCAATTTCGCCTATCCCGATAAAAGAGCAGATGTCTGAAACGATGATTCTCGGACTTAGGATGACTGTTGGCGTGCAATTTGATGAATTTGCCAAATTGTATGGAAAAGAGCTGCTTGAGGTATACGGTGATATTGTGCGAAAGCATGTAGAAAACGGTCTTCTTGAAAATGACGGAAAAAGAGTTTTTTTGACAGAAAAAGGTTTTGATTTGGCAAATTATGTAATGCGCGATTTTATATAAGAATTTATTGCACTTTTATGTTCTGATTTATATAATAAAAGGTGGAGTTTAGGCTCCGGGGAAGGCAGGGGTAAAATGAAATTTGTTAAATCCTCCGATTTGAAAGTCGGAATGAGATTGGCAAGACCGATTTATAATAAAAACGGCGTATTGCTTTATGAAAGAAATTCAAAGCTGACTGTTCAAGGTATTTCTTCCATTCACAATTTCGGACTTATCGGTATATTTATTCTTGAGCCGGCTGAACCTGTTCCGCCTATGACGAAGGAAGATATCGAGTTTGAGCGTTTTCAGACAATGACGGTATTTGCAATTCAGGAGGAGCTGACTTCCATTGCCAAGAACGGCAAATCACCCAAAACGCAGATTATTGTTGGAAATATTATTAAAAACTATGGTCATATGACACATAAGCTAAATCTTATTCAGAGCCTTAGGAGCAAAGAAGATTACACATTTAAGCATACGCTTAATGTCGCGATTATGTGTGCCCTTATGACACATACACTTAACATGAAGGTTGAGGATCAGCTTGAGATAATGATAGCAGCGCTGGTTCATGATGTTGGTATGCTTCGTGTAGGTGAAATTGACAGCTCATCACCGGAGGCACAGAAGATTCTTGATATGGCTGACAGAGAAGGACTTTCAATTATTGAAAGTGTGTTCTCGATTTATCCGAATGTTAAGAGAATATGTCAGCAGGCAAGCAGAATAGAGAAGTGTGTACGTGATGGCGGAGAGATGGACGCAGGTAAAATTGTCCGCGGAAGTAAAATACTTGCTGTTGCCGATACCTATGATAAGATGACGGCGATGCAACTTGACGGAGAGCCGCATTCTGAGGTTACTGCGACTCGTTTTCTTATGACAAACAATGAATTGTTCGGGGAATATGAAGTAAATTCTCTTATTGATTCAATTAACATTCTGGCGCCGGGTACAAGTGTTGAACTTAATACCGGTGAGAAAGGACTTGTTCTTGCAACAAATCCTAATGATATTCTAAGACCGATGGTTCTTACCTTTGAGAAGAACAGTATTGTAGACCTCGGTAATACTAGAGTATATGGCGATCTTGAGATCGTTGACATAATGAAGACACTTGATAACAGGTATATTATGAATACTGATGTTCTTAAGAAGAGCGGATTCCAGGTTGATGAGCCTGAATATGTTGATGTACCTCAGAATGATGATGACGATTTTGTTGATACGCCTATAGGTTTTTAAATTAATTTGGAGGTTTTTATGGGAGAAATCAATATTGAGAAAGTGCTTTTTGAAGCAAAAGATGCAGGCGCATCCGATGTTCATATTACTGTAGGTTTACCGCCTAAGATGCGTGTAAACGGTAATCTGATTACAATGAATTATCCTAAAATGATGCCCAAAGATACTCAGGAAGTTCTTGCCGAGATTATGAGTGAACAGCAGAGAGCAATTTTTGAGGAAAGAGGAGAATTCGATATGTCCTTCTCTATCAGAGATGTAGGACGTTACCGTGTAAACGCATTCAGACAGAGAGGTTCTGTTGCAATTGCTCTTCGTCTCGTATCGACAGAAATTCCTACCCCTGAATCACTTGGCGTACCGCCTTCGGTTATTGATCTTTCACAGAGAAAAAGAGGTCTTGTTCTTGTAACAGGTCCTACAGGTTCAGGTAAATCAACTACTCTTGCAGCTATCATCGATAAGATTAACCAGACAAGAGAGGCTCATATCATTACTCTTGAGGACCCTATCGAGTACCTTCATTCTCATCAGAAGGCAATGGTTAACCAGAGAGAAATCGGACTTGATTCACATTCTTATGCAAACGCACTTCGTGCGGCACTTCGTGAAGACCCCGATGTTATTCTTGTAGGAGAAATGCGTGACCTGGAGACTATTTCAGTAGCAACAACAGCAGCCGAGACAGGTCACCTTGTTCTTTCAACACTTCATACAATCGGTGCAGCAAGTACCGTAGACCGTGTAATTGACGTATTTCCGCCTCATCAGCAGCAGCAGATCAGAGTACAGCTTTCAAACGTTCTTGAAGCTGTTATTTCACAGCAGCTTGTTCCTACAGCAGACGGAAGAAGCCGTGTTGCGGCATTCGAGGTTATGCATGCTAACCACGCTGTAAGAAACCTTATTCGTGAAGGTAAATCACATCAGCTTGTATCTGTAATGCAGACTAACAGAAAAGCAGGAATGATTACTCTTGATGATGCACTTCAGAAGTTGTACATCGAGAGAAGAATTACCCGTGATATGGCAGTTCAGTTTGCAACCGATCCTGAGGCTATGGATCTTAAGTTAACCTAATAGAATTTGTGCACGAAGGCAGAGATAGCATCAGACCTCTGCCTTCGGAGCTTTCTTTTTTATTATCACATCTGATTTTCTTTCCGGCAGCTTCTTACTGACCATCCGCCAGTACTGCATTATCGGAAGACTATCCCACAACTGAATTAACTGAATATGAATTTGTAACTGTCCGAAGATATTCGGATTTATTTGTCGTACGTTTTAATAGGGAGAAATAAATGTATTCATCAACTTTAACAGGAACTGCCATGGGGATAAACTGCGAGTTTATTACCGTGGAAGTTGATATCAGCACCGGACTGCCCGGCTTCGAACTTGTCGGCAGTCTGTCAGGAGAGGTGCGCGAAGCAAGAGAAAGAATCAGAGTGGCACTTCGAAATGCCGGAATGGAGCTTCCCGCCATGCACATAACGGTTAATCTTGCACCGGGTGACATACGAAAGGAAGGAACGGCTTTTGATCTTCCGATTGCAGTCGGGCTGCTTACGGCAGTAGGCATGATTCCTCAGGAGAGTACGGAAGGAATGGTTTTTCTGGGAGAGCTTGGACTTAATGGCGAAGTGAAACCTGTCCGCGGAGTTCTTCCGATTGTGGCTGCCTCGGCGGAAAACCCGGTTGTTGAGAAAAAGAGTGAATTCCTTGAAAAGGAAGAAAAAGTCCGTGTGGTTACAATCATCGTACCCAAAGACAATGAGAGGGAGGCATCCGCAATTCCGGGACTTAAGGTGGTCGGAATAGAGCATATAAATGAACTTGTGGACTATCTTAATTCAACTACTGAAGAGAAAAAAAGATATGAAGCTGAGAGCTTTTGTCATGACGAGGAACCTTTCGGGGAATACGATGTCGATTTTGGCGATATTCACGGACAGGAACCGGTTAAACGAGCAGCGCTTGTAGCTGCGGCCGGTTTTCACAACCTTCTGATTATCGGTCCACCGGGTTCCGGCAAAACTATGATAGCCAAAAGAATGCCAACAGTTATGCCACCGATGAGTATGGAGGAAAGTATTGAAGTATCAAAGATTTACAGTGTTGCAGGGCTGCTTAATTCGGAGAATTCGCTTATAGTGAAAAGACCTTTTCTTAATCCGCATCATACAATTTCACAGCAAGCGCTTGCAGGAGGAGGCAGAATTCCAAAACCGGGGATGATAAGTCTCGCTCACAGGGGAGTATTGTTTCTTGATGAACTTCCGGAATTCCAGAGAAATACTATAGAGACGATGAGGCAACCGCTTGAAGACAAGGTTGTAACAATTGCAAGAAGCGAGGGAAGCACGACATATCCGTCAGATTTTATGCTTGTGGCTGCCATGAATCCATGTCCGTGCGGCTATTATCCGGACAGAAATAAATGCCGCTGCAGTCCGAACGAAATAAACAGGTATTTGAGCCGGATTTCAGGTCCGATTCTGGACAGAATAGACATAACGATTAAGGCGCCCCGAGTGGCGTGGGAGGATCTGAAGAATACAGGAACCGGAGAGGACAGCAAATCAATTCGTGAGAAAGTTCTGAAAGCGAGGAAAATTCAGCTTGAGAGATATAAGGGAACGGGAATCCGTTTTAATTCCGATTTGAAACCGGGTGATATAAGCCGTTTTTGTCCTCTCGGAGAAAAAGAGAATTCATATCTTGAGAAAATCTTTGACAGGCTTGAGCTGAGTGCAAGGTCATACCATCGTATACTAAGACTTTCGCGTACTATAGCGGATCTTGATGAGAGCCCTGAGATAAAAGAGAAACATATCAGCGAAGCGGTATGTTACAAGATGACAGAGAATATAAGTGCGAAGGAGAATGAGTAGATGGAAGAGTACAGCATGAAAATATATTCGTATTTCCTTGATACAATACCCGGTATCGGATATGGAACAGTTCATAAACTGATAACGTTATATGATAATCCGAGGAATGTATATTTCCTTTCAGAATATGAGCTTTCAAATCTTGTGGAAAAAAAGATACTGACAAACAGACAGAAAGACTCGTTTGTTATGCATAGAGAACAGCCGCTCGGGAAAATTTATTCTAATCTGACGCGGGAAGGAATTGAAATAGTATCATTGTGGGATGACTGTTATCCGGAAAAACTTCGCGAAATTTCAGTCCCGCCTGTTAATCTGTATGTGAAAGGTCAATTACCGTCTTGTGACAAACCTGCAGTCGGCATTGTTGGAGCAAGAATGTGCTCTGATTACGGAAGGTATGTTGCGAGGAAGTATGCCGAGAAAATTGCTGAAGCCGGTATAGAAGTGATAAGCGGAATGGCAATGGGAATTGACGGAATTGCCCAGAGGGCAGCAATATCCTCCGGCGGAAAATCATACGGAATTCTGGGATGCGGTGTAGACAGGTGTTACCCGGAAAGCAACAGGCCTCTTTATGACATGCTTGTCATAAATGGAGGCGTTATTTCGGAGTTTCCTCCGGGAACAGAACCAAGGAGTGGTCTTTTCCCGCTTAGAAACAGAATAATTAGTGCACTTAGTGATGTTCTTATTGTTGTGGAAGCAAGAGAGAAGAGCGGAACACTTATAACCGTTGACAGAGCTCTTGAGCAGGGAAAAGAAGTATATGCCGTCCCGGGCAGGATAACAGATTCTCTCTCCATGGGATGTAACAGACTGATTGAGCAGGGGGCCGAGCCGGCGATTTTACCGGAGAAAATAATTGATAAATTGCTTTCTGAGCATGGCTGTTACAAATCATCCGTGCAATCAGAATCGTCGCCTTTTATTACTGCTTTTCCTGAAGGAGAAGATGAGCAATTTGTCTTCTCACTTCTTGATGATAACGGATGCGAGATAAATGAGATATATGCAAAATCAGCGGGAAAAGGTCGAAACTTCAGCGTCCCTGATTTGTACGGCGTTCTTATGAAACTTGAACTTTCGGGATTTGTTATATGCGATAACGGAAGGTACAAGTATTGCAGAAGATAGGGCAAATTGATAGAATTAAAAGAGTATGTACCGGGAGGTAAATAGAAAATGATTAATTCAAAATTATTCGATCACACAATACTAAAAGCTGATGCAACTGAGGAAGCTGTTGATAAAATTTGCCGTGAGGCGCTTGAATACGATTTTGCTTCTGTGTGCGTAAACAGCTATTATACAGGAAAGGTTGCGGAAAGTCTTAAAGGATCAGACGTAAAGGTATGCACCGTTATCGGTTTTCCGCTGGGACAGATGTCTACCAAAGCCAAATGCGCAGAAACGAAATTTGCAATAGAAGACGGTGCGGAAGAAATCGACATGGTAATTAATGTCGGAGCTCTTAAAAGCGGACGTGAAGATGTTGTATATGAAGATATTAAATGTGTAAAAGAAGCATGTGGAAAGGTTCTTCTCAAAGTCATTATTGAGACATGTCTTCTTACAGATGAGGAGAAAGTTAAAGCCTGTGAACTTGCTGTAAAGGCCGGTGCGGATTTTGTTAAAACTTCGACCGGATTCAGCACAGGCGGCGCCACTGCAGAAGACGTTGCATTAATGAGAAAAACTGTAGGAAATGACATTGGCGTTAAGGCATCAGGTGGAATCCGTGACAGAAATGCAGCAGAGAAAATGGTAGCGGCAGGCGCTTCAAGACTTGGAACAAGTGCTACTATAGCAATATTAGGGGGAAACTGATTATGATGAATATAGGAAAAGTAATGCAGCTTAAGGGTGCATGGGAGAAATTTACAGCAAATCATCCCAAGTTCCAGCCTTTTCTTCAGGCTGTATCACAGAACGGACTTGTTGAAGATACAATATACGAGATGAAGGTAACTACACCTGACGGTCAGACTCTTCAGACTAATATTAAACTGAAAAAAGAAGACATTGACCTTCTTCTCAGTCTTAAGGAGCTTGTATAGCGTACAGCAGTTATAATGTAGCTGTCGGAAAGAGGAAACTGACCTGTATGGATTTGCCAATAGAATTTCTTGATGAAATGAAGCTGATTCTCGGTGAAGAGTATGAGGCTTTTGTAAACAGTTATAATCAGAATAGGGAATACGGACTCAGACGAAATCCGCTGAAAGCATTAACGGAAGAAAGTTTTGAAGAGAAGATGCCCTTCTTTCTTGAGAGAATTCCGTGGACTGAGTGCGGGTATTTCTATAAGCCGGATGAAGAACCCGGGAAAAGCATATATCATGAAGCGGGAGCGTTCTATATTCAGGAACCTTCCGCTATGAGTGTTGCCGATCTCCTCGGAATAGAGAAAGGTGATTTTGTGTGTGATATGTGTGCTGCACCGGGTGGGAAAAGCACACAGGCAGCAGGTCTTTTGGGAGGAACAGGTCTTCTTGTCTCAAATGAGATTAATGCCGGCAGAGCGAGAATCCTATCGCAGAACATTGAACGAATGGGAGTTCGTAACGCTGTTGTGTTAAATGAGGATACAGATAAACTTGGGGCGACGTTTTCTTTTTTCTTCGATAAAGTAATAGTGGATGCCCCGTGTTCCGGCGAGGGTATGTTTCGCAAGAACCCGGAAGCCGTAAGCGAATGGAGTCCGGACAGTGTTGTGATGTGCCGTGAGCGTCAGCTGATGATTCTTGAAAATGCCGATAGAATTCTGAAATACGGCGGCAGACTGGTATATTCCACATGTACCTTTGAGAGAAAAGAGAACGAGGAAGTAGTTGAAGAATTCATTTCCGATCACCCATGGTACGAAATTGTTCGGATGAAACGGTTCTGGCCGCATAAAGACCGTGGTGAGGGGCATTTTGCTGCAGTTCTTGAGAAAAAAGGCGTTCCGTCGGACAGAGCAAAGATGAGGCCGGGGAAGACTGTTTTTTGCCCGGAATATGAAGATTTTGTGCAGTCGGCCCTGAAAATTTCGCTTCCCGGAAGAATAGAGAAGTTCGGAGAACATTTATATCTGATACCTGAGGAAATGAAAGATTTGAAAGGCCTTCGTGTGGTAAGAGCCGGACTGGAACTCGGAGAACTTAAGAAGAACAGATTTGAACCCGCACATGCGCTTGCAATGGCTCTTTTGCCGGAAGAAGCAGTCAGCACACTGGAACTTTCAGAAGAAGATGCGATGAGGTATATTCGCGGAGAAAGTGTTTCCTGCAACGGACAGTTTGGTTGGACACTGGTGACTTATAACGGCTATTCGCTCGGATGGGCTAAATGCGGTGGAAATACCGCTAAGAATCATTATCCCAAAGGACTGAGAATTTATGGCGGATACTAAAGGAATAAGACTAAATAAATATCTTGCTGAGTGCGGAGTTTGCTCAAGACGAGAGGCAGACAGACTTATTGAAGAAGGACGCGTAACTGTTTCCGGCAAAATCCCGGAGATGGGCTATGTTGTAACGGGTAATCCCGAGATTCTTGTTAACGGTAAACCGGTGAATAAGCCCTCTTCAAAGGTTGTTCTTGCATATTATAAACCTGTCGGTGTTACGTGTACCGAAAAAGACCCTCATGCGGATAAGACCATTCTGCAGAGCCTTGGATACAAAGACCGGGTTACTTATGCCGGAAGACTTGATAAGGATTCTGAAGGGCTGATTCTGATGACGAATGACGGCGACCTTATTCATGCGATGATGCAGGGAAGTGCCTGCCATGAAAAAGAATATGTTGTGCGCATCGATAAGGAAGTAACCGATGATTTTATCAGGGCCATGTCAGAGGGCGTTTATATCAAGGAGCTTTCACAGAAAACCAGGAAATGTGTAGTAGTTAAAGAAGGTAAATACACTTTCAGGATTGTTCTTACGCAGGGACTTAACAGGCAGATAAGGCGTATGTGCAAAACGCTTGGACGAAACGTTGTCAAATTAAAAAGAGAACGTGTACTTAATATCAAAATCGGCGATTTGAAACCCGGGGCGTACAGAGTCATAGAGGGCGACGAACTTACAGAATTATATTCGTGTATGAAAGAGAGAATGTGACACAGATGTCAGTTGATGAAAGATATAATGAGCTTGTTGATCTTGTAAATAAATATAACAGACAGTATCACGAAGAAAATGCATCAGATATTTCTGATTATGAATTCGATATGCTGAATAAGGAACTGAAGGAAATCGAAAAGGCGCATCCCGAGCTTGTTCGCGAAGATTCACCGACGCGTAAGGTCGGTGGGAAAGTAAAGAGGGAAGCAGGAGTAACAATAGAGCATAATGTTCCGATGCTCAGTATTCAGGATGTTTTCTCGAAAGAAGAGGTAATTTCGTGGACCCGCGCTGTTCGTGAGAGGTTTGAGCATGCTTTTTTCTCAATAGAGCATAAAATAGACGGCCTTTCCATGACACTCAGATATAAAGGCGGAGAACTCATTCTTGCGGAAACAAGAGGTGACGGGAATGTCGGTGAGGATGTTACGCTTAATGCTAAAGTAATCCCGGATATTCCGCATCACATTGAAGAGAAGGAGTACCTGGAGGTTCGTGGCGAAGTTTATATGTCGCATGAAGATTTTGAGAGATACAACGAGAATCAGGAAATGCAGGGAAAAGCAATTGCTGCAAATCCGAGAAATCTTGCGGCCGGAACGCTTAGGCAGCTTGACCCGGAGGTTACAAAGTCGAGAGGATTAAGATTTTATGTATTCAACGTTCAGGATGGCCCTTCAAAGTATACGGAAAGTCATTCTGAAGGACTTGGGCTTGTAGAAAAACTGGGAATTCCCACAGTGCCGCATTTCCTTTGCAAAAATGATGAAGAAATTCTTGATGCAATTGACAGGATAGGTGATAACAGAGGCGATTATGCTTATGATATTGACGGCGCTGTCGTAAAACTTGAACAGATTGAACTTAGAAAAGAGTTTCCTGCCGGAAGTAAATATTCTGCAGGTCATATTGCATACAAATATCCGCCCGAAGAGAAAGAGGCTGTAATTGGTGAAATTGAACTTGCAGTCGGAAGAACAGGTATAATTGCTCCTGTTGCTGTTTTTGATTCGCCCGTAAGGCTTTGCGGAACATTTGTATCCAGGGCAACTTTGCACAATCAGGATTACATATCAGAGCTTGGAATAGGAATTGGAGCGACGGTTCTTGTATATAAATCGGGAGAAATTATCCCGAAGATTAAAGGGGTGGTAAAGCCCGGAGACAGTGTATTCCGTATTCCTGATACATGCCCTATGTGCGGCGAAAAGGTAGTGAGGGAAAACGGCACTGATGAAACATCGCAAACTGCTGCAATCAGATGCATTAATCCTCTTTGTCCTGCTCAAAAAGTTCGTGCTATAGCTTATTTTGCGGGCAGGGATGCAATGGATATCAAGGTTCTTGGCGATACCTATGTAGAAGTACTCGTAAAAGAAGGCTATCTTGAGAATTATGCTGATATTTATGATTTGTATAAATACCGTGATGAGCTGATTGAAAAAGGACTGATAGGAAAAGAGAAGAATACGGATAAGATTCTTGCTGCGATTGAAAGTTCAAAATCGAACAGCGCCGATAAATTCCTGACAGGTCTTGGAATAAGTAATGTAGGAAAAACCACTGCCAAAACAATTATGAAATATTACTCCGATATTTCCGATTTGGAAAAAGCTTCATCGGAGGAGCTTCGTGCAATAAAAGATGTTGGGCCGACTACAGCAGACAGCATTGCTTCTTTTTTTGCAAAGGAAGAGAACAGAGCAATAATGGAGCGTTTCCGCGCAAACGGAATAAACATGACTGCGGAAAAGGAAGAAGGAATCTCGACCGTTCTTGGCGGAAAAACCTTTGTAATAACAGGTACACTTCCGAATTATGACAGGAATGCTTTTTCGGAACTTATAGAGAAAAACGGCGGAAAAGTAACGGGTTCTGTATCGAAAAAAACTGATTATCTTGTTGCCGGAGAAGCGGCCGGAAGCAAACTTGACAAGGCACGAAGTCTGGGGGTTCCTGTGCTTACAGAGTCTGAACTTCTGGCGATGCTTGAGGGTTAATTGCGTGCTATATACTCATGTGATATAATTTCCATTGTGCGTGCACATAAGAATTTGAAACGAGGCTTGTTGTAATGCCGATAAAAACAAAAAGACAGCTCCCCGCCAGGGAGATTCTTGAAAATGAAAATATTTTTGTAATGGATGAGACGAGGGCTCTTTCGCAGGAAATTCGTCCTCTTGAAGTAGGGATACTTAACCTAATGCCGCTTAAGGAAGATACGGAACTTCAGCTTCTGCGATCTTTTTCCAATACACCGCTTCAGGTGAATGTTACGCTGGTAAATGTGTCCAGTCATGTGTCACAGAATACGGCACAGAGCCACTTGAACGAGTTCTATGTCTCTTTTGCGGAAGCGAAAAAGAGAAAGTTTGACGGATTTATTATTACCGGTGCACCGGTAGAACAGCTTGAATTTGAAGAGGTTGATTATTGGCAGGAACTGACAGAAATCATGGACTGGACCAGAACCAATGTTACAAGTACTCTTCATATTTGCTGGGGAGCACAGGCCGGATTGTACCACTACTACGGAATTAAGAAGCATCTTCTTGAGACAAAGCTTTTCGGAATATACCCGCACAAGGTTCAAAGCAGAAAGGAACCGCTTGTGCGAGGTTTTGATGATGTGTTTTATGCGCCTCATTCGAGACATACGCAGATTGATGTTAATGATATTATCGCATGTTCGGAATTGTCGCTTCTCGCAAAATCAGATGAAGCAGGAGCCTACCTTATGATGGCCGAAGAAGGCAGGAAGATTTTTGTTATGGGCCATCCTGAGTATGATCGCATGACTTTGGACAAAGAATATCGCAGGGATAGAGATAAAGGGCTTCCGATTTCTGTGCCTAAAAACTATTATCCTGATGATAACCCCGATAATAAGCCCAATTTATTGTGGAGAGCGCATTGTAATACTCTTTACAGCAATTGGCTGAATTATTACGTATATCAGGCTACGCCGTATGATGTGGAGAGTATCGGCAATAAGCAGTGAAAATAAGGCATTCTTAGAAATGCTACATTCTCAATTTTGCTCAACATTTATTAAGCGGCTTTTGGAAACATAAGCCGCTTATTTTGGGATGAGAAGGTCAAAGGACCTTCTTTTTTTTTTATCCCGAATGAGCCAAGTAAATGCTCATGCTTGCATGAAAGCATTTATTTGGCGAACGGTAATCACTAAGAAGAAGCGTAGCGGATTCGAGGTGTTCCGAAGGATTGCCTGGTAGAGTCAGCCTGCTCGATATAATAGGAAGATGTCACTGTATGACGGTGTTTGATGCGAGCGGTTTGTGAACGAAATGCTTAGTTCTCCTGCGGCTCTTGATTTTCTCGATAATCGGATTATAGGTTAGCACTTGAATAGAGATGTGAGGAATTAATGAGTAATAAAAAAGCGAATATTAAGTCAATACAACTTAACAGAA
>JAZLHJ010000059.1:0-46994 GCA_045616785.1 Lachnospiraceae bacterium
AAAGCATTCAATAGATATTGTTGTTGACAGACTTGTGGTAAAAGAAGGAATAGAAGGGAGACTTTCTTCTTCCATAGAGAATGTTCTTGCACTTGCGGAAGGCCTTCTTACTGTTGACGTGGTTGATGGGGAGAATATGAATTTCTCCCAGAGTTTTGCGTGCCCTGACTGCGAGATAAGTATCGATGAAATAGAGCCGAGAAGTTTTTCTTTTAATAATCCTTTTGGCGCATGTCCGGAATGTTTCGGACTTGGTTACAAAATGGAATTTGATGAGAATCTTCTCATTCCGAATATATCACTTTCCATTAATGAAGGAGCAATCGCCTGTACAGGATGGCAGTCTTCAACACAGAGCGGAAGCTTCACAAATGCAATACTTGTCGCACTTTCAAAGGAGTTTGGTTTTTCCCTCGACACTCCCTTTGAAAAGCTTACAGATAAGCAGAAGGAAGTTATTCTTCACGGAACTTCAAAGGAAGTGAAGGTGTACTATAAAGGCCAAAGAGGAGAGGGAGTATATCCTATAGTATTTGAAGGCCTCATTAACAATGAAGAGAGAAGATACCGTGAGACAGCTTCCGAATATATGAAGCAGGAATATGAAAGCTATATGAGATTTACGCCGTGCAAGCTTTGCGGGGGTAAAAGATTAAAGCAGTCTTCACTTGCAGTTACCGTATGCGATAAGAACATATTTGACATTACTTCCATGTCAATCGGAAAGCTTCTTGAGTTTCTGGGCGAGATGAAGCTTACAAGCAGGCAGCAGCTTATCGGTGAGCTGATTCTTAAAGAGATTAAGAACAGGGTAAAGTTTCTTGTTGATGTAGGACTTGATTATCTGAATCTTTCGAGAGGAACAGCAACCTTGTCAGGGGGAGAAGCGCAGCGAATCAGACTGGCAACACAGATAGGTTCGGGTCTTGTCGGCGTCTGCTATATTCTCGATGAACCAAGCATAGGCCTTCATCAGAGAGATAATGACAAATTGCTTGCAACTCTTAAGAATTTAAGAGACCTGGGAAACAGCGTAATTGTAGTTGAACATGATGAGGATACAATGCGCGAAGCAGATGAAATAGTTGATATAGGTCCTTATGCGGGAGAAAACGGCGGAAGAGTTGTGGCACAGGGAACGGCTGAAGAAATTATGAAGGTTCCCGAATCCATTACAGGACAGTATTTAAGCGGAGCACTCAGAATACCTGTTCCTCCTAAGCGTAGAAAACCTGCCGGATTTCTTACTGTTAAGGGTGCAAGGGAACATAATCTTAAGAATATCGATGTGGATATTCCGTTCGGAGTTCTTACGGTTGTGACAGGCGTGTCAGGTTCCGGGAAAAGTTCGCTGGTAAATGAAATACTGTATAAGAGTCTTGCCCAAAAGCTTAACAGGGCAGGTGTGATTCCCGGGGATCATGATGCTGTTCTCGGAGCAGAAATGCTTGATAAGATTATCTGTATCGATCAGTCTCCGATAGGCAGAACTCCAAGATCCAATCCGGCAACCTATACAGGCGTGTTTGACCAGATAAGGGATTTGTTTGCAGGCACGACGGAAGCAAAAGCAAAAGGCTTTACCAAGGGAAGATTCAGCTTTAATGTAAAGGGCGGAAGGTGTGAAGCATGTTCAGGTGACGGAATAATTAAAGTTGAAATGCATTTCCTTCCCGATGTATATGTTCCATGTGAGGTATGCGGCGGTAAGCGTTATAACAGGGAAACGCTTGATGTTAAGTACAAGGGTAAGAATATTCACGATGTACTTGATATGACAGCGGGTGAGGCGCTTGACTATTTCGGAAACATTCCTTCAATTAAGAAGAAAATAGAGACTCTTAACGACGTCGGTCTGTCTTACATAAGACTCGGTCAGCCGTCCACAACACTTTCAGGCGGAGAGGCACAGCGTATAAAGCTTGCGACCGAATTATCAAAGCGTGATACCGGTAAAACAATATACATTCTCGATGAGCCTACAACCGGACTTCATTTTGCCGATGTGCATAAGCTTGTTGAGATTCTTCACAGACTTGCGGAGAACGGTAATACCGTTATTGTAATTGAACATAATCTTGATGTGATTAAGACTGCAGACTACATAATTGATATGGGACCCGAAGGCGGAGACGGTGGCGGAACGGTTGTCGCTACCGGTACACCGGAAGAAGTAGCTGAGTGTAAAAAATCGTATACAGGTGCTTTTATACGGAAAATACTTGAAAAAGGTTAACATTTCCGGAGGACTATCCGATATATGATACAGATTTTCATACTTTTTTCTTTGAAAAAGACTGTGTGTGCGATATAATATCTTTGCGTGCGCTTTTACGCAGATTTGATGTCGGACCGTCTATGGTCGTTTGTATAGATGAAGGGAGTATGAAATGCAGTATACAGATATAGGAATTGATTTGGGAACGGCAAGCGTTCTTGTATATATCAGAGGAAAAGGCGTAGTACTTAAAGAGCCTTCCGTTGTTGCTTTTGATAATGATACCAATAAGATTAAGGCTATCGGTGAAGATGCAAGACTTATGATTGGTAGGACACCCGGCAACATAACAGCCATAAGACCGCTTAGACACGGAGTAATCTCTGATTACAATGTTACCGAGAAAATGATGAAATATTTCATTCAGAAAGCTCTCGGAAGAAGAACATTCAGAAAACCCCGTATTGCCGTATGTATACCAAGTAAAGCAACCGATGTTGAGAGAAAAGCAGTTGAGGATGCAGCATATCAGGCAGGCGCAAGAGAAGTAGCAATTATTGAAGAGCCTATTGCTGCCGCAATCGGTGCAGGTATTGATATCGGAAAGCCCTGCGGTAACATGATTGTTGATATCGGTGGCGGAACAAGTGATGCAGCCGTAATTTCTCTTGGTGGTACAGTAACACCCGGTAATGTTAAAATCGGCGGTGACGATTTTGATGAAGCAATTGCTTACTATGTTCGTGAGAAACATGGACTCCTTATCGGTGCACGTACTGCAGAAGATGTTAAGATTAAGGTCGGATGTGCATTTACAAGACCTGAAATAGATTATATGGATGTAAGAGGACGTGATATTGTCAGCGGTCTTCCTCATACAGTCAAGATTTCATCAGAAGAAATGAGAGAAGCATTATATGATTGCACAGCTCAGATTATTAAGATGATTCGAGAGACTCTTGAGAAGACTCCGCCTGAACTTGCGGCCGACATCTCGGAACGTGGAATTGTACTTACAGGCGGCGGATCGCTCCTTCGCGGTCTTGATGATCTCATTGCCGATGAGACTCATATCAATTGCATTACAGCAGAGAATCCAATGACAGCTGTAGCAATCGGTACCGGAAGATATGTAGAATTCCTTGCAGGCTTCCGCGACGAAGAGTAAACATCCGTTAGGAGGAGAGACATGCTAAGAGGCTTATACACAGCATATACAGGAATGGTCAGCCAGCAGAAGCGTCTGGAAACAATGACCAATAATCTTGCGAATGCCGATACTGTTGGCTTTAAAAAAGAAGGCGCAACAAATGAGAGCTTTTCTGACATTCTTTCCTTCAGACTTAAGGATATGACAACACCGGGATATGCAAATCCCGTCGGAAATATGAACCTTGGTGTCAAAATCGGTGAGAACTACACCGATTGGTCGCAGGGTTCCTTTAGGGAAACAAAGAATACATATGACCTTGCTCTTTCGGGCAGTGGTTTCTTTAATATTGAATTTACAGATAAGGCAGGCAATACCAAAACTTGTTATACGAGAGACGGCGGATTTACGGTAAACGTAGACGGTTATCTCGTCAATGACAACGGCGATTATGTTCTGGGAGAAGGAAGTGACGGAAGCCTTGTAAGAATACAGGTTGACCCGACACATGAGGCGACGATTGATAAGCTCGGTAATATCTTCCAGGACGGAAAACTGACAGGTAAGCTTGCCCTTTCTGATTTTGAAGATTATAACTATATCGCCAAATATGGTGAAAATTATTATGAAGAAATTGACGGCGCAAGTATTGTTCCAGCCGAATGCACGGTTTATTCGGGATATCTTGAACAGTCCAATGTCGAAACAGTTTCCGAGATGGTCAGCATGATTACGATACAGCGTAATTATGAAGCCAATCAGAAGGTAATTACTACGTATGATAAATCGCTTGATACTGTCGTTAATGATATAGGCAGAATATAATTTGATGTAAAGGAGTGTAGAAAATGGTCAGATCTTTATGGACAGCTGCAACCGGCATGATTGCACAACAGACAAATGTTGACACAATAGCCAACAACCTTTCGAATGTGAATACAACGGGCTATAAAACTGAAGTAGCCGAATTTCAGTCTCTTTTATATCAGAACCTGCAGACCAGAACAACTTCTGCAAACGGTGAGACAAAACCCGGCTCTGCGCAGGTTGGACTCGGTGTAAGAAATTCAGCGATTACATCGATTTTTACGCAGGGCGAATTTATTGAGTCTGCTTCTGATACTTCTTTTGCACTTGAAGGCCAGGGCTTTTTTGCAATAAAAGGTCTTGATTCAAATACAGAATATACAAGAAACGGTAACTTCTTTATTTCGCAGGGAATTAACGGACTTACTCTTTGTACTGCAGAAGGTTATCCTGTTCTTGATTCCACCGGAAAAGAGATTGTTTTTTCCAAGGATATGGTTTCAAGCAAAATCACGATAACGCACGACGGTGAATTCTGCTATCCTGATGAAACAAATAATCCCAAGCCGCTCGGAATAAAGCTTGGTGTTTTCCAGTTCAATAATCCGACCGGCCTTTATAAAAATGATGGCGGATACTATGATGTAACCGAGTCAAGCGGTGAGGCACTTAATGAAGCAACAAATACAGCACTGAAAAAGAGTAAGGTCGTTCAGGGTTACCTTGAGGCTTCAAATGTTCAGGTTGTTGACGAAATGGTTAACATGATTGTTGCCCAGAGAGCTTACGAAATGAATTCAAAGGCAATAACCACAACAGATGAAATGATGCAGACTGCCAACCAGCTTAAGAGTTAATTCTCCTTAGGAGGTAATGTAATTGGATATTAACGGTTTATATGATAATTATTACGAAGATTTCCTTAAGACTAAAGGAGATGCCGCGAATGTAAAGATACAAAAAGCGGTAGAAGGAGTAGACGGTGCAGACGACGAAGAACTGATGGGTGTATGCAAACAGTTTGAGTCTTACCTTCTCGAACAGGTCTTTAAGGAAATGCAGAAGACAATAAAGATTACGGATGACGAAACGGAGTCTTCAGTACCGGGACTCGGAACCGGAAAGAGCAACGCTCTGGTTGATTATTTCAAAGATCAGACGATAGCTGAAATATCCGAGAAGTCAACGGAAAGAGACGGACTGGGGCTTGCTCAGATGTTATATGAATCAATGAAGAGACAACAGTAGTTGTCTCTTTTTTGGTTTAAGAAGAGCTGAGGCTGTGATATAATAATGAACGGGTATAACCAAACACGGACGGAGGGAATTTAAAGTGTATTTTGATAACAAAGTTTTAATTGGAAAAACAGAAGATGGAAAAGAAATAAGTATTTTCCCGAAAATGGCAAACAGACACGGCCTTATTGCAGGAGCAACAGGAACAGGAAAAACAATTACTCTTAAAGTGATGGCAGAGTCTTTTTCTGATGCCGGCGTACCTGTATTTCTTGCAGATGCCAAAGGTGATTTGCAGGGAATGTGCAGACCGGGTGAAGACAGCGAAGACATGAGAAAGAGAATTGAATACTTCGGTCTTTCGGAGAAAGGTTTTTCATATAAGAATTATCCTGTGAATTTCTGGGATGTGTACGGTGAGAAAGGTATTCCTCTCAGAACAACAGTATCTGAAATGGGTCCTGTTCTTCTTGCAAGAATCCTGAACCTTAATGATACACAGACTGACATTCTGTCAATCGTATTTAAAATTGCCGATGATAATAATCTTCTTCTTATAGATACAAAGGATTTAAAGAGCATGCTTCAGTTTGCTCTCGATAATGCCGACGGTTTCTCAAGGGAATACGGCAATATTCCCGCAAGCAGTATAAATGTAATTATCAGGGCAATCGTATCACTTGAAGCAGAAGGCGGAGATAAATTTTTCGCAGAGCCGGCACTTGATATCAAGGACTGGATTTGTAAGGATGCATCCGGAAGAGGATTTATTCAGGTTCTTGAATGTGAAAAGCTCATGAGAAGTCCCAAAATGTATTCCATGTTTCTTCTGTGGATGATATCCGAGCTTTATGAAACTCTTCCTGAAGCAGGAGACCTTGATAAACCCAAGATGGTATTCTTTTTTGATGAGGCGCATATGCTTTTTGACGGCGCACCTTCAGTTCTTCTTGAGAAGATAGAACAGGTAGTAAAGCTTATCAGATCAAAAGGCGTCGGCATATACTTTGTTACGCAGAATCCCGGAGATATACCGGGCGGTGTACTCAGCCAGCTTGGCAACAAAGTTCAGCATGCACTTCGTGCTTATACACCCGCAGAGCAGAAAGGACTTAAAGCTGCAGCAGAAGGTTTCAGAGTTAATCCCGCATTTAATACAGTATCTGTCCTCGGAGAACTCGGAACAGGCGAGGCACTTATTTCTGTTCTTGATGAAAGCGGTGTTCCCACAATTGTTGAGCGGGCCAAAATACTTCCTCCTTCAAGTAAGATGGGAGCAATTGACGGTGCTGTTCTTGACAGTGTAAAGAGCGAATCATATCTGTTCGGAAAATATAATTATTATGTTGATAATGAGTCTGCTTATGAAAGACTTAAGAAGGCATACGATGATGCCGAGCAGGAAAGAGCAGAGGAAGAAGAAAAGAGAAGAGCCGAAGCTGAGCAGAAGAAACAGGAAGAACTTGAAGAGAAAGCAAGACTTAAGGAAGAAGCTGCGCAGAAGAAAGCCGAAGAGAAAGAAGCTGCAAGAAGAGCAAAGGAAGAAGAAAAAGAAGCTGCGAGAATTGCAAAGGAAGAAGAGAAAGCAAAAGCCGCACAGGGTAAAGCTGTTAAAAAGGCGGCTAAATCCGTTGCAAGCACTGCAGCAGGAACAATCGGACGCGAGCTCGGTCAGTCACTCGGAAAGAGCGTTGGCGGAAGCTTTGGCAAGAAGCTTGGCGGTAATGTAGCTGCTTCTCTCGGAAGAGGATTAATAGGAACACTGTTTAAGGGATAAGTAATGCTTGAGTTTTCAGATGTGACACTCCTGTCACAAAATATAATTAAGCCTTTTTTATACAGATACGGTCAGAATTCCTGCCAGCATTCTTTTGCCGCAATGTATACCATGAAGAGTAAGTATGGTGACAGATTTGCAACGGAAGATGATATTCTTTTTATTAAAAGAACCGGAAAGTGCACTGAAGAAGATAATATATATCTGGCGCCAATGTGTGAAAGAAAGAAGCTTCGAAAAGGAATAGAACTTATTCTTGAAAATGCCCGGGCAGAAGGGAAAAAAGCTGTTTTCGAAACGGTGACAGAAACTGACGCAGGTGTCATAAATGAGCTTTTTCCCGACACTTTTGAACTGACAGACTGCCGTGATTATTACGAATACATTTATCTTTCGGATAAGCTTGCGGACCTCCCGGGTCATGAACTTGCATCAAAGCGTTATGATATCAACACGTTTTACAGAGAGTATGGTGGCCGCGTTTCTGTTTGTCCGCTTGAAGAGGACGTTATTTCCGAAGTAAGAAAGTTTCAGGAGGAATGGCTTTCCGAGAAGTTACATGACAGTGATGAGGATGTTCAGCTTATTCTTGAGAATGAGGCAATCGGTATCGGGCTGGATAATTTCGAAGAGCTTGGACTTAGAGGGCTGGTTGTATATATAGACGATATAATGGTCGGCTACTGCTATGGAGTTCCGATTTCAGATGATTGTTTTGATGTTCTTATAGAGAAGGGAGACCGGACCTATAAGGATATTTACAAGATATTAAACAGGGAGCTCGTGGTAAGAAAGGCTTCCGGGTTTATGTATATTAACCGTGAGGAAGATGTGGGCGTACCGGGGCTCAGAAAGGCAAAACTGTCATATAAGCCTGACATTCTTTTGCCTAAAATGGTATTGAAAGAGAAGAGGTAAAACCTTTTATGGAAAAAGGGAATAAACCCGAGAAAAGAGTGACAATCAAAAAGAAAATCAGCAGGGCTTTTATGTTCCTGTGTCTGGCCACGATTCTGCTGTCAGCTATTATTGCGATTGAAAGCATGATGGAAATCAGGGATGACTCGGAAACAGCTCTTACGGATGCCGCGATAAGTTCGATTGCTCAGAATATGCGTATAAGCGCCAAACTGGGCGAAGAAAAGCTTGGAGTTTATTCCGGAATGGTTGCCAATATGGCGAATTTTGCAGGTAACCTTTATGTCAAAAGCGATGAAGCTGCAAGAATATACGTTGACAGACCAAGAGTATATAACGACGGAAGTCTTGTAATGCAAAGATACCTTGTAAGCAGCGACATGACATACGACGAAGTATCGGATGAGATGATGCTTATGGGTAATAACGGTGCTTTCTGGAAGACTCTTATGTCGAGATATTCCGAGACGGTTACGTCACTGTACTACGCTTCCAAAAGCGGATTCCTTATTGCTTACGATAAGAGTTCTGCGCTCGGTATTTCACCTGATGGCGGGGAATCTATTTTTGATTATACCGACAGAGAGTGGTATGTGAATGCCGATACACAGGGCAAATGCTATTTTTCGGATGTGTATGCAGATGATTACGGACGCGGACTTATGGTCAGCTGCAGCTGCCCTGTATTTGCTGACGGAGAGTATAAAGGAGTTGTATCCGCAGATATTCTTATTCAGGATCTGATAGAGGATACAATAGGAATGGAGAAGAAGGAACCCGGTTATTATTCTGCAATTCTTAACAGAAACGGCGAGGAAATAATCAGCCAGGGTAATATCGCAGATGGCGAAAATTTTGAAGACAGAATTTTCGAGGGAGAGTTTAGTGACAAATGGGAGGCTGTCAGCGCAGTCGTAAATAATGACGGCTTCTATTTCCAGTATGGCGATAATTTTGATGTGTTTTTTGGAATGGGCTCAATCGGAAGCAGTGGCTGGTATTATCTGTCGGCAGTTGACAGGGATACGCTTATGGAACCGCTCTTTGATATGCAGGACAAGATACGAAGAAGCGTAATCATTTTCCTTGTATGTGTGGCGCTCCTTATTCCTGTTATTTACTTCTTTGCGATATATATTTCCAAACAGCTTACTACTCCCATTGAAGCACTTGCGGATGATGTTGCGGTAATCAGTAAGGGTGAACTGGATTATCGTGCGGAAATACTGTCGAATGACGAAATAGGTGATCTTGCCGAAAGCTTTAATAACATGGCGGAATCGCTTGATAAATTCATAAAGGATCTAACGGCCGTGACTGCGGAAAAAGAGAGAATCGGCGCAGAGCTTTCTGTTGCGACCAATATTCAGATGTCAATGCTTCCTGCTGAATTCCCCGATACGGATGAATACAGACTGAGCGCAATGATGGACCCTGCAAAGGAAGTCGGCGGAGATTTCTACGATTTCTTTATGCTTGATGAAAAACATGTCGCAGTTGTTGTTGCCGATGTTTCCGGAAAAGGAGTTCCGGCTGCACTGTTTATGGTAATCGGAAAGACCCTTCTTAAGACGCACACACTCCTTAAGGGAAATCTTTCGGAAGTATTCTCGGGTGTTAATAATCTTCTTTGCGAGAATAATTCGGAGAGCCTGTTTATTACTGCGTTTGAGGCCGTAATCGATCTTGAAACAGGTGATGTTGTATATGTAAATGCCGGACATGAAATACCTTTCATAAAGAGAAAGGACGGTAATTTTGAACAGCAGAAACCTGTACCCGGATTTGTTCTGGCAGCAATGGAGGATATGAGATATAAGATCGGAACCATGCATCTTGAACCGGGAGATATGCTTTTCCAGTATTCGGACGGAGTACCGGAAGCACTTAATCCCGAGGAAGAACAGTATGGTATGGGAAGACTTGAGAAGATTCTTAATGTCTGCAAGGATAAGAGCCCTGAAGAAATGCTTCCGATGGTAAGGGCTGATATTGAAGAATTTGTAGCAGGCGCAAATCAGTTTGATGATATTACCATGCTTTGTTTCGAGTATAAGAAGCATTATGAGGCTAAAGGAGAATAATGGGAAAGAACAGATTATTGGACGAGCTTGAACTTGAAGAAAAAACAGATCTTGTAGTTGGTAAGGGAGCCTGGCATACCTCAAATCTCGGAGGAAGAATTCCTGCGCTTCATTTGTCTGACGGCCCTAACGGGCTTCGTAAACAGGACGAGGGAGAACTTGTAAATAACAAGTCGTATACCGCGACCTGTTTTCCGACTGCGTCAGCGGTTGCATGCTCTTTTAACAAAGAGCTGGCTTATGAGATGGGCCAGGGAATTGCAAACGAAGCCGAAAAAGCCGGGGTTTCCGTTGTTCTCGGCCCCGGAGTCAATATTAAGAGAACTCCTCTTTGCGGACGTAATTTCGAATACTATTCGGAAGATCCATTTCTTGCCGGTGTAATGGGTGAGCAGTTTGTATGCGGTGCTCAGGATCTCGGTATCGGAACCTGCATTAAACATTTCGCAGGAAATAATCAGGAAGAAAACAGAATGACCCTTAACGCTGAAATCGATGAAAGAGCGCTCAGGGAGATATACCTTTCGGCTTTTGAAAGGATTGTTAAGAATGCCAAGCCTGCAAGTATTATGGCGGCATATAACAGATTGTGCGGTGAATACTGTACTGAGAACAAGAGACTCCTAAAGGATATTCTCCGTGATGAATGGGGATATGAAGGGGTAGTAATATCCGACTGGTGTGCTTGTAACGATCTTCCGAAATCAATAAGCGCCGGAATGGATCTTGAGATGCCTGACAGCGGCGAATATCACAGGCCCAAACTTGCGAAGGCTGTCAGAGAAGGATATGTTCCGATAAGGGATGTTGACAGAGCATGTGAAAGAATAATTGAATTTGCGGAAAAGTACGGAAAAGAAGAATATAAGTCGGGAGAGCCTTCAAAAGCTGAGGTTCCGCCTGAAATTCTGGCACTCAATCATAATCTTGCAAGAACAATAGCGGAAGACAGTGCTGTGCTTCTCAAAAATAACGGCGCTCTTCCTGTTCCGGTGGGCGAGAAGCTGCTTCTTGTAGGTGAACTTGCCGAGAAGGTAAGAATACAGGGAGGCGGCAGCAGCCATATAGCACCTGCCTGTGTTCCGACATTCACTGAAACACTGACAGAAGAAGGTTATGATGTAATTTATACACGCGGTTATCTTGAAAGCGGAGAAGATGATGATGCGATTAAAGAGGAAGCTCTTAAGACTGTAGAAAAGGCAGTAAGTGAAGGGAGAAAGGTCCTTTTCTTCGGCGGTCTTACGGATGTTACAGAGGGGGAAGGATATGACAGGGTAAGCTATGACGCGCCTTTGAATCAGAGAAAACTCCTTGAGGAAATGTCTGAAATCTGTAATGATATTATTCTTGTATCGTTCGGAGGATCTCCATATAACCTTGATATAGAGAAATACTGCAGCGCAGTTCTTCAGATGCATCTTGGAGGAGAAGCTGTAGCAGAGGCCTTTGCGGGGCTTTTATCGGGAAGGGTTAATCCTTCCGGAAAACTGGCGGAGTCTTATCCCTATGAACTTTCTGATACTGCGGTACAGAATATGAAACAGCCCGGACCGCGTGATATTGAATACCGCGAGAGTATTTTCGTCGGATACAGATATTACAGTACTTACGGCATAAAGGTAAGATATCCGTTTGGCTACGGTCTTTCCTATACAACATTCAAATACAGTAATATCAAAGTGAAAAATGACAGAGATGTCACTTTTACGATTAAAAACACAGGTAAGGTTTACGGCGCTGAAGTATGCCAGCTTTATGTTGAAAATCCCAAAACCGGAATAATCAGACCGGTAAAGGAACTTCGCGGATTCGAAAAGGTTGGACTTGAGCCCGGAAAAGAGAAAAAAGTATGCATTACACTTTCGGACAGAAGCTTTTCTGTATATAACGAGGACTCGCACGAATTTGTTATCCCTGAAGGCGAATACAGGATTCTTGTAGGAAGTTCAAGCGAGGATATAAGGCTCAGTACAAGCATCATGCTTAAAGGAAGTAAAGATATAACTTATCCGGATGACATTAAAGAGCTTCCGTCTTTCTATCCGAAAAACGGTGAAAAACCGGAATTTTCAAGAAGGGATTTTGCAAAGCTTTATAAGAGAGGAATTCCTGACAGGAAACTTTCTGATTTCTCGCATATAAAAAGGGGAGAATACAATATCAGCAATTCACTCAAAGATCTTGCGGCTGTATCAAAGCTTGCTGCCAAGGTTTGTGAAATTGTTGAAAGTGTTATTTATTCGAGATTTCCGAAAGATGTATCCAAAGACGATCCTATGGTTGTTATGACAATAAAAGCTGCAACGGAGGGCTCGCTTGATACTCTCATGATAAATTCAGGTGGAATTGTTTCGGAGAGAATAGTTGATGCAATGCTTCTTTCCGCAAACGGATACAGAATTAAATCGATTATCAGGGTGCTTCATAAGTAACATATAAGACCGGGGGGAATATGAGAAATCAGAAGGTAAAGATAAAAAAAGCAAGAAAAATAGGGGTAGTCGGGACCATAGTATGGCTTATTATTTTCTCTCTTGCCTTTACGATAGCGATTACAGTTATTCTGTCTTTGTGCATTGCAGGAGTTGTTGACGGCAAAAGAGAAAAGACCGGAAACATAATAAGACGTGATATAGCAGAATTCACTTTTCTGACAGAAGAAAAAGGAATGACCGGAGAAGAAGCATTCGAGACTATCGGTAATCTCGATGAGAATTTTCTTGCTCTGAGTGTTCTTGGAACGGACGGAGAGGTAAAGGACGAATACGGCGGTGAAGCATTCAATTCTACCGGAAAACATGAGATACCGTTCCTGTCTGAACTTGCTTCATTTGAACAGAAATCAAAGGTTTATATTTCTGATGAGGAGCTTGCAGGAATGGATTTCATCGGAATGCAGGGCTTCGAATTTGAAGGGTCATTACGCATAGCTGCGAATATGGTCAGAAACTTCTTCGATATACTTGGAAGTAATGAAGGTGATACGCTGAACTGGATGGCGGTTGAAATCGAATCCTGCAATGTATACTATGTTACAGAACCCGGCACGGAAGAAGCGAGATATGCAATAAAGTATCATGTCGGAATTGCCGCGGGTGAAGTATTCTTTGCAATCGGCGCTTGTGCAGCTATTTCGATACTGTACCTTCTTGTACTCATCTATCAGATTGTTTCGATAATCAGAATGTCTGTAAACAGACACCGTGTATATAATCTGGCATATTCAGATACGATTACAAGCGGAAAGAACAAGCTGTATTTCGACAATCTTGCATCAAAGCTTATCAGGAAGAAATTTAAGAAAATCAACGGCGTCTTCAGTTCTTCCAAGGAGTCGATTACATTCTATGCCATCGTTCATCTTCGTTTTGACAGATTCAGAAACTATGTAATCTGTAACGGTATTGAAAAGGGCGATGAAGTTCTTGAGAAGATTTACAAACTTCTTTCCAAGCAGATTAATAAAAAAGAAATAGCCGTAAGATATGAGAAATCCGACTATGCACTTCTTCTTTTGTACGATAATGAAGAAAACCTGGCAAGCAGGCTTATGACAATTATGGGAAGTCTTGCCGGAGCAGATCCGATGCAGAAGCTTTCGTTTGTGTGTGGTATCTGTCCTGTCCTTCACGGAAATGATAATCCCGAGTCTTTGTATAATAATGCGGGAATAGCAAGAAGTCAGATACACGAAGACAGCGCCCTTCCTTATGCATGGTTTACAAATACTCTTGAGGAATCACAAATCTGGGAGAGAAGAGTCGAGAACGAAATGGAGAGGGCTCTGATAAACAAGGAATTTGTAATGTATCTTCAGCCTAAGTACAAGGCAAAGGAAGAAGTTCTCGGAGGAGCTGAAGCACTCTGCAGGTGGCAGCATCCCACAGACGGACTTATTCCGCCTTACAAATTTATCCCTCTTTTCGAAAAGAACGGCTTTATCATAAAGCTTGATGATTACATGCTTAATGAAGTAGCACGCTATCAGGCAAAATGGATTTCAGAGGGCAAGAATATAGTTCCAATATCTGTAAATGTGTCAAGAGCGCATTTCACGAGGCCGGATCTTGCCGAACATATCAGGGATATTGTTGATTCGTACGGAGTTCCGCACAATGTTATCGAACTTGAGCTTACCGAGAGCGCATTCTTTGATGATAAGGATATATTGATAAATACGGTTAAGAAAATGCAGGAATACGGTTTCCCTGTTTCGATGGATGATTTCGGTGCCGGTTATTCCTCGCTTAATTCACTTAAGGAACTTCCTCTTGATGTCGTTAAGCTTGATGCCGAATTCTTCCGTGGTGATGATGGCGGTGACAGAGGTAAGATGATAGTCGGTGATACCATAGCTCTTGCCAAACGTCTCGGAATGCATATCGTGGCGGAAGGAATTGAGACAAGAGAACAGGTTGATTTCCTTGCGAATCTTAACTGCGATCTCATTCAGGGCTACTACTTTGCGAAGCCGATGTCTGTATATGATTACGAGCAGTCTGTTTACCCGCAGGATTTCCCGACTCTGACGGGAGAGAACGCCAATTCTTCCGATACTGAAAAGGCGTAATTCCTTCGGCTTTCCTGAAAACGGAAATAAAGTAAGCCGTATCCTGAAAACCGCATATTTCTCCGATACTCTCAATCGGCATATCTGTAAAACGCAGATTTTCCTTTGCCTTTGAAATACGCATTGCCGTCAGGCTTTTTGTCAGCGACACACGGTACGTCCTGTGATATTCGCGCGACAGATGATATTTGCTGATATAGAATTTCTCGGAGAGCATATCAAGACTTATTTTTTCATTAATATGATTTGCCATGAACTCATGAACCTGCGATAACTTTGCTGTTATCGTAGGTTCTTCTTTTTCGCGCACAGTAAAAAGAGTATCAATCAAATCCACGAGATATCTGTTGGCGTGAAGCTCTCCTATTGCACCGCCTTCCTTGCAGGAAGAATAAATTTGTGCAAGCAGATCCGTAATCTGAATCTGGTTTCCGACGTGAATAATATTTGAAAGGCTTTGCTGCATATAGGACTCATAATACATTTCACTGTCTCTTCCGTAGAAATGTACCCACGTTAGTGTCCATGGATCTTCAGCAGAACTTTCGTGCGCATAAGGTTTATTACACGCAATAAAGACGGCATCTCCCTCTGAAAGTCCCGTTTTTATTCCGTTATAAGTCAGTGTTCCCTTTCCCTTTGTCACAATCATAAAAAGATATGACAAAAGATTATCACGGCTGCTTATATGCGGTGATGTACTCGTCAGCGTACCGACTTCCTGCACATACAAATAATGAGCCTTTGCAAATGGTGACGGTGTAACAATTATTCTGTCCGATACAGACTTCTGCACCGACATAAGATTCTGATTCTGCATAAATTTATCTCCGCTGCAGTGCGCTCATTCCCCACGCTGAAGAAGTGGTGTGTACCGGCTTTGCGCGTAGCGTTGTGAATATATTGCATATGCAGACGCGCTTCCGCTATGCGCAAAGCCGATTACTGAGTTTCCTTCTTCAGCGGGGGAGTGGGCGCAATAATTTTATACTTTTTCGCAAAATAAAAGGTTGATAGGCATATTATACAATAGTATACTCGCTTTTGGTAGTGCGCAATAAATTCATAAGCAAAAGGAGATATATAATGAGTAGCAACATTGCACTGATTACGGGTATTACAGGTCAGGATGGTTCTTACCTTGCTGAGTTCCTTCTTGAAAAAGGGTATGAGGTACATGGACTTATAAGAAGACACAGTATTTCGAATACAGCCAGAATTGATCATTTGATTCATTCGGATTATAACAGAGTGAAATTTTTCCTTCACTTTGCAGATACAACTGATTCCAGCAATCTGATGAGACTTATTGCAGAAATAAGACCGACAGAGGTATATAATCTTGCGGCTCAGTCGCATGTAGGAGTTTCATTCGAGGTTCCGGAGTATACAGCGGAAGCAACAGGTGTAAGTACACTGAAACTGCTGGAGGCACTACGTGTTAACGGAGGAAACTGCAGATATTATCAGGCTTCGACATCGGAGCTTTTCGGAGGTATTCCTGAGACAGCACCGCAGTCTGAGAAAACACCTTTTTATCCGAAGAGCCCTTACGGCGTTGCAAAGCTTTATTCTTACTGGATTACAGTGAATTACAGAGAAAGCTATAACATGTTTACATGTAACGGTATTCTCTTTAATCATGAGTCGCCCAGAAGAGGCGAGAATTTCGTTACGAGAAAGATTACACTTGCGATTGCAAATATTATGGCAGGCAAGCAGGCAAAGCTTTCTCTTGGTAATATGAATGCAAAACGTGACTGGGGATTTGCAGGTGATTATGTAAAGGGTATGTGGATGATGCTTCAGAAGGATACTCCCGGAGACTACGTTCTTGCGACAAATGAGACACATACGGTACGTTCTTTTGTTGAGGAAGCATTTAAGTGCCTTGGCATAACCATAAGATGGGAAGGCGAAGGCGTTAACGAAAAGGGATATGATGCAGAGACAGGAAAGCTTTATGTAGATGTAAATCCTGAATTTTACCGTCCGGCAGAGGTTGAATTCCTTTGGGGTAACTGCACAAAGGCAGAGAAAGAGCTTGGCTGGAAGAGAGAAGTCAGCTACGAAGGTCTTGTGTCCATGATGATGGATAGCGACATGAAGAATATAACCGGAATGAATTGCAAAGAGTTTAGAGAAAGCAGAGGTTAATAGCTGTGGAAAAGACAGACAAAATATATGTGGCAGGTCACAGGGGACTTGTTGGAAGCGCAATTGTTCGAAGCCTTAAGAGACAGGGTTATGAGAATGTTATAGGAAGAACACATAAGGAGCTTGATCTCACGAATCAGGCAGATGTAAGAGAGTTTTTCGAGCAGGAAAAGCCTGATGTTGTGGTTCTTGCAGCTGCAAAGGTTGGCGGAATTAATGCCAACAACACAACTCCCGCAGAATTTGCATATGAGAATATGCAGATTCAGTGCAACGTAATAAAGTGCTGCCACGACTTTAAAGTGAAGAAATTGCTGTTCCTCGGAAGCACCTGCATATATCCGAGAATGGCTCCACAGCCGATTCCCGAGGATGCACTTCTGACAGGACCGCTTGAGACCACCAATGAAGCATACGCAATCGCGAAGATTTCAGGCCTTGAGATGTGTAAGTTCTATAAAAGAGAATACGGCGATGATTTTATTTCCTGCATGCCCACCAATCTGTACGGACCGTATGATAATTACGATTTATCCGGCTCGCATGTTCTTCCCGCAATGATCAGAAAGTTCCATGAAGCCAAGATGAGCGGAGCAAAGACAGTTGAACTTTGGGGAACCGGAAGTCCTCTTCGTGAATTTCTCTATGTTGATGATATGGCTGATGCATGCGTATTCCTTCTTGAGAATTACAGCGGCGAACAGCATGTAAATATCGGAACCGGAATCGAACTTACAATTAAGGAGCTTGCAGAAAAAGTTAAGGCTACTGTAGGTTTTGAAGGTGAGATTGTATGGAACAGCTCAATGCCGGACGGAACACCGAGAAAACTTACCGATGTTACAAAACTTCATAATCTCGGCTTCAGACATAAGGTTGAGCTTGATGAAGGAATTAAACTCGCCTATGAGTGGTTCAAGGAAAACGTTGATACTGCAAGACTTTAATTGAGGTTATGTGATGAAAACGTACGGAATTATTCTGGCAGGCGGCGGAGGAACAAGGTTCTGGCCTCTTTCGAGAAAAGACCTTCCAAAGCAGTTTCTTAACCTTACAGGCACAGACCTTATGGTTAATGAGACAATTGACAGACTGTCCGAATTTGTTGAAAAAGAGAATATTTTTGTCGTAACAAACGTAAGCCAGACACCGCAGATGATTGAAGCAACGAAGGGGAGACTTTCGGAAGATCATATTCTTTCAGAGCCTGCTGCAAGAAATACCTCTGCCTGCATTGGATATGCTGCAACGGAGATACTGAAGAAATACGGAGACGGCGTTATGTGTATCCTTCCGTCGGATCATTATATTAAAGATCCGCAGGAATATACGAAGCTTATGAAAAAAGCAATTATCGCAGCAGAGGAAACCGGCAGACTTGTTACTGTCGGTATCAAACCTACCTTTGCTTCGTCAGGTTACGGCTATATTCAGTTCAAAGCCGGAAAACAAAACGACTATTTCGAGGTTGTAGACTTTGTTGAGAAACCGGACATCAGAACTGCAAAAGCTTATGTAAAGAGCGGTTCTTTCCTCTGGAACAGCGGAATGTTTATCTGGAAAGCTTCTGTTATTATGAAGTATTTTAAAAAGCTTCTTCCGGATATCTATGACTGTCTTTCCGAAATAGAGAAAAGTCTCGGTACTTCTTCCGAAAAAGAAGTAATTGAAAGGGTTTATCCAAATATTCCGAAAATATCAATTGATTACGGTATCATGGAAAGAGCGGATAAAGTAATTGTATTTAAAGGTGAATTCGGTTGGAATGATGTCGGAAGCTGGGACGCTCTTTCGTCACTTTATGAGCCTGATGAGAACGGAAATGTCAAGTTTGGCGAGCAGGTTCATATCAATACCAAAAACTGCGTATGCTATGCAAAGAGCAAGCTTATTGCTGCGCTTGGAGTTGAAGATCTGATAATTGTTGAAGCTGATGATGCCATAATGGTATGTCATAAAGACAAGGCCCAGGATGTAAAGAAAATAGTTGAGGCACTGTCTGCAGAAGGTAAGGACGAATATCTGTAAATCAGATATCCGTCCATTTTATGTTATAATTCTCTTTGGAGGATGTCATGATTTCATATGTTTTGTTTTATGTTTTAATTCTCGGATTGTCTGTTTATGCCTGCGGATTTGTGACGCAGCTTCTTATGGCGTTCATGGAGCTTTCGCTTTCGACCGGCACTTGTATTTTTGGTGCGCTTTATGTTATTTTTGCGGCCGTTTCATTTTACCTTGCAGTATGCCGTTATAAGAAAAATAAGGAGCACCTTAAAGATGGAGACTCCCGGAAACTTGCAGGCCCTATGCCGTATATTCTTGCACTTGTTCTTTTGTCTCTTATTATTGTTGTTCCGCTCAGATATGAACCGGTTTTCGGGTCCGACTGCATAATTGAGAAAACGCAGACACTTATATCTGATGAAGCTTTATATTTATCAAATCCGCTGACGGGAACAGAGCTTATATACGGAACTGCAAGGAGTGAGAAGTTTTGTTTTCTTCCGACAACTTATGCTGTTATTTGCGGGGTGCTTGGGTTTTCGGAGAATGCCGTCAGCCTTTCTGAAGGCGGGAACGTTCTTTTTTCACAGCATTCGGTATATGCTTTTATGGTGAATATACTGCCGGCGTTCGTACTTACTGTTCATCTTCTTCTTGTATATTTTATTTGTAACGGAGTCTCGATGCTTTTCCCGGGGAAAAACAGGATGAGAAAGTATGGCGTTCTAATGTTCCTCGTATATGAAAGTTTTGTTCTTACGGAGAATATTGAAGGGACCTTTGCCTTTAATATGTATCAGTCTGCTTTTTCTGAGAAAACCTTTATCTCATGCATCCTGATTCCGTTTGTTGTGGGTATTTTTCTTAATATTCTTCTTCATTTTCTTAAAAGGGAGGATGCAGGTATTTTCGCGTATTCCGGAAAAGAGATTGCTGTTACAATCGGAATAATGATTGCGGCGATGCTTGCAGGTAACATTGTTCCTTTCAGGACGGTCAGTGGAACCTCCGAAAGGAAAAGTTTCGGATGTATTGCGGCAGAAGAAGATGTTACCAAAGTGCTTGAACGCACCCTTCATATTGAGGAAAAAGGCGGGAGCCCGTATGTTTGTGCACCAAAGGATTTTCTTCCGCTTCTTAGAATGTATGATGCCGGGATAAAGACGATATACGGCAAGAATATGTGGGATGAAGAAGCGCTTACCGGATATCACGATACATATCCGGAAGAAATAATTCTCTTGTGCCAGTATATGGAAAGCGGTATTCCGTATTATGAGAAAACGGATGAGGCATTTAAGCTCGGCTGCAATCTTGTTGCAACATATGATGAGGATGCGTTAATAATAGATGAGCTATAACTTGCTGATGAGATTTCCCAAAATCTGCCATGTGTGTTATAATAAATAGATTATTATGCACTTTTTGTGAACAAAAGCCGGAGTTGATTTATGAAGATTTTGAGTGTGGTTGTTCCCTGCTATAACGAAGAGGAGAATGTTCCGTATTTCTATGAAGAACTTATGAAACAGGAAGCGTTCTTTAAGGGAAAAGATATTGAATTTGAAGTGATTTATGTAGATGACGGTTCTTCCGATAATACTGCAATTGAAGTTGAAAAGCTTCATGAGAAGGATGAAAGAGTCCACCTTGTATCATTTTCGAGAAATTTTGGTAAAGAGTCAGCAATTTATGCGGGACTTCAGAAGACAACAGGCGATTTTGTAACGCTTATGGATGCCGATCTTCAGGACCCGCCCGCTATTCTTCCGGAAATGTACGGATATATAGAAGAGGGCTATGATTCGGTGGCTACAAGAAGGGTATCGAGAAAAGGTGAACCTCCGATTCGTTCTTTTTTTGCAAGAAGATTCTATTCACTCATGAAAAGAATCAGTAAAACGGAGATCGTCGACGGCGCGCGTGATTACAGACTTATGACGAGACAGGTCGTTGACGCGATTCTCTCGATGAAGGAATATATCAGATTTACAAAGGGGATTTACGGCTGGGTAGGCTATAAGACCAAGTGGGTTGAGTACGAGAACATTGAGAGAGTAAAGGGAGAGACAAAATGGTCCTTCTGGAAGCTGTTTTTGTATGCACTTGAAGGAATTATTGCTTTCTCAACGATGCCGCTTGCAATTGGGGCGTTCCTCGGATTCCTTTTCTGTGTTCTTGCGCTGATTTTTATTGTTTTCATCATTATCAGAACAGTTGCGTTCGGTGATCCGACTTCGGGATGGCCGTCGCTTGTATGTATTATTTCGCTGCTTTCCGGAGTTCAGCTTCTTTGCGTCGGAATAGTGGGACAGTATCTCTCCAAGACGTATCTGGAAGTTAAGAACCGTCCGATTTACCTTGTTAAGAAAGAACTGTAGATGATAAGCATTATTACTCCCGTATACAATGCGGCCGAATACATTGAAGATACAATTAAATGCGTGCAGGCGCAGACATATACGGATTATGAACTTATTCTTGTAGACGATGCTTCGACAGATAACGGACCTGATATTATTAGGCGCTATCTTGATGATCCGAGGATAAAGCTGGTGTCTGCCGGGAAGAACGGCGGAGCAGCAAGAGCGCGTAATATCGGACTTTCTGAAGCCAAGGGACGCTATATTGCATTTCTTGATGCGGATGACAAATGGCTTCCCGAAAAGCTGTCCAAAGAGAAAGCCTTTATGGATGAAAAGGGTGTCGGATTTGTCTTTACAGCGTACGAATTCGGTGATGAGAAGGCGCGTCCAACGGGAAAGATTGTGCATGTGCCGGAAGAGCTTACTTATAAGAAGGCACTTACGAGAACTGTTATTTTCACGACGACTACTCTTTTTGATACGGAAATAATTGATAAGAAGCTGATTGAAATGCCGCTTTGCAAAAGCGAGGATACAGCGACCTGGTGGCAGATACTCAGAAACGGTCACAAGGCCTACGGACTTGATGAAGTGACGGCAATATACAGGCGGCCCGCAAAGTCGCTTTCATCCAATAAATTCGAAGCAATGAAGAGAATATATTACCTCTACAGGAAACGTGAAGGGCTTGGCCCGTTTAAGAGCATGTTTTGCTTTGTACTCTGGGCATTTCGTGCAACACTTCGAAGAATTTAGTTACCAAAGGAACAATATGATTCGTAAACATGATTCACGAAAAAGATTTATAATAGCTTTTCTTACTTTTGTGGAAATGCTCCTTATGACCGCAGCATATGCTTATGCCTGGTTTACCGTTTATTATCCGAGAATCAGATATAACAATGCAGGAGGCGGTCTGAAATTCTATTTCAAGGGACATGTTCTTATATTACTCATTTATCTCCTTTTGCTTTTATTCTTTAACAGTACCTATGGCGGAATGAAAGTTGGCTACCACAAGCCGGGAGATGTCCTTTTCTCACAGATTTTCGCTCTCATATTTGTTAATCTTATTTCCTATGCGCAGATTTCGCTTATGGCAAACTGGGTTGTCAGGGTAGTTCCTCTTCTCCAGGTATTTGTTATGCAGATTCTGGTGTCACTCCTTTGCGTAATAGTCTTTAACTGGCTTTATCACGGAATGTTTCCTCCGAGAAAGCTTCTTCTTGTTCACGGCGAGAGAGACTATTCCGAGATTATTAGGAAATTCAATTCCAGAAAAGACAGCTTTAAGGTCGAGGAGACAATAGATATCAGCGAAGGCTTTGAGAAAATATGCTCTAAAGCTGTTTCCGGATTATTTGATGCTGTTGTTTTATGGGATATTCCGTCTGCGGACAAGAATAAAATCATGAAATACTGCTATGCGAAGTCGATAAGAGTTTATTACATGCCTAAAATCCCCGACGTTCTTTCAAAGAGCGCGGATCAGCTTGATATGTTTGATACTCCCATATTTCTTATCAGGGAATACAAGCTTACAATCGGGCAGAGAATTCTTAAGAGAACGATAGACATTATCTGTGCACTGCTTCTTATAATCATTACATCGCCTTTTATGCTTGTTACGGCAATACTTGTAAAATGCTATGACGGCGGTCCTGTTCTTTTCAAACAGAAGAGATGTACCATTCATGAAAAGGAATTCAAAATTCTGAAATTCAGAAGCATGAGAGTGGATGCCGAGAAGGACGGAGTTGCAAGACTTGCGACCAAGAATGACAGCAGAATTACACCGATAGGTAAATTCATAAGAAAAGTAAGACTGGACGAGCTCCCGCAGCTGTTTAACATTCTTAAAGGCGATATGTCGTTTATCGGACCAAGACCCGAAAGACCTGAAATTATTAAGCAGTATAAAGAGGATATGCCTGAATTTGCATTCCGAATGAAGGTTAAGGCCGGACTTGCAGGTTATGCGCAGGTATACGGCAAATACAATACTACTCCGTATGATAAATTAAAACTTGATTTAACATATATCGAAAATTATTCTGTATGGCTGGATATTAAGCTCATGCTTCTGACTCTTAAGATTCTGTTTGTTCCGGACAGCACGGAAGGAATTGATGAGAATCAGACTACTGCCCTGAAGAAACAGATTGATCAGGAGGAAGAGAAATGAATAAGGAACGGTTTATGAAAGAGGGCGCAGATTTAAAACTCGTCCTTCTTTTGCTACTTGGAAAGTGGAAAAGAATACTTGTTGTTACCGTGATTCTGACCTGTCTTTCACTGTCCTCGTATATTATCTACTATACAATATCTTCTTCCGGAGCAGGATACGAGGCTGTCAGCAAGTATTACATTACTTTTGACAAAATTGAGGATGAGTCGTTTTTTGACTATTACTATAACGGATATACCTGGAACGAGCTTCTCTCTTCCGACCTCATTATGGGGAAGGTCGCGGAGAATCTTTCCGGCAGTTATACAAGAGAGTATGTTGACAGCTGCATTGACGCCGATATTCTGTCGGATGTGCGCGTTCTTACAACGACCGTAAAGGCAAAGGATGAGGAGGAAGCTTCTCTTTTCCAGAAGGAAATCGAGAACGCGGTAACGCTTTTCGGTAACGAAGGCGAGAAGATTTACATGATAGAAGTAATATCTTCTTCGGCGCCCGAGAAAATTACCTTCGACAACAATGCCTGGCGCGCTGCACTTCTTGGATTTGTTGCGGGTTTTATAATTGTAATCCTTTTCTCGCTTTTTGAAATAGCTGTAAGTGATGCAATATATCTTCCAACTGAATTTGAGGAGAGATATAACATTCCGTGCGCCGGAATGCTTTATAAGAACGAGACTGAGAAGGATATCATGAATTTCCTTTCCGGAAAAAAGAAAAAGGACGACGAGATAGGACTTCATAAGGAACTTACAGCCAATCTCGAATATCTTATGGAGAAAAAGGATGTTAATGCCGTTTCAATGGAAGAGCTCCTTCTTGCCGATGATAATATGTTCGGTAAAATGCGTGCACTTGACGGTGTAATTCTTCTTTTTCCTCAGGGAAAAAAGAACAGTAAGCTGCTTACAAGGGTTATGAGAAATATTTCCATTCAGGGCTGCAACGTAATTGCCGGAGTGATTACCGAGACAAATGAGACTCTGATAAGAACATATTATTTTGGTAAAAAGAAGAAAGAGGACAGGTATGACGCTTGAGCTCCTTGTATCTGCGGTCGATAAGGATGTACGAAGACTTGCGGAAGAAATGAAGATATGCAGCGATGCAATCATAATAAACCAGTGCGATCATAATGATTATGATGAGTGGGAACGCGAAGGCTTCCGTATAAGAGCTTATTCTTTTAATGAGAAGGGCGTGGGACTTTCAAGAAACAGTGCTCTTCTTAGGGCAGACCATGATATTTCCGTATTTGCAGATGAAGATATTGTATATGCCAAGGGTTACAGGGAAACGATTCTTTCAAGCTTTGAGAAGTACCCCGAAGCAGATATGCTGCTTTTTAATATGGATGTTGCCGAAGAAAGGGAAACATATCATATCGATAAGTTCGGAAGAGTAAGAAGGTACAACTGCGGCAGATATCCAACCTACAGTTTCGCAATAAAAACAGATGTTATGCATAAGAAGAATATTACTTTTTCTCTTCTTTTTGGAGGCGGAGCCAAATACAGTAACGGCGAGGACAGCCTTTTCATAAAGGAATGCATAACTAAGGGGCTTAAGGTATTTAAGGTTCCGAAGACGATCGGACGTGAGGTTCCGAGACCTTCAACATGGTTTAAGGGTTATAACAGAAAATTCTTCTTTGATAGGGGAGTGCTTTATTATCATCTGTACGGTGCACTTGCATATCCTCTTTCAATAAGATTTCTGCTTGCACATAAAAAAATACTTTGTAATGAAATTCCATATGAAGAAGCACTTAAGCTTATGAAAAGAGGCATTCGGGAGGGCAAGGGTTGATTTTGTATATCCTGGTATATCTCTTTACCGTGGTCTTTGCATTCTTTATTGTAAAACCGCAGAGAGAAATGGTCGGAGATGGGCAGTGCCTGACACATACCGTACAATTATCAAAACAAAAATTAATTAACGGCATCGTTTTTGCTTTCCTCTTTACAGTGATGTTCGCTGTTTCTGCGCTTCGTTATGAAACCGGAAATGACTATTCAAGGTATGAGGAATTCTTCCGCCTTATAAGGGGCGGATGGTACGTTCCGACAGAATGGGGATTTAACAAGCTTATTCTCGGAATGGAGTATCTGTTCGGTGATGAAGCGTATATTGCATTTTTTGCCGTATTTGCTTTTGTTACCGTATTTATTATGCTGAAGGCACTTTACAGACTTTCGGATAATTTCGGCTACAGCTTCCTCGCATTTATGTCTTTCGGACTTTTCTTCCAGTCCATGAATACAATGCGTTATTACCTGGCGCTTTCAATTGCATTCTATGCATTAAGCTTTGTTCATACCAAAGAATATGCCAAGTTTGTATTATCCGTAGTTCTTGCAGCACTTATACATAAATCGGTTCTTATAGTTATTCCGGTTTTTCTTATCGCAAACCTTAACTGGAAGCTTGTTCCGACAATAATTCTTACGGTATTTGCATCGACAGGTCTTTTCCTCGGAAGCTTTTACCAGAGAATAATCCTGTTTATATATCCGTCCTATAAGAATACGGATTTTCTTGAAGGCGGTACTTCAATAATAAATATTGCAAGATGTTTAATTGTTCTCGGTCTTTGCCTTGTATATTGGAAAGAAAAGTGGCGAGAGGACAAAGCGCTCATGCTTTATTTCAGATTAAATTATGCAGCGCTTCTTCTGTATTCCTTCGGAAGCTTTATTCCTGAAGTTTCCAGAATCGGAACCTATCTTACAATAACACATGTTCTCTTAATGCCCGGCGTTGTTCTTTCGCTTCCGAAGGGACGGAAAAGAACGATTACAAGTGTTATGTGTGTTTTGTTTTTTGTTTTGTATTTTGCAGCCTTTATATATAAGGCGTACGGAGATCTTGTTAAGCTTCTTCCGTATCACACCTGGGTTTTACAGTTATAGTTACAGAGAAACATTAGTCGCGGAGGTTAATTAAAATGGAGGCTTTTTTCTCGATTGTTGTTGTCTGCCTTAATCCGGGAGACAAGCTTAAGGAAACTGTATCGAGCATACTGAATCAGACCTGTGAAAACTATGAGATTATTATTAAGGACGGAGGATCGACTGACGGAAGTCTCCTTGATGTTCCGGTCGATAAAAGAATTCGTATATTTGAAGGAAAAGACCTTGGAATATATGATGCGATGAACCACGCAATCAGATATATAAGGGGTGAATACGTTCTTTTCCTTAACTGCGGCGATTATTTCTACAATAATGAGGTCCTTTCCGGGGTAGAAAAGTTTATTAAGGAAGATCAGGGAAGAAAAGCAAGAGCAATCTATTACGGTAATATTTTCGAGAGAAAAACAGGTAATATTGTACAGAGCAATCCCAAGATAAATGATTTTGCCTGTTACAGAAATCTCCCCTGTCATCAGTGCTGCTTCTATGCAAGGAGTCTTCTTAAGGCAAGACCGCTTGCGTATATGACAAGATACAAGGTCAGGGCAGATTATGAGCATTTTCTTTTCTGCTACTTTAAGGGCAGAGCAAGAACGCAGTATATAGATATTGTTGTTTCTTCCTATGAAGGCAACGGCTTTTCAGAGACACCTGAGGGACTGAAGATTTCGGCAGAAGAGCATAAAGAGATAACAAGAAATTATATGGGATTTTTCAAGCGTTTTGCGTATAAAGCAGCGATGATCTGTACGCTTGCACCCGTTCGTACCAAAATTGCCGGAAGCAAGAAATTCTCCGGAACATACCAGAAGCTTAAGAAGAAACTGTACAGGTAGAGAGGATTATCCATGAAGGTTTTATGGGTTGTTAATCAGATGCTCCCTGTAATAGCGGAGAGTCTTAATGTGCCATACAGTAATAAAGAAGGGTGGCTTGACGGAATAAGCAGGCAGGTCTGCAAAACAGCCGCTTTTGATTTGAATGTATGTTTCCCGGGAGATGTTCCTGACGGGAAAGCCGGAGAGATAAATTACTATTCATTTGCCGAAGATACTGTTCATGAAGAAACGTATGACACCTCGCTTGAAGACAGACTTAAGGAAATAATTGCTTCCTGCGAGCCTGATATTGTTCATATCTTCGGAACGGAATACGGGCACAGCCTTGCGGCAATGAAAGCCTTTGGAAATCCGGACAGAACTCTTGTGGGTCTTCAGGGCATCTGCAGTGAAATAGCAAAGCATTATCTTGACGGGATTCCCGAAAAGGTTGCAAAGAGAAACACGCTCAGGGATATGCTGAAAAAAGATAATCTGATATCACAAAAGGATAAAATGTGTCTTCGCGGAGAACGTGAAACGGAAGTTTTAAGGCTCGCAAAGCATGTTACGGGAAGAACCTCTTTTGATAAAAACGCCGCTCTTTCAGTTAATCCGAAATTACAGTATCATTTCTTAAATGAGACTTTAAGAAAAGCGTTTTATACCGGAAAATGGAAGCTTAAAGACGCTGAACGTCATTCTATTTTTGTATCGCAGGGCAATTATCCTATAAAGGGTTTGCATTATGTACTTATGGCAATGCCGCTTATTCTTGAGCAGTACAGCGATGCAAAGCTTTATGTTGCGGGTGATAACATAACAAAGAGCAGTCTTCTCGAGAAAGCTAAGATTTCTTCCTACGGGCTGTATCTTCTGGAACTCATTAAGATGGGCAATCTTAAGGACCACGTGATTTTTACAGGACCCCTTTCCGAAAGTGAAATGAAGGACAGGATGCTGAAAAGTCACGTTCTTTTATCGGCTTCCGTTATCGAGAATTCTCCGAACAGCGTGTGCGAGGCGATGCTTCTCGGAGTTCCTGTTGTTGCTTCGGAGGTCGGCGGTGTTCCCGATCTTATTTCGGACGGTGTTGACGGTCTTTTATACACGGCAAGCAAGTCATCTGCGCTTTCGACTGCAATTATCAGAATTTTTGACGATCCTGAAAGAACAGAGCTTATGAGTATTGTCGGAACCACGACAGCGAAGGATCGGCACGATCCGGCGCGTAACTATGCAAGACTCCTTTACATATACAAAGGATTATTAAATGAGAATAACATTTGTAAGTAACTATATAAATCATCATCAGATTCCTCTTTCAAACGCGTTCTATGAGGCCCTCGGCGAGGAATATACATTTATTCAGACAGAGCCTATGGAAAAAGAGAGAAAGCGCATGGGATGGAGCGTTAATGTTGAAGACATTCCCTATGTACTTTGCTCCTATGAGGAACCCGGCAAAGCCGCGAAGCTTATTATGGAAAGCGATGTAGTCATCTTCGGAGGAGTAAAAGACCAGGAGATGATTATAGACAGACTTGAGAAGAAACTTATTACTTTCAGATACAGCGAGAGAATATACCGCGAAGGTCAGTGGAAATTCATAAGTCCGAGAGGACTTAAGGCAAAATTTCATAATCATATCAGATTCCAAAATGCACCTGTTTATCTTCTGTGCGCCGGAGGATATGTGGCTTCGGATTTTCATCTTATCCACGCATATAAGGATAAGATGCTTTCTTTCGGCTATTTTCCGGAATTTATCGATTATAAGGACGCTGTTCATACAAAGCGTTTCCATTTTGATATGGAGCTTTTATGGGCGGGACGTTTTATTGAACTGAAGCATCCCGAGATGGCCCTTGAAGTCATGGATGCAATCAGAAATGAAGGAATAAACGCGCACATGACGATGATAGGCGCCGGTACCATGCTTGAAGAAATTCAGAACAGGATTTCCGAAATGGGACTCGAAGACAGAATAACCCTTACAGGATTTCTTACACCTGATAAAGTAAGGGAGTATATGCGGCGTGCGGATATATATCTTTTTTCCTCGGATTATCTCGAGGGCTGGGGAGCAGTGTTAAATGAAGCGATGAACAGCGGATGCGCCATTGTTGCGAATGAGGGAATCGGCGCGGTGCCTTATCTTATTGAAGACGGCGTTAACGGATTTGTCTATAAAAACGGCGATAACAATGAATGCGTAAACAAGGTTCTTGAGCTTGTCAGAAACAAGGAACTTTGTCTTAAATTCGGGCGCCTGTCCTATGAGAAAATAAGAGATGAGTGGAATGCCGGGGTAGCTGCCAAAAGGCTTCTTGCTCTTTCCGAGGAGCTTGTTAATTACTATAAAGAAAATGATGTGAAAAAGGCGCCTGTTTTATCTGAACTTCAGGTAAGTAAGACGGGGCCTGTCAGTCCGGCTCCGATAATTAAGCCGGGATTTTTCACCTGATTGGAACCATAAATGAAGAAAAAGACTGAAGACGGCACACGAATCTATGTGTGTCACACCTTATATCATATTTACATATCGGTACTTAAGGAACTTAATCTTCCCAAAGAGGAGCAGGGCAGGGCGGACATTGCGCTAAGCACGGTTTTCATGGATTTGTCTTCTGTGTCCGAGGGACTTAAGGAATCCGGAATATTCCGTGAAGTTCTTATCATGGAAGAGAGAAGAGCTGAGGATTTCCCGGAAATAGTAAAATACAGGAAAAACTGCGGAAATATCCTTATTCACCTTTTTAACAGGCTTAAATATACGAAGAAGCTTGGGAAAAAACAATGTGAATTTATCAAAATAGATTTTCGAAGATATGAAGATATCTATGTATTCTGCGATTCAGACCCGATCGGGTACTATCTGAATTATATGCACATTCCGTATCATGCCGTAGAAGACGGTTATAACTGCCTTAAGGTATTCGATGCTGCGCATGTGGACAATAAAGGACATTTTGAGCTGAAGGCAAAGCTTTCAAAGCTCGGACTCATTTTCATTCAGAACGGTTACAGCCGCTACTGTATCGATATGGAAATCAATGACGATTCGTTTTTTGATTACAAATTCGACGGATATGTTGTTGTTCCGAGGAAAAAGCTTGAGGAGAATATCAGGAAAGAGGATAAGATGCGTATCCTCCGGATTTTCGTGCCTGATGCAGACGAGCTTTTAGGAAAACTTAAAGGTCTTTCTGATTGTACTCTTTTCCTTACGGAGGGGTATCCCGGAGATCGGCCTGACATAAGAATAAAGGTTGCGGATGAAATAATGGAGAAATACATTGGCGGTGAAAACGTCGTAATCAAGCCGCATCCGAGAGATGATGTCGATTATGCTTCGATTTATCCGAAGGCCGTTGTTATTCGCGGAAAGTTCCCGATAGAGGTTTTGAATTTTCTTGACGGCATTCATTTTAAGAAGGCCGTGTCGATAATTACATCGGCGCTTGATAATATATCTTTTGCTGATGAGAAGATAAATATCGGACCGGGTATATATGACAATTATGAGCCGAGAGAAAAGCATGCATTTATGTTTGGTGACAAGAAGTAATTTGTAAGGATGACAGGAAATGTTAAAGGATATTAAGAAGCTTTCGCTTCTCATGGATAAAAAACAAAAAAGACAGATGTTCGGGCTTGTTATTATGATGCTCATCGGGGCGCTCCTTGAGACCTTCAGTGTAACTGCGGTAATCCCCGTTGTGACAGCCGTAATTCAGCCGGATGCCATCGATAAATATGAAATTGTTCGTAAAGTATGTGATTTTCTTCATATTACAACATCAAAACAGTTCACAATTGTGGCCATGGTCGCCATGATTGTTCTTTTCATTGCTAAGGATTCGTTCCTTTTCATTGAATACAGAAGCATGTACCGCTTTGTATACAGAAATCAGTTCGCAACGGCAGAAAAGCTTCTTCGTAGCTATGTAAAAAAGGATTATGAATATTTCCTTAATGCCGAGACTTCTGTAATTCAAAGAAGCATTACTGCGGATATTAACAACATGTACGCCCTTGTTCTGGCGCTTCTCCAGCTCGCTTCCGAAATAATAGTATTCATTTCGCTCGGAATAGTTCTTCTCATTATGGATGTCATGATGACGCTTACCCTTGTGGTTCTTCTTGTTGTAACGCTTGTCGTTATCAAGAATATAATCAAGCCGATTATGAATAAAACAGGCAAAGCCAATCAGGACTACGGCGCAAGAATGTACGAGTGGATAACGGAGACAGTGACGGGAATTAAGGAAGTCAAGGTCGGAGGAAAGGAACAGTATTTCATCGGACAGTATTTAAAGCAGGGTAAAGGCTATGTAAATGCCATGGAAACCTACAGCATGTTCAGCAATACCCCGAAGCTTTTGATTGAAGCCGTATGTATTGCAGGAATGATTGCCTACATGCTTGTTCTCGTTCTTTCGGGCGAGGATGTTACCAATATGATTCCGATTATTTCGGCATTTGCAATGGCAGCAGTCCGCCTTATGCCTTCTGCCAGCAGAATCAATAACCAGCTGACACAGATTTCGTTCTGCGAACCTTTCTTTATGAATGTCAGCGACAACCTTCTTGATGACATTTCAGATGAAAAAACAGATCTCTCCTATGCGAGAGTTACAGACGAGAAACTCCCGGTAAAGCAGGAAATCAAACTTTCGGGAATTACCTACAAGTATCCCGGTACGGAGAAATTCATTTTTGATGATGCCGACCTTACGATTCCGGTAGGTTCGGCAATAGGAATTGTAGGAGGCTCAGGTGCCGGAAAAACTACAATTGTCGATATAATTCTCGGACTTCTCAAACCTGAAAAAGGTGAGATAACCGCAGACGGCATTTCGATTTACGATAAGTACAGGGAGTGGCTTGCAAATATCGGATATATCCCGCAGATGATAGCACTTCTTAACATGGATATTAAGCACAATATCGCCTACGGAATTAAGGATGAGGACATTTCCGAAGAGAAACTGATGCATGCAATCGAAGAAGCACAGCTGGGGGATTTTATAAAGAGTCTTCCTGACGGTGATGCTACTTCAATCGGCGAGCGCGGAATCAGAATTTCAGGCGGTCAGAGACAGAGAATCGGTATTGCACGAGCTCTGTATAACGATCCCGAGGTACTCATTCTTGATGAAGCGACGTCTGCACTTGATAATGAAACCGAGAAGGCAATAATGGATTCCATTAACAGACTTCACGGTAAGAAAACGCTTATTATTATCGCACACAGACTTCAGACAATCGAAAAGTGCGATATGGTATTTCGTGTTGAAGGCGGGAAAATAAAAAGGGAACGCTGATGAAGAAAAATTATGCATATATTGATGCCCTGAGGATAATTGCATGTCTTCTTGTGGTAACAATTCATGTATCCGGAGGAAAAATAGAAAATGTTCCCGTGGGAAGCTTCTCATTCGGAACACTTTCCTTCTATAACACGTTATCTTTCATTGCGGTCGGGCTTTTCGTTATGATAAGCGGAGCACTTATGTTTTCAAAAGATGAGGCTCCCGATGTCTGCAATGTAATTGTAAAGAAAGTGCTTAAATATGTTCTTTTGTATTTTGTCTGGAAGCTTGTATATGAGCTTATAAGCTTTGACTATTCGGCATTTTCTTTGACCGGAATAAAAGACGGAATTATACTTCCGCTTATCAAAGAACGTGGGATGTATCATCTGTGGTTTCTTCCGATGATAGCGGTGCTTTATCTCATTTCACCTTTTATATATGGCGGAATTCATGAGAACAGGAAAAACTGCCTTGTTTTTACATTTGTTTTTGTCTTTTTCTTTGTTCTTCTTCCAACTGCCTTTAATTTTGAATTTAAGTTTAAGTACCTTATCATGGATTTTGCCGGAATTTTTGATTTAACTTTTTTCGGCGGTTATCTCGGGTATTTTGTTCTCGGATATCTTATCCACAGATGGGGCAGGGAAATACCGAAAAGCCTGCGTTTTGTAATATACGGACTCGGGGTGGTTTCGGCGTTTCTTGCGGTAATCTGGAATGTGCTTGAGTCTCGGGGGGCAGGAACATTTATGGCTCCTTCGAGTACACCTTTTTCGCTTTTTGTGTTAATATGCACTGTGGCATTGTTCCTTCTTGTGTCAAATATTGAGATTAAAGGCAGTAAAGTGCTGAAAATCTTCGCGGGACTGACCTTTGGAATATATCTGGTTCATCCGATTGTTCTTATGGCAGCCGGGAAGGTGGGCATGGCTGTATTTAGTCCTGAAATTATAGGAGTTCCGGTTATTGTGATTATTGTTACAATGGTGGCCGGTGTTGGTACGTTTGTTATGAAGAAAATTAAGGGAGTCAGATTCTTTCTGACAGCCATTTTTATTGCGGTTACTCTTTTTGCGGGAAATACCGCCGATGTTAAGGCAGCAGCAGATGTTACTGTTTCGGAAGATAAAACAGCAACGGGGAATGCTGAATACGGAAAGCTTACAGTATCCGCAAATACAACATTTACTGTAACGGGTGACCTTACGGCGGATGAGATAACGATTGAGCACGGCGCCGTTCTCAAGGTTTCGGGGAACCTAAGAACCGGTAAAATGTTTGTTGGTGATTACGGACAGCTCTGGGCTGACGGTAATGTCAGTTTTTCAAAACTTGAAATGGCAGAGTGTACCAACGGTTTTCTTTCGAAGGATTTTTCCGGAAGTATTCTCACGCTTTCCGAGCAGGTAGGTATTTTTGTAGACGGCAAGGTAGATATCAGATCGGTAATTATTGACGGTACTTCCGAAGGCGTTGCCCAGATTATGGCGAAGAATAAGTCCATGAGTATAGGAACTGTTGCCTACAGAAGAAGCTCCGGAATTAAGTTTATTCTGTCTTACGATCTTAAATATATCCCGACTGTTAACGGCTCTGTTATGGGCGGCAAATTATACCTTAATCCTTACAGCGAAGACACGATGGCAGGTTCACGCATGGAAGACAGTGCGGTTCTTAATGTCAGTAAAGGTGTTAAGGCAGAAAGCATTGCCTTCTATGACGATGAGACAGAATGTATTCCGGGAAAGCGTCCCGGCGGAAGCACGATTTATGCCGAAACTGTGAAAATCCATTTTGTTGCCGAGTATGAGGACGGAACAGTGGGTGAACCTAAGCTTCTCACAAACATGGAGGAAGCTCTTGAAGCAGTAGAGGCAGAGGAGAAAGCATACCTCTACCGAATATATTTCACCAAAAATGCTGATATAGGTGAACTTACGCTTGATGACGGTAAGAAATATGTTATAGGTGGTGAGAACGGTTCAGTTAACCTTCGAACTGACGGAATCTGTGTTGAGGGAGAGGACACTGAACTTACACTTAAATTTGTAAATATTATTAAGGATTCATCATCTGTTCCCGCTTCCTATGCAAGGGTTATGACAAAGAATAAAGGCGCACTTAATTTTCAGGACGTATCTGTGGGCCAGATTGCTCTTGCGGCCAATTCCTCATGCTCTTTTGAAGGAAATATCAGAGTATACGGCGAGATTACAGGAAACGGAAATATTAAGATTTTCGGAAATACCAAAATGACCTGTAATAATAATATTACTGTTCACGACATGTGTATTGCCGCCGATGAGAATGAAAAGCTTCCAAGCTTTCTTATGATGCTTAACAAGATTCTTCGAATAAACGGTGTTGTGTACATCCCCGGTGAGCATCTCCAAAAGGGCGAAACGATTGAAATGACGTATGCCTTTTTTAATGATGACCCTTCAGCCAATTTCTTTGCAACATCTGATTCGCCTCTTATAGTATCAATTGATGAAGGGGTGAAGTTCATACATGCAGCCGGCAAAAATGTATATGCCGGGCTTTTTACCGTAACGAATAAGAGCTCAAACGGCGACAGTGTATATCTCGGTAAGGAGGGAAATGACATTTTTGCCGTTATTCCTCATGCCGTTCTCTATAAGATTGATTCTTTCGGAAACAGACAGGGAAACGGAACAAAGCTTGCAGCGCTCAAAGAGGCAATGGAAGCCATAAATTTGAGAAATGATTACGCCACTTACGAAATATCGCTTCTTGCTGATGAAGAAGATGTCGATCTTTCAGGTGGTATGCCGCAGGGACTTCGCCTTATCTCCAGCGGAAAGAGGTCAACCGCAGGTATCGAAGGAGTTAAGATTACCACGAAAAAAGATATCCTGCTAAGAGGCCATTTAAATCTTGCTTTTGTAACACTTGATGCGGGACTTCGTACGCTGTATGCGGATGATAAGAATATTACTGTTGTTAATTCAAATCTTTATCTGGACGGACTTTCAAGATGTAATACGCTTACGGTTGATTTGGGAAGTACAGTTTCGATAAAGGGTGATGTCAACTCCATTAATGAAGTTGTTCAAAATTCGGAAGCATCGACCTTCGACTGCCCGGAATATACAGAATTCGTGGCAGAGAATAATGATAATTCTTCGCTTATTTTTGAAAATGCACCGTCACTTAAAGTTACGGAAAATGTATACAAGAAGTGTGTTGATTATCTTACCGGCGAAGATTATGTAATGCCCTGGAAAAAAGTACTTTTTATCGGCGACAGTATAACAGAGGGTGTACAAAGTGATGCCGGAGACCAGACCTTTACATATACTTATCCAAGAGAATTTGGTGAGAGAATCGGTGTAGAGGTTGTTAATGGAGGAATCGGCGGTTCGACCGTATGGACAGGCGGACCTGACCCCATGGTTGAAAGATGTCTTGATTACGGCGATGATTTTGATGCAATCTTTATCATGGGCGGAATTAATGACTGGTTTTACGGATATGAGTGTGAGATGGGTGATGTAGATACTGAGAGGACCTTCACACATGACTACAATGAGATGCTCGACAAACTTGCAGAGAAATATGCGGATGCCGATATTTTCGTTGTTGTTCCGCTTGATACAAGAGAACACTACGGAATATCACCTTATGATGATTTGTCTGTAATCAGAAATATTGAAAGATCGCTTGCAAAGGCGCATGATTTCTATCTGATAGACCTTGCAATTCAGGGTGTAATGAGTGCAGCCGACAAGGATACGGCAGAGAAATATTTCTCCGACGGAGCACATCCGAACTCAGCAGGTTACGGTGTTCTTGGAACAGTACTTTGTGCCGAATCAATTGAAATGATTCAGGAATAATGATATATTATTTTGCGGTGAAGCAAGTAAGGAAAGGACCGGAAAAATGGCAGGAATTTTAGACGACAAGGTAATACTTATTACGGGAGGAACAGGCTCCTTCGGAAAGTGCTTTACGAAGTATGCACTCACACATTACAACCCGAAGAAGATTATCATTTACTCAAGAGATGAGTTCAAACAGTGGATGATGCAGAATGAATTCAAGGGCTTTGAGGAAAAGCTTCGTTTCTTTATCGGAGACGTTCGTGATAAAGAAAGATTAAAGAGAGCATTTAACGGCGTGGATTATGTTATTCATGCGGCAGCACTTAAGCAGGTTCCTGCCTGTGAATATAATCCCAACGAAGCTATCAAGACAAATATTGACGGTGCAATGAACATAATTGATGCAGCGCTTGATACATCTGTAAAAAAGGTAGTTGCCCTTTCTACGGATAAGGCTGTTAATCCCGTTAATCTTTACGGTGGAACCAAGCTTGTATCCGATAAACTTTTCATCGCAGCAAATGCATATACAGGAGACAGTGAGCTGTGCTTTTCAATCGTCCGTTACGGAAATGTTGCAGGAAGCCGCGGTTCTGTTATTCCTTTCTTTAACAAACTTATTAATGAAGGAAAGACAAGTCTTCCGATTACGGATAACCGCATGACTCGTTTCTGGATTAGCCTTACACAGGGCGTTGAACTTGTAATCAAAGCTCTTGAAGAAGCAAAAGGCGGAGAAACCTTTATCAGCAAGATTCCTTCCTTTAAGATAACAGATCTTGCAGAGGCAATGCTTCCGGGATGCGAGAAGCCGGAAGTCGGAATCCGTCCCGGTGAGAAGCTTCATGAGATTATGGTTACTACGGAAGATTCCTTTACAACCTACGAATATGATAAGCATTTTATTGTATATCCGCAGACCAAGTTCCATTCTTACCAGTATTTTGAGCCGACAGGTAAGAAGGTTCCGGAAGGATTTTCATACAGCTCCGGAAATAATACGGAATGGCTTTCAGTAGAAGATATCAGAAAACTTCTTAAGGACATTGATTTGGAGAAATAACAATGGCAGATATAAAAAAGCCCATCAGCTATGGACGCCAGTGGGTTGATGAGGATGACATCAAGGCAGTTACAGATGTACTTAGAAGCGATTACCTTACATGTGGTCCTTACGTAACAAAGCTTGAAGAAGAACTCTGCAAAGTTACGGGAGCAGAGCATGCTGTTGCCGTAAGCAACGGTACTGCAGCTCTTCATATTGCCTGCATCGCGGCAGGAATCGGAGAAGGAGACGAAGTTATCGTTCCTCCTCTTACTTTTGCGGCTTCTGCCAATTGTATTTTATACTGCGGCGGAAAACCTGTTTTTGCCGATGTGGATGAAGAAACCTACAATATCGATCCTTCTTCAATCGAAGCTCATATTACGGATAAAACGAAAGCAATAGTTGCTGTTGATTTTACGGGACAGGCAGTTGACCACAGAAGAATTCGAAACATTTGCGATAAATACAACCTCATTTTCATAGAAGATGCGGCCCATGCAATCGGTACGGAATATGACAAAAAGCCTGTCGGAAGTCTTGCCGATATGACCTGTTTCTCTTTTCACCCTGTAAAAACAGTTACATCCGGAGAAGGCGGCGCAGTCGTAACAAATGATGATAATCTGTACACGAAGCTTGTTCTTGCGCATACCCATGGTATTACGCATGATGAGAGCCTCATGGAAGAAGCACCGCATGAAGGCCCCTGGTATTATGAGATGATAAGTCTTGGATATAATTACAGACTTACCGACATACAGTCTGCCCTTCTTGTCAGTCAGCTTCATAAGCTCTCTTCATTTAAGAAGAGAAGACAGGAAATCGTGAAGAAATACAATGAGGCATTTGAAGGAATGGAAGGGCTTATTGTCCAGAAAGAAATTCCGGAATCTGATACCTGCAGACATCTTTACATCATAAGACTCGACCTTCCGAAGCTTTCCTGCACAAGAAGAGAATTTTTTGATGCAATGAGAGCAGAAGGAATTAACTGCCAGATTCATTATGTGCCTACCTATTTCTTCCCATATTACAGGCATCTTGGTTATGAGCGTGGTCTTTGCCCCGTTGCCGAGAAGATTTATGAAGGGATAATGAGCATACCTCTTTATCCGAAGCTTACGGATGATGAAGTGGAATATGTAATAGATACCACGAAGAGCCTTATCCGCAAATATCTTAAATAGGATAAGCAGAACTGATTACGGCCCGGGTGGCAGAATATGAAGAGTTTAACGACAAAACGAGTGCTGCAGATAGTTATTCTGTCTGCAGTAAGTCTTATTATCACAATTATATATGCGTCCCTTTGTTTTAACAGGAATATCTGGACGGATGAAGCATTTACGATTGATATGCTGGAGCATTACCTCACCTACGGTGACATTGCAGCATACACCGCAACAGATGTTCATCCGCCTCTTTACTATTTCTTCCTGAAATTTGTTACCGATATTTTCGGAAGAAACTGGACCCTTATCAAGATGCTGTCCATAGTTCCTATGGGACTTATTTTTGTGCTGTCCATAACGTATGTAAGGAAGCGCTTCTCCTTCTGGACGGCGCTTCTTTTTATTCTTTTTACGGTAGGAATTCCCTGCACAATGGAGTATGCCGTTCAGATGCGAATGTACTCCCTTTGCATGTTCTTCGTAACGCTTGCAGCTCTTTTTGCATTCGATGCTTACGAAACAGGCCGCATCAGAAGTTTCATCCTTATGACAATCGGTGGAGTCGGTGCCGCCTACAGTCATTACTTTGCATTTGCCGCCGTCCTTTGGATTTACGGCATTCTTTTCCTTGCCATTCTTATCAGGAAAAGAGAACTCTTCCCCAAGTGGATTATATTCGCTATTCTCTCGGTAGCGCTCTACATTCCCTGGATTCCGAGTTTTCTCGGTCAGATTGGCGGAGTATCTGAAAGCTACTGGATTCCCGAAATCACGTTTTCGGTTCTTGCAGAATATTTTCCCTTCCTTTTTGGGTCAGACTATCCCGGACTGTCTGTTATGTTCGGAATACTCATTCTTCTTGCAGCCTTTTTATTTACCGTACTTGCAATCAGGAAAAAAGGAGAGGGAAAGCTTCTTCCTGCTTTCTATGCGTTTCTGATTCCGATTCTTGTAATTCTTACAGGCGTCATTCTCTCGATGATAATCCGTCCCGTTTTCATCATTCGATATGCCCTTCCGACTGTCCCTCTTATTGCGCTCAGTCTTGCGATAACATTCGGTTTCATGGAAACATCTTCCAAATCGGTGCTTACTTTTTTCCTCTGCATCTCGATTCTTCTCTCGTACAAATGCACCTATTACGACGAATACGAGAGCACCTATACCGACAAAACACTTGATTTTCTTGAAGAAAACATGGCTGACGGTGACATCATCGTCTACAATTACAAAATTTACGACTTTATCTACGGTTGCTATTTCCCCGAAAACCGTCTTGTATACATCGATGACCTCGATTATTCTTCGGTTTCCGGCAATATCTGGTTCCTCCAGACCGTATACAACCCGAATCTCAATCCCGAAAAGCTGTCTGAAAACAATCTTGTCAGCACCTACTGCGGAGATTTCGGCATAGAGCAGAACGAATTCTGGATATGGAAGGTGGCGAAACTATGAGAACAGTAAAACTTGCAATCCTTTCCATATTTGCAATGCTAAGTCTGCTTGCCGCAACTCTTATTCTTTTGTTCAAGCCGCCTGTCAGACACATAATAAACAAATGTGCAACCACCAACGAAAACTATCGTACAGCAAACCTTCCCGGTGAAATGCCTGCGGGAGTTCTACAGCCCTTCATTCCGCAGTATGACAATCTTTCCTCCGTTGCAATCCGTATGGATACATCAAATCTGTCCGGCACAGACGGAGAAATCCTTGTTGAAATTGTCTCTTCAGAGGGCGAGGCTCTTGTCTCGGCATCTGCTCCTCTTACTCAGGTTCTGAATGACGACTGGACATATGTCTCAGTACCGCTTTCCGATATCTGCGGAAAGCAGCTTGGGGTCCGCATCACAAGATTTGGCGGAGACGGCGAAGTTTACGCCATATATCGTCCCATTGTACTAAACCGCATCGCAGAGAACGGCTCACTGTCCGGTGATCCTCACCCCTACATGGAACTTTCCTACGACAGCGAAATCATTCCGGGCGGCTGTCTCGCCCTTTGCTACGAATACGAAATACCTGCCGGCCTTTGGCAAATCGTGCTCCTGTACGCTTTCTGCCTCGCCGTCGGCTTCATCCTTTATGAAATTGTCGGCGCATGTTTTTTGTGTCGAAGTTAGATTTATGATGGCTGTCAGTTTTTTCATCTGCAGACATTAGTTGTTCTGCCAGCCGGCTTTATCGTGTATATATTACTTCTGCAGACGCGCTTCCGCTCGTTTGCAAATGAAACATATCTGCGTGGCGGACAAGCAATCACCACCGGTGCAGACCTTTGTTGCCACACATAAAATGCAACGCACTGTATAAGGAGAGAAAGATGGAGTATATGAAGGAGGCCTTGAAAGAGGCGTATGAGGGAATTAACAGAGGAGACGGCGGTCCTTTCGGGACAGTGATTGTGAAGGATGGGAAGATTGTCGGAAGAGGACATAACAGGGTTGTGGTAAAACATGATCCGACTTGCCATGGCGAGATGGAAGCCATCAGGGATGCGTGCGAGAAGATGGGAACGTTCGATCTTTCGGGAACGGAGCTGTATACGACGGCAGCGCCTTGTCCGATGTGTAAGGGTGCTATTTTGTGGGCCAATGTGTCGAAGGTGTATTATGGATGCACTGTGGAAGATACGGATAAGATTGGCTTCAGGGATCAGGTTTTCTATGATAAGTGGGAAGACGAGAGCTTTATGGAAGAAAAGGGAAGAGAAGAATGCCTGAAGCTGTTTGAAGATTATATGAAGACAGAACCGACGAGGTATTAGGATGTCAAAACTTGCGATAATTACGTCACGCGGTGGCTCTAAAAGAATTCCGCGAAAGAATATTAAGGATTTTCTGGGGAAGCCGATTATGGCTTATTCGATAGAAGCGGCAAAGGAAACCGGTATTTTTGATGAGATAATGGTTTCAACCGATGATGAGGAAATTGCCGAAATCGCACGGAAATACGGAGCAGAAGTTCCGTTTATGAGAAGTGCGGAGACTGCAGGAGATTTTGCGACTACAGCGGATGTTGTGGCTGAGGTTCTCGGAGAATATGAGAAGCTTGGAAAAAAGTTTGATGAAGTGTGCGTGCTGTATCCGACTGCACCTTTTGTAACGGGTGAGGCAATCGGGAAAGCCATGGAGGATTTGGAAAGGAGCGGTGCCGACACTGTTCTTCCTGTGGTTAAGTTCTCTTTTCCGCCGCAAAGATGTGTTGTAATGGATGAAAACGGATTTTTGCATCCGAAGTGGCCTGAGAGTATGCCGATGCGAAGCCAGGACCTCGAACCGTTTTATCATGACTGCGGACAGTTCTACTGCCTTAAGGTCCGTGCGTTTATGGAACAGAAGAAAATTGTTATGGAGAGCTGCGTTCCTTTCATTCAGGATGAGATGAACGTTCAGGACATAGACACGATAACAGATTGGGAGATTGCGGAGATGAAATACCGCATTATCCATCGGGAGAAAATATGAACAGTTCATTTGCTACGAAATTTGGCAGAGTCGGTGACGGCGAGAAAACATACATTATTGCCGAGATGAGTGCGAATCATGCGGGGAGTCTGACAAGGGCGCTTGAGATTATTCATGCAGCCAAAGAGGCCGGTGCTGATTGCCTAAAGATTCAGACGTACACCCCCGATACAATTACGCTAAACTGCGATAATTCTTTTTTCCGGATTGATGACGGAACCTGGAAGGGCGAGAATCTGTACAGCCTTTACGGGAAGGCATTCACTCCGTGGGAGTGGCAGGGCCGGTTAAAAGAGGAAGCGGACAAGGTCGGACTTGATTTCCTGTCGACTCCTTTTGATGCAACGAGTGTTGATTTTCTGGAGAGTATCGGCGTAGATTTCTATAAAATCGCGTCGTTTGAGCTGGTTGATATTCCGCTTATTAAGTATGTGGCCGGTAAGGGCAAACCGATTATTATGTCGACAGGCATGGGCTCTCTTGCGGAAATCGAAGAAGCTGTGGAGACCATAAGAAAAGAGGGAAACGAGAATCTTGCACTGCTTAAATGCTCAAGTGCATACCCTGCAAACCCGGCTGAGATGAATCTGTCCGCAATACCTGAGCTTAAGGAAAAGTTTGGAACGATTGTCGGTCTTTCCGATCATTCGCTCGGACATCTTAGTTCTGTTATGAGCGTGACTCTTGGTGGCCGAATAATCGAGAAGCATTTCTGTCTCAGCAGGAATATTGATAACCCGGATGTGTCATTTTCAATGACTCCTTCTGAATTTGCCGCCATGGTAAAAGAGGTCAGAAACGCTGAGGCGGCTCTCGGAACTGCCCATTTTGGACCGATGGAAATGGAAATGAGCAATTACCGGTTCAGAAAGAGCATTTTTGTTGCCAAAGATATTGCAAAAGGAGAAGTCTTCACGCCTGAGAATGTGCGGGTTGTCAGACCTTCTGACGGACTTCACCCAAGATATTACGAAGCTGTTCTCGGTAAGAAGGCAACGCGCGACCTTAAGTTTGGTTCGCCGCTTGCTCAAAGTGATGTGGAAAATTTGTAACGGAGACCGTTTATGGAAACCATTTTATTTCTTCGGAAAGTCGAAGAATCCGACAAGGAAATAATTTACAAGTGGATAAACGACCCTGTAACGCGGGCAAATTCTTTTAATCAGGAGCCTGTTTCTTATGAAGACCATGAGAAGTGGTTTGAGAAGAAAATGCTTGATCCGGACTGTCATCATTACATTCTGATGGCGGCAAATTCGCCTGCCGGGGTACTTCGTCTTGACCGCAGTGAGGAAGACGGGAACTATGTTGTCAGCATTAATCTTTCTCCTCTGATGCGCGGGAGAGGTTACGCTTCGGAGGCGTTAAAGCTTCTGTGCGGACAGGCTCTGGCAGAGATTCCCGATGCACGGATTCTTCATGCAGAAGTGAAAAAAAACAACGTTCCTTCATGCAAAGCTTTTGAAAAAGCAGGCTTCTCCGTAATATACAATACCGGCGGAGAGGAACCCGTATCGATATATGAATACAGGTTGGAACGATACAGTGTTATATATTTCAGATGCGACGGCGGTGGTAATGTCGGAGCCGGTCACATCATGCGCTGTCTTTCGATTGCCGATGCATGCAGAAAAGAAGGTCTTTTCCCTGTTTTTCTTCTTGCAGGTCATGAGATGGAAAGTTTCGTACGCGACAGGGGATATATTGTTTCGGTACTTGAAACTCCGTACGACATTCTTTTTTCCGAAATTCCGGTGCTTATAGAACGAATACCGGATGAATCAACGATAGTAATTGACAGCTATTTTGTTACGGACAGTTATATAAGCAGTCTGAACAACCGCGGATACTGCATCATACTTCTCGATGATACGGGAGAGAAGTGTTTTGATGTGGATTGCATCATTAATTACAACATTTATGCCGCTAAGGAAATGTACGGCAGGAATGATTTACTGCTTCTTATGGGGCCTTCCTATGCGCCGATAAGACCGTCATTTTGCGGGCAAAGTTACAATGTGCGCCCCGAACTGAGACGCATTCTTATTACAACGGGAGCCGGCGATCCATATCACATATGTGTGTCGATGCTCCAGGGATTTCTGGAATGGCCGCGCGATCTGGAAATTCAGGTTATTTGCGGCAAGTTTAATCCTGACCGCGAGATTCTCTCCAAGGTGGCTGAGACCTATGCCGGCCGTGTCTCACTTATAACCGATGTAAACGATCTTTCCGAATACATGCGTGGCAGCGATTTTCTTATAGCCGCAGCAGGAAGTACAATATATGAAGCATGTGCAATCGGAATTCCGATGGCAGTCTTTACTTATGCCGATAACCAGATTCCGGGAGCGGAGTCATTTGCCGAGCGTGTCGGAACAACCTATCTCGGTGATTATCGTGAGCAGACGTTTGAGCTTGTTCATCGCGCCATCAGCACACTTGAAGAATTTCAGGAGGCTGATGTTCGGCAGACACTTTCAGACCACATGCACGAACTTGTCGACGGAGAAGGAGCTTCGCGAATCGCCCGCATCCTCTACGCCTATACCGATAACTGACCGGCGAAATCCGATTCCCTTTCGCTGTATGCGTTGCCTGCCTTGGAAAGCGTCCGCTCGAAAGGAATATACGAGATTCCTAAGGCAAGATTAATACCCTGCGGCGAAAAGGGAATCGGATTTCGCGGTATTGTATGAAATACAGGAGAAATGATGAGTGAGAAGAAAAGAGAAGTAAATTATGAGCTGCTGAGAATAGTGGCCATGCTTATGATAGTGACTGTGCATTATCTTTCAAAAGGAAATGTGCTGAAACCGCTTTCTGATGCAGAGCTTAACGGAGCAGATAAGGCAGCCTGGTTTGTAGAAGCACTTTGCATGGGATGTGTTGATTTATATATTCTGATCAGCGGATATTTTGGCTGCCGTTCCAAATTCAGACTGTCAAAGGTGATGGGTCTGTGGGGATGCACTATTTTCTATTCTGTCGGTATTACTGTAATACTCGGTATTTGCGGAATGGTTCCGATAGGCGGAAATTATGTATCACTGACACAGATGTCAGTTTATGACTGGGTTAATGTTGTGTTCCCGGTGACGACTGAGGAATACTGGTTCATTACCTCGTACATTATTTTCTATCTGATAAGTCCTTTTATTAATGCCGGAATAGAGAAACTTGATAAGAAAAATTTCGGAAGAATACTGGTGATACTTATTGTTATCCTGTCGGTGGCAAAGTCGATTCTTCCGGTTAAGATTCCGTTTGACAGATGCGGATATGACGTGCTCTGGTTTATCTGCCTGTATCTTCTTGGCGCATATATCAAAATTCATGGATTTCCGCTTATGAAAAGACCGGTGCTTTCGCTTTTTCTAAGCATTGGTTCTGCGACGCTTTCGTGGGGAATATCGCTTGTTGCAAGATATATTTATATTTCGCGCGGAAGTCTCGGATTCTATGTGGAGACTAATCCGTTTTATAATCTTAATTTTGTACTGATGATGAGTAATGCCGTGTGTCTGTTTTGCTTTTTCTCATGCGTGAGAATACAAAGTGCCGGACTTTCCAAATTTATTACGACTGTTTCGGGCTGTACACTCGGCGTGTATCTTATTCATGAACAGCTTTATTTCAAGTATGTGTGGACCGATTTGTCGGGAGCTTCTGACTACGCCTCAACCTGGAAGTTTATTCCGCACATGGTTTTAACGGTTTTGGCAGTATTTATCTTATGTGTAGTAATCGAATTTGTAAGGAAAAAAATAACCAATGCGATTGTCAATCATTGTCCCCGTATACAACATGATGGGGGAAGGAAAGCTTGAATATTGTATAAACAGTCTTCTTAACCAGAACCTTCCAAAGGAGGATTATGAGATTATCTGTGTTGATGATGCGTCAACGGATGATTCGTTATCACTTCTCAGAAAATTTGAGAAGGATAATCCGGGGAGAATCCGTGTAGTATCATATCCCGATAACAGAAGACAGGGCGGTGCAAGAAACGCAGGAATCAAAGAGGCGTTTCGGGACATTAGTGCGTTACCGGAGTTTGTAGGATTTATGGATGCCGATGATTTTGCACACCCGGATATGTTCTTTTTTCTCCTGAGAAAAGCAGATGATACCGGAGCGGACTGCGTTGGATGCCAGTATAACCTTACGGGCGAGCATTCGCTCAAAGTAGGGAAAGTGATTAATGTAAATACGCCGGAGCAGACCGGAACGGCAACAAAGGAAACAAGGAAGAATCTTATGAGGCGGCCCGGAAGCATGGTAATCAAGATCTACAAATCCGAGGTAATACGTGAGAATAATCTTTGGTTTCCGGAGCACACTTTTTACGAGGATAATGCGGCTGCCCCACTGTGGATGATGTGCTTCTCGCATTTTGAGCTCGTTGATAAGCCGCTTTACTATTACTTCCAGAACGATGAGTCGACGGTTCATGTTGTAAATATGAACAGGCTGCGCGACAGAATGAGAATGGGAATTCTTTTTATGGACGAGGCAGCGGCGAAGGGCTATACCGATTTGTACGCGGATGAAGTTGAGAGTCATTTTACGCTGACGTATTATGTGAATACTCTTTTCTCTTACGTGCAGACAAGTAAGAAACTTAAGCTTCCGTTTCTTCGTGAACTTGCCTCTGAAATGAAGGCAAGAGTACCGGATTTTCGGAAAAATCCATACTATACGGAGATTACGAATCCGGACCAGAGGAAATTAATTGACAAGCATATGAGAAATGTCTTCTTGTTCGCGCTCTATTACAGGGCGCTCAGGACATATCGTAACCTTATGTTTCACAAATCTAAGTAAAACTGATATAATATAATGTACGGCTATTTTGCCCAAGAGGAAAATAGAAAGACATTTAATATGATTAATTTTAATGTACCGCCTTATACAGGCA
>JAZLHJ010000060.1:0-47723 GCA_045616785.1 Lachnospiraceae bacterium
ACCTTCATCCCATCATTATGCTCTGCAACATACTTCTTTATCTTTTCATAGGTTGCCTTTGTTTCAGCAGAAGTGCCCTCTAATTCAGCCACATCAATATCCACATCAATATAATCATCCGGTTTCTGTCGGAGTTGGGAAAGAAGAACGACCGTCTCAACATGAACGGTTTGACAGAACTGATCTACCGGACATACCTTTGAAAGATTATAGCCGCCGTCACACAGAATCCGTAAATCACGGGCAAGTGTAGCGCTGTCGCAGCTGACATAAACAATTCTTTCAGGTGCCATTTTTATCATGGTTGCAAGGCATGCTTCATCACAACCTTTCCTTGGAGGGTCGACAACGATGACATCCGGATGCTTGCCATCTTCATCAGCACATACAGACTCATAGAACGAAGGAAGAACCTCCTCTGCCTTTCCGACATAGAAAGTTGCATTTTCTATTCCGTTTCTCTTCGCATTCTCTTTTGCATCTTCTATTGCTTCGGGAACAATCTCTACGCCGTACACCTTTCGCGCTTTAGTTGCGAGGAAAAGAGAAATCGTCCCTATTCCACAGTACAAATCCCATACAGTTTCCTTCCCCGTCAGCCCTGCGAAGGATAATGCAAGACTGTACAGCTTCTCTGTCTGGAGAGGATTAACCTGATAGAATGATTTTGCGGAAATTCCGAACGATACTTTTCTATCGGAAAACGACTTTAAATCGTCTTCATATATTCTTATTGAATCGATGATACGCCCACTTCCATAAATGATTCGCATTTTATCACCGAGGATTACATTGGTGCGTTCCGTATTGGAATTAACTGACACAGTTGTCACTTTTTTTATTTTTGAAAGTTCATGGACGAGCTCGCTTTCAAATGGTATATTGTCACCGTTTATGATAAGACATACCATTAAGTCTCCGTTTTCTCTTGATTTTCTGATAAGTACGTGACGAACAAGTCCGCATCCGCTTTCTTCGTCATAAGGCGGAATATCTTTTTTCTTCATAAAGCCGAGAATAGTATTCAGGACTATCCTGTTCTCTTCTGCACCAAGGAGGCAATCATCACACGGAATAATGCTGTGTGTTCGCCCTGCATAGAAGCCGGCAACAGGATTTTCGTCTTTGTCTTTCCCGATTGGAAACTGCGCCTTATTTCTGTATCTGAATTCATTATCGGCGCCTACAATCGGAAGAAATACTCTGTTCAGTTCCTCCTCGGAAAAGCCACCGAGTCTTTTCAGATTCATTCGCACTTTATTAGCTTTGTATTCGAGCTGCTTTACATAGGTCAGACTCTGAAGCTGACAACCTCCGCACGCTCTTGCAATATGACACGGAGCTTCTCTCCTATATGAAGAAGGCTCGATTAATTTCTCGAGCCTTGCAAATGCATAATTCTTCTTCGGTTTTGTAATTCGAACATCGGCAATATCGCCAACTACGGCATCTTTAACAAAAAGAGTATACCCATCTGTTTTGCCGATTCCGTTGCCTTCTTCGTTAATGTCCGTTATCTCTGTTCGGACAATCTGATTCTTATTGTAAATCCTGTCACTCATATCGTAATGTCACCTTACCAAATCGGTTCGCCGTAATTCCAGTTCCATTCCTGATTATATTCATCAATCTCACGGAGTCCTTCCTCTCTTTCATAGAAGGATTCTTCCTGCTGTTGCATCAGCTGGTCCCTAAGCTGTCTCTCGTAATCGGAATACCCATCATCATTCTGGTTCTGTTCCGGATTATTCTGATCGTTCTGACCCTGATTGTTCTGATCCTGACCCTGGTTATTCTGATCGTTCTGATCAGGATTGTTCTGATCCTGGCCCTGGTTATTCTGATCGTTCTGACCCTGATTGTTCTGATCCTGGCCCTGATTATTCTGGTCATTCTGATTCTGGTTGTTCTGATCCTGACCCTGGTTATTCTGGTCATGCTGATTCTGATTGTTCTGATCCTGACCCTGGTTATTCTGATTATTCTGGTTATCCTGGCCCTGACCCTGATTGTTCTGGTTGTTCTGGTTATTCTGGTTATTCTGGTTGTTCTGATTATTCTCAGGGTTCTGCTGTTCAAGAATCTCAATCATCTTGTCAATTTCATTCTTTAGAGTCTGCGCATCTTCATCATGACCGTCATCATTATCGGTAGCACATTCCTGTTCAAGAAGAACATCCCTTGCAGCATACAGAACCTGAAGAGATTCTTTTTTATTTCCGGGAGCAGCGAAATCTTCAGGCAGGGTGCGAAGCATTGCAAGGGCAAGATTGACACGAATGTCACATTCTTTTCCTTCCGGAACTTTATACTCCAGTGCTTTTTTATAATCATCTACTGCCTCAATATATTCAGCACGTCTGTAATGAAGATTTCCGTTGTTATAGCATGCAACATAACCCTCGGGAAAATTCACAAGAGTAAGAACGTCATCATTTACTTCATAATTACCGTCCTTATACTCCGATATCACATGCTCATTAATCAGATAACGCGATATTAAAAGGACACACATAAATACGACAAGCGCATAAATGATAATAAAAATTCTTTTCATAGTTTCCTCTTATAGAAAATGTAATCAACAAGAAACAGAATAATAAGCGGAATAAGAAAATAGAAATATATATCCGCGTAGCCCTTGGTTGTAGTGGTTCCGTCTCCGTCAAGAAGACCCTCGATACTCTTTAAGCCTTCAATAAGCATGTCCGCATCTTCACTCGTCTGCATATGAATATAATCAACTCCGAGTTCTCCGGATATTTTCTTAAGCGTCTCCTCATCAATTTTGGACTTCGCCGGTACATATTCATATCCTTCAAGCACTTCCAGATACTCACCGCCCGAGGTATCTCCCACAAATGCAGTTACCTTCATTGGACCGCCTTCTTCGGTACCGTAGCCAAGCACTGCTCCTCCGTCAATAAGCGGCGCAAGCTCAGCAAAGGATTGGAGCGGCTTCTTATCAGTAATCTCTCCATCACTGATAAAAAAGACGATTCTTGTCGTTGTATCTTTTACGGCAAGCGCCTCCTTCATTACCGGAATTGCAACACTCATATTTGTTCCCGTTGCATAATACTGGCTCTGACCGTTAAGTGTTTTGATTGCCTGTTCTGCAAGTCCCGCATCATTGGTATACGGAATAACTCTTCTCGCATCATTGCCAAAAGAAATTACGGAATATCTCGCTCCGGGAAGGAGTTCCATAATATGCTTGCAATCCTCTTTTACAGCATCAATTCTTCTGCCTGTTCCGTTATAATCTTCTGCAAGCATACTTATTGTATTATCGACGACAAAAAGCACATCCGTATCCGTTGTCGCAACAATCGCACCATCAGTTTCTATCATCGGTCTTAAATTGATAATGAACAGTATCGCTACCATTAAGACCTGAAGAATGATTCTCCAGACTTTTCTTCTGAAGAAAAGAAGAAGAACAACGCATATTACAATCATCAAAGGAATCGGAAGAATAGGATTAATTATCATAGTTTCATCCTCCAATTCACATAGAATAGACCGGTAACGGAAATCAGCAGAAGAATAAACAGAAGCTTTGGTTTATCTGTAATAACCGTTATTGTCTCAGTCATAAGGGAAGTTCTCGTCTTCTTGATATCTGTCAGCATCGAACCGATGGGGTCTTTGTCGCCCATCGTATAGTATCCGCCGCCTGTAGAGAGTATTGCAGTCTTAAACTCATCCTCATCCACTATATTTCTCGGAACTATCGAATATACCTTAACTTCATGCTCCGCACAAAGAGCAGCTGCCTCAGGAACAGACACAATCGGAACACCGTTAAGCTCATTATCGGTTGCAAAAATAATCATTCTCGATCTGTCTTTGTTGGTATCCATATCAGTAAAGCTGTACAGACATGACGCAAGACCATCTCCAATAAATGAACTTCCGTAATCACACAGCGTTCCTTCATACTTGTAATAATACAGGTCATAGTTCATATTGTAATAGTCATACAAATCGAAATGCATGCTGTAATCAAACGCATCATTTAACTTTGACAGCGTACTGAGAACGTATTCGTAATCTGTTGTAAGCGGAACAAGAAGAACACTCTTTCCGTTAAAAATAGAAATTCCGAATCTTTCACCCTGGAGTTCTTTTACAAGGCTCATCAGTTGTTCGCAAATTTTCAGATTAACTTCATCCATCGAATCCGATATATCAAGACACAGAAAAATATCCCTGTTGTGGATTTCAGGATTCTGCTTCTCAACAGTAACCGGTCTTGCGAGCATAATTACGGTAAATGTCATGCTAAACAGAAGCAGAACCATAAGAAACACTCTGAGAACCTTATACTTTTTCACCATTTTCTTGTAATACGGGGTTTCCACAAGGAAGGCTGCTCCTGCAACCTTTTTGCCTTTTTTATAATCATGCTTTTTCTTAAATCCGATAAATATCAGCACAAGAATAACAGGCAGCCCTATGGCAAGCGCCCATGGCCACATTAATTCCATTTTTCTATCGTCTCTCTCGCTTTCTTAATCGCCCTCTCGGCATCGTGAAACTGTTTCATTGCAAATTCGGGTTCATAATATTCATGTATCAGATTCTGAAGGGTTGGAATTCCGACTCTTCTGATTTCCTCAAGCGTGTAGTTCTGAACCTTCTTGCCTGTAATCTCAAATACATACATACGAACGTGTATACTGAGTTCCTGAAAAACATCCCTTTCGGAAATGCATCCCGATTTATACTGTTCCATAAGGGCATCAAGCTTCTTAAGATATTTGTTACGTATGGCAACAAAATTCTTTGGAACAAGCTTCCTTTCGGGCTGCGGTGCTTCCTGCTCCTGTGTCTCCTTTTTACGGAAAAAAAGAAGATAAATAAGAAGGGCAGTAAGCAGAATAATAAGCCCCCAGGCTACCAAAACGGGAACCAGCGAATATGAATATGGTTCTTGTAAATTAACGGACGTTTGCATATTTATGCTTCTCCAAAAGTTCTACTACTTTTTTTGTAATATCTTCACGTTCTTCGAGCGCGGTACTTGCCACTCCGAGTCTCTTTAATCTGTTCTCCTCACGCTGCTCAAGGGCAACACGCATATTGTTCTCCATTTTCATAAGCTTCTTATCGGAGGAGATGAATTTCGGAACGTACTGTTCTCCGTCAACATTATAGGAAAGACCTCCGGTAAGGCTCGCATCCTTTATGTTGACAAACATAATATCATGACGGCTCTTCAGAATTTTTATCATGCCTTCCGTTACGTGTGAGGTTCCTTCGTAATCTGTGACAATAATAATTACCATGCTTCGTCTGATATTCTGAATAATATAATCTATGGAACGCTCCAGTGTATAGGAAGCTTCCTTTCCGGCATCTCCGTCATAAGCAGACAGAATACGTTCCACGTTATATAAGCCCTGCTTAAACTGGAAATGACGTATCATATCGCCGTAGCAGTATATGCTTCCGACACTGTCACCGTTTTTGGCAGCAATATATGCGATGGTTCCGCCCGCAAGAATAGCCAGTTCCTTTTTGCACATTTCGGAAGGGGTATCGGCAAGCATCTTCTTTCCGCTGTCAAACACAAGGAGAATGTTATGCTGTTTCTCGGCAACATATCTCTTAACAAGCGGCTTTCGGCTTCTTGAAGTTGCCTTCCAGTCGATATCCCTGATACTGTCTCCGGGAACATACTCTCTTAAGTCCTCAAAGTTCATACTGCTTCCGCGGAATACGCTTTTATAAGAACCGTCGAGCAGACCCTCCGTCTTCTTGTTGGAGAAAATGCCTACATTTACTTTTATCTGAGACAAATAGTCTAAAATCATGGTGTCTGTATTGCTCCCATAATAGCTGTAAGAATTGCATCCTCTGTTACATTATCGGCAATAGCCGCAAAGTTAAGTGTCACTCTGTGACGAAGAACACTGTGGAGCATTGCCTTAACGTCATCAGGAACAACATATTCTCTTCCGTTCATAACCGCTACTGCCTTACTTACTTCCATAAGTGCGATGGCACCACGGGTTGAAGAACCCATTGTTACATACTTTGAAAGACTCTGTGAAATGTAAGGTTCGGGATTTCTTGTTGCATTAATAAGATTAATAATGTAGCGCTTAACTGATTCATCAAGATATACTCTTTTGCAAAGTCCCTGAAGATACTGAAGATCTTCAAGTGTTACAACCGAATGAGAATCACGGAAAACATCCTTCTCTACTCTGTTAAGGATTTCAAGTTCCTCTGTAGCTGACGGATATGTCAGTTTCTCTTTAATAAGGAATCGGTCAAGCTGTGCCTCTGAAAGAAGATATGTTCCTTCCTGCTCGATAGGGTTCTGCGTTGCAATAACAGTGAAAATGTCGGGCATTGGATAGAGCTCTCCGCCGATTGTGGTCTGATGCTCCTGCATTACTTCAAGCATGGCACTCTGTGTCTTGGCACTTGAACGGTTTATCTCGTCGAGGAGAACAAAGTTGGCATATACGGGGCCAAGCTTTGTCTCAAAAGAATTCGTCGTATAGTTAAGAATCTGTGTACCGATAATATCGCTCGGAAGAAGGTCGGGTGTACACTGAATACGTGAAAAAGAACCTCCGACCGCCTCGGTAAGTGTCTTGGCTGCAGTCGTCTTGGCAAGTCCCGGAACTGATTCAATAAGAATATGTCCGTTACACATGATAGAGATAAGAAGAGCAGAACCGAGTCTTTGCTGGCCCACCATTCTTCCGTAATAATATTCCCCGATTTTCGCGAGAATCTCATTACTTTTCTTAAGTTCCTCAGCTGAAATTGTTGATTGATTTTCCATAGTTTCCTCCGTTTTTATTCCATGCGCGTCATTCTGATATTTGAATCGAGAACCTTGCTAAAGCCAAGCCATTCAAGACTTTCCGAGCTCTCGAATATTTCCGTAAAGGTCTCCATTTTGGCATCCGTATTATCTGCAAAAAAGAGTGCTGTCGCTTCCATAAGTGCCGGCTTTTTGGGGGATCCGTACTCAAGCTCGCCGTGATGTGCGACAATGCAGTGCTTAAGCTCATTCTCGAGTGTAACAGGAAATCCCGGAATCTGCGCTGCTTTCTTACCAAGCATTTCCACACCCATAACAATATGTCCGAGGAGCTGTCCTTCGTCTGTATAGTCATTCATCGGAAATGCAGAGTATTCTCTGACCTTACCCATATCGTGACAGATTGCGGCAGTAATAAGAAGATCCCTCTTTAGCATCGGATAGCGCGTGCAGTAGAAATTGCAAAGCGTTGCGACGCTTAATGTATGCTCAAGAAGTCCGCCCATAAATGCGTGATGTACACTTTTTGCAGCCGAGCTCTTTCTGAATTTGGAAACATACTCTTCATCGTCAACAAAAATGCTGTACAAAAGTTTTTTGCAATATTCGTTGTTTACGCTGTCGATAAGTTTCTTAAGTTCGGCGTACATTTCGTCGATATTCTTCTTGGATACCGGTACATAACAGGAAGGGTCGTACTCGCCTTCTTTGCAAAGTCTTGCGCGCTTTACACTGACCTGAAGAGTATTGTTAAAAGAAGTAACATCCCCTACGATTTCAACATAATCGAGCGCCTCAAACTCGCCGATGCCCGCGCTTCCCGGTTCCCAGATCTTACCTTCGATATGACCAGTTCTGTCCTGAAGAATAACTGTTTCGTACGGTTTCCCGTTTTTGGTAACTGCGCTTGTTCTCTGCTTTACAAGATATATATCGTTTACGCGGTCACCGTCATGAAAATCTTTGATATATTTCATAATCCGGTAATTTCCTCCCATCACCTATTTAAAAGTTACAATTGTGACACCTGCGTCACCTTCGCCGAATTCTCCGAGTCTGAAGCTGTCGACAATTCTGAGTCCTTTGAGATGCGAATGAATTCCGTTTCTCAAAGCTCCGGTTCCTTTTCCGTGTACAATTCTTACCGACGGCATATGTGCAAGGTACGCATCATCAAGATATTTATCAAGCTCTGCAATTGCCTCGTCAACTGTTTTGCCAAGAAGATTAATCTCTCCACTGACATTCAGTGACTTCGAATACGCAATTCCCTTTGTATTCTTCGGTCCCTTCCTTGTCTCGTACATCGAAGCCGTATCTCCGTCACTTATCTGCACAAGATCGCGGATATTTGTCTGTGTCCTGATTATTCCGCAGGTGACAAAAAGATTGCCCTTATGGTCGGGAAGTGTAGATACAGTTCCCTTAAGACCCATTGAGACTATCTTGACGCTCATTCCGATTCTTATATCGGAATCCTTTAGTCCGCTGAAATCAGACTTATTCTTCTGCACTCCAAGACCGGTATTCTTATCAGAAATCTTCTTATTCAGATTCTGCCTTGTCTTCTCGAGCTCTTTAACATTCTCGTGACCATTTCCGTGCTTATTGATATTTCTTATTGTCTCATCTGCATAATCCTTGGCTTCCTGAAGAATGTTACGCGCCTCTTCCCTGGCCTCCCTGATTATGCGGTCTCTTTCATCATCAAGCTTCTCCTGTTTGGCCTTAAGCGAATCCTTAAGTGACTGGGATTCTCTCTTATACTGGTCCATCGTAAGTCTGTCTCTTTCCATATCGAGACGGCTTTTCTCAAGACCTGCAAGTACATCCTCAAAGCTCTCGGAATCCTTTGTAATATGCTCTTTTGCCCCCTCAATAATCTCATCTGACAAGCCGAGCTTCTTCGAGATGGCAAAAGCATTACTCTTTCCGGGAATACCGATAAGAAGTTTATATGTGGGCGAAAGCGTCTTTACATCAAACTCACAGCATGCATTCTGCACATAATCGGTAGAAAGTGCAAAAAGCTTAAGCTCGCTGTAGTGAGTTGTTGCCATCGTTCTGATTCCGCGATCATGCAGAAACGTCAGGATTGATATGGCAAGCGCCGCTCCTTCGACCGGATCCGTTCCTGAACAAAGCTCATCGAAAAGGCAAAGCGAATCCTCGTCTGCAGCTCTTAAAACGGACACAATATTCGTCATATGTGCCGAAAAAGTCGAAAGGCTCTGCTCTATGCTCTGCTCGTCTCCGATATCTGCATACACATTTCTGAAAATCGAAAGCGATGACCCCGACGCCGCAGGAATATGAAGTCCGGACTGCCCCATCAGCGTAAGAAGCCCTATTGTCTTAAGTGATACGGTCTTGCCGCCCGTGTTCGGTCCGGTAACGATGAGGAGGTCGAAATCCTCACCAAGCCTTATATCAATGGGTACTACATTCTTTTTATCAAGAAGAGGATGGCGTCCTTTCTTAATATTAATCACCTTGTCAGTGTTAAAGACAGGTTCCGTGGCATTCATATCAAGCGCAAGCTCTGCTCTCGCAAAAATAAAGTCCAGCTTCGTCAGAATTTTCTGGTTATTGATAAAATCCTCGAAGTACGGAGCTGACTCCTCCGATAATGCACGAAGAATCCTCTCGATTTCCTCTTTTGCCTCAGCCTCAAGCTGCTTAATCTTGCCGGCAATCTCTATTGCAGCAGAAGGTTCTATGAAAAGAGTCGAACCTGTTGCCGACTGATCATGAATAACCCCCGGGATCTGGCTCTTGTATTCTGCCTTGACGGGAATACAGTAATGCCCGTCACGAATAGTAATTACCGGGTCCTGGAGGTAAGATCTTGACGAACCCGAAAGATATGAATTCATCTTCTCGTGAATTCTCGCTTCACAGGAATGAATCTCTTTTCTGATTTTGGAAAGGGCAGGACTTGCATTATCGTCCATTGTATCAGGACCTGATATGCATCTTCTTATCTCGCGCTTAATATCATTAACAGGATTGAGTTCCTCAAAAAGCGGTGTCAGTTCATCCGAGTATTCATCATCGTCATCAAGACCGTAATTTCGTACGCGGGCTGCACATTCAAGCTGATCGGCAATTGCAAGAAAATCATTGATGGAAAGGACACCGCCAAGAGAAAGTGTCTTGGCAAGAGGCCTTATTTCTGCATTCTCCGAAATGGATGCGCGCTCTTTTCTAAGTATCCTGGTGACTGCTGCCGCCGTCCTTTTCTGCATACCGTCGATTTCACCGGCATCACAGCTTGGGTGAATCCTTCTGCAGGCTTCCCGTCCGAGCGGCGACTGCGCAAAGGATGCAAGTTTGTCTACTACCTTATTAAATTCAAGAATCCTGAGTACTTTTTCATTCATAATTCTTTATCTTACCATAGGCGTGAATTCTTTACAAGAAACGCCCTTTTGGATATACTTAATTTCGTATAATGTATATATTTCCTGATATAAAGGAGTACAAGAATGCTTCCAAGTGAAGAAGATTCCTATAAACTTATACGGGAGAAAATAAAAGACCGTCCCGTCAACAAAAAAAAGCTTCTGAAACGAAGTCTTATTACTGCAATTCTCGCCATTATTTTCGGTCTGATTGCCTGCATAACCTTCTTCCTTATGGAGCCTGTGCTTTCCAACTGGCTCTATCCGGATAAAGAAGCTGAACAGGTTCGTTTTCCCGAAGACAGCGTCGAAACTCTTCCGGAAGATATGATTCAGACTGAAGCAGAGGCAATGGAGGAAGCTTTTCTCGCAGAATATGATGCTCCCCTCTCGGTTCCGGATGAACTTGCAACTTATATTCCGGAGGGCGGAATAACCGTAACTACTCCGAGCGACCTGACAAACGACCAGGCGGTTCAAAATGCCGAAATAAATGATGCCCCGGAAATTACTCCTGAAGTTTCCGAAGATCCTGCAGCCACTTTGCCGGCAGAAGGAAGTGACACGCAGGTTCCGGAAGTTATAACGGAAGATTTCTCTTTTACACTTGATGACTTCTCCGATTTGTACAAGGACCTTACTTCCGTTGCCGAAGCAGCAGCTCCTTATCTCGTATCAATATCCTGCTATGATGATGATTCCGATATATTCAGTTTTCTCACTGCAAAGAAAATACAATACTCGGGAATAATTGTTGCGGATAACGGCGTCTCACTTCTTATCATGTCCAAGCTCTCTTTGAGCGACAGAGCGAAGAAGTTATATGCTACCTTCTGCGACGGCTTTGAAGTATCTGCAACAATCCGCGATACAGACCCCGAAACCGGAATAAGCATTATCTGCGTTGACCTTGCAACAATTGATGATTCCACCAAAGAAAAATACGGTTTTGCCGCGCTCGGCTCGTCTCTTTCAGGCATATCACCTGGCCTTCCCGTAGTTGCTGTCGGCTTCCCTCTCGGAGTTCCGGGCTCTGTTGTCTTTGGCGTGGTAACCTCCTACGGTTCCCTTATCCAGAAGCAGGATGCCAACTACAGACTTATTACGACAGATATCTATGCAAGCAAGAACAGCAACGGCGTTCTTCTCAATTTGAACGGTCAGGTAATCGGTTTTCTCGATAACAGCTACAATGAGCAGACAATGCCCAACCAGCTTTCCGCAATCGGAATTACCGAACTTAAAAGACTTATCGAGCAGCTCTCCAATGAAAACGAGCGTGCCTATCTCGGCATTTACGGTTCCGACATTACATCTCAGCTCAGCCAGAACCTTAACCTTCCGAGGGGCGTATATGTAAACAGCTTCGAAATTGATTCACCGGCAATGCTCGCGGGAATTCAGGCAAGCGATATCATTACCGAAATAAACGATACCTCAATTCACTCGATGAAGGAGCTTACCTCTTATCTTTCAAAGCTTCTTCCGGGCGATACAATCGTCCTTCACATTGAAAGACGTGTTCAGCAAAACTTCAAACCAATCGATTTAACCGTAACTCTTGAAGCATTCAGATAATAATACGTAGCAGAAAGGTTTTTTTATGGCGAATAAACAGAAAATTCTTATTGTGGATGATGATAATAATATTGCAGAGCTTATTTCCCTCTATATGACAAAGGAATGCTATGAAACACAGATAGCAGGTGACGGTGAAGAGGCACTTTCACTTTATGATTCATGGAAGCCCGACCTGATTCTTCTTGATCTTATGCTTCCGGGAATTGACGGATATCAGGTATGCCGTGAGATAAGGTCAAAGGCACAGACGCCTATCATCATGCTTTCTGCCAAAGGCGAGGTTTTTGACAAGGTTCTCGGGCTTGAGCTCGGTGCAGATGATTACATGGAGAAACCGTTTGACAGTAAAGAACTTGTTGCAAGGGTAAAGGCCGTTCTTCGTCGTATCGGACAGCCTGCTGCCGCTTCTTATGAAAAAGAGAAAGACGGCGATGAAGTAGCTTTTGACGGTCTTGTAATCAACCGCGCAAACTATTCGGTAACATACCTTGGCGAATCTGTCGACATGGCGCCAAAGGAGCTTGAGCTTCTCTACTACCTTGCTTCCAATCCCAACAGGGTATTTACAAGAGAACAGCTTCTCGATCATATCTGGGGCTATGAATATGTCGGCGATACAAGAACAGTTGACGTACATATTAAACGAATCAGGGAGAAAATTTCCGACCACGCAGGCTGGGCAATAACAACCATCTGGAGTGTCGGATATAAATTTGAGGTAAAGTGACAAATGAGAAAAACCCTTTACTGGAAATTCGTTCTTGCCTATCTCATTTTTGCTTTTTTCGGTTTTCTTATTGTCTCTGTCTTTATATCGGGAATGACAAGAGACCATATGTTAAAAGAGAAAGCCGAAAACCTGTACAGGGAAGCGCTGGTAATTTCGAATTCCTATGCGTCGGATTTGTATAACAACAATACTTCGCTTGAAACCGTGAAAAAACAGCTCGATGCACTTGCAGCATATCAATCCTGCTCAATACTGATAATGAACCCGTCCGGCCGTATTCTCGTCGATTCCGACAATCCGCTTGATGTCGAGAATCAGACTGTTGTGGAAGCCTTCGATCCGACCTCTACAGGCAACGGCTATTACATGGTTAATGATTTCTTCGGAACATTTTCAGAGGACATGCTTAGCGTTATTGCACCAATCACAGGTGACTTCCTGATAAAAGGATATGTTATCATGCTGATTCCGGTCCGTACGATTAACTCCTCAAGCGACAGTATGCTTAGTATTTCCTATCTGCTCCTTGTGATACTGTTTCTCTTATCACTCATTATTCTTATTTTCTTTACAACAACAGTGTACCTGCCAATTAAGAAAATCACACGTGCAACAACACAGTACGCAGCAGGTAATTTCAAGTACGAACTCAACGTCGAAAGTGATGATGAAATCGGATTTCTTTCAGCTTCTCTTTCATATATGGCAGACAAGCTCTCGCAGGGAGAGGACGATCAGAAAAAGCTCGTTGCCAATATTTCTCATGACTTCCGTTCTCCGCTTACTTCCATCCGCGGATATCTCGAAGCCATGCTGGACGGAACCATCCCGGAAGAAATGCATGAGAAATATCTTACGATTGTACTTAATGAAACGGAACGACTTACAAAGCTTACCAACAACCTCCTTACACTCAATAATATGAGTACCGGCGGAATGGTGCTCGATAAGACTGATTTTGATATTAACAAGGTAATCAGGGACACGGTTGCCACCTTTGAAGGCACATGCCGAGAGAAGACAATTGCAGTTGAACTTATTCTTACCGGGGAGAAAACAACCGTAAATGCCGATCTTGGCAGAATCCAGCAGGTTCTTTACAATCTTCTCGATAATGCAATCAAGTTCTCGCACCATAATTCAATTATTAAGATTGAAACGACAATTAAGCACAACAAGATTTTTGTTTCGGTAAAAGACAGCGGTATCGGAATTCCCAAGGATGCTCTTAAGAACATCTGGAACAGATTCTATAAGACCGACCTTTCGAGAGGAAAAGATAAAAAAGGAACAGGCCTTGGCCTGTCCATTACAAAAGAAATTATTAAGGCGCACGAAGAACATATTAATGTAATCAGCACCGAAGGTGTGGGTACAGAATTTATATTCTCGCTTCCTTATGTTGATGAAGACGATTAATCCTTCCAGGATAATCTGTGAAGATTGCCTTCAAGCTCAAGACAAGAGAAATCATTCTGTCTAAGAGCCTCGTACAGAATAATACTTACTGAATTTGAAAGATTAAGAGATCTGATATCGGGAAGCATCGGAATCCTGATACAGGTCTCTTCGTTATCTACGAGGATTTCCTCCGGTATTCCCGCACTCTCTTTTCCAAACATAATAAAGTCGTTTTCACCGAAGTTTACCTCAGTATACGACCTTCTTGCTTTCGTTGTCGCATACCAGATTTTCGCTCCGGGATTTTGCTTGAGAAAAGCTTCGTAATTGTCATAGACGCTGCAGTCAAGCTTCTCCCAATAATCCATGCCCGCTCTTTTAAGCTGCTTCTCATTAATCTGGAAACCGAGCGGCTCAATTAAATGAAGAGCAGAACCCGTTGCAACACAGGTTCTGCCAATATTTCCGGTATTTGCCGGTATCTCCGGCTCATGAAGAACAATATTCATTCTACTCATTCCTTAACCTTGTAATAAATCTGTTAAGTCTTGTCATTCCCTCTTTGAGACGCTCGAGAGAATATGCATAGGAGATACGAAGGAAGCCTTCACCGCTGTCACCGAATGCTGTTCCGGGAACTACGGCAACCTTCTCCTCTTTAAGGAATCTCGTTGCGAACTCATCGCTTGAAAGACCGAATTCCTTAATGCACGGGAACACATAGAAAGCTCCGTAAGGCTCAAAACAGGGAAGATTCATATTCTTGAAGGCATCCATAAGAAAACGTCTTCTCTGATTATATGATTCTCTCATGGTAGCAACGTCATCATCACCGTTTCTTAACGCCTCGATAGCTGCATACTGGCTGGTAGTCGGAGCACACATTATTGCAAACTGATGAATCTTGGTCATCTGTGCAATGATTTCTGCAGGTCCGCAGGCATAACCAAGTCTCCATCCTGTCATGGCATAAGCCTTTGAAAATCCGTTAATAAGAATTGTTCTTTCCTTCATTCCCGGGAAAGAAGCAATTGATACGTGGTCACCTTTATACGAAAGCTCCGCATATATCTCATCGGACATTACAAAGATGTCTTTTTCGACACAAATCTTTGCAATTTTCTCAAGGTCCTCTTTTTCCATAATTGCACCGGTCGGATTATTCGGGAACGGAAGAATAAGCACCTTTGTCTTATCAGTAATTGCATCAAGAAGTTCTTCGGGTGTAAGACGGAATTCGTTCTCATCCTTCAGATTGATGAAGATGGGCTTTCCGCCTGCAAGCACTGTACAGGGCTCATAGGACACGTAACTCGGCTGAGGAATAAGTACCTCATCTCCGGGGTTAAGCATTGCGCGAAGTCCAACATCAATTGCTTCGGAACCTCCTACTGTAATAAGAACTTCCTTAAGAGGCTCATATTTCACATTCACACGTCTCTCAAGATATGCACATATCTCCTGACGCAGTTCCTTAAGTCCTGAATTGGATGTATAGAATGTCTTTCCTTTTTCGAGGGAATAAATACCCTCATCTCTTATATGCCAGGGGGTTTCAAAATCAGGTTCTCCTACGCCGAGTGAAATTGCATCAGACATCTCGCTTACGATATCAAAGAACTTTCTGATTCCCGACGGCTTAATCTTAACTACTTCATCTGAAAGTGGATTTCTCATGGTGTAATCAGCTCCCTTTCATCTTCTTTTTTTGCGGAGAGAACAATTCCGTGATCCTTATATTTCTTAAGGATAAAGTGGGTTGCCGTACTCAGAATTGTATCAAGTGTTGAAAGCTTCTGTGATACAAAAAGAGAAATATCCTTTATGGATTTACCCTCAAGTGATACCAGAAGATCGTAACCGCCCGAAATAAGATATACAGCATTAACCTCGGGATATTTATAAATTCTCTCTGCGATGGAGTCAAAGCCCTGACCCCTCTGCGGTGTAACACGAACTTCGATAAGAGCTGACACGTTTTCAAGTGAAGTCTTCTCCCAATCAATCATCGTAAGATAACCGCAGATGATACCTTCCTCTTCCATCGCCTGAAGTTCGTTCGCTACATCTATCTCTTCCATGCCGAGTATTACGGCAAGTTCCTTAACATCAATACGACTGTTCTTCTCAATCGTTGTAAGTATCTGTTCTCTTTTATTCATAATCTGTTCCTTTCCTTCCTCACAAACGTTCAGCCAAAGCTCTCATCAAGTGACAGTACTTCCTCTCTCTTTAAAGGAGTAAGAAATCTCTCTTCTTCACCGTTTGTGACAATTCTGTCATTGGAATCATTAAATGTGCCGATTACCTCAGCCGGAATTCCTTCCGCCCTAAGTCTCTGTGCAAGATTATACCCTTCTTTTGTCCCAATGAGAAGACTTCCCTGAGATATAATCTCATACGGATTGTGATCAAGAATATCACATATCTCAACAGTTTCCTGTGTAATCGGTATTTTCTTAAGATTTACAGTAAGTCCGGTTCCTGCTCTTTGCGCCATTTCCCACAGGCAGGCAAGAATTCCTCCGCGCGATACATCATGCATAGCAACAGGTCCGGACAAAAGGGCGACTTTTGCCTCCGCCGCGACAGAAAATTTCCCGCACGGAACCGCTGCATTGTCCACAAAGCTTCCGGGAAGTCTCTCAAGAAGTTTCTCCCTTTTCGCATTCGCAAGAAGAAATGTCCCCAAAAGTCCGGCGGTCTTTGTCATAACTATGTCATCTCCGGCTTCTGCTTTTCTTACACATACGCCTTCCAAAGGTCTTCCGATTGCTGTCACAGTAATCACAGGTGCCATAACCGCCAATGAGACCTCGGTATGTCCTCCGCCGACAACAACACCTGCAGCCCGCGCCGCAAGCCTGATTTCCTCCATCAGCTTCTTAAGCTTCTCCTCAGAGAATCTCTCCGGCACAATTATCGACAGCGAAAGTCCTATACATTCTCCGCCCTTAACAAATATATTATTCACCGCTCCGAACACAGCCCATGTTCCCGCGCCCTTAAACGCACCGCACACACTGTTCGTCGCACTATAAACCTTATCCTCTCCCAAATACGAAAAAACAGCGCAGTCTTCCCCTACACCTGCGCTGCAACTCTCATCACTATTTACATTTATCTGTTTCAGAACCGTCCTCACAAGAACGTTTTCCGGTATTTTTCCTGGTTTCATGTCTCTTATCCAACCTTCCATTGGTGGATGTTTTCAATTTATTTTCTCTGCAGACCGTTTGAGCTACTGCAAAAGCGCGTCTGCATATCATATATCCCGTCTTCCGTAGGGAGACGAACAACAACCTTACGGTACAGCCGCTGCTTCAGGTGCAGGCGCAGCGGGGTCAGGAACAGCGGGCGGTAAAGGTTCGGGCACCGGGACAGGTGTGGGAACGACGTAGGTTCCGGAACAAATCTGATTGACGACACCCTTGGTGTAGGAAATGCTGCCTGTGCTGATTGCTGCAACGAGTGCGTTAAGTGTTGTCGGATCGTTTGTGCCTGTTCCGACAATAGCATATTTGCTCGTCATTTTGTATGAGCTGTGAGAGATAACCTCACGTGATACTTCTTCACCGTTTTCGGTTACGATTTTGTAGACATCGGCAACATAACCGGTGTGCGCGGGCTGCGTTTCAAAGAAACCGACAGGCTGCGACGGATCGGCATATACTGCTTCAGGTCCGGGAGATATTGTCTCTAAGATGTCTGTTTCGTAGGATACTTCCCGACCTTCGGGTCTTTCGTCAACACCGTAAATTGTAATGGTGATGGTCTTGTCACTCGTGGTCGTTCCTTCGATGTAGATTGGATAACGCGTATTGTTGCGGAATTTGAAATCTATGCCGGAATCACTTGATACGGTTGCATCTCTTCCGACTTTAACGTAGTCAACCATCATCGCATGATTACGTCTGTTGGTTACTTCAAGTTCTGCGAAAAGAACGGCATTGTATAAGGTGGTGGATACCTGACAGATACCGCCGCCGACACTCTGTACAACCTTGCCGCCGGCATATGAACCTGCTTCCTTGTAGCCGTTCGCTATGGTAAAGGGAGCTATGACAGCAAGAGTGGAGAACTCTTCTCCGGGCATGAGAATTGTGCCGTTTACTTTGCTGCAGGCATTTCTGATATTGTTGCATCTTGATGAGCCGGAAGATTTGTACTTGGTAGTGAAGGTTCCGAGAACATCGGTAATCTGCGCTAAATCTTCTTCTGATAAAGAAGGCTCAATGTCACCCATTTCAAGAGGAAGAGTAACAATGTCGTTTCCTGATTCAGCTCCGAAAGCTTCGATGATTTTATCTGCAGTTGTCTCGACATTGACGCCGTATCCGGGAGTTCCCGGGATAATTACGAACTCGTCATTTTCTCTGGAAAGAGAAGCGTTTACGGCACCCGAAGTAAAATTACCTGCAATCTCGTTTACTCGTTCAACAAGAATATCCCTGTCAACGGAAAAAGCAAGATCATAAGTAATGTTGGTGCGCGCAAGATCTGCGCCGAGCATATATCTGTGCAGAACATTTCCTGCGCTTATATACTGACCGGCTTCTTTAATTATTTCCGGATTGTCCCAGCTTGGAAGAAGCTCTTCTGCCGGGATTTCATAGCCGTTTCCTTCTTCATCCTTAAGGACAAAGATTACCTTACCTTTGTCAGCAAGCTTAGCCTTGATTGCTTCGATGGCACCTTTTTTGGATAAGCCGCCGAGCGAGATATCCCCGGCATATACTCCGTCCATAATGGAAGCCTGACCGAAATCATAATAAGACCCGCTGTAATATGCATTTTCAGCTTTTGCGGAAATGCCAAAGGTTAAGACAGCTACAAGTCCGATTAATATTGAACTTACAAATTTTCTCATAATATTACCGTTTTTCTGCATTGCCCTTGCATCGGTATTGTCCCCATATTACAATAGGATTCGGGCAAAATCTTACAGTAGTGCAGCAAGAACAATCGGGATTACCATAGCAAGTACAAGGATAATTGCTATTACTGCTACGAAAGTCTTACGTGTTTTTTTGCTATACAAATTGAACATAATATACCTCATCTCCAAAATCTGCTAAAGGGTTATTATATATGAAATTTCCGTTATTTGCAATATTTATAGTCTTTATAATATGGCTTGCAATCTTCCTCAAGAAGAAAAACCGCGAAGACAATGCAGCCTCCGAATCATTCTGGGCCCGTGAGAAGCGTGCAAACGAAGCTCCCGCAAAAAGCCTTTCCGATCTTGCATATATCACTGTTCCGTTTGAAGAACTTCCGATGGACACACTTTCGGGCGACGAAGAAGCCGAAGAGCTCGGAAGAACGATCCGCTCCTTTGAAGATAAAAAAACAGTAAATTTGACGGGACTGTCCAACACAGACTTAAAGCTCATGTACGGAGCCTCCAACCTTGAAAAGCTCTCTGCCTATGACCAGAATTACACTCTTCTTGCAAGATCGCTCCAGAAATGGGCAGCTCTTCTTCATAAAAAGAACCGTGACAGCGAGGCTATCACAGTTCTTGAATTTGCGGTATCAACTTATACTGATATAAGTTCCAGCTATGCTCTTCTTGCCGAGCTTTACAAAAGCGCCGGAACACCGGAGAAGATAAACGATCTCATTCCCATCGCGGAATCACTTAACACTCCAATGAAAGCTTCAATCTTAAAAAGCCTTACTTAACATAGTAGTGTCTTGCAATCCACTTTGACAATCCGTCAAGACCGGGATATACAATTCTCTCACTCATGTTAAGCTGGTCGAGCATATCACGTACCCTCCACCTCAACTTTTTGTCGATAACGTATTTTATCGTGTAATTTGTTTTTTTATCAAGAAAGCCCTCGATATCATCCATGTCAGACGGTACCAGTGAGAAAAAAGAATACTGGTTCACAATACGCTGATTAATCGAAGGAGGCTCAATGATAATCATCGACTCCTTTCCCATGTCTTTATCATACTGTGCAAGCGAACCTGTAATCTCATCAAGCATATCTACAGAGAAAATCGTTGACTGATATCTGTTAACGACAGTCTGGTAATTATCCGGAAGAAGCGAATACATCTCGTTCATGTCTATTCGCCACACAACACAGTCGTGCGCTTCCATATCTTCCATGTTTTTCTCGGTAACGGCAAAATGAAGACCTACGAGAGCAGAATGTGTCCAGTCAAGAAGTCTGGTCGGAAGTCCGTAGTGCTGGCCGAGAATCATCTGTTTCCATACAGACTGGGCAATTGTCGGATCACCGATAACAGCATATTTGGCGAAATTCTCAAGAATAGCCGGCTCAAGACTTTTCTTAAGTCCCTTGCAGTTGGCGTCAAGACTTGTTCTCATCTTATACGTTACGTTCGGCATTCCTCTGTAAAGGTATGAGCTTCTGTATCTTTTCAAATCGCCTCTGTATTCCTGTTCGGTAAAAAGAGGCATAAGCTCGTCGAGACTTGTTACGCGAATCTCTTCTACCATGACTACTCCTCCCTCCACATATCTGAAAGGAAATACATAAGTGCACTCCAGGTATACATTGAATAGAATCTTCCGTCTTCGTTTCTTCCGTCCGAGAGAAGCTTTCTTGCTTCGTCTCTGTCAATGAGTCTGTATCCGTCGAATCTTTCTGTTATTTCGGCACCTGACTGAGTAAGACTGTCAAGTGAATCAAGACTTACAACAGCGCATACAAGAGCATTGCTCTCGTCTGTCATTCCGGGCGAGCTGAAAGCAAGCGGATTAACAACAAAAAGTCTGTCCGATTTCTTAACTTCGATACCCGTTTCTTCTCTTATCTCGCGGACCGCTGTGGCGATAAGAGGAAACTCTTCATCTGCATCACCCGGGTCCATAAGACCTGCGGGAGGACAAAGGATTGACCTCCCGACAGGATATCTGTATTCATTTGCAAGGTACAGGACCGGTTCACGGCCCTTTATATCAAGAATAAGAAAAACAGTAACAGCATCGGGAAGCATGGATTTCATCTCGTCCTCTTCCATCGTCGCAACAAGCTTTTCCATGGGACGTCTTGTCGCATTGTAGTAATGTCTGCCTTCTTCATATCTGAAATCGAATACTTTCATGTATTTCTCATTCATCATTTCGACAATGCATTCCTTTGCTATCTTCAGTTCTTCCATCCCGGGTACCTCCGTTTATTATCAGTCTTTTTTCTTTTTAAATAAGAATGCAAATCCTGCGACGACAATTGCTGCAGCTGCTGCAAGACCGCCGATAAGAAGACCGCTCACACCCTTCTTCTGAACAGTTTCGCCTGTGTCTGTTCTCTCAATGGGCTCTTCCGAAACGGAAGGTTCATCGTCTGAAGCAGGCTCTTCAACAACCGTATCTTCTTTAATAAGAACGAGGGCTGACAAAGGTTCAACCTTTGCAGTTCCCGATACGGAATAGAGTGCTGTTGTTCCGGCTTTCTTACCGTCAATGTAAGCATTCCAGTTTCCTTCGGGAAGAGTCATCTCTTCTTCTGCGTTATTTGCATTATAGATAATATACATTTCTTCTGCACTCTCACCGTCAAGGTCATTTGTGATATCAAAAGCGACCATGTGTGTTTCGGGGCAGGTTACTTCCTTAACACTCTTCTCTATTTCAGAAGCCTCTGTAAGTCTCAGAATCGGATGATACTTTCTGAACTCAATAAGTCCCTTGTAATACTCAAATACTGCTGCATATTCTTCTTTTTCAAGGCTTGACCAGTCGATTGCGTTAACCTTGTCTCCGCTTGCATAACTGTTGGAGTTATAGGTTCCGTCATCATTTGTCTTGGTACGAAGCATTTCCTCGCCCGCCTGCATAAAAGGTGTTCCTTCTGCAAGAAGGTAAATCGAAGCAGCAAGATTATTCATCTTAATTGCATCAGCTTCTGTAATATCGGGAACAGAAAGTCTGATTCTGTCGAAAAGAGTATTATTGTCATGGCAGGATGCATAGTTGATTGTCTGTGTAGGACTGCCACACCAGTTGTCAGCGCCCATAAAGCATCTTACAATCTTGGGTTCATATCCCGATGCACCTGATACAAAACCGGGATCGGAATTAAATACACTACCCTTAATGCCATCTCGTATGGTGTCATTGAAATATGCAAAATCGGGTGTAAGTGCCGAATTAGTCTGTGTTGCAAGTTCGACGTTCTCTTTTGTCACAGCGGTAGCCATTGACCAGCCTTCGCCGTAGAAAATAACGTCAGGATGCTTCTCATGAACAGTCTCAACAATTTCGTTTATGAGGTCGACGTCCATAAGACCTACAAGGTCAAAACGGAAACCGTCGATGTGATACTCATCTGCCCAGTAATTAACAGAATCAACAATGTATTTTCTTACCATTGAACGCTCTGTGGCTGTATCGTTACCGCAGCCTGAACCGCTTGAATATACGCCGTCAGCGGAAATTCTCGAGAAATAACCGGGAACAAGCTGGTTAATACAGAACGACTCTGCGTTATATACATGATTATATACGACATCCATTACTACGGCAATTCCGTTATCATGAAGTCCCTTTACCATTTCCTTTGCTTCCTTAACACGAACTTCGCCGTGAAGTGCATCGGTTGAATATGAGCCTTCCGGAATATTGTAGTTCACAGGATCGTATCCCCAGTTGTAAACACCGTTTGATTTATTAACTTCATCAACAGAACCGAAATCATACATTGGAAGGATATGAAGATGAGTCACACCAAGGTCAAGAATATGATCAAGTCCTGTAGGGATTCCCGAAGAGGTAGCAGTTCCTTTCTCAACTACTCCGAGGAATTTACCCTGGTTGGAAATACCGTTATCGCTTCCTACCGTAAGGTCACGAACATGAGCTTCATAGATAATTGCATCATTAATCGCTCCGTGATAAGGATTTGTATCTGCGTCCCATCCTTCCGGATTGGTGGATGCAAGGTCAAGAACCATTGAACGCTTTCCGTTCGCTCCCGAAGATCTTGCATAAGGATCCATCACTGAGGTTTTCTTTCCGTCAATTGTTACTGCATAGGTATAGTAGGTTCCGTTTAAGTCACCGCTTACTTCGCAAACCCATGTTCCGTTTACATCGCTTGTCATCGGGATCTCTTCAATAAGATCATCTGCTGCCTGATTACCGGACTCATATCTCTTAAGAGTCATACTCTCAGCTGTAGGAGCCCATACGCGGAATGAAGTCTTCTCGGAAGAATAAGTAAACCCAAGATCATCACCGTTATAGGTAAATTCATTCTCAAAATCTTCTGTTGAATACAGAATAGGCATGTTAATCTTGTAGGTTGTTCCGTCATAAGTCACGTTATAACCCTTATAAGGATTAAGCTCATCGGAAAGAATGATTCTGTAAAGGCTCCCGTCAAGAAGCTGAATATCGGAAACAGCAATTTCCCCTTCTGTTCCGGATACAGTAAACTTGTCTTTCCACTCTCCGGGAATATCAGCGGTCATCTGAACCTCAACTACTCCCGCACCATCATATTTGGCTGTCTTAAGTTTGATTCCCATAACAACATCGTCTCCGTATTCTTTGGTGTAACCTTCTACTCCTGACTCGACGTAGATATCGACCTGTCCGCTTACAACTTCTGAAATGTCGATAAACTGATCCTTGTCCACATCCTTTGTCCAGTCCTGTGTTCTTACAATGAAACCAATGCTCATTGTTCCGGGTGTTACGTTCATGGTTGCAACCATTTCACCCTCTTCTTCGGCAAAAGGATAACCGCCGCCGTCATGGCCTTCCTCCCAAAGCCATACATCCCAGCCGTCATACGCGCCGTCCTCTCTGTGATAATGCAGTTTAAGGACAGGTCCTTCACCGTCTGCTTTTGCCACCGTGGCAAAAGATAATACTCCTGCCAGGTTTGTGATTACCATTGCGGCAATCAGAATTAATGCTCTGATTCTCTTTTTCATAAAATGTCCCCCATTTATAAATATTCAGATGCGCCAAAAATGGGCATCCGCAGAGCCGAAAAGGTTTCCAATAAATGTATTATAACGTATTACCCGCAATATTTCATCACTTTTATTTAAGCGGTTAAGTAAAATTGTTCCAAAGTTTTTCCGCAAAAAAGATTTTTCCGGAAAAATATATGGCTTTTTATACCCGCTCAAGCGTATAATAAGAAAAAAGTTAAAAGAGGTGATGAAATGTCAGAAATATCATTTGAGGAACTTCACACAGAAACAGAAACAATAGAGGATAAAATCTGTTTAAGCGCCTATCTCGGAGACACAGAGCTTGGATTTATGGATGTAACAATAATTGACAGTTCTATTCAGATAACAGCCCTCCATATCTATAAAGAATACAGGCGAATGGGCATTGCTTCCTATCTTCTGGACGAGCTTATCGATACTGCCTGCCTTGCAGATATTCCTGTTTCCATATGCTGCGATTTTATTCTCGAAGATGAGACCGAGGATTTTCATTCCTTTATTGACAGCAGGCCTGATTTCCTTCTTGTACATGACGGAGACGAATATTTCGTTTCCGCAGATAAAGTAAAGGAAAGAATTCAGAGCAGTCACCTGAATAAGACCAAGGCAATCGGTACAGAAATTTCCGAACTAACCGAAGAACAGACTGACGCTGCCATCGAAGCTTTTAAGGAGTTTGATCTGACAGTTTCCGAAAATCAGGAAAGTCTGACTGAAATATATGATAATGAATTATCACTTATTGCTATTGAGAACGAAAAAGTAAAAGCAGGTATTCTGGCAAAAAAATGTTTTGTTGACGGTAACGATGCCATAGAAATTTCGGCCATGATGTGCAGGCCCGGAAATGAGGTATTTCTTGTAAAACTCCTTGCCGGCTTTGCAGCACGTTTATCCGAGAATTATCCGGACTTCGGAATCAGATTCTTTTCGATAAATGAACAATCCCGGAATTTTGCAGATAAATTACTGGGCATCTGTGCAGTAGTAAAACCTGCTTATTCTGCAATCTGGCTTGGAATATAAGAAGGGAGCGTGTAACAGTATGGATTCAAAACAGATAAACAAAAATCAAAGTTTTATTTTCCAAAATTATGATAATTTTATGGAAAATCTTGAAAAAGATTCGGCGGAACTGGATAACTCCGTTATCCAAAACTTGTCTTACAAAAATAAACAGCTGAAAAAAGCTGAGGATTTTGATCAGACAGGTGCCGTACTTGTTAATAATGAAGCCTCAAGCGCAAACAAGGTTTTATCGGAAACTTTTTCGCAACAATATATCGAAAGATATAAGAACCAGGTTTTGATCAACAGTTCCTCCGAAAGTATCGAGGAAAATCTGGGCGGTTATCTTGAATTAAGAAATAATAAAAATGAAGAAGAAGAAAAAAACGCCATTCGTGATTACTGCAGCCAGCATAACGGACGTACAGAGAAAAGACGCCGTCATCATCTGAAAAAAATTGATGAATATACCAGGCAGCAATCGGAAAACTACAACAATATGAAAGCACTTACAGCTATGGGGGCCAGCAAAACAAGCGGAATAAAGTCTGCCAACATGAAAGGATATGACATAGCAATAGAAAACGTCGAGCTTGAATATAAACGCAACAAACACATCCTCAAATTCGGAGGAGACCGAAACCATGATGAAGAAAGCGCTTTAACAAGGCTTCGGTACATCAGATATGCCAAAAAAATTAATATTACCAAAAAATATTTGGAAAAAGCAGATACTAACCCGAATCATTATGATGTCGCCCGGCTGAATAAACAACTTGAGAAACTGAACAGCAGCATAGCAGAACTCGAATCGGGCCTGCTTCAGAACGAGCAGAAGGAATTCATAGAAAAAGCAATAAAAATAAGAACCGAAAAAGAAGCCGAAAAAAAGAAAAAAGAAGAAGAAAGGGCGAAAACAAGAAAACGAAAAAAAGAAGAGCTGGAAACGTTTATTGTTCCAAAGGCAATTCAGGAGTATAAAAAAACAAAGACAGGAAATGAAGCCAAGTGGATTGACGAAAAGTTAGATGCCAGGAATCTCACAGCGGCTTTATTGTCAGGCGGAACATTCCTTCTTGAAGAACCCAAAAAGGGGGCAGGTGCTGAATTTACCGACAACTTTGACAAAGCCATGCCTATATTTATCGAAAGGTACCTGTTTACTCTGGCTACCGAGATTCCGAAAGAAACATCCGATAAACTGAAGGCATATAATATCACTTCCGCCAATATGGACAGAATTATTCGGACCCAGCTTCATCCGGTAAGGCAGTTAAGCGACAAGACCTATGTATCAAAAGAGGATGAAGAAAACGACAAGTTTAATCAGAAATGGATTAATTCTTTTTTTGAAAATAACATGAAAGACAGAAAAGAATGCCTCAGAGAAAATTACAATTATCTTCATGATTTTCAAATTAAAGACATTCATCAAACGGATTTCCTGGAAACAGATATATGGAAAAAGGCTCTGTTATCCCGAATTGCTATCAGCATATCAAATCAAACCAAAGACAAATTTGGAGAAGGAAATATTACTGATAACCGGGAAATTGCAAAAGAGTTAATGAACGAGCTCTTTAGTACAAAGGTATATTTTGAAAACGAAAAAATAGATTATACCGACTATATAACAAGATGTCTGGACGTATTCGACATGTATTCCAGAAGGAAATACAACATGGAATTGACCATGGGCAGGCTTTGCCAATCTGCTGAAGTAGATGATAAATATTTTAATACTATGATGGATATACGCATACCGCCAATTGAAGCCTTCCAATCAGAGTATGGTAAACTTCAGAAATAAAAAAGAAGGGGCTGATAAACAGCCCCTTCTTTTCATATCTTAATAAAAAGTAACTTATTTAACTGTTACAGAAGTGATGTGAGGGTTAGCACCTTCATACCAGTAAAGGAATCCTTCAAGATCAACCTTGTCACCAACGTTAAGCGCCTTAACAGCTTCGTATACGTCTGTACCTGCGCCTGTAAGGTATGACTCAACAGTGAAGGTATAGGTATTTGTTCCGTCTGTTACGTTGAAGTATAAGTCATCACCGTCAGATCCTGAGTTATCCCACTTGTAATTGAAAGCTGCGCCATCGTTGCAAGGAGCAATCTCAAGTCCTTCGAAGTATACATACTGGTTCTGAGAATCGATAAGTTTGTCAGTTCCGAGAAGGTCTGTTACATTCTTGGGAACTGCAACAAATGTATCACCTTCATCAAGAAGAGTGAATGTAGCGTCAACGATTTCAACTTCACCTGACCACTCTGACTTAAATCCTGTTACACGAATCTTGGTTCCAAGATTAAGCTTGTTGTACTCTTCCTCGGTACACTTCATATCATAGATGAAGTAAGCACCATAAGGCTCCTGAGAATAAATGGAAGCCTTGCCCTGGCCGTTATCTTCCCACCAGCCCTGCTTAGCCTGTACATAGGTATCAACAACAACAGGTGCATCAACCTCTGCAGCAACAAAATCAGCGTATGACATTACGCCTTCGTCTTTTTTCTCTTCGCCGCAAGCGCACAGAAGTGCAGCCATTGCTACAGCTAAAAGAAGTGTCACAAATTTCTTCATAATAATCTCCTCCTACTACCTGCCGCGAACTGCAATGCAAATCGTGGCATTTACTATAGTCTGCGGTTTTTACAAACCGACTTCATTATACCGAATACAGAATATAAATCAAGCGTTTCTTTTTCGCAGCTTGGAAATAACAACTATGGCAGCAAGTACCAGCCATGTGATAACAAGGATAATGATAAGTGCCTTGGAAGCCGCAGGAAGAGACGCAAAAGAAAGGTTGCCGCCTCCTCCTATCTGGTCAAGTCTGTAAAGACTTGTCATGTCATCCAACAGAGTATCAAGGTATTTGTCATCGACAGTCGCTTTTCTTCGCACAGATTTCGTTACCTCTTCTATCATCTGTCCGGCTGCGTTTCTAAGAGACGTCGAACCGTTGAAAGCAGGTGTGATAAAGGTATGTTCGGCATTTTCGAGAAGAAGCTTTGCTGCATCAATCTTTACGGAATAATACAGATTGTTGTCCTCGCCGCTTCTTGAAAGGTAATCCTTATATTCATCGCTCTGCTGTGCCTTAAGTGTAACCGGGACATATCCTTCCGTCTGAGAATATGCAATCTGAACTTCGTTTGTAAGAAGGTACTGAGCAAAAAGCCATGCTGCCATAACTTCCTGTTTATCTTCCTTGTTGAAGACACAGATTGACGGGCCCTGTGACATCATATACGGATTACTCACATCATACTGCGGTATCATTCTTACAACGGTGTTAAATCTTACAATATCATCATCGCATATATCGGAAAGCGGAGCATCTGCTCCCATCCAGGTAGCACCTGCGGTTGAATCAACTGCGAAAATACACTGACCTGCATTAAGGAAGTTTCCGGGATAACTTGAAATCTTAAAGGTGGAGAAAGCCTTGGTAGCACCGTGCTTTGACACCTCTGTCAGAATTTCCCTCGTCGTATCATTAAATATTAAGATGTCTCCCTCTTCATTCGAATAACCGGCATCCCTTTGCTTTAACATTGAAATCATCATGTTATCGGTTGCTTTATATATGAAGGGAATCATTACCTTCTGACCGTTAACAAGATAGGTTCCGTCAGCATCCGTTTCCATGGCCTTTTCTGAAACTTCCCAGATAAAATCCCAGGTAAGAATATCGGGCACTTCGTAGCCGAGCTTATTAACAAGGTCTTCATTAATGTATACCGCTTCCGTCGATCTCATATAAGGAAGACCGTATAAATTCTCACCAAGCCTCAGCTCCTCAAGGAACGAAGGAACAATCTCATCTTTTGTCGGGCTGTCAAACTTAAGCTGATTTCCACCAAGTCCGTACTCAGAATTTACGATAAGAGAATCAAGCGGAATAACATTAAGGTTACCGTTGTTATATGTTGTAATATGGTCCGGATATGTTATGCATACATTCGGCGTCGTGTCCGTGGAAATATTCGTGATTACATCGTTATAAATCTTGTTGTAATCAGTATAAAGTCTCATATTGACTTTAATATTAGGATAAAGTGCCTCGAAATCACTAATGGCCTTCTCATAAATCTCGGTCTGCGTTTTGTTGGTATCGTTCTTTGCCCAGAACACAACCTCGTAATCTCTTGACTCATCAAATTTCTCAGGCATTTCGAAGCTTTCTTTTTTCTCGCTTCCGTGACAGCCTGTAAGCGCAAGAAGGCAGGTAATAAGAATTAGTGACAAAGCAAATTTTCTTCGCATCATCCCTTTGTACCTCCTCTCGAAACTCCCTCCATGATTTTCTTGCGAAATACGAGGAAAAGAATAATCAGCGGAACGGATATGACAACGACTGCTGCCATCATGGCAGGTATGTTCTCTCTTCCGAAGCCGTTCTCCCGTATCTCCTGGATTCCGTTCGACACAAGGAAGTAATTCTCATCATCGGTGATAAGCCTCGGCCATACGTATGAATTCCAGCACTCAATCACCTTAAGAATCGTGATTGTAACAAGAGTCGGAGAAGCAATCGGAATCATAACCTTAATGAGATATCCGAAGTCCGATGTTCCGTCCACCTTGGCGGCCTTGTAAAGCTCTTCCGGAATCTGCTCGAAGTTCTCTTTTAACAGATAGATGTAGAACACCGACGTAACCGAAGGCAGGATAAGTCCGAGGAAGGAATTCCTGAGGTTCATATCGGTGATGGTAACAAAATTCGTAATAATTACCAGCTCGTTCGGAATCATCATAAGCGACAGAAACAGTGCGAAAACAACGTTCTTGCCCTTAAAATCAAGTCTCGCGAAAGCATAGGCGGCAAGCACGATAACGACCATCATGATAAGCGTTGTCAGGAGGGTGAAAATAATCGTGTTGCCGAAGTATCTTGCAAGCGGAACGGCCGTAAATGCATCAGCGTAGTTCTCCAGCGTCGGAGAAAGCGTAAAGAATTTCGGAATGTACTCGGCGTTATAGGCGCTATAGCTTTTGAAGGAAGAAAGAATCATCCAGTAGAACGGGAAGAGGACTATTATACCCCAGAGCCCAAGGAAGAAATACAGGAAAATATTCTTCACGATTTTCCTTCGTGCGGCGCGCTTTTCTATCTTTTCATAATTCATTTCGTTGTCTGTCATTTGCGCCTCCTATCCTTCCACCGCAGTCTTCCCTTTTACGAGAAGATTGATGAGTGTGATTGTAAATACTATGGCAAAAAGAATAAGTGCCGCTGCGGAAGCATACGAAGGATAACCACCGCTGTTGCCGTAAAGCATGTCATAAACATATCCGACAATGGTGTTCATTCCGGCTGCATTAAGGTCAACGCCGAAAAGCGCAACCTCGTCGCTGTAGGCCTTGAACGCTCCAATAAATCCGGTGATTACAAGGTAGAAAATCATCGGTGATATCATGGGAAGAGTAATTTTGAAGAAAATTCTTCCGCTCTTTGTACCGTCTACCCTGGCTGCTTTGTAATAATCCTGATTAACAGACGCAAGGGCACTTGTAAGAATCAGAATCTTGAAAGGAAGCACAATCCAGATTGTGTAGAAACACATGACAAACATCTTTGCCCAGTAAGGTCCGTCAATGAAATCAACGCTTTTCCCGCCAAAGGCATTAATGAGCATGTTGATCATTCCGTCAGAATATGCGGTTTTCTTGAAAAGAATCATGAATACAAGACCTACCGCAAGTGTATTTGTAACATACGGCAGGAAATATATCGTCTGAAATGCCTCTTTTAACGGCTTAATGGAACTGAGTCCAAGTGATATCAAAAGGGCGAGTCCCGTGGAAAGAGGCACAGTAATAAGAACGATGATAAATGTATTCTTAAGTGCCTGCACAAAATACGGGTCCTTCAGAACGTACAGATAATTCGACAGACCGTATCCGGTAAACGACTGTGACGCAAAATTGAAATTTTCTTCCACGGAGTATATGAGAACATCCACAAGCGGATATACCATAAATACACCGAGGAACAAAACGGCGGGCAGAAGATACAGCCAGCCTTTTAAGTTCTTACGCATACTGCTCTTCCTTTCCTTATCTCTTTATTATCTCTTCTGTTTCTTTGTCAAAGATATGAACCTTGTGAGGTTTAAGATTAAATGTTACTTTATCGCCAAGAAGAAGTGTTCTGTCGTCGGCATTTATTATCGATCTGAAGGTTTCACCTGTAAAAGAAGGATGCTCGCAGACTACGCTTGAATCTCTTCCCATAACTTCGATGCTCTTTAACTTGCAGGAGAATGCACCGTTTTCTGAAGGGATAAAGCCTTCCGGTCTTATTCCGACATAAACCTCACGGTCAGATACTCCGGCTACATCAAGAACCTCTTCTTCTCCGATGATAAGCTTTCCTCCTTTAACCTTTCCTTCAAACACATTGATAGGCGGCGTTCCGAGGAACTTCGCAACGAAAAGATTGGCCGGAGAATCATATACCTCCTGCGGCTTTCCTATCTGATTAACCACACCGTCCTTCATGACAACTATCATATCGGAGATACTCATTGCTTCTTCCTGATCGTGTGTTACAAACACGGTTGTGATTCCTGTTTCATTCTGTATTCTTCTTATTTCTTCTCTTGTCTGGAGCCTTAATCTTGCATCAAGGTTAGAAAGGGGCTCATCAAGAAGAAGCACTCTCGGCATTTTGACAAGTGCTCGTGCAATTGCAACTCTCTGCTGCTGACCACCTGAAAGCTCGCTCGGTTTTCTCTCCATCAGCATATCTATCTGTACGAGCTTTGCTGCTTCAAGAGCTTTGGCCTTCATCTCTTCTTTGGTAAGCTTCTTGTCTCCCTTAAAATTCTGAAGAGGAAACATGATATTCTTCTCAACCGTAAGATGAGGATAAAGTGCATAGTTCTGGAATACAAGACCCACTCCCCTGTTCTCGGGCGGAAGCTTTGTCACATCGTCATCCCCGAAGTAAATCTTTCCCTCTGTCGGTGTCTCCAGACCTGAAATCAGATTAAGAGTTGTACTCTTTCCGCATCCGGATGGTCCGAGAAGACCAATTAATTTTCCGTCCGGAATTTCAAAAGTAAAATCGCTGACCGCAACAACATCCTCATGAATTTTCTTATTTCTGTTAGGAAATTTTTTGGTCAGATGTTCAAGCACTACTTTCATTTTCAGTTTCCTCCAAAAGCCTCTAATCCTCTATATTGCTCATGCGCAACAATTGCGCTATTTCTGCGCAATTGTTGCACTTTTTGCCATCACTAATTTTAACAGAATAATAGTTAAAAAAACAGATTGATTTCCGCATTTCCCGTGATAAAATAGCCTCAAAACCACGTTTTTTGCAGGAGGCTTTATGACTGAAACAGAAATCAAAAAAAATCTACTTAACGTTTTCGCTGAAAAATTCGGAACAAACGAAAATGTTCACGTTTATTTCGCTCCGGGACGTGTTAATCTCATAGGCGAACATACAGATTATAACGGTGGACATGTCTTTCCCTGTGCACTTACAATAGGTACCTATGCAGCGGTAAGAAAAAGAGACGACGACAAACTCTGCATGTATTCAATGAATTTCGAAAATCTCGGAGTAATCGAAAGTTCCATACATGATTTTACTCCACTTTCGGGAAAAGAGGAATGGACAGCTTATCCAAAAGGTGTAATGTGGGCATTTTCTCTCAAAGGTTTCGTTATGGACAAGGGTCTTGACATGGTGCTCTATGGAAATATACCAAACGGAAGCGGACTTTCTTCTTCCGCAAGTCTTGAAGTAATGACAGGATTCATGCTTACCAAGGAGTACGGATTTAACGTATCCAATACAGACCTTGCCAGAATCGGCCAGTATTCAGAGAATAATTACAATGGCTGCAACTGCGGAATAATGGATCAGTTTGCGAGTGCCATGGGCAAAAAAGGAAACGCCATCTTCCTTGATACTTCCAATCTGTCTTATGAGTATGCACCTGTTAACCTTACGGATGCCAAAATCGTTGTGACCAATTCCAATGTAAAGCACAGCCTTGTTACCTCTGCTTACAACGACAGAAGAAACGAGTGTGAAACAGCGCTTACAGAGCTTCAGACCGTCTGCACAATAAACAGTCTCGGCGATCTTTCGGAATTTGAATTTGACGCTTCCGCTTACGCAATCGGAAGTGCAGTAAGAGAAAGACGCGCAAAACACGCCGTATATGAGAACCAGAGAACGATTCTTGCCGTAAAAGCCCTGAAAAACGGTGATATAGCAGAATTCGGAAAGCTTATGAACGAATCACACATGTCACTTCGCGATGACTACGAAGTATCCTGCCCCGAAATTGATGTTCTTGTATCAGAAGCCTGGAAAATACCCGGCGTAATCGGAAGCAGAATTACAGGCGGCGGTTTCGGCGGATGTACAGTCAGCATCGTCAAAAATGAAGCAGTAGAAAACTTTAAAGAAGTAATCGGCAAAGCATATAAAGAAAAGACAGGACTTACAGCTGATTTCTATGTTGTGGAAATCGGAGACGGTCCCAGAGTTATCGACTGACAGGAGACAGGTAATGACTATTCAGGAAAACATTATGAAACTCCTCTCCTATGGAGAGAAAACAGGTCTTGTACCAAAGGAAGACAGAATTTACACCCTTAACCGTTTACTCGAATTCTTCTTACTTGATGAACCCGGAGATGATGTATATCAGGGCAGTTTTGATATGGAAGAGAGTGAGCTTGAATCAGTTCTTTCAGAAATGACAGACTATGCTTATGAAAACGGTCTTCTTAAAGAGAACACAACAACCTACAGAGATCTCTTTGATACCGGGATAATGAGCCTTCTGCTTCCCAGACCCTCCGAAGTAATAAGAAGATTTGAAGAGCTTAAAGCCAAAGACCCTGTTCTTGCCACCGAGTTTTTCTATAAATTCAGCCAGGACAGCGACTACATCAGACGCTACCGCATATGCAAAGACAGAAAGTGGAAAGCTGCAACCGAGTACGGCGACCTTGATATCACAATTAACCTCTCAAAGCCCGAGAAAGACGCCAAGGCAATTGCAGCAGCAAAGCTTGCCAAGCAGTCAGGATACCCGAAATGTCTTCTTTGTATCGAAAACGAAGGCTATGCAGGAAGAGTAAATCACCCTGCAAGAGGCAACCACAGAATAATGCCTGTTACAATTAACGGAAGCGACTGGGGATTCCAGTATTCACCGTACGTTTATTACAACGAGCACTGCATCGTATTTAACAAAGAACATATTCCGATGAAAATCGAGCATGCAACCTTCTGTAAAATGTTCGATTTCATTAAGCAGTTCCCTCACTACATTGTGGGTTCCAACGCAGACCTTCCGATTGTCGGAGGCTCAATCTTAAGCCACGACCATTTCCAGGGCGGTAATTATCTTTTCCCGATGGCCAAGGCCGAAATCGAGAGAACCTTTACCGTAAAGGGTTACGAAGACGTAAACTGCGGCATCGTAAAATGGCCGATGTCAGTCATAAGAATAAGCGGAAAGGATTCTGACAGACTTGTCAGTCTTGCTGACAGAATTCTTGATACCTGGAGGAAATATACGGATGAAAGCGCATTCATCTATGCCGAAACAGACGGTGAGGCGCATAACACGATAACACCGATTGCGAGAATGAGAGACGGACTCTTCGAACTTGACCTCGTGCTTCGTAACAATATTACGACACCCGAGCATCCGCTCGGCGTATACCACCCGCACAGCGAGCTTCATCACATCAAAAAAGAAAACATCGGACTCATTGAGGTAATGGGACTTGCAATTCTTCCTTCAAGACTTGTTAATGAGCTCGATATGCTTGGGGATGCAATCCTCTCCTCAAAGGATATCAGGTCAATTCCCGAAATCGAGAAGCATGCTGACTGGGCCGAAGAGATTATGAAGAAGTATTCGGATATTAATTCTTCCAACGTATCTTCAATTCTTGAAACAGAAGTCGGACTTGTATTCTCAAAGGTTCTTGAACACGCAGGCGTATACAAGAGAACTCCGGAAGGTCAGGCAGCCTTCGACAGATTCGTAAGCACCCTGTAACTCAATAAAAGCGGAAGGAAATAATCCTTCCGCTTTATTAATATTATTTACCTGCCATCCTGTCGTAAATCTCATCAAGCCAGCTTCTGTCAAGGTCCGTTGAATTGAGTATTGATACTCTGTCAGGCCTTGTGGACGCTGCTTCTCCCCATATCTTAGCAAACAAATCCTTATCAATTCCGTAGGTTGCAGGATTAAGATCAAGTCCGTATGCCCTGCAAATTTCAAGTATTTTTCTGTCATCACGTCCCTGGAATACCGCTGCCCCGACTGCTCCGAGTGCAACCGCATAGCCATGGCTGATTTTAATATCGGGATGATACTCTTCTATTGCATGGCAGAAAAGATGCTCACTTCCGCTGCAGGGTCTTGAGGAACCTGCAATCTCCATTGCAAGTCCGCCAAGTACAAGCGCTCTGGCAAGTGTAGTAAGAAAGCTCTTGCTTGTAGTATCCTTAACATCACTGTGAGCAACGGAATCATAACACATGCTGGCTATTGCATAAGCAAAGTCATCTACCGGTTTCCCCTCAGCCTTTGCAGATATTGTCCAGTCATATACCGCTGTATATTTGGCAATTGTATCACCGATTCCTCCGAGCGTCTGGCTCTTCGGAGCTTTTAGAATCATTGATGTGTCAACTATTATCGCGGTAGGAATGCCGCAGGATAAGGTCTTTCTGCTTGAACCCTCTGTTCCAAGTACCGCAAAAGGAGATGCAAGAGAATCATTACTTAAGTTTGTTGGAAGACAGATATATACGGACTTACTTACAAAAGAAGCATACTTTGCCGTATCAAGCACTCTTCCTCCTCCGAATCCGATAACAACCTTTATATCTTCTATGCAGATTTTCTTTGCAATAGAAACTGCTTCATCATAATCCGCATTTCCAACTTCAAGAATCTCAGCACCGCCGAAATCACCACATATATTATTCAGTACATCCCCATAGGTATCATGAAGGAACTTCTCTGTTACGACAAGTGTTTTTCTCCCTTTTATCTCGGGAAGATACTGCATAACGACTTCATCAACTCTTTCGAATACATCCTCCTCGACAACGAGGCAAAGCGGCAGGTTAAATCTTGAATGCTGATTCATGTTCTCTCATCCTTTCGTAATAAAACAGGGAGCAGTTTGCACCGCTCCCTTAAATAAACTAATCAAGTTCTGCAAGGACTCCGGCAAGACGCTCATACTCCGACTTAACATTCTCAAGCATTCCGCTTATATCGACAGTCGGTTTCCCGTTTCTCATCGTCTCGCAAAGCTCACTCGAAGCCTTATAGAATTTATCGATTCCCAGATTGGCCGAAAGACCTTTAATGTCATGTGAGCATCTGAAGGCGGTTTCATAATCACCCGCATCAAGTGCCGCAAGCAGCTCATCATATGCCGGCATATCCTTAAGTCTTGCAAAAAACTTATCGACCCTTTCCTCTTTACCGAGCCTCATTACTACCGCGTCATAATCTTCGCCAAGCTTCTCATAACATTCTCTGGTTGTCATTATCAGTTTTCCTTTTCAAATACAGGTGTGTACTCTATCGGAGCATCAACCTTAACAGTTTTTCCTCCTTCGAAAACTTCACCGGTACTTGTGAGTTTCCATTTTCCGTTTGGAAGATATACTTCTCTTTCAAACTGATTAAGATTGAAGATAGGTGCTACAAGATATTTTGCACCAAACATGTACTGGTCGTCAACCTCCCAGCACATTTTATCTTCAGGGAACTCATAAAACATTGTTCTGATAAGAGGAGAACCGTTTGTACTTGCCTCCTCATAAAGGCTCTTAATGTAATCATGCATTGAAATACGGATATCATAGTATTTCTTCATGATCTTGTAGTTTTCCTCGCCATAGCTCCAAAGCTCATTGGGCTGGCCTGTGTGAAGATAACCGCCGCCCCAGTCTCTGTTATCAAGAGGCGGAATATTGTAAGGTCCTCTGTCGCCGTGCATACGAAGAACTGCGGAATATACAGCGAACTGATACCATCTGATAAGAAGCTGTCTGAAATCGGGATCGTTAACATCATCTGTCATGAAACCACCGATATCTGTTGTCCACCAGGGAATTCCTGCAAGACCCATGTTAAGACCTGCCTGAAGCTGCTCACGGAAAGCCTGGAAAGTACTCGGAACATCACCTGACCAAACAACATTGCCGTATTTCTGGCTTCCTGCCCATGCGCATCTTAAAAGGTTAACAACAGTTCCGTCACCGAGATCCTTCATCTTGTCATAGAATACTCTGCTGTACATCTGAGGATACATATTGCTGCAAGAGAGTGCGGGGCCTTCGAAGTAACGGTAATTCTCAAAATCATATACGCCGTAATCAGGCTCAGAGTTATCAAGCCAGAAAGCGTCTATTCCGAAATCATAGTAATTCTTCTTACATACTTCCCATACATATTCGCGTGTTGCCGGGTTGAAAGGATCGATTTCAACGCAGTCACCCTGATAATCGTAGGTCTGTGCTGCTCCTCTTTCAGTCTTAATGAGAAGTCCCTTCTCCATCATCGGATAGAAGTTCTCACTCTTTCTGTCAACGGAAGGCCATACAGATACGATAACCTTTATTCCCATTGAATGGAGCTCATCAACCATTGCCTTGGGATCAGGCCAATAGGTCTTGTCGAATTTCCAGTCACCCTGTACTGTCCAATGGAAGAAATCGATTACTATCTGGTCAATCTTAATTCCTTCCTTCTGATATGCCCTTGCAACTTCAAGAACCTCATCCTGTGTACGATAACGGAGCTTGCACTGCCAAAGACCCATAAGATTCTCGGGGAATTTAGGTGCATGTCCTGTAACAGATGTATAACTCTTCATGATTTCCTTCGGATTCTCGCCTGCGGTAATCCAGTAATCCATCTGCTTCGTCGATCTTGCAATCCATTCAGTATAATTCTTCGCAAATGTAACATTTCCGACAGCAGGATTGTTCCAGAGCATTCCGTAGCCAAGTGAAGATATCATAAAAGGAACAGAAATCTGTGAATTTCTCTGTGCGAGTTCAAGAGTAGTTCCCTTAAGGTCCGTATAAGGCTGCTGATACTGGCCCATACCGTAAATCTTCTCTCCGTCGTTACCATCAAATTTAAGATTAAGTTTGAACTCTGAACCGCCGATTATTCCCTTCCAGTCACGAGCAACTATCTTAAGACAGCGGCTTCCCTGAGAAATTGTTCCGTCATAAGAACGGTAATACTCTCTGAGAATAAGCTTCTCATCACGGAAAAAAGAAAGAATTCCCACGAAGTTAACTTCACATCTGATTCTTCCGTTCGTAATCGAAGCATACTCACGTTTATCGATATTTCCATCGCCTACCCAGTGATCTCTCTCAAAAAATTCAATCTTTGCATCACATTTGCCGGCGTCCTCTGTAAGTGCCCAGTTTTTGTCTGTAAAATCAGGAAGCATTGTAGAGCGGACTCTGAGTGAATTCTCACCCCAGGCTTCAATGCGTACCTTTTCACCGTTTTTCCAAAAAACTAAGGCACCGTTATCATTCTTAAATTCCATAATATAATCCCCTTTCAACGGATATTATTATACGTTTAATGAATTCTAACATGATGCCTTACAGCAAGTCATTGTTAAATTTATTCTATAAATACATAACTTTTTATTGTTTTAATTCTTATGAAACTTCTTATTGGTCTCATACTTCGGTTCGCTGGTAAGACGAAGACCGAGCTTCTTGAAGGTCTGCTCATCAACAGAAGACAAAAGAACGGAAGAATGAACCTCGCAGTCCCTCAGCTGAGGAAGACAGGACATCGCTTTTCTTGCATTTTCGTCTGTAAGCGAACTCAGTGATAAAGCCACAAGAACTTCATCTGTGTGAAGACGCGGATTCTTGCTCTTAAGGTAATCAGTCTTAAGACTCTGAATTGGTCTTATTGCCTCAGGCTTAATAATGTGAAGCTCGTGAGGAAGATTTGCCAGCATCTTAAGTGCGTTAAGCATTGCAGCAGAGGATGCACCGAGAAGGTCTGTTGTCTTTCCGGTAGCCAGGCGTCCGTCGGAAAGTTCGATGGCAGCAGCAGGCTGGCCTCCGGTTGCGTTCTCTTTTTCCAGGGCGGCAGCTATGACAGGACGGTCAGAAGCTGAAATTCCTGCCTGCTTCATAAGAAGCTGAAGCTTCATGAGAGATTCCTTGGAGCCGCGTCCTCTCTTAAGTTCACACTCTTCCCTGTAATAACGCCTTATTATCTCCTGCTTGGATGCAAGGCAGCACGCTTCATCATCGATAATGCAGTTACCTGCCATGTTAACACCCATATCGGTAGGCGATTTGTATGGATTGGTGCCCATAATTCTCTCGAAGGTAGCATCGAGAACAGGGAATATATCTATGTCACGGTTATAGTTAACGGTTGTAACTCCGTAAGCTTCAAGATGGAAAGGATCAATCATGTTGACATCGCTAAGGTCGGCAGTTGCTGCCTCATAAGCAACATTAACAGGATGTTTAAGCGGAAGATTCCATATAGGGAAGGTCTCGAACTTGGCATATCCCGCTTTGATCCCGTGCTTGTGCTCATGGTAAAGCTGCGAAAGGCAGGTTGCCATTTTACCGCTTCCGGGCCCCGGCGCAGTAACTATCACAAGCGGCCTTTCTGTCTCGATATAATCGTTTTTGCCATAGCCTTCGTCACTTACTATTTTCTCAATATTGCTCGGATATCCGTCAATATAATAATTGATATAGGAACGTATTCCGAGTTCGGAAAGCCTTGCCCGGAATTTATCTGCTGCCGCTTCGCCGGAATACTGTGTTATTACAACGCTTCCGACATAGAAGCCAAAGCTCTGGAACGCATCGGTAAGGCGAAGAACATCGGCATCATAAGAAATACCCAGGTCTCCACGCATTTTATTATTAGCGATGGCCTGGGCACTGATTACAATTACAATCTCAGCCTGGTCCTTGAGCTGCATAAGCATTTTAAGCTTACTGTCGGGTTCGAACCCCGGAAGAACGCGCGAAGCATGATAATCATCAAAAAGCTTTCCTCCGAATTCCAGATAAAGCTTGTTATCAAACTTCTCGATTCGCTCCTTAATATGGTCAGACTGAATCTTTAAATATTTCTCATTATCAAAGCCGATTCTCATAATAAAACCCTTTATACTTCAAAAAATAATACAAAGTCCATTATATGATGGCTTTCCCATAATTTCAATGAAGATTACGAATTTCTCAAAGCTTTCTTTGCCTTCTTATTTGCATACATATTTTCATCTGCCTTCTGCATAATATCCGGAATGGTATATAGTGACTCTTCATCATAAAAGGCATAACCATAGCTGACAGAAAGTTCATAAGGGAGATTTTCGATATCATTACACTCGGCAACTGCTCCGTCTATAAGATTTCCGAGTATGTCCGCTTCTTCCTTATCTTTGCATTCATAGAGAACGGAAAACTCATCACCACCGTATCTGTAGGCCTCGGCATTGTTCATCTTGGCAACATTACCAAGCACCGAGCCAAGAAGAATCAGCGCCCTGTCGCCTTCACTGTGTCCGTAATTATCATTAATAATCTTAAACTCGTTGATATCAAAAATGAAATAGCACCACTTATTTTCAGCCTGCATCTTGTCGTTGATATCTCTTATAAGGCAACGTCTGTTATTAAGTCTTGTAAGCTCGTCTGTAAAGATTATGGATTTCTGAAGTCCCATAAACAGGTACAGAAGAACCATCATCTCACCTATCCATACCGTATACGGAATGAAGGTCACAATGTAGAATACTCTCGCAAAAAGAATTATTCCCGAGGAAAATACAAGTTTACCGTACAATTCACGGTTGGCATATTCATGCTTATCGCGGTATTTGACTATCACAAGAATGAAAGTAAGCATATTAATCAGAATACATCCGTAGGTCTGGATATCATCAAGGATGCCGTACTGAATCACTCCGTCTTTAACATATGCAAACCATTCGGAATCAATAAATGCAATACGCATTACAATAACAACAAATACGAAGAAATACAGTATTCTGACAAATACGGTGAATACTAACGAAGGTTTATTAACCTTGGAAATACAATACTCGCTCCAGCAAATCGAATTAATAAGTGCGATGCTGTAAGAAAGGATAACAATCCATGCATAATAATTCAGATCAACATCAATAATTCCATAGTAAATCAGTGCCGGCATAATCTCAAAAATCATTGTAAGGATACAGCCTATTGTAAGAGTTCTTAAGAGAAAGACCTGGAGCCCGTTGCTGCCCACTTTTACATATGATGCAAGAAGATAAATGCATATAATAATACATATGACAGGTGCCTGAAAAGCAAGCACAAGCGCAAGCTGCATATAATCTACCAATTTACATTACCTCCAATATTTTCTCAGCATATTCTCCAAATCCACAGGCAGCACCGGTTTGGATAAGTAGTCGTCAAAACCAAGATTTATATACGTCTGTTTTGCTCCGGCAACAGCATCGGCAGTCAGAGCAACAATCGGTGTCTTCTCATTAATAAAATCACTTATTTCTCTCATCTTTCCAAGAGTCTCAACGCCGTCCATTACAGGCATCATTCTGTCAAGGAAAATAAGATCATACTTCTTGTCTGTTGCTTTGGAAATACCTTCTTCACCGCTTCCCGCAGTATCAACCTCAACCTTTGTCTTCTTAAGGAGCGCTGATATTACCCTGAGGTTCTGCCTGGTATCGTCGATTACAAGAATCTTCATGCCGGGAGCTTCGAATTTGCCGTCTGCTCCTTTTTCTTCCGCGGTTTCCTCTGCAATTTCTTTGCCGAACGGAATAGAAACGTCGAAGAAGAAATCAGAGCCTTTCCCATATTCGCTTTCCACCTTAAGGTTGGAATTCATAAGTCCGAGGAACGAGTTGACAATGGTAATTCCAAGTCCTGTTCCTTCAATGTTTCTGTTTCTCTTCTCATCTATTCTTACAAACTTCTGATTAAGCTTGGCAAGGTCTTCTTCACGTATACCCATTCCGGTGTCTTTTACGGAGAAGTGGAAATCCGTGCTGTCATTTTTCTTATCTCCGGTCACGGTAAGCGTTACGGTTCCTTTTTCCGTATACTTGGCCGCATTGTTAAGAAGGTTTACGAGAATCTGTTTTAGTCTGATATTATCGGCATAGTAGAATCCCATCAGCTTCTCATCGACATTCATAATAAAGGAAAGACCTTTATCCTTCATCTTGGGTTCAATCATGTTGGAAATATCTCTGATAAGATTCTTTAGATTGAAATCCACAGGTACAAGATTCATCTTGCCGGATTCGATTTTGGAAATATCAAGAATATCATTAACAAGTGACAGCATCATCTCGCCTGAGGATTTGATGTCACGGGAATATTCAAGTACCTGTTCATTTTGTTCTTCACGAAGAACCATCTCGTTCATACCGATTATGGAATTAAGAGGGGTTCGAAGCTCGTGTGACATATTTGAGAGAAAAGAGGACTTCGCCTCGGTTGCCTTTATCGCCTCTGCATGCTTAAGTTCCACAATTGCAAGAAGGTCATCAAGACTACGCTCATATTCCAGTGTCTCTTCATCAAGTCTTTGCAGAATTCCGATAATATTACAGCCAACCCAGTCAACAAGAATAAGCCCTGCAAAAAGAGAAGAAAAAGCTGACAAGAGTGTAATCCGAAAGACCGGAAATATCTGTCGGAACAGATACAAGAATGAAAAGGCAAAGTGCCTGAACGCCTACGGAAAAACGGAAACAGCGTTTATCAAGAAATGTAATTACAGTAAGGTTCAGAATTGCAAACATAAGAAAAACAAGATAAACAGCATGCATATATATCTGCGAAAAAACGGCAAGCAGACATACGGCGCAGATATACAGAACCCTATAAGCAATTGTATGCCTTAGTTCGGATACACGGATTCCGAGCATCACAATAAGCGTTACGCCCCAGAAAATCATGGTCGCAACGGCATAGGAATTAATGCCGCCAGGAGCAAGAAGGCTTCCGATGACAAAAGACAAACCATATAAAGTATAAAGGATCAGCGAAATTACCTGCCCCTTATTAACGATATCCTTCATCACCTACTCCTTTCGGAACAACAAAAGACAGGCCTTTCCTGACAATTTCAACTGTCCATTCTCTTTGAGGAGGCTGAAGCTCTCCGTCAAAATCTACAGCGAAAGGCAGGTTATCCCGTCTTTTTATCGTAATGGAATCTGTATGTCCGTCAAACTTAAGCCATTTCTCATCAACCTTTTTTTTATGAGAAAGCTTAAGCAAGAGTCTTACCATATTAAATGAATTAACATGCTTGAAAATAACTGTATGTGCCATTCCGTCGGTATAATCGGGAGTCACGTCAAACCAGAGGTTTCCTCCGATTACCCCGCCGTTACCGACAAATACTTCTGAAGATTTACCTATAATTTTCTTCTGCCCGGGCAGACTTATCTCAAGTTCATCGGGTTTGGAGAACAGAACCGAATAAATAAACCCGAATACATACGGAATATTCTTACCAAGAACGCTGCTGTCTCTGAAATCTTCCATCTTCTTAACCATTACTGCATCCATTCCGAGAGAGAAGGTATTCAGACTGTTCCCGTGGTTGGTTTTAATATAGTCAATTTTGATTACATCGCCGTTTATCAATTCATCAATATCACGAAATCTTTCTTCTTCCTTACCGAAAGCTTTAAGAAAATCATTTGTAAAACCTTTGGGATAAAATGCGAATTCGATACCGTCAAACTTCTCAACACCATAAATTGCGTTACTGATTGTACCGGAACCTCCACAACAATAAATCCTTAACTTTTCTCCCCCAAAAAGGTTAAGAATTTCTTTCATTAGGTCCTTCTCATCACCGACTTTACGTGTGTGGAAAATGTAATATTGCAAATCCCCGTATTTGTCGGCAAGATGTTTTCTTAAGCCTGCCGAAAATTTGTTTTTTCCGGCATGTGAATTGATAATAAAAATGTGAATCATATAAATTTAGAATTCCTGTTTTGCCTTTTCTACGTGTTCGGCCCGCGCCTTTTCACATTTTACCATATTTGTCTTAATTTCCGCCATCATTTCGGGTGTAATTTCTGTTTTCCCCGATTCAGCCACAAATTTCTTTGCTTCCACGGAATCGAGTCCGTATCTCTCCGCTATTCTCTGAAGCTCCGGAGAATACTGATTTTCCTCAAAATATTTATTCTTTATATCCGTCTTTTTCTCGAAAACATTTTCTTCCGGCTTGTAAGACGGTGCCATCTCCTCTTTCTGCTGAGTAACGGAAAACTGTTTAAACTGTTCTTTCTGAAGCTGCATTCCATCCATAATTCATGTCCTCCTTAATCGCTCTCAACCGTATAATCCCATGATGCACATAACAGTCTGACTTCGTTAACGTTCGAACCAAAAACCTTGCGAATTAATCTCTCAACACTTTCCTTACCTGTAACAGCATATAATCCGTAGTCAGGATAATCCTGCTCTGCTTTGGCAAAAACCGAAGCAATCAGTTTGCTGACCCAGGCAGCGCTTTTGGCATCACTTTCGGAATAAAGGAAACTGACTTCAAGATATTTCTCTTCGTCAAAATGCTTCATCGCTATAAGCGCCTGCGCCGTATCATCTGAGTAGATTAGTTTCGACAAATCTCTTTCGTAATTATTATTCTCAAAAAGGTCATGCAGATAGGGAATATCCTTGTCCTCAAGCTTCTTCACAATTCTCTTTAATGAGAGATTGTTAACATCCGAAAAAGAAGTAATTACTTCGGAAGTCTTGACAGAACAGAACATCTGTCTTGCACGGGCTACCTCCTCGCAGGGAATATCAAGAAGAATGTCATCTTCCTCGATTTCAAAATTCACCTGTTTCTCCATGAAGCTCTTAAAAGGTCCGAGCGCCGGAATATCCATAAAGGTTATCATTACCGGTTTTACCATGCCCATTCCGTAAAAAGAATACATACAAGCCTGGAGGAGTGCCGACCCAATACCCTGATCCCTGTAATCCTCACCGACTTCAATATGCAGAATTTCTATCTGTACCTCGTTGTCTTCATATAATAGGACGCCGACCAGTTTGCCGTTTAGGCTTGCTCCCATTCCGTATCTGTTTGGCTTTTTGAAATTAAAATGTGAGGGAAGAAAAGAGCTTACTTCCTCATCCGAAAGATTTACCGATTTGAAAATTATTCCCATAGGCTTCTCTCCTAAATGATATACGTTTCATTATACCATATAGTACAATGAAACGGTGCTTTTTTCTGACAATTCTTCGTGCAGGTTTCATTCTTTTGCAATAAATGATATAATAAGTGTAAGTTAACAATTTTTATTTTTCTTAAGGTATTACATGAGATATTACATCGCCGATTTGCATTTCTACCACAATAATCTCAATAAAGATATGGATTTCCGTGGTTTCCCAACAGAAGAAGAAATGAACAGTTACATGATAGCGAAATGGAACAGCCGCGTCAGAACGAATGACGAGGTTGTTATTCTTGGTGATTTGTCGCTTGAAAACGGAGCAAAAACAGCGGAAGTACTGACAAGGCTTCACGGGCGGAAATATCTTATAGTCGGAAACCATGATAAATATCTTGAAGACAGGCATTTTGACAAAAGCCTTTTCGGCTGGATATCTCCTTATATGGAAATTTCGGATAATAAGAGAAAGGTCGTTCTGTCACATTACCCGCAGCTTTGCTACAACGGTCAGTACAGAATAGACGAGAACGCAGTTCCCAAAACCTACATGCTCTACGGTCACGTTCATAATTCTTACGACGAACTTATGATTAACCGCTTTATATTCGAAATGAGACAGGAAATTCGCGATGTGCGCGGCTACAAAACCAAAATCCCAATTCCCTGTAATCTGATTAACACCTTCGCCATGTTCTCGGATTATGTTCCGCTTACTCTTGACGAATGGATTGTTCTTGATGAGAAAAGAAGGGCAGAACTTTATGCTAATGACAGGGGAGATACAAAATGAATAAGAAAAAACTGTTTCTGAAACGTCTGGACAGACTGTTAATGATTACAATCGGATGCTTTATCTATGCAGCCAGCATGAGTTTATTTCTCGACAAAGCCAATCTGGCGCCCGGAGGAATTAACGGTATCGCCGTCATGCTTAACAGAATTATTCCTTTTGATACAGGTACAATCATAATTCTTCTTAACATACCGATTCTGATATGGGGCCTGATTAAGCTCGGGTTCAAACTGATTGTAGTCACAATATATGCAACCGTCCTGTCCTCTCTTTTCATGAATGCACTCGCACCGTTTGGCCCTGTTTCGGATGATACAATCGTTAATGTCGTTCTGGGAAGTATTCTGATGGGTGTCGGGGTGGGACTTGTCTTTCGTGCAGGTGCAACAACAGGCGGTATGGATATAATCGTCAAGATAATAAGAAGGCGTTTCCCTTATATCAAATCGAGCGTTATCTTCCTTACTCTTGATGTAATTGTAGTTATTGCGGCAGGATTCTTTTTTGACGATATTAAGCTGGCTGTTCTTGCAGGAATCGTTGTATTTATGTATTCCAAGATTATGGACTTTATTCTCTACGGTCCCGACGAAGCAAAGCTCATCTACGTTATCAGCGAAAAGCCTGATGAAATCACCGCAAGAGTTCTCAAAGAACTTGACATCGGTGTCACTTTTCTTAACGGAATCGGTGCCTATACCGGGACGAACAAAAAGGTTATTATGTGTGCAGCGCACAAGCGTGATTCCTCAGATGTCATCGACATTGTAAAAGAAGAAGATCCCGATGCGTTTCTTATCGTAACAAGCGCAAGCGAGATCTTCGGTGAAGGCTATAAGAGTATTAAAGCCGAAAGATTATAAATCATAAATTCTCGTATATTTCTCGGCTCAATCACAAATTTTGTGGGATTTAGGATTCCTCTCATAGCTCCGGCGGCTCATGTCGAATAGCTTCAGAAAGAAATATTCGTCATCAGGATATCCGTATCCCTGTCTGCGAAGAGTCTTGATTTTGTTGTTGATACCTTCAATCTTTGCAGCTGAGATATCATAAGTTGCATGGGCAATAATGCCCTCAAAGTGGTTGCCAAGAAGACATTCAAACCACAGAAGGTGTCGATTGCCCGTTGCCTTGCACATATCCATGATACTGATGATGTCCTCTGCCATGACTGCCTCATCTCTCCGTGAATAGGACAGACTAAGCTTCTCCTTGATCAGATCCAGGGTAAATAGCAGTTGGTTTTCCTGAAGCAGTGCATCATAACGTTCCTCATAACCTTCTTTGCGGACGATGCTGTCAGTTTTGAACAGACTGCTCCCTTTGTGGATCTGGCGTTCCTCTCTGGCATCGCTATCCTTGGATTGAAGCGTCTTTCTTGAAGACATCAGGATATATCGGGTCTTCTTCAACGCTCTGGCAGCTTCGATATTGCCTTCCTCATACAGACGGCGCTGTTCATCCTTGCGGACTTCGCTTACAACCTTATCGTTAAAGTTCTTTACGATATGAAAGTAATCAAATACCGGCTGGATATGAGGACACTTTTCCTCGAAAGCTTCCTGGAAATCAGAGTTCATGTCACAGGCAACTGCCTCGACCTGATCCATCCATTTCAAACCGACATGCTCGATAAAGTCATAAACCACCTGTTTCTTCTTGCCTCCGGCAATCCAGAGGATATGACCTGTCTCCATGTCGATGATGTGTGTTGCATAGCGGTATCCGTTATGAAGTTTGAATTCATCAATGCCAAGAAACTTCGCTGGTTT
>JAZLHJ010000061.1:0-15465 GCA_045616785.1 Lachnospiraceae bacterium
CCCCGCCACTCACCTCCACGTGTTCTGTAGTGTGTCAGTCTTATAGGAAAATAATATCAGAAGGAAGATAGATTAGATAGCGAAAGCCAGTGCACCCGTTTCATGACGCATTGGTGTCTTTCGCAGAAAGACGGGAAATAACTATGATTAAAGTAGGAATTATTGGTGCAACAGGATATGCAGGCGGGGAGCTTGTAAGACTCCTTGCAGGACATAAAGATGTTCAGATTGTATGGCTGGGTTCAAAGAGCTATATCGGTCAGAAATATTCTGATGTATATAGAAATATGTATAAGATAGTTGACGAGGATTGTCTTGATGATAATCTGGATGAACTTGCAAATGAGGCGGATGTTATTTTTACAGCTACACCGCAGGGCCTTTGTGCATCACTTGTAAACGAAGAGATTTTAAATAAGGTAAAGATTGTCGATTTATCCGCTGACTTCAGACTTAAGGATGTTAAGGTATATGAGAAGTGGTACAAGATAGAGCATAAGAGTCCACAGTTTATTGATGAAGCTGTTTACGGCCTTTGCGAAATAAACCGTGACAAGGTTAAGAATGCAAGAATATGTGCAAATCCGGGATGTTATACAACCTGTTCCATCCTTACGGCATATCCGCTTGTAAAGGAAGGGCTGATAGATCCGGATACTCTTATTGTAGATGCGAAATCAGGAACAAGCGGTGCCGGAAGAGGAGCCAAGGTTCCAAATCTTTTCTGCGAGGTTAACGAGAATATCAAGGCATACGGCGTTGCAAGTCACCGTCATACCCCTGAAATCGAAGAGCAGCTGTCCTATGCTGCGGGAAAAGATATTGTGATTTCATTTACACCGCATCTTGTTCCGATGAACAGGGGAATTCTTGTTACCGAGTACGCTTCTCTTATTAAGAAGGACGGAAAGCTTCCTGCTTCTGAAGAGATAAGGGCGGTTTATGAGAAATACTACGGAAATGAGCAGTTTATCAGAATTCTTCCTGACGGTGTGTGCCCTGAGACCAAGTGGGTTGAAGGAAGCAATTTTGTTGATATCGGATTTGTTGCAGATGAGAGAACCGGAAGAATTATCATGATGGGCGCACTTGATAATCTTGTAAAAGGGGCAGCAGGTCAGGCACTGCAGAACATGAATCTTATGTTCGGCCTTCCTGAAAACGAAGGACTTAAGGTAGTTCCCATGTTCCCTTAAGCATCACCTAATATGTTTCGGAGAAAGTTATGGAAGATTTAGATAAGAAAATTCAGAATATGGAACTCATCATTGCCATGCGTGTTCTTCAGGAAAGCGATACCAAAGAGAACAGAAACAGGCTAATAAACGAGATGATGAGAAGCAGATTTATAACACCTGCATTTATTAAGGAAGAAGACGCAAAACTTATGGCAAAGCTTAAGGAAAGCGGGGAAAAGAGACCCGTTCCGATAAGCTTCAAGGTTGTTACGGCAAGAGACGGAAAGAGATTTCTTCCTGCGTTTACCGATACAATGCAGTACAATAAATGGATTGAGAAATGCGAGATTAAGGATCCTCTAAAGAAAATGGTCATGAATTTCGAAGTATATGCCCAGTATATTCTCGGCTCGGGCGGAGAACTTTCGGGATTTATCATCAATCCTTTTGGCGAAAACCTTGTTTTCCCGGAGCCTATGGTCAGAAATCTTGCAATGCAGCTTCAGAAAATCAAAGCCGAAATAGCAAGAAAGAAAGTTGAGGCAGAGGAAAATGGAGATTAGAATAATGCAGCCTTCCGATTACGACGGAGTAAAGGCTTTATGGATGACAATAAAAGGATTTGCAATCAGATCGATTGATGATTCGCGGGAAGGCGTCGAGAAATTCATAAGAAGAAATCCGTCTACTTCTGCTGTCGCAGTTGAAAACGGTGAAATTGTCGGTGCAATTTTGTGCGGTCATGACGGAAGACGCGGTTGCTTCTATCATGTGTGCGTTATGGAGAAGTACAGAAGACACGGTATAGGTAAGAAGATGGCTTCTTTTTGCATGGAGGCTCTTAAAGAAGAAGGAATCAATAAGGTATCGCTTATAGCTTTTACACAGAACGATATCGGAAATGCCTTCTGGAACAAGGTAGGCTGGACCAGAAGAGAAGACCTTAATTATTATGATTTTGTACTTAATGATAAGAATATAACGTCCTTTAATAAGTAAAGACAGGAAGAAGGAATTTGACAATGAACGAAAATGAAATGTCCGAAGTAATGAAAAAGGCAGAGGTGCTTATTGAGGCACTTCCGTATATTCAGAAATTTAACAGAAAAATTATTGTTGTGAAATACGGCGGAAGCGCAATGACCTGCGAGGAACTTCAGAGAAGCGTTATTGAAGACGTTACACTTCTTAAGCTTGTCGGATTCAAACCGATTATTGTACACGGCGGCGGTAAGGAAATCAGCAAATGGGTTGAGAAAACAGGTAAAAAGGCTGAGTTTGTAAACGGACTTCGTGTAACAGATGCAGAGACAATGGAAATAGCCGAAATGGTTCTCGGCAAGGTTAATAAAAGACTTGTAACTATGGTCGAGAAGCTTGGCGTAAAGGCAATCGGAATTTCCGGTAAGGACGGCGGTCTTCTTAATGTTGAGAAGAAACTGTCTGACGGAAAAGACATCGGTTTTGTAGGTGAGATTAAGAAGGTAGAGCCCAAGGTTCTCCTTGATCTTCTTGAGAAGGATTTTCTTCCTATCGTATCACCTATAGGACTTGATGATGAATTCCAAACCTATAATATAAATGCCGATGATGCAGCATGTGCAATCGCAAAGGCTGTAGGCGCAGAGAAGCTTGCATTCCTTACCGATATTGACGGCCTTTACAAAGACATTAACGATAAAAACTCGCTCGTATCGAAGATTACCGTGGAAGAAGCAGACGGACTTATCTCCGGAGGATTTATCGGCGGCGGAATGCTTCCCAAACTGAACGGCTGCACAGATGCTGTTAAGAACGGTGTAAGCAGAGTGCATATTCTTGACGGAAGAATTGCACATTGTCTTCTTCTTGAGATTTTCACAAGAACCGGAATCGGAACAGTTATTTTAAAAGGCGGCGAAGAGGAATAGAATATGAAAGCAGAAGAATATATTGAGGAAGCCGAAAAAAGGCTCCTCCACACTTATAACAGGTATCAGGTCGTTCTTGATAAAGGTGACGACGTATATCTGTATGATATTAATGGCAAAAAATATCTTGATTTTGTGGCAGGTATAGCTGTATTTGCACTCGGCTACGGGAACAAAGCCTATAACGATACGCTTAAGAATCAGATTGATAAGCTTATACATACGTCTAATTATTATTACAACGTTCCTGCCATAGAAGCATCGGGAAAAATTATTAAGGCAACAGGTCTTTCACGTGTTTTCTTTACAAATTCCGGCGCGGAGGCTATTGAGGGTGCAATCAAGGCTGCCCGTAAATATGCATTTAATAAAGACGGGAAATGTGACCACGAGATTATTGCAATGGAGCATTCCTTCCACGGAAGAACTATGGGAGCTTTGTCTGTAACCGGAAATCCGCATTACCGTGAAGCTTTCGAGCCGCTTATCGGCGGTGTTAAATTTGCTACGTTGAATGATTATGACTCTGTTGTATCACAGGTAAATGACAAGACCTGCGCCATCATTATGGAGACTGTTCAGGGTGAAGGCGGACTTCTTCCGGCAGATGAGGAGTTCCTTGTAAAGATAAGGAAGCTTTGCGATGAGAAGGATATTCTTCTTATTCTTGATGAGATTCAGTGCGGAATGGGAAGAACAGGATATATGTTTGCCTATGAGAAATATAATATTAAGCCTGATATTGTGACTCTTGCAAAGGCACTTGGCTGCGGCGTTCCTGTCGGTGCGTTCGTGCTTAATGAGAAGGTTGCCGCTTCTTCACTTGTTGCAGGTGACCATGGAACAACCTATGGTGGAAATCCTCTTGCATGTGCTGCGGTAAGCAAAGTTTTTGATCTCTATGAAGAGAAGAATATACCTGCTCATGCAAAAGAAACAGGAGCATATCTCGAAGAAAAGCTTGAGGAAATTGCAAAGAACGATTCACGTATTATTGAAAGGCGCGGAAGAGGTCTTATGCAGGGGCTTGTTTTCGACTGTCCTGTTGCAGAGTTCATTAAAAAGGCTATGGAAAAAGGACTTATTCTTATCAATGCGGGCACAAATATTCTTCGTTTTGTTCCTCCGCTTGTTATCGAAAAGAAGCATGTTGATGAAATGATTTGTATATTAAAGGAAGTATTGGGTAATGAGTGACGCAAAAAGAAGGTTTCTTTCTTTTCTGCTTGTAATTGTACTCTTCGGAGTGCTTATGTATACGGCAATCCGTGTTTCGGACAAAGAAGGCGAGCAGGGTTTTTCTGCAAAAGATACGATTACCCTGTGGTACACGGATGAAGTTCTTACAGATTATCTGAACAGTATTGCGCTTGCGTATTATGAGGATACAGATGTACATGTTGATACTAAGCTTGTATCCGGTGTTGAATATCTTGAGAATATAAATAAGGCATGCCTTACAAAAGACGGTGCGCCGGATTTATATATTATCGGAAACAGCTCCCTTGAAAAGGCATATCTTGCGGGACTTGCCGAAGAAGTCAAAGATAAGGCGGGAATCCTTACAACGGAGCATTTCGGGCAGGCGGCACTTAATGCAGTAACCTACAACGGAAAGCTTATCGGATATCCGATGTATTTTGATACCTGCTGTTTTGTCTATAACAAGACATATATGGAAGGTATCGCACGGGCAGAAGTTGAGGCTATATGGGAAGAGGAAGGCCTTAAGCAGGTATTCCTCGATTCGGTTGCCGGAAATACCCGGGCAGAAGAGAATGAGATTAATCCGGAAGATGCGCAGCCGGAAGAAGGTGCCGATGAGGAAGCTTCGGAAGAAGAGATAAATCCTTTGTATGAATACCCGATTTTTGTCGATGAAGTATCCGAGCATGCGAAGACTCTTGTTCCGTCAACAATTGCCGATATTCTTAATTTCTCCGATAAATACGATGCACCTGAAGGTGTTGAGACAATGCTGAAGTGGGACGTTAAGGATATTTTCAGTAACTTCTTCTTCGTAGGAAATTATATTAACCTCGGCGGCAAAGCCGGTGATGACCTTTCTCAGATTGATATATATAATGAAAATGCCATTCAGTGCCTTACGATATATCAGAGCCTCAGCCAGTTCTTCTCGATTGATGCCGAAACTTCAAGTTATGAGAATATCATTCGTGAATTTATCGAAGGAAAAACCTTCTTTACAATGGCTACAACCGATGTTGTTGAGATATTGGAGCATGCGAAGGCAACCGGAGAATTCCCGTATGAATACGGAGTAACAACCATTCCCGACCTGTCCGATGAACTCCTTACAAAAGGCTTTTCGTATACTGATGCCGTTGTTATTAACGGTTACGGAGACAAAAAAGAAGAAGCAAACGCATTTGCAAGATATATTTGCGATATTCATGCCAACTCACTGTACGAAAGAACCGGCAAGATTTCAGCCTGTACAGACGTATATTATGAAAATGATGCCGTAAATACTATTCTTGAAGAGTATGCAACAACTGTTCCGATGCCTAAAGCCATTGAAACTTACGGGCTTTGGATTGAACTTGAAGCGGCATTTACCAATGTGTGGAAGGGCGATGACCCGAATCTCACTCTTAAAACTTTCTCCGAGAAAACAATGAAACAGATAACCGGGGAAGAGTTTACCGAGGAGTATATAGAAGTTGAGGAGGTTAATCTGCTTGATCCTGAGGAAACAGAAGAAATTCCCGAGGGAGCTGAGATGGCAGATGATACCGAAGCAGAAACTTTGTAAAAAACTCTTGATATTACAAATATATACAGCTACAATATATTCACGGTAGATTTATGCTATGAGTATATGAAAGTTAATTTCAAAAGACAAACCATTTCCATAATAGCGGGAATGGTTTGCGTTTTATTCCTTGCTTTATTTCTGTCAGCCTGTGGGAAGAGAGAAATAATTATTGAGGGTGAGGCAAATCCCGCACCTCTTGTTTCGCCTTCTGTTTCACCGGAAGCAGAGGCTGAGACTTCTTGCGAATACATTTATGTACATATATGCGGTGAGGTCTGTGAGCCGGGTGTATATGAACTTGAGAAGGGCAGCAGGGTTTTTGACGCAGTGGAAATGGCCGGCGGTTTTACCAAGGAGGCAGACAGAAGTTTTGTTAACCTTGCGGCTGTTCTTAATGACGGGCAGAAGATTTATATTCCGGCACCCGGAGAAGACGCTGCGGAGATGTTTCCCGAAGAGAATTCAAATAATCTCGTTAATATAAATACTGCTTCACTTGATGAGCTTTGTACGCTTCCGGGAATCGGAAAAACGAGGGCTGAAGCTGTTATAGCATACCGTGAGGAATACGGTTTTTTCACGGAAGTGTCGGATTTACTTAAGGTAAACGGAATCAAGGAAGGTATATATAATCCGATAAAGGAACTTGTAACCGTTAATTAGTCATAAGGAAAGGCAGAAAATGGATACCCGGATACTGGTTGTTGATGATGAGAAGCTGATAGTAAAAGGAATACGACTTACTCTTGAGCAGGACGGTTTTACCGTTGATGCAGCATATGACGGCGAGGAAGCTCTTGCCATGGCCAAAGAGAATGAATACAGTATTATACTTCTTGACGTAATGCTTCCCAAAATGGACGGATTCCTGGTCTGCAGGGCTATTCGTGAATTCTCCGATGTTCCGATTATCATGCTTACGGCAAAGGGCGGAGATGATGATAAAATAGGCGGTCTTGAGTGCGGAGCGGACGATTATATTACAAAACCGTTTAATATACTTGAAGTAAAAGCGAGAATCAGGGCCATAATGCGAAGATCCTCAGGCAAAAATCAGAAAGAACCTGTTAAGGAAACTGCCGAAAATATAAGTGACGGATTCTGTATAGACGAGAATATGAGAAATGTAAGGATTACAGAAGAGGGAAAGACTAAGGTGATAAACCTTACGACAAAGGAATTTGAAGTTCTTTCATTTCTGTATCATCATCCCGGAAAGGTTTATTCGAGAGAAGAACTGCTTTCCATAATCTGGGGAGCCGATTATCCCGGGGATGAGAGAACAGTTGATGTTCACATAAGGAGACTTCGGGAGAAAATTGAGAAAGAACCCGGAAATCCGGGAATTGTACGTACCAAATGGGGCATGGGTTATTACTACGCCGGAGATAAATAATGCATTTTGCTTTTCTTCGAAGCTTCAGACTTCGAGTTTTCATTCTAATACTTCTTGCAGGAGCTATTCCATGTGTGCTTCTCGGATTTGTAGTTATATCATCGTATGAGGATAAGGCTGTAAATCTGAAAATTTCTGACGCACAGACACAAGGGGTAATTCTGTCAAATCATCTTACCACTTACGGATATTTATCCGATACTTCCTCAGAAATAGTAAATGCCGAACTTTATCAGTTCGCCGAATCAAATGACGGCCGAATAATGATTGTAGATAAGAACTGCAGGGTTGTTACAGACACGTATCTTCTCAACCAGGGAAGATATCTTATTTCAAATGAGATTATTTCCTGCTTAAGAGGCGAGAATACCACAATTGTAGATGATGAGAATCACTATATCCTTATGACGATTCCGATTATGGATATTCTCCCGGAAAGTGTGCTTAACCTTGAAAGTGATACAATTCCTACGCCGCCGAAAGAACCGATGGTTGAAGGTGTTTTGCAGATAAGCGTATCAACCGAAAGCATTCTTACAACCAAAAGACAGCTTTCGAGAGAAGCACAGACGATAGAGGCAGGTCTTCTTGTTCTTCTTGTCGGTATGGCTTTTCTTCTGTCGAAACTGATGGTCAGACCTTTTGATAAGGTAACTACAGAGATTCAGAAGGTAAAAGCAGGTTTTTCAAATGAAGAAATATCGGTTCTTAATTATCTGGAGACACAGCATATTTCAGAAGCCTTCAATGCGCTTTTGTCCAGAATGAAGGTAATTGATGATTCGAGAGATGAATTTGTTGCAAACGTGTCACATGAGCTTAAGACACCCATGACGTCGATGAAGGTTCTTGCAGATTCAATACTTATGCAGGAAAACGTTGATAATGATATGTACAGGGAATTCCTTCTTGATATTGCCAATGAAATAGACAGGGAGAATAAGATTATTACCGATCTTCTTTCGCTTGTTAAGCTTGATAAGTCGGCAACGGAACTTCTTACAATCGGAGAAACCGATATAAACGGAATGCTTGAACTTATCTTAAAGAGACTTAGACCGATTGCGATAAAAAGGGATGTCGAACTTATTCTTGAATGTAACAGAGCTGTTGTTGCGGGTATAGATGAAGGCAAGCTTACACTTGCTTTTTCAAATCTTGTTGAGAATGCAATCAAGTATAATAACAGTCACGGCTGGGTGAAGGTAAAGCTTGATGCCGATCATAAATTTTTCTATGTTGATGTCGCTGATTCGGGAATAGGTATTCCGAAGGAAGCAGGTGATCACATTTATGAGAGATTCTACAGAGTAGATAAATCGCATTCGAGAGAAATCGGAGGAACAGGACTTGGTCTGTCGATTACCAAGAATGCCATTTTGATGCACAGAGGAATTCTTACATACGAAAGTAGGGAAGGCGAAGGAACTACCTTCAAGGTAAAGATACCGCTTTCCTACAGAAATGAGCAGTAAATGAAGAAAAGATTGTTGAGTATTATTCTGGTCGTAATCCTTCTTCTTACATCATGCGGAGAAGAAAAAAAGGAAGCAGTAAACGGACAGGTAGAATATCAGGTAAGTTATCTTAACAGCGAGATGACCGGACTTGTTACGCAAAGCCGGTTTATTTATGACGCAAATGCAGAAGATACTGCCAGAAATCTTATTGCACTGATGGGAGCGCAGGATGATCCTGCGCTGAAAGGACCCCTCGATTTTGATTATTCTGTTCTTGATATATACAGAAAGGGGTCAAGACTTGTAGTTAATCTTGACGAGAAATATAACAGTCTTGACAGCACTGTTTCGGTACTTATCAGAGGTGCAATAGTAAGAACGGTTACTCAGGTGGCGGGTATAAAAACTGTGAAATTCATGATAGAAGACATGCCACTTTGCGACCTTGACGGCAACCCGATGGGTGATTTTGTCGCCTCCGATTTCCTTGACAGTGTAGGAAACGAGACCGGTGAAATTGAGGATGCAACAGTTTTCCTTTACTTTGCAAATGAGACAGGCGACAGGCTTGTAAAGGAACTTCGAAGTATCGAATACAATAATATAATTCCTCTTGAGAGGATAATAATGGAACTTCTTATCGGAGGCCCGAAAGCAAAAGGAGCTTATCCGGTTGTTAATAAAGAAACAGAACTTTTGTCGATTTCTGTAAAAGATGAAATATGTTATGTCAACCTCTCGCAGAACTTTCTTACAAGGACATTTGATGTCACTGCTGACGTAACAGTTTTTTCTATTGTAAATTCACTTACTGAACTTCCGAATATTTCGAAGGTTCAGCTTCTCATCGAAGGAGAAAGCGATCTTTTGTACAATTCAGCTGTTCCTCTCGGTGTTCCCTATGAGAAAAACGGAGATTTAACAAGCCCCAAAAAAAATAATTGACGGTAAAACGACCTCTTTTTGTGCTGTGTCTTTGCTTTGTTTTGTTGCTCGCTCTTATAACACATCTTCTCGGTATGGATAAGGACGGGTTTAATTCCTGTGCATTTGAAGGCGATATCGTAGAAATTGACGGAAAAGCGGAAAGAGTTGAATATGACGGGGACAGCCAGATTCTGTACATGAAACAGCTTTCTGTGCCTTCTGAATATCTTGCCACTGAATTTGGAAAAGAACTTACGGCAAACTGTGAGAAAGGCTGCATTGCGTATCTGTCCGAAAAAGCAGATATAAGAGTCGGCAGTTATGTCAGAGTAAGGGGAAGGGTTACACCGTTTGGCGAGAAGAGAAATCCCGGAGGATTCTCATACAAATTCTACAGATATGTAAGAGGATATTCTTTTTCTCTTCGAAGATGTGAAGTAACGGGTATGAGCCGCGAGTATGATGCTTTGGCGGATTATCTTCAGTCGCTTCGGAGAAAAGCTGAGGAGGCACTTGATTCATTTCTGAGTGAAAATGACTGCGGTGTCATAAAAGCAATGCTTCTCGGAGATAAAAAAGAACTGTCCGATGAAGACAGCTTCCTGTTCAAAACAGGTGGAATTTCACATATTCTTGCTATTTCGGGCCTTCATATTTCACTAATCGGTATGGGGCTTTACAAACTGATTTCCCTGCTCCTTAAACCTTTTGAAATGTTCCTGATAAGAAGACGCCTTTCGAGGTATCCTCTTTTGTTTGTAAAGGTAACTTTTCCGGTCCTTTTCATGATAATGTTTGGGATAATGACCGGTATGAGCTCATCAGCGTGCCGTGCAATTTCCATGTTCGCCGTATCGCTCAATGCGGCCAGAATCGGAAGAACCTATGACCCGCTTACGGCCCTTTCTTTTTCAGCATTTCTGCTGGCTCTTTCAGAACCTCTTTATATTTTTGACAGAGGATATCTTCTGTCTTTCGGTGCTGTTATCGGAATTTCCGGGCTTGTTCCCGTTTTCAGGCACTTTGGGGGTTACAGTCCTGCCGCGTCCTATCCGTCGGGAGAAAATGTATATCATTACAGGCGGAAAATGCTTTATGTTTTCTTCGGGAATCTTCTTCGCAGAATCAGGGATATTTGCTATGTAACACTTTCTGTATCGCTTATTACCTATCCGATTCTTATCGGAAGCTATTATGAATACTCTTTGTATTCTGTGCCTGTGAATCTTATAATTGTCCCCTCCGTAACATGCCTTGCGGCCGCTGCGCTTTTCCTTTGCATTTTCGGAATGGCAGCACTTGGCACGGGTTTTGCTTCTGATGTTTCATCGCTTATTTCTGAATTGCTTTCATTTGTGTGCAGACTGATGCTTGAAGGATACAGGGCTGTTCTTGAATTTGTTGAGACGCTTCCTTTTTCGAACATTGTTACAGGTAAGCCTTCGCTTATACAGACTGTAATATACTATGTCGGAATAGGGGCTTTGATATTGATCTGCGTAAGGAAACAAAAAGAGAAAACGAAGGAAAAAGGGGCAGGAAAAAGGATTCTGTTTATCTTGTACATATCTTGCCTTATCTTTACTTTGTCTGTTTCGTTTGAGAAGGATTTTTCAGTCACGATGCTTGATGTCGGACAGGGAGATTCTCTTTTTATCAGAGAAAACGGATCGGTCTTTATGATTGACGGAGGCAGCTCATCCGAGAAGGAAACGGCGAAATATACAATCATTCCTTTTTTGAAAGAAGAGGGAGTTTCTCATGTTGATAAGTGGTTTGTTTCACATCCGGACACAGACCATGTAAACGGTCTGGTGCAACTGCTTCAAAGTGACACGGGTGTCACAATCGGAGAGATTGTTCTTCCGAAATATGACAATGTCAAAGAGGATGCCTGTGAAATATTAAGGCTTTCGGAAGAGAAGAAAATTCCCGTGAGATTCATAGAAAAAGGATTTAAGATGACTGACGGGGATATGAAGCTTACATGCCTGCATCCCGGAAACGGACAGTATGATGACATAAATGACTGCTCTGAAGTGTTATACATTGAATACGGAGATTTTTCAATGCTGTTTACGGGGGATGCCGGGATAAATGCAGAAAAAGAGTATATTTCTTATGCCGGAGAAATCGGCATTGATATTTCTGAAACGGATGTACTTAAGGTAGCACATCACGGTTCTGAAAACGCTACGGGCGAAATGCTTCTTAATGCACTTCGCCCGCAGGCAGCTCTTATATCGGCCGGGAAGAATAACAAATATCATCATCCCGGTAAGGAAACAATAAACAGGTTAAATAATGCAAAGGTACCGTATCTGTGTACGATAGAAAAAGGCGCGATTACGTTATATCCGAAGGATTCCGGAATAGTTATCGAATATATGGCGGGTGAGTAGGTTAAATCGATCTTTCCATTTTGGCAATTACTTTCGAACCGTCTGTAATCTCTTCGCCGGTGAAGGTAAATCCCTGTTTTAACCAGAAGCTTTCGGCTTCTGTGTTCTCTTTAATTATTCCGAGTGACAGGTAATCGTAGCCCTGACCTTTCATTGCTGCGCGAATATCGGCAAAAAGCTGTGAACCGATTCCTTCACCCTGCATTCTGGCATCGACCATAAACCATCCGATAAGGGCATCGTCTTTTTCCGGATAACCTGTTATGAGGTCGAGAAGAGCGACAAGATGATTGTCTTTGTTATAGAAGCCGACGAAATGCTTGTCCTTGGGAAGGGTTCCGTTTGGAACTTCGCTTATTACATCGGTAAGGTTACGAAGAGTAGGCTGGACATGCATATATCTGTAGTATTTCCTGTTTTCGCGGCACAGAACATATACATCCCTTATATCTGCCTCGGTGATTTTCCTGGTCTCAAATTCTGATGAGAGCATTGATATATCGAAATCATCATCGCTGTTTTCCATTGTAATAACGGTTCTGAACTGGGTTTCGTAGAGCTCCTTGTATACACCGTCTTTCTGAAGAAGCTGCTCGTGAGTACCCTGCTCGGCAATGACACCGCCGTCAACTACAAGGATTTTATCTGCTTTCAGAATTGTAGAAAGTCTGTGGGCAATAACAATACTTGTTCTTCCGACCATCATTTTCTCGAGAGCATCCTGAATGGCATTCTCGGAAATGGAGTCAAGAGCTGATGTGGCTTCGTCAAGAATGAGAATCTTGGGGTCCTTTAGGATTACGCGGGCAATAGAAAGCCTTTGCTTTTCACCGCCTGAAAGTTTAAGACCTCTGTTTCCGACCTGGGTGTTATAGCCGTCAGGCTGACGCAGAATGAAATCGTGAATGCTTGCTTTTTTGCAGGCATCTTCGATTTCTTCCATTGTTGCATCTTCCCTGGCATAACGGAGGTTTTCGAGAATCGTTCCGTTGAAAAGATATGTATCCTGTGTTACGACGCCAATCTGAGAACGAAGATGCGTAAGGTCCATGTCTTTAACATCTGTTCCGCCTATTGATACCGTTCCTGAAATCGCATCGTAGAGACGCGGAATCATATTGACCACAGTTGATTTGCCCGAGCCGGAAGGTCCTACCACGGCGTACATGCTTCCGCCGGGAACCTTGAAGTTTATGTTTGTAAGAAGCGGCTTGTCTTCGGTATAGTGGAAAACAACGTTTTTATACTCGATATCTTTTTTGGCAAGATCGGTTTTGACTCCGTTTTCGGGAGACTTAATTGTGACAGGTCTGTCAAGATAATCAAATATTCTTGTGAACAGAGCAAGGGAACGGGTAAAGTCTACGCCCATGTTAAGGAGCGATTCCACAGGTCTGTACAGTCTGTTTATCAGGGCAACAGTTGCGGTGATCGTACCGACTGTAAGAGCGGAATCATAATTCTTTATAAGGATAAATCCTCCGGCAAGATATATAAGGAGCGGACCAATCTGGGTAAACATTCCGACCACGACGAAGAACCATTTTCCGCTTCTTGCTTCCTTTAATGAAAGAGCAGTTACCTCTTCATTTACTCTGCGGAAATTGTCGTATTCTTTTTTCTCTCTTGTAAAAATCTTTACAAGCATGGAACCGCTGACGCTCAGGGTCTCATTGATGACCTGGTTCATGTCATCGTTCTTTTCCTGACTCTTTGTGGCAAGTCGAAATCTGGTATTGCCAACTATTCTTGAAGGAATGATAAGAAGAGGAATTACGAGCATTCCGACTATGGCAAGCCCGATACTCATTGTAAAAAGTGCTACGAGTGTGGTTACAATCGTTGCAATGTTGCTGACAAGATTGGTCAGCGTTCCGCTTACGACAGAGCTTACACCGCTGATGTCGGTATTCATTCTCGTAATAATATCACCCTGTTTCTCGGTCGTGAAAAAAGCATGCGGCATTGCCTGAAGATGCGAATACATTTCGTTTTTCATGTCGAAGATGATTCGCTGTGAAATCCAGGAATTGATGTAGCTTTCAAGAACGCTGATTACCTGGCTTACACAAACTGCGAGAAAGGCCATGAGACACAGCTGCAAAAGCTTAGCCATATCAGGCGTAACAAGTGCCTCATCGACGATTTTTCCGGTGATTATCGATGGAAGAAGGCCGACCGATGCAGACAGCAGAATTGTAATAAACACAAGGATAAACTGGAAAATATACGGTTTAAGGTACCCTGCTATTCGTTTTAGCAGAGCTTTTGTTACTTTGGGCATGTTCTTTTTTTCTTCCTCGGTAAGATGCCCTCTCGGACCGAGGCTGTTATTCATTCCACCCGGCATACCAATGCCTCCTTACTTATTCTGACTATTCATAGTATAATACAGGAGGGTAAATAGAAAAGAGAAAAAATGGAACAAATTAATACAGATATTGCAAACAGACAATTTAAAAATGTATATCTTCTTTTCGGCGAAGAGATTTATCTGAAAAACCAGTTCCGCGAAAAGCTTGATAACGCGCTTTCTTCAGAGGGCGATACGATGAACCGGGCGGTGTACGACGGAGATAAGATTTCTGTCGGCGAGGTGATTGATCTTGCGGAGACAATGCCGTTTCTTGCAGAGTACAGACTGATACTGATTAACGATTCCGGGCTGTTTAAGGAAGGCGGAGAGGAGATGGCTTCGTATATTCCGAATATTCCGGAGAGTACGGTCATTGTTTTTACGGAGAGCAGCGTTGATAAGAGGAGCAGGCTTTACAAAGCCGTGAAGGACAAGGGACGCGCTGTTGAGTTTACGCCTCTTGGCGAGTCTGATCTTAAAAAATGGATTTTGGGCAAAATCGGCAGAGAGAAGCTGCAGATAAGAGATGATGCACTTACGCATCTTCTCGAGGTTACAGGAACCGACATGTCCACAATAGAAACCGAACTCGAGAAGCTTATCTGTTATGTACTCGGAAACGGAGAAATCCGCCGCGCAGATATCGACAATATATGTTCCGTTCACATTCAGGACAGGATTTTCGACATGATTGATGCCATATCGAAAGGAAATCAGAAAACGGCGCTTTCGCTTTACGGAGACCTTTTGTCGCTTAAAGTATCGCCGATGAAGATTCTTTCCCTGATAGCAAGACAGTTCAACATTCTGCTGCAGATTAAGGAGCTTGGGAAGAACGGGTTTTCACAGGGCGAAATGGCTTCGAAAATCGGTCTTCCGCCGTTTGTTGTGCGAAAAAATATGCCTCAGGCAGACAGGTTTTCCAAAGAACAGATTGAGGGTGCACTTAATGACTGCGTTTCTTATGAAGAAGCGTTTAAAACCGGGCGAATCGGAGATCAGCTCGGTGTTGAAATTCTGATTGTCAAATTTACAGGAAAGGCTTATAATTAAGCTA
>JAZLHJ010000062.1:0-4280 GCA_045616785.1 Lachnospiraceae bacterium
GGTTTATTTGTTATGCACTAAAACTTCTGGGTAACCTCTACTTCTTTGTTTCAAACTTACACAAATACCTCCAACATCCCTATCATATCAGAAAAATGATAACTTGCCTACTTTTTGCTTTACAATTGCGCTTTCGGGTGATATTCTTTAGTTGTTGCAATGGAAATTGCAACAAGACTCATTATATACTTATTTGGAGGTATCTACAAATGAACAAAGGTACAGTTAAGTGGTTCAATAACCAGAAGGGTTACGGATTCATCTCTGACGAGTCAGGAAACGATGTATTCGTACACTACACCGGACTTAACATGGAAGGCTTCAAGTCACTTGACGAGGGCGCTGCTGTTGAATTGGAAGTAGTTAATGGCGAGAAGAGAGCTGAGGCAGTAAACGTAACCAAGTTATAATTAACACTTATAACAGCATTTAATCACGGTTTCGATGTGCCTTTCTTAATTGTTCTGTTATAGATAATTGTAGAAACAGCTATTGTATTTACGGATTAAATTCCCAGATGGGACGTTAAGCTAACTGAAGAAAGAACCGGTCAATGACCGGTTCTTTTTTCGTTTATGTTTTCTATTTCAAGCTTTCGATTTTACTTACTATCTCTTCTATACTGAGTTTCCCACCGAAAAGATCAAGAGAACTTCCTACGGTAACGCTTATGTTTCCTTTTCCGAAACGGAATATCTTCTCTATATCGGACAAATCCTTTACTCCGCCCGCATAGGTTATCGGAACATCATCACACTGCGAAAGAATATCTAGAAGTCTTTCGTCAACCCCTCCGCTCTTTCCTTCAACATCAACTGCATGAACAAGCAGTTCAGATGCATATTCGGCAAAATACTTAAGCGTGTCACGTTCTACCAACACCGAAGTAAATTTCTGCCATCTGTCAGTAACAATATAATACTTATTGCCTGATATTCTGCAGCTTAGGTCAAGACACAGATGCTCTCTTCCGACCTTTCTTACAAGGCTTTCAATTCTGTCTTTTCTGACTTCACCGTTTTGGAAAACATACGATGTTACAATGACCTTGGACGCTCCCATCTCTATAAATGAAGCTGCATTGTCATCAGTAACGCCTCCTCCTATAAGAAGACCATCGGGATAAGCCAAAAGAGCTTTCTTTGCCTGGCTCAGGGACGCCTCATAATAAGGAGACTCTTTTCCGTTAAGAATTATTACGTGACCGCCCGGCAAATTGTTCTTTTTGTATATTTCGGCATAATAATCAGCATCATGACTTGAACTGTAATTTTCACTCGCCTTATCACCAATATCGCTCAAGGAGCCGCCGACTATCTGTTTTACAACGCCGTTATGGATATCTATACACGGTTTGAATTCCATACTGGTTACATATCCTTTTCTACAATTATTCCTTCCCTGTACGCAAGAAGAAGTTCCTCAAGCTGTCTGATTCTCTCCTTTAACTCTTTTCCGACATCAGTGTCAGCAACGCGTATTCTTCTGGGGTAGGATTCTACATTGATTGAATCAGAGAAAATGTCGGATTCGTTTCTGATTGCCGCCTCCGTTGACTCGAAGGTCTCATGTGCAACAAGCCTCATTCCGTAAGAATTTGCCACAAGCGTATATCCTGCAATTCCCGTTTTACCCTGATAAGCCTTTGAAAAGCCCCCATCGATAATAAGCAGCTTTCCGCCGCATCGAAGCGGTGTCTGCCCCTTCTTAAGTTCAACGGGAACATGTCCGTTTACAATATGACTTCTCTGTGAATCAAGTCCGAATTCTTCAAGAATCCGATTTAGTATTTCTTCATTGTCATTCAGACGATAATAGCTGTTCTTGCGCTCTGTATGCGCCTCTTTATCATCAATAAAATAACGCTCAAACGTTGTCATTTTATCTTTTCCGAATACGGGTGAATTAGGTCCCGTCCAGATATACCACAGAATATCCTGTCCTTTTTTCTTCTCGGAAATATCCTGCTTGGAATAGTATCCTTTTCTCGCATACGCATCAAGAACGTCGTACAGCCCTTTACCGCTGTATTCCTTGCCGAATACATTCACTTTGCTGAAATTTCCTTCCTCATCCATCGGCACGCATCCGTGATACAGGAGGTTGGAATTATAGATTTTATACATGCTTCCTTTAGAGAAAAGAAAACGTACATGGGACTGGAGTTTGTCGGAATTTTCAAATGCCTGACGAAGCCTGTCCATAACCTCGAGCTCTTCCTGGGTAAGCTCATACGGCTTTTCCCGGTCAATAGTCGGAAAATCTACGTCATTTATCGGATAGGTTTTACCGTCAACTTCCACAGTCCTGTTCTCATAATCAATTCTGTGAAGAAGCATTCTTTCTTCCATACCGAATTCCGGACGTCTCATCATTATCTGGCCTTCAAGCTTAAACTGAATAACTGCAATAGCCTTATGCATCTTCATGTCGAGACTTAAGTCTTTGGTATTGTAATCGGTATTGTATTTTATTGCAAAACTGCTGCAGTCAACATCTGCATATTTCTCCATTGCAAAGGTGGCAAGCGGAATAAGATTAATTCCATAACCTTCTTCAAGAGTTGCAAGGTTGCCGTATCTTGCCGACATTCTGACAACATTTGCGATGCAGGCAAGCGATCCTGCTGCCGCTCCCATCCACACAATATCGTGGTTTCCCCACTGAATATCAACGCTGTGATATTTCTTCAGCGTATCTATAATAATGTGAGGTCCCGGTCCTCTGTCATAGATATCTCCCACTATATGAAGATGATCGATAACAAGCCTCTGAATCAGGTTGGCAAGACCGATAATAAAATCCTGCGCCGAACCGATTCGTATGATGGTATGAATAATCTCGTTGTAATATGCTTCTTTATCCTGAACTTCCTCTTTTTCAGTAATAAGTTCTTCAATGATATAAGCAAAATCCTTCGGGAGCGCCTTTCTTACCTTTGACCTCGTATATTTACTCGATACACGCTTAGTTATCTGCACAAGTCTGTGAAGCGTAATCTTATACCAGTCTTCGATATTGTCTTCCTCCTGAAGAACAAGCTCAAGCTTCTCCTTGGGATAATATATAAGAGTTGCAAGCATGCGCTTATCCTTCTCGGAAAGCGTATTGCCAAACTCCTCGTCAATTTTCTTCTTAACCGAACCTGACCCGTTCTTAAGAACATGGTTGAACTGCTCATACTCTCCATGAATATCTGTAAGAAAATGCTCTGTACTTTTGGGCAGGTTAAGAATCGCCTGAAGATTTATTATCTCAGTCGATGCTGAAGCAATTGTCGGATACTGTTTTGAAAGGCTCTTTAAAAAACGAAGCTCATATGAATCCATTTATCGTTTTCCCCCGGATAATAATCTACACTTTACCCAATAACATCTGACATGTCATACATACCGGGCTTTTGACCCTTAAGAAACTTTGCTGCCTGAACAGCGCCTTTTCCGAATACTGCCTTGGAATAGGCTCTGTGTGAAAAGGTAATAACCTCATCCTCTCCGGCGTAAATTACATCATGATCACCGACAATTGTTCCGCCTCTGACAGCGCTGATACCAATCTCCTTCTGTGATCTCTTCTCTCTTACCTGACTTCTGTCGTAAACATAATTGTATTCGTTATTAAGTTCGCTGTTTATAGAATCGGCAAGAGCAAGTGCTGTTCCGCTCGGTGCATCAACCTTCTGATTATGATGCTTCTCAACAATTTCAATATCAAATCCTGCAGGTGCAAGTGTTGCTGTTGCTTCCTTAAGAAGCTTAAGAAGCATATTTATTCCGAGTGACATATTTGCGCTTCGAAGAACAGGTACTTCCTTCGAAAGTTCATTTACTCTGTCAATCTGCTCGGGTGATAATCCTGTAGTACACAGAACAACAGGAAGCTTCTTATCTCTGCAAGCGTCTATAAGTTCATCTGTTCCTTTGGCATTTGAAAAATCAATCACAACATCGGCAGCTTCTTTTACTTCGGAAAGGCTCTTATAAACCGGATAGGTATTGGAAATTCCGTCATATAAATCTACACCGGCAACTATAGCTGCTTCAGGATCTGCCTTTACAATCTCTGTGATTTTCTGTCCCATTTTGCCGTTACAACCGCTCATTATTATATTAACCATTTTCTGTCTCCTTTTTCTTCTTATATTATGATGTGGGTGTCAAAAGTATATCCAACACCTGATTTTAGTTCCTTGAAAACTGAATAAAGCTATGTTCAAGCCTTGATTTTTGGTAAAATATAAGTATCAAAAACATTTATTTTATGAGGTTTAACAATGTCTT
>JAZLHJ010000063.1:0-3034 GCA_045616785.1 Lachnospiraceae bacterium
AACCCTGTCACTTGTGAAATAGGCTACCTCTTTGCCTGTGGTATGTGATTTCGCATTTGCCTTTATATATGGCAAGTCTGCATGTTCAGAACCGTGAAAAAGCATATTATCCATAACCCCTTTCTTCATTACATATTCCGAGAATCAGCTCAACAAATTTGAAATATTTCTCCTTTTTTCCAGATAGGTTTGCCTTGCCAATTCGGTCAGATGAAGCTCAAGCGCCCACAGTAGAGGCTTAATGGCAACTTTCGCAATCCCATTAATCCGTTTTATTAGACTTTATTTCGTAAACACCGTAACGATAATATCGCTCTCCATAAAAGTCGCGGAAAACTTTCTCCACCCTTCACCAAAGCGCTTGTCCGCTGCATCAAGTGCATACTGCCATGCTTCCTTGTGTTCCTTTTCAGGAACCGCAGCCTGATCTGAAAAACCTCTTGCTGCCATTCTAGGCAAAAACGCACTGTCTACCGTTTCAACACATTCCCGATTCCAAGAGATTATTCTTTCTTCCTTGCTAAACATTGTTTCACAATATCCGTTACGATCAAACTTCCAGCTGTATCTTTTGCCCTTTATACCAAGTTTTCCCAAATATTCCCAATATCTGCGATGAATCTCGCCGATTGCGTCCATATAATCGTTTGCCTCATTTCTATCTCTTCCGGGAGCATCGTCAAAACAAATGAACTTTCCTCCCTTTTTAAGCACACGGAATATCTCATTAACGACCTTCTCCGGACGGGATATAAGGTGAAGCATGCTATTTGCTATAACACAGTCTACGCTTTCATCTTTAAGCGGAATTTCCAGGGCATTCATACGGCAAAGGACAACGTTTTCAAGAGAAACACTATTCTTTTCGGCTCTTCTCTGCATAAGAGTCATCATTTTATTGGAGATGTCCCCGGCAATGATATTCACCCCCAGCTGCGCGCACGGAAGGGTATAAGCTCCGTCTCCGCAGGCAAGGTCGAGAAGCACACCGTCCTTAACATACTCAGCAATAACTTTCGAAGCCTCGACACACCTTGGTATCAGAACAAGTCCGTTCTTTCCCGAATAGCCTTCACCGATGTCCTCGTATCCGATATAGCAGTCCTCTTCACTGTCTATCACCTTGTCGGGCATATCACTCAGCTGATATATGAAGTTAATACGCTCTACCTTGTTTATATCAGTTTTAAAAATATTGCTTCCAGGCATTTTCAAAGCACCTACCTTCATCAATCTTGTCTTTTCTTCCACTGAAGCAAAAAATTCAACTATCTCTGCTGCATAGAACTCCTCAAAGGAAGAATATTCGCTGCGTTTATTCAATAACAGCATTAAATTTTCAAGATAGGTATATCCCATCCCCGATATATGCCATTCGATAAGCGGAGACAAAGACTCTTCTGGTATAAAGCTTTTCGCAAAATAGAACTGAATGGCACGAGTAAGGTACTCATTTACCAGGCAAGACTGATTATTATAGCAACCATCCAGTCCCTTCGTCTGCGAATCCTCGAAGAAATTCGTTAGCTCTGTATTCGATAAATATTTCTCTGCCATGGGGTTCACATAAGGATGTGAAAACTCATGTAAACAAGAGATAATAATGCTCCTTGGGTCCGCCTGTGGCGAATTCTCGTCACCGATATTCTTATATTTACTTACATTAATCAGTTCCCCTTCTCTCTGCATTCCAAAGCATCCGGAAATGAAACTGCATAATATAACCTTCATCTCGCCCAATGAATAGCCATAGAAATCCTCAAGTACTCTGTCTATTGATGTTTCATTCGCGTTCAGCACTTCCATGTATGCCGAGGCTGCGATATCGTACACCTGCTGGTTTAAATCGCAAAAGCCCTCGTACTCTGCTTTGTCTGTGAACTCCTTTAAAAAAGCATTAAGCTTTTCCAAATTAAACAAAGGATTGGCCTTGGCTATCGCCCGCACTTCCGGAGTGTCACTGACTTGGTAATCCGAATTCATAGAAAGAACTATGTCCACAGTTCTTCCGTATGAATCCAGCCCGCCGGAACGTATATATTCCTCAAATTCAGGCGTGATTCCTTTACCATACATCTGATAAAACCGGTCACAGTAAGAAGACATACTGTCAAAGAAGAAACATGTTCCGGGATAAATGATTTCCGGATAATCCCTATTAAAACAGTATTGTATACCGAAAATTAATTCTGTTCTTCGGTCAAAGCACACATTCATGGTTGTCACCCCCCCATATCATATTACAAGTATATATGCCGCAACAGTTCTACCGCCTCTTCTTGCGAAATCATAAGCCCAAGCTGCTCTGTCCTTATTGATTCTTGCTCAATATCTGAAAGAAAGTCCTCTATACTTTCTTTCACCAATCCTCCGACAGCAATCTTCTCATCCGGGTTAACTATCTGTAACAATCTGAATACATCGTTTTTATGCTTCTTATAATCGCGCTCATTGACATGCTCGCCCGCTTCCCTGCGCCGCTTTAGGTCAAGCCATGCGTACATCTTGAACGGTATTATATGACTTTCCGATAACACACTGACTCCCGCTACTACCTTTCTGCCATCAAGCATAAAATCATAAAAATCATCATTCAGTAAAATGGCTGAAAGGCTTGATGTATCATCATTTATGTGAATGGGAACAATCCCGACATCCACATCCAGATGATACCCGGGGGTTCGTGAAAAAAGTTCAATCATAACAGGATAACCAGGTTTGGGTTCCGTAAAGCGATAGAAATGCATTTCATCACTGTTCTTCCAACCGCATCTATATCCCCCTTCCCTGATAAATTCCCAAAAGGTTTTGGCAAAATCATTCTTCTTATCCTCCATGATAAGAATCATATCTATGTCCTTTGTAAGTCTGAAATCGATATCCGCTTCACTCATAAGAATGTCACAGGCTGCGCCACCTATCACTGTGTAGCAATCCTCGAATCCTTTGAATTTATCACGGAACAAATTCATTCCTTCTACCATGTATATCCCTGCAAAAAGTCCTTCAACTCACCCTGTACGCGCTCATCAGC
>JAZLHJ010000064.1:0-14194 GCA_045616785.1 Lachnospiraceae bacterium
ACAATCAACAACTGTTCTTGAGTTCTTCGCCGTCGGGTTGACTACCCAACGCATTGCCTGAGGTTCATGTCAAGGCTGGCGGACGGCTTAGAAAACTTATAACGTGGTAGTGTCAATCCCACGAAAAAAATGATTGACCCATTTTTTTTAAAAACTTTCATCAGGGACGGTTCTGTACAGGGGCGGTTTCTTCTGTCATCCCCTTACCGCGCTTGCTTCTCTTCTGTGTATCCGGCAATATACGCACCTGCTTTCCGCACGGTTTAGTGAAACGCCCCCGGTAACCGGTATAGCCAAAACAAATATCCTGTGTACAAATTGTCATGTTTTATTTTCAAAAAAGATTAATCGTGCTACACTATATTCTGTTCGCTAACCAATAGTAATGTACGAAATGTTTATAAGGAAAGTTTATGAAAACAAGTAACAGTAAAGAAATAGATATGGTTCACGGTCCTCTTCTTGCGAAGATGATTATTTTTACAATTCCTGTGTTGCTATCAGGAATGCTGCAGCTCCTTTTTAATGCCGCCGATGTTGTTGTCGTCGGAAAATATGCAGGTCCTGCCGCCCTTGCCGCTGTCGGATCGACAGGTTCATTAATTAATCTGTTAACAAACCTCTTTATCGGTCTTTCAGTCGGATCAAACGTTATTGTTGCCCATTACCGCGGCGCAGGTAATGAAAAAAGAATATCCGAAGCGGTTCATACAAGTATTCTGATTTCCTTTGTCGGCGGACTTGTACTTGCAGCTGTAGGCTTCTTTTTTGCAGAACCAATACTTAAACTTATGGATACTCCTGCAGATGTTATAGGGCTTGCCACCAAATATCTCAAGATTTATTTCCTCGGAATGCCTTCTGTAATGGTATATAACTTTGGCGCATCAATTCTGAGAGCCGTAGGCGATACAAAAAGGCCCCTCTATTTCCTGACGCTTTCAGGCGTTGTAAATGTTATTCTTAACCTCACCTTCGTAATCGGACTCGGTATGGATGTTGACGGCGTCGGAATTGCAACAGTAATAAGCCAGACAATATCTGCTGTTCTCGTTGTTATATGTCTTATGCGCGAAGAAGGTGCGTTAAAACTCACCTTCTCAAATCTCAGAATTAACAGCCACGTACTTGGCAAAATAGTTAAAATCGGTCTTCCCGCCGGACTTCAGGGCACACTCTTTTCTCTTTCAAACGTAGTAATTCAGTCCGGGATAAACTTCTTCGGAAAGACTGTGGTAGCCGGCAACTCGGCCGCCCTTAATATAGAAGGCTTCGTATATATAGCAATGAATTCCATGTACCAGGCCTCAATCACCTTTACCAGCCAGAACTACGGCGCCGGCGAGAAAAAACGAGTTCTCAGAGTCTGCCTTCTCAGCGAAATAGTTGTATTTATTATAGGCGTTGTTTTCGGCGGTCTCGTAATCCTCTTCGCAAACGAGCTCATGGGAATTTACACAGATGAAGCGGCCGTAATTGAAATCGGAATCATCAGAATAAAATATATCTGTACCTGCTATTTCCTTCTCGGAATGATGGATTCCATGGTCGGCGCGCTCCGAGGCATCGGCTATTCAGTAATGCCAATGCTTGTGAGCCTTATCGGTGTCTGCGGTTTCAGACTTCTCTGGGTTGCAACTTACTTCAAAATGCACCATTCAATCGAGGTCCTTTACCTCTCCTACGATATAAGCTGGGCGATCACGCTCGCCGTACTGATTATATGCTTTATCATCGTCTACAGGAAGATTCCCGATAAGGAGAAAAAAGTATCCGTCTCCTGACATAAAAAAAGAAAAGGCGTGACAAACCACGCCTTTCCATCTTATTTCATGACAATGCACGTTACTTAATTACGGGAAGTTTTGAAAGTGCTGCCTTAATCTCTTCATCTCCGGGAATGTAATCTTCCATCTCACCGTTATTGAATCTTTCGTACGCAAACATATCAAAATAGCCTGTACCTGTAAGTCCGAAGAGAATTGTTTTCTCTTCTCCTGTTTCCTTACACTTAAGTGCCTCGTCAATGGCAACTTTAATTGCATGACTTGACTCAGGTGCAGGAAGAATACCTTCAACTCTTGCAAACTGTTCTGCAGCAGCAAATACCTCAGTCTGCTTAACGCTTCTTGCCTCCATAAGTCCCTGATCATAGAGCTCTGAAAGAGTTGAACTCATTCCGTGGTAACGGAGTCCTCCGGCATGTGTTGAGGCAGGCATATATCCACTTCCGAGTGTATACATCTTGGCAAGCGGGCAAACGTGACCTGTATCGCAGTAATCATACGCATATGTTCCTCTCGTAAGAGAAGGACATGATACGGGTTCGACAGCTATAAACTGATACTTTTCTTCGCCCCTGAGCTGCTGGCCCATAAACGGAGCAATAAGTCCGGCAAGATTAGAACCGCCGCCTGCGCATCCGATAATAACATCGGGCTTAATTCCGTATTTATCCATGGCAGTCTTAGACTCAAGACCGATAATGGACTGGTGAAGACCAACCTGATTCATAACGGAACCAAGTACATAGCGATATCCTTCTTTGGACATAGCCTCCTCTACAGCCTCTGATATTGCACATCCAAGTGAACCGTTTGTTCCGGGGAACTCTTCGTTAATCTTTCTTCCCACATTGGTTGTCATTGAAGGCGAAGGTGTTACATTAGCGCCATATGTACGCATAACCTCTCTTCTCCATGGTTTCTGCTCATAAGAACACTTAACCATAAATACATGGCAATCAAGATCAAGGTAAGAACAAGCCATTGAAAGAGCTGTACCCCACTGACCTGCTCCGGTCTCAGTCGTAACTCCCTTAAGGCCCTGTTCCTTTGCATAAAAAGCCTGCGCTACAGCAGAATTAAGTTTGTGCGATCCGCTTGTATTGTTTCCCTCAAACTTGTAGTAAATCTTTGCCGGTGTCTTAAGCTTCTCCTCAAGGCAATAAGCTCTGACAAGCGGCGAAGGGCGATACATCTTATAGAAATTACGAATTTTCTCCGGAATTTCAAAATATGCAGTTGTATCATCAAGTTCCTGTCTGCAAAGTTCATCGCAGAATATATTCTTAAGATCATCGAAGGTTATTGGCTGCATTGTCTTCGGGTTAAGCATGGGTTCGGGCTTTTTCTTCATATCCGCACGCATGTTGTACCAGGTCTTCGGCATCTCACTTTCTTCAAGATAGATTTTGTAAGGAATTTTGTCGTTGTCCTTCATTCTTTTTTCCTCCTTTATATTATTTATTTTCACCGTCTTACGGCAGGTGTACGCATAGTTAGCGTCTGCAAATAAAAAAACCTACCCTGAATGCCAGGGTAGGATGTCCTACGGTACCACCTCGCTTGATGCGATAAACGCACCCTCTCTCTTCAATCAGCTTCTCTCCGAAGTCCCAATTCACAAACGGCGCTGCATACCGGCTCCCACCGTCCCGGCTCGCTTTATATGTGCACTCCATCAGCTACTAACTCTTCATCACTGTTCGACTGAATGAAATCTTCTATCTTATACCACAAAAGCCGTATGCTTGTCAAGGCACACGGCTTTTGTAATGTGAGTTTCACTGCTATATGGATGAGGAAAATGTTCCGCCTGATAAAAGTTCGGAAACATAATCACCTTTGGAAGTATAATTCTTAGCTTCCTTGGTTTTCACTTTTTCATCAGTTTTTGGCTTATCCTCTGTTTTATCTTTGGTATCTGCTTTTACCTTCTCAGTACTTTTCTTTGTTGCTTCCTCGGTTTTCCTATCGGCGCTCTTTTTTGCATCATCAGCCTTCTGGTCATAATATGCATTAAGAAGCTTGTGGTAGGAACCTGACTTGATATTCTTGTAATCAGTCAGATTAATGGACGACAGAAGATCCGACGCTCCGTTACCTCTCTTGGGAAGTGTATTAAAAAGAGTGCTGTAATTTGTTTTCTCCTGAATACGAATTGACATAAGTGCGTCTCCTTTCGCTTTGCGGCATCCGTGCCTTACTCTTTATATCTATTATATCGTCCGCGCATTCTTTTTTCATTAATAAAAAAATAAAATTCATATAAATTAATTGTCAGCGCTGACAATTACGCGGTTACGTCCGCTCTCCTTCGCGGTATACAGACAGTCATCAGCCTTCTTAATCAGTGTATCCCTGTCACTTTCGGTATCGCCTGTTGCCGCGCCAAAGCTCATCGTACGCTTAACTGTCATATCTTCGTAATTTATTACCTGCGCCTCAATCTCGAGACGAATTGAGTCAAGCACTTCGGCAGCCTCTTTTTCCGCCACGCTGTCAAAAACAAGCAGAAATTCCTCGCCGCCCCATCTTGCGGCAAAGCCTTTACCGATCATGCCCTTTTTAAGAATAAGTGCAGTTTCCTTAAGGACAACGTCACCGCAGTCATGACCATAGGTATCATTTACCTTCTTGAAGAAGTCGATATCGCCGATACAGATCGTAAATTCAGTTCCGTTTTCGGCAGCTCTGTTCTTAATTATTTCAATCTGCTTATTTGCAAAGCGTCTGTTTGGAAGCGTGGTAAGTGCATCCTTTTCAATCAGTTCACGAAGTGTACTCTGCATGCTGACAACACTTCGCCCCATTGCGCCGAATTCATCTTTTCTCGTAAGAATCGCATTGTCCATCCGCGAACTTAAATTACCTGCGGAAACACGCTTTGTAAAGGATTCAACTTTTGTAATAATTTTGCCGATTCCGGTGCTGAATTTGATTGCAAAAACAATCATGATTATTCCGATAATAATAAGAATAATCAGGAAAGGCGCGGCAACGCGAAGCTTCATGCTGTTTATGTATGCCTTGGGTTTCGCAATTGCTATCATTCCGGCTGTCTCGCCATCCTCACCGAAAACAGGTCTGTAGAAGGCATAGTATTCATTGCCGTCAATGTTCACATTTTTATAGAAAGCATCTTTTCCGAAAGTAAGCACATCGTCGGCAACCTTTGAAGCAAGTGTCGAACCGACAAGTCTTTCGCCGTTTTCTCCGCGAAGAGTTGTAAGAATTCTTGTGTTCCGGAAAAGGTATGAATACTCAGCTTCCGTTTTTTCTTTTAACGAATCAAGCAAAAGAGAATCTTCCTCATTGAGAACGTGTTCACCTATGCACACTGCATATGATTCTTCGTTCGGGCGCACAATTGAAGGATTTCCGGGATAAAGTTCATTAAGCATTACGTCAAAGGTAATCGCCGTGTGACGAAGTTCGGATTCAACCTCTCCTTCTATACGGCTGAAAAGCTCATAGAACAAAATACCTGTAATGAGAATTGTAAGAAAAATCATCGGTATTACAAGTTTTCCCACAATCTGACCGGCAAGTGAATCTGAAAAAGGAATTTTCGTATCGGATTTAACAGCTTTTGCATTACCCGCGGTCGAAGTTCTCTCTTTTATCAAGGGTGCTTCAATTTCAGATTTCTTTGTTTTGTCGTCTTCTTTTGAATCAGCCTTTTCACCTGTATTTGAAGCAGCTTTTGATTTCTCTGTTCTTTCATTTTCCGCCTGTTCATACTCTGCAATCTTCTCGCGAAGAGCCGCCTGCTCAAGCATACTTATCATAAGCTCGCGACGAAGTTCCTCTGTTTCGTCCTCATGAAGAGACTCCGGAATGTTCATACTCTCATCACGAAGTGACATCAGTGTTTCCGCAATTTCCTCATCGCTTATTACATTTTCCTTTTCGTCCATCTCTGCCATATGCTAAACTCCCGTCTCGTCAAAATCCGGAATAAAACTTTCACTCGCCGTCCTCATATCCTGAGTAAAGCCGTTTTCGATTCCGAGTTCCAAAGCATAACCGACAACCTTGTCATATTCTCTTTTGGTAATCCTTCTTGCAAGAAACGGAGCACGTTCCCGGACTCCCGCAAGCGGTGTGTATTGACTCATTATACTATATGCAATCCTGTTCTTAAACTGAGAAAAAAGAACTTTCAGAACTTCCATTGATTCCTTGGTTCTCCCCGGAAGCACGAGATGCCTTACAATGACACCTTTCTCCATAATACCTTTTTCATTAAAAGAGGCATCGCCTACCTGCTCAAGCATCTTGCCGATTGCCTTAACGGAGATATCAGGATAATCCTCAGCGCAGGATAATTCTTTTCCCGACTTCGAAAAAGCATATTTGCAATCCGGAAGATACACATCGACAAAACCCGAAAGTCTTTCTATATTCTCCTCCGTCTCATATCCGCTTGTATTATATACGATCGGAATTCCAAGTCCCTTATCCCTTGCCATACTGATTGCTTTTGTAACCGATGGAACATAATGAGTTGCCGTAACAAGATTAATATTATTTGCTCCCTTTTTTTCCAGCTCCGTCATCATTTCGGAAAGTCTATCAATTGAAACTGTCTTTCCCCTACCGCCTGTAGATATCTCATAATTCTGACAGTAAATGCACTTAAGGTTACATCCCGAGAAAAAAATTGCCCCCGATCCGCTTTCTCCCGAGATGCACGGTTCTTCCCAGAAATGCAATGCACATCTTGCGACACTAATGTCACTTTTCATTCCGCATGCTCCGGCAGTTTTCGTTCTGTCGACATGGCACTTTCTCGGGCAAAGCGTGCAGTCTCTATACAGCTTAATTAATTCTGAATTATCCACGCTAACCTGCCTTAGAACTTTGCCGTAAGATGACCGATATTTTTAATCATTACCGATACGGTTCCGTCTTCATTTGTAATAAATTCCACGCTCTTTGGATCTTTATACTGATCCATCGGAATTTTCAGTTCGATTCCGGTATCCGTAATAAGACACTGCTTATCAAATTTCCTCAAAGTTGTCTCTGCTCTCGGCTTAACCTCTTCACGAACCAGATTATATTTCTCCATTTTCTCTTCAAACGGAGCTACCATTTCCGGATGGTTCTCAAAAACCTTCTCTTTTATCTCCTCAACAGTAAAGCTTCCCTTTTCATTAAGAACCTCACTGATAATATTCTTAGCTTCCATATGTGCTTCGTACTGTCTGTCTTCTTCAAGAATCTCCTTCTGCACATTTTCGATAGCCTTTGTCACAATACTGAGTTTTGATTTCGGTGACATTTTAGCGGAGCACTTAAGGAACAGATATGAGAAATAATTCTCCTTTTCTCCGTTCACCTCATACTTCTTCTCAGTAAGTCTCACATGCATAGTATCAAGGTCAATTATCGCGCCCTCCGAAACCCTGCTCGACTTTCCGGGCAAAATCGACTTATACTTAATTATCTCATTACTGTTCTCGCCCTCGTTTGACATCGTGCGATGCGTATAGTATTCCTTATAATCCATTTTAAGAAGCGAAAGATACTCTTTTTCCCTGCACTTAAATCTGACAAAAAACAAATCTGCCGACGGAATATCCACATTTGACACCATGATATCGTACAAAATGTTTGCCATCTCCTTCGTCGCAGGGATAAACTTCTCGTCCGTATACTCTGAAAGCAGTCCGAACACCTCGGACTCCTCCCTCATAAACTCGCACTCCTTCAAATCATCGCCCGAAGACAGCTTCTCCAAATGCTCCCTGATAAACTCCGACAACTCCTCATGAATCTCGGTCTCCTTATCAGACAGCACAGCCATCCCCACATTATTATCCATAATATGCACAATTACCTTCCTCAGGTAAATTTCTTCCTTTTGCATTTCCTTTTCCTTTCTTTAGATACCGGCCGTTTAGTATTATATTGCCACGTTTTTGTGGTGGATTCCAATAGATAACACAAGCACACGGCGGATTAACCATTTAACTATGAAGATTGCCGACACGTCCGATTGAGATGCAGTCGTGAAGGATTGCATGGAAATCGGTGCCGTCTGCGGCATTTTCGCTGCGTTCGCCATGGACTTTGAGGCGAAAACCGCCATTTTGGAGCGGAACAGACGGATATGTGTCGATGTAAAATGAGTTGGAGGCAAGGCTGCGGTCCCATAAGATTTCGCGGAAACTGTCAAGCGTACAGTCCGGGAAATTAAGGTTCCAGATATAGCCCGGTTCCAATGGTTTATGTATCAGAATGCCGAGAAGCTCGGTAAGGTATTTGTCACTTACTTCATGCGTGTGAAAGCCTTCGGAAACAGCGATAGCATGAATGCCGCTCATGGCAGCTTCAAGAGCAGAACCGACAGTTGCGGAATATATGGCATCTGATCCACAGTTAAAACCGAAGTTTATGCCGGATAAGACTATGTCAGGCGTTCCGTTTGTAAAGTTCTGAATTCCGAATCGCACACAGTCTGCAGGTGTACCGGTAGATGAATATGCTGTGACACCGGAAAGACGTGGCTCAACTTTATATACGTCTATTGATTCACGAAGTGTGATTGCATGACTCATTGCACTTCTTTGCGAATCGGGTGCAACAACAGTAACTTCTCCATACTCGCGGGCAGATGCAGCAAGTCTCCATAATCCGTCTGCTTCTATTCCGTCGTCGTTAGTTATCAGAATCTTCATATTATAAAATTACTCCGTTTATTTGCTGAAATTTACAATTATTGCAGGTCTTATGCCGCAGCTTTTGTCGTTCATGCGGTTCTCTTCGTACTCTGCAAAATGAGAAACAGAAAGAGCATAACCATCTTCCCCTGTATCCCTTAGCCACCACCTGCCTGTATTCATACTGAAGGCAACTGATGCGCCGCGCCTTATAGCCGCATCGGTTGGTTTTGCAAGAAGTGTATCGTTATCTGCTTCCATCGAAGTCAGTTCATCGAAAGAAGGCACAAAAACCTTACCCTCAACGTTGCCATTTGTGACAAGCGCGTCATATTCTGTTTGTGAAAAAAGCCTTCCGGGTGCATTTGTTTCCAGATATTCGCACAGCTCGGAATCATTATAGGATTCGCACCCACCCATGTCATAAGGATAGTTTCCCAGAATGTTCTCGGCAAGAAGATACGCTCTGCCATCTTCTTTTCCAATTACTATCCAGCTTATTCTGTCACCGCCGCTATCCTTTGCAGGATCGTATCTTCCGAAGAAAACATGGTCTCCGACATTTGCTTTTTCAATTGTTTCGATTTCTTTTCCGGCCTCCGCAGGAAGAAAAATATATTTATCGAGAATACTGTAAACTCCCAAACCAATAAGAACAAGAATTGCCGCAAGTACAAGGCCGATAAGAAGTTTAAGTCTCCTCTTTGTATTTCTTCTTTTTATTTCTGCTTCAAGTGTTTCTCCCCCGTCGGCCTTCTCCCAAAAAAATCTATGCCCTTACGGATAGCTTTTGAAATAAGCCACAGGATATACGCAGATACAGTTCCAAGTCCCATTACAATGAGAATTAGAAATTCATACCTCATTCCCTTTCCGATAAACATATCAATGTAGATGGCATGGATGAGATACAGCTCAAGCGAAAACGCCCCAAGGAATTTCATCACTCTGTTATTAAATTCAATCTTCATGCACAACAGGAGAATAAACAGCATGAAAACCGCAGCATATACAGTCTGTGCGGCACAGGTAAGTGCATTGGACTTAACAGAAATATGATCAAAACTTTCATTGTAATAGCCGTAATTAAAACGTACCCTGTATTCTACAAAATACATAAGAACCACGAGTCCAAGCATTACCGGCAGAAGTACAACATATATTTTCTTAAATGCAGCGAAAATCTTCTTTCCGTACTCTCCAAAATACAGTCCGAGAATGAACAATGCCGTCGTATTGTACCACCATTCCCCCCTAAACCAGTGTCCGCCAATGGCTGTTGTATCATGGTGAAGGAAAATGCCAAGGACAATGACTGCTGCTGCCACAAGGCTCTCCAGAAGAAGTGCTATACTTCTTTTCCGGACAAAGCGGAAGATAAAATAGAATGCGATATAAAAAATAGTAATCTCGACAATGAACCAGGCATTTGTATTTAGAAGCGTATATCCCAGAAGACTTGTAATAATATCCTTCACATTTGTAAGGCGTCCGTCAAAAAGAGCCGCAACAAAATAAACAATATTGGCAAGATAGAACGGGATAAGAACTGCTGAAAATCTTTTGGCAAGGAAGCCTTTCAGATAGTTTTCTTTGGAATTCATACTTACGATAAGGCCGTATCCGGATGAAAAAAAGAATATTCCCGTAAACAGAATTCCCATATCATTAAGCATTCCGACCGGTCCGATATCCTTCATTCCATAATTCGTTATCCTTTGTACTATGTGATGCAATACTATGAAAAAGGCTGCAATAATCTGCAGATTTTTCGAATCGCGCAGAGAGAAAAAGTCTTCCCTGAAAGTTCCCCTTTTTGATATTTTGCATCCGGCAAACAAAAGCACAAGGAGTGCCAAAGGAAAGATACAAAGTGTAATTTTCTCCATTTTATAATTTCCCGACCTTTCTGTTGCCCTGCAATGTCTGCAGGATTATTATGATTATATCTTACGACACTTTTGGAGGAAATGTTATGAAAATTTGTACCTGTTTCTTCAGTCCCTGCCATAACACCGGAAAGATTGCCTTTTTTCTTGCTGACAAGCTTTCCAAAGGCCTGAATATTCCAATGGAAACATATGACTTTACGTTAAAAGAAAACAGAAGCGAACTTAATTTCACTTCCGATGATATAGTAATAATTGCAGTTCCGACCTATGCAGGAAGAGTTCCGAACCGAATAATGCCATATATAAAAGATTGCATCAAATCAAGCGGTTCAATAGGAATTGCCGTTACCTCCTTCGGAAACAGATCCTTTGACTATTCGCTTACCGAGCTAAAGCTCCTTATGAAGAATAACGGATTCAGAGTTATATCAGGTCTTGCCGTACCTTCAGCTCACAGTTTTGCGTCCATCGGCGAAAACCGTCCGGATGAGGAAGATATGACATTCGTGTCAGAATGTGCCGAGAAAATTGTCTCCGAAATTCTATCCGGAGCTACCGGCGAGCCGGAATTTCCCGGCGAAAAAGATACACTTACCTATTATAAGCCGCTGAAAAAGGACGGTTCTCCCGCTTCATTTCTTAAAGCGGTTCCGGTTATCGACAAAACAAAATGTACAGGCTGCATGGCCTGTACAAAAGTTTGTCCGGAAGGAACAATAAATACCGACACTTGCGAGAACACAGGTGTCTGCATTAAATGCCAGGCATGCATCAAAGTTTGTCCTCAAGGCGCAAGATACTTTAATAATGAAGATTTCCTGTCTCACAAGGAGTATCTTGAAGAAAACCATAGTGACAGAAAGCTTCCTTTTTTCCTTATCTGAGTTCTTCCAAGGCGTCCATGAACAGCTTCTCAATATAGTTGTCATGGTCGTCCCTAAGAAGCTCCACCTTATCCTTAAATATTATTCCGCCGGCCATCTGTGCATGACCGCCGCCGTCTCCGACGTTTCTAAGTGCAGTCTTTGTAAGCCTGCCGGCATTTATCCTGGGATTCTCACTTCGCACGGAAAATTTGTAACCGCCTCCGCGCTTTGTATATATAACAGATACTTCAACAACATCAAGTCTGAGTACAAAATCAGAAACCATTGCGATAAGAGGGTCCTGGCATTCAAAATCAATATATGCGAAGCCGACTTTCCCATACACTTTTATATTTCGTATTGCCTCTCCGTACGCCTGAAGATCGTTCAGTTCCATCGTATTGTTATAAAGGCCTACGATAGTCTGCATATCTGCCACCTCGGAAAGAGTTGCAAATCTCTCAACATCATACTTTGTTACTCCGCGGTTGAACGAATCCGTATCCATTTTAATTCCATACAAAAGCGCTGTAGCTGTATTCTTGTCAATCGGAATTCCGAGTTCTTCAAAATATCCCGTAACAATTGATGCGCACGCGCCGCAAATTCTCACATCCTTGTACTTGTAATCACATTCCTTTACAGTCGGATGATGGTCGACACATGCAATCTCGTCGCCAATAAAATCCGTAATATTCGAGTTGTATTTCTGAGCGTCAACAGTGACAATATAATCCTCCGGTTTCATCTCGGGAAGATTTTCAATGCTTACAACCTCTATATTAAAAAGAAAAAGCATCCGCCTTACACTTATCTTCTCAACCTCACCCTTATATACGATAACAGACTCAATGCCAAAATTCGATAACAGCACCTTCATTCCGTATGCTGAAGCAAGTGCATCGGGATCGGGGAAATCATGGGTCTGAAGAAAGACCTTATGCCCTTTTAAAATTTCAATCAACTGCGTAACCATATTTACCCCCAAAAAATCTTAAAGGCTTTACATCCGATGAAATTTCGAATGAAAGCCTGTAAGAGTCATATAATATGATACAAATATTTAGTTTACAACAACTGCCTCTGTTGTTACCACGGCTTCAGCAGGTGCAGTCTGTGCTTCTGCTCCGGGTGCAACAATTGTATCTGCAGGTGCCGCTGCATTTTCAGCAGGTGCGGCTGCCTCTCCTGTTCCGGCATTCTTATCTGTCTTAATAATATCATCCGTAAGTTCGTTTCTGCCCTTAATTCTTACAGCTGTTCCGTTTGCCGAAATGGCTACATTATTTCCGCCGAGTGATACGCAGTCAAATGTTACTCCGATAACACCGTTTGCACCGATTGCCATTGCTTCCTTAACCATTGCAATCTTAGCCTGCTGCTTGGCATTGTGGAACTTCTCCGTAAGAGTTGCTCCGCTGTTTGAAGATCCGCCAAAAACATCTGCAAATTTGGACGAACCTGAATCCATAACAAAGTCACCTGAAACAATACCATACTGTTCATCTATTGTATATCCGATGAAAGTATAACCGGTTGTAAGGAAAGGAAGAACCTCTCTGATAACCTGCTTCTGTGTCTCTGCATCATTCGGGATCTCATCTTTAACGATTTCTCCGTAGAATACTTCACCCTGAACTGCCTGTGAATGAGTAGCTGATTCCTGTGCTGCAATTTCCTGTGCTTCCTGTTCTGCTTTAAGCTTCTCCTGCATCTCATTTACAGAGTATTTCAGGTTTGCGCTCCAGGTAGACATTCCATCCGCAACATACGGGGGAACAATCTTGTTTGAAATAAATTCAATAAAATATGCCTCTGCCTCATTCTTCTCTTTTCTTGAGTAGTAAGCCCCGAGAATAATCTCCTTATTGAAGTTACAGGTATAACAGATTTTCTCATCTTCATTTCCGGTGTTAAGATACCCATGGGTATTAACCGTTAAATTGATTTTCTCTCCGCATATACAACAAACTGTTTTCTCTCCTGCCATTACAAATTACCCCTTTGTATGTATTTAATAGAAACATTTTAATGTCTTATCATACAGATTTACACAGATTCATTATATCATCAACTTTTTAAAAACTCCACAAAATATTACTTAATTTCGCAACTTTTTTCGCTAATTTCTACAGTTTCTTTCTTCTTTTATCAAACAGCCCCAAAAGCCTGCTTATATTTTCTCATATACAGCAAGACCGTCGGCAAAAGTAACTGTTTCTCCGTCAAATTTAAGGTCGTCCCAAGCCGAAATCTTCTCGCCGAGCACTTCCCTCTCCTGCCTCGTATCATACAGAAACTTTCCGTCTTCTTCCTTCCAATCATAGACATCACTTTTTTTCATAACACAAAAGCCGTTCTCAGCCATAACAATCTGACCGGCGGCAACAGCAGCCTGAATATCAGCTTCCGGAACGCCTTCCGGAATAGGTGAAAGAGCATAAAGCTTACCGTCTTCACTTATCTTAAGTCGTCCGTTTGCTGTCATAATGCTCTGCATTATCTCACGCGGTGAATTACCGGAAGATTTTGCGGCCTCTATATATTCCTCTCTTGTAACCATCCTCGGGCCGTCAGGAGTAGCTCCGATAAGTGTTCTCACCTGATATGTTCCGATAATATCCATAATACTGATTCTCCTTTTCTCAACCATTTTCGTGTTACTTAACTCGTATTTATATTGTACGTTATTTTACTCAGAAAGTGAACTCTGATAATACGGAAAATCCCCCTAAAAATTTCCCCGAAAATTTTCTCCTCGGATTTCAAATTTTATGCTTGACATTGGCACTACACATTTATATAATGTCCTTTGTGAGCAAAAATGCTTACCCAATCGGGGTGTGGCTCAGTTTGGCTAGAGCGCTATCTTAGGGAGGTAGAGGCCGCGTGTTCGAATCACGTCACTCCGATTAATACGAAAGAACTCATCTCTAGATGGGTTCTTTTTGTATTTTGTTAGCTAATTTTTCAACTTTCTTTAC
>JAZLHJ010000065.1:0-2780 GCA_045616785.1 Lachnospiraceae bacterium
TGTTCAAGAGCCTTTATTGTTAAAACCTCAAGTTCCTCCATGTCCTCAAGATTATTCATATGATACGCCCTCGTTATTCGAAGCCACAATTCGGAAAGTGTATCATTTTCCTTTGTTTTGGGATTAATATCTGGATGAATAAGCTTTGCAATCTTGCGATACAATTGCTTTACTTTCCTAACAGTAGCCTCCGGAGAATAAGAAACCTTCTTTGCGGCTTCATTATCAGCGACCATCTGCTCTATCTGTTTGTAATAGTCTGCCATCTGCTCCGCAATATAGGCATTGAATTCCTCTTGATTAATCACATTTCCGCGATTGACCATTGCCTGACAATAGGAAATAGCTTTCTTTTTCTCAATGCAGGCAACCTTCTCTTTGAACACTTCCGTAAGGAGTTCGCCAAAGGTACGAATGTAATCTTCCATGTATATCGCAGCTTCTTTTTCAAGCTGATCGCGTTTACAAAGAAGATCCTCATATCTTTCGTAATTATCGTCTTTGATTTTGATTATTTCGTCCATGCGAGCACCTCCCACGAATAGAACTGATCACTGAGTGCTGTAATGGCCCGGTTATTGATTGACGCCTTCTGCATGAAATCTTCAACGGTTCTATACCAGGTATCCCCGAACTTAATAACGCATTCGCCATCTTCCATCAGTGACTCAATTTCGTATTTCTTCCTATTAAGCTTAAATGTAACCTTCGCAGGTTTCCTAAGAAGATAATACATATCAAACAGATCAATGAAGTCCTCATCAAACTCAATAAGTTCATATAAATCCTTAATGAGCCAGCTCATAATATTAAGGTTGCCAAAGAAAGCATTATACTTAATTCTCTGTGCAAGGAACTCCTTGGCATTTACATACAAATCCACTGCCTCGTCAACCTTGTCCTGCTCAACTCTGATTCTTGCAAGACGTGTGTACACTTCGGGAATAGGAAGGCCAACGCTAACACCATAAGGTTCAGGAAGCTTGTTATAAATCTCTTCCACCATTTCCTTATACTTCTCGTAATCCTTTTCTACGTAATATCCGTTCTTGTACATATCTGCCAGCTTATAAGCGCACTGAAGATCACCTCGCTCAGCAGCCTTGGTATAATTTTCAAAAGCAAGCTTATAATTCTTCTCGCCGGTACGTCCGTAATACCAGATATACCCAAGACAGGCATATGCATCCGTATAATCATAAGTCGCTGCCATATCATAATATTTAAGTGCCAGGTCGAAGTTTTTCCAGTCGTAATAATGTCCGCCCAGGCTCATCATATCGCGCGGATTCTTTTCCTTGTCGATGAGAAACTCCATGGCTTCTGTAAACATGAAAATATCCTCTTCCGTAGGCCTGCTCTTTCTATAAAATTCATCTTCGATTATTCTTGCTTCCTTGGTAGTCATACCCTGATTCGCCTTCTTCTCTTTTTCAAACTTCCATCTTGCATCCGATTCCGAATTATTATCTTCTCCGATAGGGCTAACGTGTCCGCATTCCGTACAAGTCCATTCATCTTCCCAATCGGTGAACCCTTTCTGATTATCCAGAATCGCTCCGCACTTATCGCAAAGTTGCAGCATGTCCGGAAATCTTTTCTTCTCGAGTTCATCGTCATTATTGAAAAGCGGTTGCTTACATTCAGTACATATCCAAGCCTTCAAAGAAACAGAAAATCCCTTCTGCTCTGTAAGATTAGCCCCACAGAAAGTACAGAAAGGATAGTTGAACTTAACAATATGTTTGCCTTCATATTCTCGTGAATACATTTTGTTCCCTCCTGCCGGTGTATCCTATATCTATGTTACATGCTAAGAATACTGCAGAAGGTGTCCGTTAAAAATACGTTTACCATAATTTTAGTTATGTTAACACGCTTCTACTTTCATATCCCTTTTTCCGGCTCTCCCTCATTCGTTTCCTCTTTTCAAGGTGAAAATTCTTAATACCATTCCAATGCTGACTCATCATGTCAGCTAATTCTTCAAGATATTTATCCTCTACACCACAGCACTGACCATCTGTGAATTCATCTTCATACAACGCTCTGATATCATCAATAGAATACTGTCCTGAGGCAATCATCATTGCAAGTAATGCTGTTCTTATCTCATACCTAAAAGGTACTTTCAAAATACGATCCTCTGCGCCTATTCCCTGCACCGTATCCATCAAATCGAGGTACATATTTACTTCTTTCATTCCTCTTTCCGCTGTGGTGATTTTATCGAATAAATATTCTTGATTTTTCCCCGGAAGGCATAAATACTGATTAACTCGATTGATAAATTCTTTTTTCTTTCTTAGGGTATCTGCGTATTTCTCATCAAGCATAACCTCTAATTCGCCACATTTAATGCGAATCTCATTTTCCACTGGTGCAAATGAAAAATACTCTTTATCCCCATCCCAATGACTGTACATTGGCATTTCATTAAGGATATGTAAGTCTTGCTCAGATAATTCTCCAAACCACTTTTCTTGAACCCCATAAAAATCACAAAGCCATTGTAAATGATTATAATCAGGTTTTCGAACGCCTTTTTCCCAAAGCGTAATCGTCTGTCTTGTAACGCCCATACGTTCTGCTAAGGCATTCTTTGAAAAATTACTTTTCTCTCTAATGTACTTGATTCCATTCATAGTAAAATGCTCTCTTTTTTCACAGGATATTACCTGTTAACAGTCGAGGAAAAGATGTAACAAGAAATTATTTCATTTACCTTGCATCGGAACCACAACATTTTATGTCCTGCTCCGCAATTCCATCACCTGTAC
>JAZLHJ010000066.1:0-22061 GCA_045616785.1 Lachnospiraceae bacterium
ACAGTCCTTTCAGCATAATAGTCGGTGTGGACTTGTAATGATATCCGCTCTGCTCATAAACCTTCATGTTTCTGCAATTCTTAGCTGCCATAGTGCTACCTCCGATTTTAGATTTTCTTTGTTTCATACCGCTTGAAAACGTCATTTACAAATATTTTCTAAAAATCCCTTAGTAGCACCGCCTTTTTGAGGGAGTTTTTTTTGCATTAAATTCCTTTAACGATTTCTTCGGTTGTTTTGGGACGGTTCATTGAGTAAAGATGTATTCCGTCAACTTCATGTGCTCTTAAATCTCTGATTTGTTTAATTGCATATTCAACACCGGCGCGTCTCATATCGGAAGGATTATCTGCATATTTTGCTACGAGATCCGTAAGTTCCTTCGGAACGGATGAACCTGAAAGCGAAACCGTTGTTCCGAGCATATTTGCGGATACGAGAGGCATTATTCCCGGAAGAATAGGTGATTTAACACCGGCTTTTCTCGCTTTTTCAATAAATCTGTAGAAAATATCGTTATCAAAGAAAAGCTGTGATATAAAGAACGATACGCCGCATTCTTCTTTGAGAAGCATCTTGTCTATATCAAAATCAAGTGAAGGTGATTCAAAATGCTTTTCGGGATAGCAGGCACCGGCGATTATCATATCCTTTCCGCCAAGGTCATTACGGATAAATTCAACAAGATCGGTAGCATGGTCAAACTGTTTGCCGAAGTATTCTTCATCGGTCATATAAGCGGGTCTGTCTCCGCGAAGGGCAAGAAGATTGTTAAGATTATTCTTTTTCATATCTTCATATACTTCACGTATGGAATTCCTCGTAGCTCCGACACAGGTCATATGGCAAATACTGTCAATTCCGAGAGTGTTCGTAATATAGCTTGCTATTTCAATGGTTTTCTTGGAACGGCTTCCGCCCGCACCATAGGTTACTGATATAAAATCGGGTGAAAGCTTTGAAAGCTTGTCCATTACTTCAAATGCGCCGTCAAATTCATCTTCCTTTTTGGGAGGGAACACTTCAAAGGAAATATGGTTCTTATCACCTTTTAATAAATCTTTTATCATATCGATTCCTCATTTCATAATATTCTCGGAAATATTAACATAATTTGTATTATATTTCAAATAGTTCTGTTATGTGAGAAACAGAACATTCGGGATAAATATCAGTCGAATATACTTTACAGCCGGAATGTATATCGAAAGATCGATAAACATCGGAGTAAGCACAAGGCAGCCCATAAGATAAATGGGCATAATAATCATCATTACCATCTGATAATTAATCAGAAAATGCAGAAGATAATTAATAAGGAGTGTTACGACAAAATATATAATGAATACAAGTACCTGTCTGTAACCTGTATAAAAGCCTGCAAAACAAAGTGATATTGCAGAAACTGCCGCAGTAATTGAAAGAGGGCAGAGCACGTGACAAAGGGCGATGAGATGTCTGGCTTTTAACGTGACATTGCAGAAAATTCCATCCTTTAAGTCGCGCCCGTACAGAATAACACCTGAAAAAGCTGAAAGGAAAATAAGAATTCCAAAGATTCCCACAAGCATATTACCGGTAAGTTTCTTGGAAAAACTTCCGAAATCAGAAACAGGATTTTGGAAATCAAAAGCGAAGGTTGAACCGTCTTCCATGTGTCTGTTATAAATTTCGCGAATTTCCTCATCGGAAACTTCAGAAAGTCCATCGTAATTATCAAGATAATCAGTTAGCAGCTGTAGAGAGTATTCCCGAAAGAGCTCCGAATATACAATTTCATTTATTACATTATCGCAGGTTGTACTTCCGGACACATAGAGATCAACGAGATTTTTCTTTTGCCCGCGTGATAAAAGGTCTGTAAGATTATTGGGAAATACATATCCGCATTCGCATTTTGATGAAGCAACATCTTCATACAGAGATCTTTCACTTGGCGCTGTTTCAAAGTTTATTAAAGTGTCTCTTGATAGGAGGTTACTTATTATTTTGTCATTAAATTCATTTCCTTCTTCCGTATATAGAAGAACACGAATGCCTGTCATTTCGCCGGTCTGGCTTATATAGAAATATGTCAGAACAGGAAGCAGTATAATAAGCGCGATTATGAGAGGCTTTTGAAGAAATCGGATAAACGTATTTTTCAGGTAACGCATAATAAAGGAGGTCATTTTCTGCACCTCCTTACTTTAATTACAAGTACTGATACTGCGCCAAAAAATAATGCATACAAAAGTGAAAAATATGAATTTGAATTCATGATATGGAACGAACTCAAAGAATCACCTGCATCGCATAGTGAAAGAGAAGACTGCGCAATACTCATCATATTAGTTGTTGGAAGGATATTTCCTATGCGTCTTATCGTTTCCGGAAGAAAGGCCGAAGGAATAAAAGCTCCTGACAGCAGCATGAGAACAACAATTATCAGAAACATAAACATTGCAGCGTATGAGGTTGCCGGAAAAATTGTAAGCAGCATTGTCAGAAACGCCGAAGTAACAACTGTAAGAAGAAGCATATTGAGGAAAAGAGTAAGCATAACAGGACTTATCTGTGAACCTGCCCATGAAGTAAAGCCTTTTAGGTACGCATAGAATCCTGCCATGAGAATCATCAAAAGGAAAAACTGATAAATGAAAACTGAAAGGTACCCTGATACGAATTCGGTAAAGGAACCAATTCCTGCACTGAGACATTTGTACATCAGAGCATCTTTTCCTGTTCTGTAGAAAAGAAGAAGGCCGGTTCCCGACATAAGAAGTATGAACAGTATTCCGCTTGACAGATAGTAGGAGACAAGAGACAGACCTTTTGTTGCAGATGCATTTCTTTTTCTGAAAAGGAGGTTTCTGGAAAGAGCATAACTCAGATTGAAGGCATCAACATCATTATAGGCCGTTTCCCGTTCATCTTTGGATAATCCCTGATTAATAAAAATATCGGAAACAGTATATATTCCTGCCTGTGCGGCAGATAGAGTGATACTTCCTGACCTTGCCAGTTCTTCGAAAAGAATAGCTGATAAAGGGTCTTTATCTGACATCGTAATAACGCAATGAATATTAGAACCGTTCAGAATGCCTGCAATGGCAGATTCCGGGATAAAAAGCTTTGCTATTACATCGCCTCTTACAAGTGCTTCATCTGCTTCAGAATCTGTCATGTTTATGAAATCGAAATGGTCTTTTATTGAATCCATTGAATTTACAAGTCCGACAGCCCAGTCGGTGCTCATTGAGTCTTCTTCGATTACAAGTGCAACCTTTATGGTAACGGCACTTTTTTCCTCACTTAATACTTTTGTTGCATAAGAAAAAAGCAGGAAAAACAGACCTGCCATAATTATTATTCCAAGAAGAACCTGAGGAAAATAGGTAAGTGCTTTATGAATTTGTGCTTTTATCAGTTTTAATCTTATTCCCATTACAGAATAAACTCCGAAATAAGTGAAGAAAGAGGACCCTGTGTCAGGTTTTTAAGAATTTCCTGAAATAAAAGGTCGTAGTCTTCTTTTGTCATTGTTACAAGATTTCTGCTTGCTTCATATTCCGGAATAACAGGTTCTGCGCTTGTGTCTAAGGAAAAGCTGCCGTTTCCTCTGCACAGAAAACTGTCTTTTAAATTTAAATATAAATCGGTAATGTTAATTGTAAATTTTGAGCCTTTTTCAATATTCTCAAACAAAATTACGGAGTTTATGCCTATCGGAGAAGTCAGAGTGCTTTCTATATCGAGTGAAGTTATAAGAGAAATATCGGAAGGATAGTATGTAATATCTGCATTTCCTTTAATCACGTCGCCTGAAAGGGCAAATGAAATTTCTTTTTCAATTTCGGTATCATCTGACAGCTTCGTCACAATTTCAAAATTAAGAGATGAAGAGACGCCGAGAAGGGAAAGCGTAAGCTGACCTTTAATATCGTCTGTGACATTAATATCTCCGACAAAATTAAGATCCAGTGTAATCCCAAGTCTTTCGCCGCCTTCTTCGATGATATCACTTACAGACAACGATAAGGGGTGCTTCTTATAGGTAAAGAGCGTTAACATCAGGTCTTCACCTTCAAATTTCATTATGTAAGAATTGCATCCTTTTTTGCCATCGGGAGTAAGAAGAAGCTTACTGTCGCCTTTCTCATAAATCGCTTTAGCACTAAGTGTATCTGTACCCATCCCTGAAAGAATATCCGAAACTCTTGCAAAAAAAGCATCGGTGTAATCAAATACGGAATAGGAGACATCGGGAAGCTCTATGCCTGAAAGAGACTGAAGATAAGAATTTGCATAATCTTTGGAAAGACTGCCTGTATCAATAAAAAGACTGCCTTCATAAAGGTAAGGAACAGAAAGAGACGTAACGCTTTCGTCAACCGAAAGTGTTGAATCCGCAAACGGTATACCGCCGTAATAGATTTCGAATTTGGATAGTGCTTTTCTTGAATGCGTATCAAAAGAGGAATCAACTTTAAGACCTGCGCTTTTTATAAGATACGAATATGACGGAAGGGCATCACCTTCGAGATTGTCAATTGTGAAATCGAAAGAAGAATTCACATCTCCGTCCAAGGTGCCTTTAATAATTCCGGACAGATTTAATTTCTCATTAAGGGAAGAAGTTATGTTAAAGGAATTCTTTATTTCAGAAAGGCAGGTGTCAAATAAATATTCGGGTGAATTTGTCCTGTATAAATGAAGCGATAAGAAAACGCCGAAAATGAGAAGCGCTGCACTAAGCACAAAGATAATCACAAACTTAACCTTTTTTGTGGGCTTTTTGGTATTATCCGGATTTTCAGTAACATAGTTTATGTAAAAGTTTTTATTATCCATTAAAGGCACCGTAATCCTTTCAAAATTCAATAATAATTTATCACAAACTGACCGTTTATCACAAGTAAATATCCTTGTGAAACATATCTGTTTCTGATATTATTAACATAATTTATATAGTATACAAAAGGAGGCTTATTATGTCGCAATTATCTGCTATACCATCTACGCTTGAAGAAATGAAGGAACTTCCCGAAAGTTCTCTTACAAATGCCGAAGATACTGCTCTTCTTACCATTGCAGCATTCACCAGATATAAGGAAAATCCCGAGGAAGCACTTCGTATGATTGATTTTCTTAAAGGACCTGCTGAAGTAAGTGCTTACGAGAAGCAGTTTATAAAAGATCGTTTTGCAACTCAGGATTTTATTCCCATGTCATATTTTAAGGGTTCTTCACCTGAGAACGGTTATACACCGAGTGCTCCTTATGAGATTACAATCATTGATAATCCTCACAGTAAGGACCAGCTTTCAGAGGGTTACCTTACATTATACTTAAAGAGTAGCGGAGCAGATTCACCGCGCATGCTTAAGTTCAGAAACAAACCTTCAACAGGTCAGTGGTTTCTTCATGAACAGTTTGTTCTTGTAAGCATTAAGGAACCTGTTTCTTCTGACTGGGCATAAGGATAATATATGTTCTCACTTCAGGATATTTCATATTCATTCCATAAAAATGAAATACTTAAAAATGTATCACTGGATATTAACAAGGGCGACTGTGTCGCCCTTGTTGGTATGAACGGATGCGGAAAGACTACACTTTTATCAATTGCTGCCGGTGCAAGAAAGCCCGTATCAGGTAAGGTTATGATGTTTGGAAAAGAGCTTCCGAATAATCCCATGGAAAGACTTAAAATGGTCGGATATGTTCCGCAGGAGAATCCTCTTATTCCGGAACTTACTGTAAGGCAGAATCTCAAAATGTGGTATGCAGGTTCGTCTGCTGAGTTTAAGAAGGAGCTTGAAAACGGGTTTCTAAGTGTTCTCGGAGTATCCTCTTTTCTCGGCAAAAAGGTTTCAAAGCTTTCGGGCGGAATGAAGAAGAGAGTCAGCATAGGCATCGCTCTGCAGAATCATCCTGCCATGCTTATTATGGATGAACCCGGAGCTGCACTCGATCTCGTGTATAAGAAAGAGATCAGGTCTTTTCTTACAATGTATCTTGAGGCGGGCGGAACAATCCTTATTACCTCACATGAAGAAGATGAATTGTCACTTTGTAACAGAATGGTTACGCTCTGTAACGGAGAAATGACAATTGTTGACCCTTGTCTTAGGGGAGAAGAACTTACTCGAACTATTATGGGGGATATGAAGTGAAAGAAATTGCTTATGAATATCGTAATATTCCCATCCCCGGCGGAGGATATGTAACAGGGCTCTGTTATCATGAGTCTATGGAGGATATTCTCTATGCTCGAACAGATATCGGGGGCGTATACAGATTTGAAGCGGTAAAGCGTGTCTGGAAATCGCTCGGTGACCATATTACTCCCGGAACAATTGAAGAAAGTTATCCTATTGCAATTGCTCTGGATGACCATAATTCGTCAAGACTGTATATTGCATGCGGAAGGTACGGGGAGAGTGAAGGAACACTCTGTGTTTCTGACGACAGAGGAAATCATTTTGATTATTATTCAATTCCTGTGCCTGTTCACGGAAATCTGTCCGGAAGAGGAACCGGAGAGAGACTTGTTGTATCGAAGGTTGACTGCAATACGCTTTATTTTGCGTCACAGACAGGCGGACTTCTGATTTCTCATGACAGAGGAAGGAACTGGGAAAAAAATAAAGCACTTCCGGAACTGTTTCTCACATTTGTATTTGTATCTCCGGATGAAAAAGTAATTGTTGTCGGTTCTGCAGGTGTTACCAATCAGGAGAACGGTAAAAGGGGACATTCATTATATGTATCTTATGACAGAGGTGATTCTTTTATGCCTCTTTCAGAGCCGAAATCCCAAAATTACCGTGAGTCGATTTTTCCCGGACATGTTGCACAAAGATATTCTTTTGACGGCAAATACCTTTATGTTACGTTTTCGCAGACAGGAAGAAGCGGTTATATTCCGGAACTTTCTTACAGCTGCGACAGCGGAGATGCTCTCGGCGGAATGGTTGTAAGATATGATTTCCTTCGAAACGGCAAAATATCTTCTTATGCTGATATTACGCCGACTGCCGCAAATACTGTCAGACTTCCGTATAATACGCCGGAAAGCCGTGATGACAGGATTTTTACGTTTGATGATGAAGGGAATATGTCGAGAAACGCAGGATATGATTTTGGCTTTTCGGGCATATCTTCCTGTAAAGCCAGCCCGGGACTTCTTGCATTATCCACTATATGCAGAAAACAGGGAGATAAGATTTATTATTCTTCCGATTACGGCGATCACTGGCAGGTAATTCTTCTTGGAACAGTTATAGGAAATCTTGTTACCAGAGCTCCTTATCTGGCGCCGGAGCTTTATGATAACAGAAGTACGGTTCACTGGGTTTCAGATGTTAAGATAAATCCATTTAATCCGGAGGAACTCTGGATTAATTCAGGCACGGGTCTTTTCAGATGCATGAACCTTGCTGACAATAAAAGAGTATTCACAGACTGGAATGACGGAATTGAAGAAACAGTACACATGGCAGTGTACTCACCGCTTAAAGGCGGCGTTAAATGTATTGATCTTGTCGGTGATATAGGAGGCTTTGGTTTTACAGGTCTTTTTGAACCCGCAAAGAAGCCGTTTATGGATGAGAATAACCATAAATATGTAACCTGTATCAATGCCGATTATTCCGATGCAATGCCGGGAACCGTTATTGTAACAGCAAGAGGAAACTGGACAGGAACATCAAAGGGCGGACTTATTATTTCAAGGGATTTATGTAATTCCTTTACAAGAATTAAGATGCCTTACGGAATAACGCCATATATTGACAGTCTTCTTCGTAACATTGAAATGCCCAATGTAGACCCGGGGTTTGTCGCGATGAGTCCTGACGGGGGGCATATTGTCTGGTGCGTTGGAGAAGGGTATGATTTGTTTTTTGACGGTGTAATAGTAAGTCATAACGGCGGATACACCTTTTCCAAATCCAAGGTCGTTGATAAGAACGGTTTTGAACTTTCGGACGGTAAAATCAAAGTCTTTTCTGACAGAATAAGAAACGATTTATTCTTCGGTTTTGGTGATAACGGAAGAATATATGTATCAACCGACTACGGTGAAACCTTTGTAAAAAAGAATGTTCCGACATTCTATCCGTCAAAGGTTGATTTCGGCACTGTTAATCTGTCCGAATATACCGAAATTCGCGGTGAATACGGTAAAAGCGGTGTATTCTATATTGCTGCAGGCAATTACGGTCTGTTTAAGATGGAATATTTATCGGAAACCGGAGATCTTAATATAGTTAAGCTTTCGAAGGACAAAGACTGCGTATACAGAATCGGTCTGGGATGCCGTATAAGTTCCAATGATTCAGGGAATAAAATGTTATATTTTTCCGGAGTCATAGACAGGGAATATGGATTTTTCAGAAGTCCGGACGATTTAATGACGATAGAGAAAATTAACAGTGATTCACAGATGTACGGTGATATAAATTCTATAGACGGAGATAAAAGAATTCCCGGTAGATTTTATATAGGAACAGGAACAAGGGGACTGTTATTCGGGTTCCCGAAGGAAGAGTCATAAGGAGGGAAATGACTGTGAACAAAACGAATATTTCTACGAGAAGTGACGAATACTTTCGAGTGTTCGGAAGGTGCGGAAAAAGTTCGGACGGACTTGCTCTTTTCTGGAGCGCAAGCGGCGTGGAATTTGCCGTAAAGGGTTCTGCATGCTTTATTAATCTTGAATCCGATTATAACAATTTCGAGCAGTGGATTGCTGTAATGATTAACGGATATGTTATCTCAAGACAGATGCTTCCTAAGGGAAAGTCGAGAATATGTCTTTTCAGAAGCATGAATCCGGAAGAAACCAAGCTTGTCCGTATTATCAAGGAAGTTCAGGCAATGGGCGATGATGAAAAGGCAATGCTTGTTCTTGAAAGTGTTGAATGTGAAGGAACGCTTGAGCCTGTGCCGTCAAAAGATTTAAGAATTGAATTTATTGGTGACAGTATCACCTCAGGCGAAGGAGCAGTCGGCGCAAAAAAAGATATGGACTGGATTTCCATGTTCTTTTCTCCTGCATTTCATTATGCAACAAGAGTTGCTGAAAGCCTAAATGCCGATTACCGCGTAATATCACAAAGCGGATGGGGAACAGTATGCGGATGGGACAATAACATTTTCAGCACGCTTCCTTCCGTATATGAGAAAGTGTGCGGACCTCTTAAGGGGGAGCGGAATCTTTCATTCGGATCCGGGGAAGCAAATGATTTTAATTCCTGGCAGCCTGATTATGTTGTTGTTAATCTTGGAACAAATGACTGCGGAGCTTTAGACCAGCCGCTTTTTGTAAATCCTGCTGACGGTAAATCATTTAAGCTTAGTAAATCCGAAGACGGCTCGCGCCTTGAGGAAGCTTCAAAGGAAATATTCGAAACCGGTGTGTATTCTTTTCTTAAGATGTTAAGAAAGAATAATCCGAAAGCTGAAATAATCTGGGTTTACGGAATGCTTGGCCTTTTTATGACAAAGTACATAAAGGAAGCTATGGAAAAGTATTCTTCCGATACCGGTGACACTAATGTTACTTTTCTTGAGCTTACAGATACAAATGATGATACTGTCGGGTCACGTTTTCATCCCGGACAGAAGAGTCATAAGAATGCAGCGGATATTATTACAGGTTACATAAGCAAAAAGTGATAGTGGCTGTACGTGTTATAAACCGTTTATAAAGAAAGGGGTAGATTTATGGGTAAAGAATATGAGAAATTAATGGGGTGTCTTTCATGTGTTCGTAAGAAAACTGATTTTGTTCCGAAGGTAGCGCTTATACTCGGGTCGGGACTTGGTGACTATGCTGACGGTATGGAAGTTGTTTGCCGTGTTCCTTATCAGGAAATCGAAGGTTTCCCGGTATCAACTGTTCCCGGTCACAAGGGTCAGTTTGTTTTCGGTTATGTAGAAGGCGTTCCGGTAGTATGCATGCAGGGACGTGTTCATTATTACGAAGGCTATGAAATAAGCGATGTTATTCTTCCAATCAGACTTATGAAGCTTATGGGAGCAGAGATTCTTTTCCTGACAAATGCTGCCGGCGGTCTTCAGGATGATATGAAGCCCGGTGATTTTATGATGATTACCGACCAGATTGCTGTTTTTGCACCCAATCCGCTTATCGGTGCCAATATTGATGAACTCGGACCGAGATTTCCCGATATGACAGAGGTTTATACGAAATCTCTTCAGGAGATAATCAGAAAGAGTGCATATGAACTCGGAATAGAGTTAAAAGAGGGTATTTATGCACAGCTTACCGGTCCGTCCTTTGAATCACCTGCCGATGTACGGCTTCTTAAGATGCTTGGGACTGGTTCCGTAGGGATGAGCACTGTTGTCGAAGCCATTACGGCGAAGCATATGGGAATGCAAATCTGCGGAATTTCCTGTATCTGCAATAAAGCTGCAGGTCTGTCTGCGACTCCTCTTTCACATGATGAGGTTCAGGCAGCCGGAAAAGAAGCCGCACCCAAATTTAAGGCACTTGTTACAAGTGTAATCAAAGGAATGAAATAATGGATGATATAGTTATTAAAGAGCTGATAAATGCCTCAATTCTTGCAAGAAAAAACAGCTATTGTCCTTATTCGCATTTCGCTGTCGGAGCTGCCTGCTATACGGGGAACGGTAAAATATACAGTGGCTGCAATATTGAGAACGCTTCGTATCCGGTAGGAATTTGTGCTGAAAGATGCGCTGTATCAAAAGCAGTTTCGGAGGGCGACAGAAAGATACTTGCTGTTGCCGTTGCAGGAGGACAAGAGGGAGGAGAAGTATCCTTTACTTACCCCTGCGGTTTTTGCAGACAGTTTCTTCGTGAGTTTAACGATCCGGACAAACTTGAAGTTATTGTTGCAACTTCTACAGAAAATTATAAGGTTCACAAGCTTTCCGAACTTCTTCCGGAAAGCTTTGGGCCTGAAAATCTCGGATAAAGGTTTTGTATGATATGGATACTGTAATTATTTTTGCTGTAATAATAGGGCTTTTTCTGGCTGTATGTATTAGATGCTTTATTGCCGAAGGCGCGGAGAGAAAACGCTTCATAGTTAATCTCAGAAGGAACTACGGCAAGAAGAGAGAAAGACGTGATACACTTCCGGAAAGATATTACTTCCTCGGAAAATACTTTGAAAAACACCGCGGTGCTTATGTTATCGATGAAATAACCTGGAATGATCTTTCTCTTTTATCTGTATTTGACAGAATAAATTATACTCATTCATCCTGCGGTGAGGAGTATCTGATATACCGCTTAAGATCACCTGAACTTTCTGAAGGCGAATTGTCGCTTTCTTCGGATGAGGAAGCACTAATCAGGTATTTTGAGGAACATGAGGAGGAAAGAGTAAAGCTCCAGACAGCTTTTGCAAAAATCGGATATACAGGCAAATATTCACTTTATCAGTATCTCGATTTTCTTGATACGTTGTCGGGAAGAAGCAATGCGCTTCATTTCATCTGGTTATCTGTATATGCCTTTGGAATAGGCATGCTGTTTTTCAGTCCGACTGTCGGTTTTGCAATGATTATCCTTAATATGATAATCATGATTTTGACCTATCTTAAGGAAAAGAGCGAGAATGAGCCTTATCTTACAAGTTTCTCCTTTATTCTCAGGTTTATCCGCGGAGGACAAAATATATTAAAATCATTGCCTGAATCGGAAGAAAACAGTGAAATCAGAAAACGTCTTTCTGAGGAAACCGGAAAACTTATGTCTGTTCGTGCACACAGTGCTTTTATTGATAAAAGCGAAAGAGCCACAGGCGGGGATCCGATGTCTGCGATCGGCGATTACCTTAAGATGATTACGCATCTTGATCTGATAGAATTCAATATGATACTGAAGGCAGTTTCTTCACATGTCTCCGATATTGATGAGCTTTATACGACAATGGGATATCTCGAATATATCCTTTCTGTCGGTGAGTACAGAAGAAGTCTTGATAAATATACTCTGCCGAAGTTTGGTGGGAAGGGAATAAATGCCGTAAATATTTCCCATCCGCTTCTTGAAGATGCTGTTCCGTGTTCTTTTTCCGAAGAAAAAGGTGTGCTTGTTACCGGTTCTAATGCTTCCGGTAAATCTACATTTCTTCGAAATGTTGCACTTTGTGCCGTTCTTGCGCAGTCTGTTCATACTGTACCGGGAGATAAATACGAAGCGGAATTTTTCAGAATTTATTCTTCGATGTCACTTTCGGATGACCTTTCCGCAGGGGACAGTTATTATATGGCAGAGATTAAAGCATTAAAGCGTATTATTGACGCTGAAAGCAGTAAGGGACCAAAGATTCTTTGCTTTGTCGATGAAGTACTTCGAGGTACCAATACTGTTGAAAGAATAGCGGCTTCCACCAAGATTATGGAGAATTTTACCTGCAAAAATGTATTTTGTTTTGCAGCAACTCATGATATTGAGCTTACATATCTTCTTGAAAAGATTTATCATAATTTCCATTTTGATGAAGAAATCTGTAACGGGGATATTCATTTCTCCTATATGCTTAAGGAAGGAAGGGCAACAACAAGAAATGCCATAAAGCTTCTTGAAATAATGGGTTATAACGAAGAAATTATTAAAGAGGCCGAAGAACTTGCCGGAAGATTTATGGACACCGGCGTATGGAGTATGTGATGCAAAAAGTAACATTATTTTCTGACGGTTCCTCGAGAGGTAATCCGGGACCGGGCGGGTTTGGAACGATTCTTCAATATATTGATTCAAAGGGGGTTCTTCACGAAAGAGAGTACTCCCGGGGTTATAAAGAGACAACCAATAACAGAATGGAGCTTCTCGGTGTAATTACAGGCCTTGAAGCACTTTCAAAACCATGCCTTGTAACTGTTATTTCTGATTCGAAATATGTTACGGACGCATTCAATAAAGGCTGGATTTACGGTTGGCAGAAGAACGGATGGCGTAATTCCCAAAAGGAAGCCGTTAAGAATACGGATTTATGGAAGAGGCTTCTTGCTGCGGCAAAATCTCATGAAGTTGAATTTGTATGGGTTAAAGGACATAACGGTCATCCCGAGAATGAGAGATGCGACAATATGGCGGTAAGTTCTGCTCTTTCAGGTGACCTTCTTGACGATGAAGAATTCACATGCTAAACTTATATTACTTTTGGAGGCATAGAAATGGATAATTTTATTTTGTTTTTCAGTGAATTTATCAGTTATATAGTAGCAATGATGGTTTTCATTCTTGTCGGAGGAATCGGCGGATTTATCGGATACAAGGTTTGGAAGGGAAATAAGAAGACAAAGGAAAATGCTTCCTCAGAGACTTCTGCCAATACTGAAAATTGATTTAAAAAGAAACCCCAAAGGGTTTCTTTTTTTTGCTCATTTCCTTGACACCCCTATTTATTGTGCGTATACTGATTTTGGCGGGCACAATATATAGTGATATTATGTAAACCCGATACAAAATAGTGTAGCGTTTGGAGGGGCTGTTTAATGGAAGAGAATGACTTTAATTTCGAAGAGGCGTTCAAACCCAAAAGGGATATTAAGGTTATTAAAAAGGACGGCACATATGAAGGCTTTCATCTGAATAAGGTTATCGTTGCCATTGGAAAATCCGCATATCGTGCGCTTACCAGATTTTCACTTGAAGAGAAAAAACAAATCTGCCGGTATGTATGCGATAAAGTTGATGAACTGGATTCTGATGAGATTCCGATTCCCATTATGCATAATATAGTTGAAAGTGCACTTGAACAGGTAAAACCGATTGTTGCAAAGAGTTATCGTGATTACCGTAATTATAAGCAGGATTTTGTCCGTATGATGGATGACGTTTATAAGAAGACCCAGTCCATTATGTATGTCGGCGATAAAGAGAATGCCAATACGGATTCTGCACTTGTTTCAACCAAAAGAAGCCTTATTTTTAATCAGTTTAACAAGGAACTTTATATGAAATTCTTCATGACAACCGAAGAGATTCAGGCATGTCGTGACGGATATATTTACGTTCATGATATGAGCGCAAGACGTGATACCATGAACTGCTGTCTTTTTGATGTTGCAAATGTTTTAAAAGGCGGATTCGAAATGGGTAATATCTGGTATAACGAACCCAAGACACTTGATGTTGCCTTTGACGTTATCGGAGATATTGTTCTTTCAGCTGCGTCGCAGCAGTACGGCGGATTTACTGTTCCCGAAGTTGATAAAATTCTCGAGCCGTATGCTGAAAAGAGTTACGCAAAATATATAAGTAAATACAAAGATCTCGGTATTGATGAGAAGAGAGCTGATGAGGAAGCAATCAAAGATATAGAAAGAGATTTTGAACAGGGGTTCCAGGGCTGGGAATATAAATTCAATACAGTTGCTTCAAGCCGTGGTGATTATCCGTTTATCACAATGACAGCCGGAATAGGAACAAAGCCTTTTGAGAAAATGGCTACAATTACGATGCTTCGTGTCAGAATGAACGGACAGGGTAAGAAGGAATGTAAGAAGCCTGTTCTTTTCCCGAAGCTTGTTTTCCTTTATGATGAAAAGCTTCACGGTAAAGGCGGAGAACTGGAAGATGTATTCAATGTCGGAGTAGAATGTTCTTCAAAGACCATGTATCCCGACTGGCTCAGCCTTACAGGTAAGGGCTATATTGCTTCAATGTATAAGCAGTACGGAAAGGTAATCTCTCCTATGGGATGCCGTGCTTTTCTTTCTCCCTGGTATGAAAGAGGCGGAATGCATCCGGCAGATGAGAATGATTCTCCCGTATTTGTCGGAAGATTCAATATAGGTGCCGTTTCACTTCATCTTCCGATGATTCTTGCAAAGTCAAGACATGAAAGCCGCGATTTCTATGAGGTTCTTGATTATTATCTTAACCTGATAAGACAGCTTCATATCAGAACGTATGCATATCTTGGTGAGATGAGAGCTTCTACCAATCCGCTTGCATATTGCGAAGGCGGATTCCTTGGTGGCCACCTCGGACTTCGCGATAAGATTAAGCCGATTCTTAAGTCTGCCACAGCAAGTTTCGGTATTACTGCATTTAATGAACTTCAGGTCCTTTATAACGGTAAAAGTCTTGTTGAAGACGGCGCTTTTGCACTTGAGGTTCTTGAGCATATTAATAAAAAGGTCAATGAATTCAAGGAAGAAGACGGTAATCTTTATGCGATTTACGGTACTCCTGCCGAGAATCTTTGCGGTCTTCAGGTTAAACAGTTCAGAAGCAAATACGGCATTATCGAAGGTGTATCGGACCGTGATTATGTATCAAACAGTTTCCACTGCCATGTGTCTGAGAATATTACGCCTATTGAGAAACAGGATCTTGAATACAGATTCTGGGAACTTAGTAACGGCGGCAAAATACAGTATGTGAAATATCCTATTGATTACAATACTGATGCTATTAAGACTCTTGTTCACAGAGCAATGGATATGGGATTATATGAAGGCGTTAACCTTTCTCTTGCATATTGTGATGACTGCGGTCATGAAGAGCTTGAGATGGATGTCTGTCCTGTATGCGGAAGCAGAAACCTTACCAAGATTGACAGAATGAACGGTTATCTTGCATATTCGAGAGTTCATGGCGACAGCCGTTTAAGTGACCATAAAATGGTGGAAATATCTGAAAGAAAGAGTATGTAGAGATGCGTTATCATAATATTACCAAAGATGATATGTTGAACGGTGACGGTCTTCGCGTTGTTCTCTGGCTTTCGGGATGTGAACACTGCTGCGATGGCTGTCAGAATCCGATAACATGGGATCCTAACGGCGGTCTTTTGTTTGATGAAAGTGCCTTAAAGGAGATAAAAGACGAACTTAATATGTCTTATATAGCCGGAATTACTTTTTCCGGCGGTGATCCGCTTCATCCGTCAAACTGGCCGGAAGTAAAAAGCCTTGCGAAAAAGATAAAAGAAGATTATCCCGGCAAGACAATCTGGGTATATACAGGGGCCAAATGGGAAGAAATATTTAAAGACCCCGGACTTTTGTATGTTGATGTACTTGTTGACGGAGAATTTGTTAAAGAGTTAAAAGATAATAAACTGATGTGGAAGGGTAGCTCCAATCAGCGTGTTGTGGATGTACAAAAGACGCTTTCGTCAGATACGCCTGAGGTACCTGTTCTTCACTGCAATGATTATTCTCTTTTATCCAAAGAAGGCGGAGCTTACGTTCCCGTAGGAAGAGGGTGTTCTTGTGGAGACAATTAAAATTAAATATTTTACAGACAAAATCGAAAAACTTTGTTATATTGACGGTAAGTCCGATTGGATTGATTTAAGATGTGCAGAAGAGGTTACGCTGAAAAAGGGAGAATTTAAACTTATACCTCTCGGTGTTGCCATGAGACTTCCGGAAGGATATGAAGCTCATATTGTTCCGAGAAGCTCTACATATAAGAATTTTGGCCTTATTCAGACAAATCATATGGGCGTTGTTGACTGGAGCTACTGCGGTGATAATGACCAGTGGTTCTGGCCTTGTCTTGCGCTTAGGGACACTGAGATTCATGTTAATGACAGAGTATGCCAGTTCAGAATCATGAAGAATCAGCCAACTATTGAATTTGAAGAGGTTTCCGAGCTCATCGGTAAAGACAGAGGCGGTTTCGGAAGTACGGGTAAAAATTAGTAAAAGGGTTATTTTATGCGTGGAATTGATACTGAAGTCAGGAAAGTCAGAAGAAAAGTATTTCGCGAGGTTGCGAATCTTGCATATACTTCACAGAATCTGACAGAGGACATGGAAGCTTTGCCATATAAGCTTGTTAACAGTGATGATTCGCCTTACTGGGAATCAATATACAGGGAAAGAGCTGTAGTAAGAGAGCGTTTGAGGCTTGCAATGGGAATGAGCCTCAGACCGGAGAACAAACCTGTTAACGTCAGTTCCGGCGTTGAGGAAAGTAATATTGACGAAAAATATTATGAACCTCCGCTTATGCAGGTAATTCCTTCTGCCTGTAATGCATGTCCTGAGAATAAATATTTTGTAACAGACCATTGTATGGGCTGTCTTGCGCATCCCTGCCGTGAGGTTTGTCCCAGAGGGGCAATGACAATGGTAAACGGTAAATCCTATATTGATCAGGAAAAATGTATTCATTGCGGAAAGTGCAAAGCAGTATGTCCTTATGATGCAATAGCGCATCAGGTAAGGCCATGCAGTAATGCCTGCGGTGTGGGTGCAATTTCTTCCGATGAGAAAGGCAGAGCCTGCATTGATGCCGGGAAATGTGTTTCCTGCGGTCAGTGTATGGTTAGCTGTCCTTTTGGTGCGGTTGCAGATAAATCACAGATTTTTCAGCTTATCAGGGCTCTTCAGTCAGGAAGAAAGATTATTGCGCAGGTTGCACCTGCTTTTGTAGGGCAGTTCGGTTCGAATGTTTCTCCGAATCAGTTCAAAACAGCACTTAAACAGCTTGGTTTTGCGGATGTATATGAAACTGCAATCGGTGCCGATATGGGAGCTGTTGCCGAAGCAAGGCATTATACCGAAAAAGTAGCAACAGGTGAAGTTCCTTTTCTTCTTACAAGTTGTTGTCCGAGCTGGTCAATGCTTGCGAAGAAGTTTTTCCCTGAGACAATTGATAATATTTCCAATGAGCTTACACCAATGGTTGCTACCGCAAGAAAGATAAAAGAGGAGCATCCTGATGCGGGAGTCGTATTCATAGGACCCTGCGCGTCCAAGAAGCTTGAAGCCTCAAGACGTACAATACGTTCCGATGTAGATTTCGTAATTACCTTTGAGGAACTTGTCGGTATGTTTGAAGCAAAGGGTATTCTTTTAGATGAAATAGAAGCACTTGATCATATGGAGGATGCATCCGGCGCCGGAAGAGGATACGGAGTGGCAGGCGGCGTTGCGAGTGCCATTGAAGAATGCATCAAGACATATTATCCCGAGACAGAAGTTAACATTGAACATGCCGAGGGACTTGCTGATTGCAAGAAAATGCTTATGCTTGCAAAAGCAGGTAAGAAAAAAGGATGTCTGATTGAAGGAATGGCCTGCCCCGGCGGATGTATTGCAGGTGCGGGTACAAATATTGCTATAGCAGACGGCGCAAAGAATGTTGCCGCCTTCAAAGATAAAGCGGGTAAGGCGATACCCGAAATATAGAAAACGGAGAGTGTTTGAAATGAACCAGAAAATAAGAACAAGATATGCCCCAAGTCCTACCGGAAGAATGCATGTAGGTAACCTTCGAAGTGCTTTGTATGAGTTTCTTATTGCAAAGCATGAAGATGGTGTATTTATGCTCAGAATAGAAGATACCGATCAGGAAAGATATGTTGAAGGTGCTGTGGATATAATTTACAGAACACTTGAAAAGACAGGTCTTGTTCATGATGAAGGACCTGATAAGGACGGCGGATTTGGTCCTTATGTACAGTCAGAGAGAAATAAAAGCGGCATATATCTTAAATATGCCAAAATGCTTGTTGAGAAGAAAGAAGCATATTACTGTTTCTGCGATAAGGAAAGACTTGATACTCTTCATCAGGTAATAAGGGATCCCGAGACAGGCGAAGAGAAGGACATCATGATTTATGACAAGCATTGTCTTTCACTTTCGCAGGAAGAAGTTGAAGCCAATCTTGCAAAAGGAATGCCTTATGTAATCAGACAGAATAATCCAAGAGAGGGCATTACAACTTTCCATGATGAACTTTATGGAGATATTTCCGTAAATAACGAAGAGCTTGACGATATGGTTCTTATCAAATCAGACGGTTTTCCGACTTACAATTTTGCAAATGTTGTAGATGACCATACAATGGGCATTTCCCATGTTGTCAGAGGAAATGAATATCTTTCTTCTGCACCGAAGTATAATCGTCTTTATGATGCTTTCGGATGGGAGGTTCCTGTATATATCCACCTTCCTCTTATTACAGATGAGAACCACAAGAAGCTTTCAAAAAGAAGCGGACACTCATCTTTCGAAGATCTTCTGGAACAGGGATTCTTATCTGAGGCAGTTGTTAATTATATTGCGCTTCTTGGCTGGAGCCCCGAAGATAACAGAGAAATTTTCTCTCTCGATGAACTTATTAAGGAATTTGATTACAGAAGAATCAGCAAGAGTCCTGCCGTATTTGATATTCAGAAGCTTAAGTGGATGAACGGTGAATATCTTAAGGCGATGGAAGAGGATGCTTTCTATGAAATAGCCCTTCCATACCTTAAGGAGGTAATTACCAAAGACCTTGACCTTAAGAAAATATCACGTATGGTAAAGACAAGAATTGAAATTCTTCCGGATATTAAGGATCATATCGATTTCTTTGAGAATCTTCCTGAATATGATACCGAAATGTACTGTCACAAGAAGATGAAGACAGACAAGGAGAGTTCTCTTCTTGTTCTTAAGGATATTCTTCCAAGACTCGAGAGTTTTGATGCTTATGATAATGATTCTCTTTATGCTATGCTTTCTTCTTATGTTGAGGAAAAGGGATATAAGAACGGCTATGTTCTCTGGCCTATAAGAACAGCAGTAAGCGGTAAACAGATGACACCTGCAGGTGCTACTGAAATTATGGAGGTTCTTGGAAAAGAGGAAACCTTAAAGAGAATAAGAAAAGGTATTGAACTTTTGGAGAATCAGTAATATTCTTATATTGTCCGAAAAGAAATATAGAGATTCATACCCTACAATATATGGATTATAATGAAACTGATTTAATGAACAGGGATCAGTCAGAGGCTGTAAAGCATCTGACCGGTCCCTGTCTTGTTATCGCACCGCCGGGCTCGGGGAAAACTTATGTGCTTGTAAGCAGAATCCGTTACCTTACAGATATATATCATGTAAAGCCCGAATCACTTCTTGTAATTTCTTTTACCAGAGCTGCCGCAGGAGAAATGAAAGAGCGTTATCTTAAAGCTGAGAATCTTTCCTCCACAGAAATTACTTTCGGTACTTTTCATTCTGCATTTCTTAACATTCTAAAAGTATCTTTTGGCTTTAATTCAGGCATTATTACGGAAAATTCAGCAAAAAGATATCTTGAAGTAATCCTTCGCGATATGTACAGATATGAAGAGGATTATCCTAATGAGGAGCTTCTTTTATCGGAGATATCAAGGGTGAAGAATAAAGGTGACGGTGATCTTAGCAGCGTCTATTTCGATAAAGACTCGTTTGCCGAAATCTTCAGACGTTACAATACACTTTTAAGAAGCAAAGGGAGCCTTGATTTTGATGATATTATTCTCCGCTGTTATGAAGAACTTAATAGCCACCCCGATATTCTCTCAAAATGGCAGGAAAAGTATGAATATATTCTTGTTGATGAATTTCAGGATATTAACAGACCTCAGTATGAGGTATTAAAACTTCTTGCTGGGAAAAAAAAGAATCTGTTTATGGTAGGGGACGATGACCAGTCCATATACGGTTTTCGCGGCTCTGACCCAAAGATTATGATTAATCTTTCGAACGATTATCCGTTTCTTAGGAAAATATATCTGAATACAAATTACAGAAGTTTTGAGAATATTATTTTTGCCGGCAAAAATCTTATAGGAAATAATTCGGGAAGATATGATAAAGCTGTTGTTTCTGACATGAAAACGGGTGGAGTACTCGAATTTAATACTTTTGAGGAGGCCTCCCTTGAATATGCATATATAGCCTCGGAAATAAAGAAAAGCAGAACTTATGGAAATACCGGGATTATTACAAGAACGGCGATTGTCATCCCTGTTATTGCCACATACCTTGCAAGGGAGGGGATTCCTTTTTTCTACAGGGAAAAAATTAAGTCGCCTTTTGACAGTTTCGTTGTAAAGGATTTACTTTCCTACATAAAACTTGCCGACAATATGGGGGATATGAGTGACCTTCTGAGAATATTGAATAAACCGTGCCGCTATATTTCCAGAACGTTTCTTGACATCAAAGACACAGTGACAGACGCGTTTTCAAAACTCAGAGAAGCATACAAAATGAAACCTTCTGTGCTTTCCGGCATTATCAGATTGGAAAAGGATATTTCGAGAATACGTGGGTTTAATCTTTTTGCGGCAATTAATTACATTCTGAAGGGAATAGGATATGAAGAGTATCTGAGAAAAGAAAAAGCTGAAGATGAGGAAGTCTTCCAGGTCCTTGAAAGTATTATTAAGCTTATTCAGGCAGAAGGAAACGACAGGAAAGGTTACAGGGCCTTCCTAGAAATAATAGAAAAGAGAGAAAATGAACTTGAAAAGGAAAAAGGAGATAAGAAGGAAGATGCAGTGACAATTTCAACAATGCATGCAAGCAAAGGACTTGAATATGATAATGTGTATATTCCGGATGTAAATGAGAAGAATATTCCTCACAGAAAAGCGTTTCTTGCTGAAGATATTGAGGAAGAGAGACGTGTTTTCTATGTTGGTATCACGAGAGCGAGAAAGAAGGTCTGCCTTTCGGCTGTATATAAAAAAGGAGACCGTCATCATGAGGTCTCCAGATTTATTAAGGAACTGAAACTGTAAATTACTTGTCTTCTTCTGAGATGATTTCATCGAATTCGACGCTGTCGAGGTATTCATCAAATACATCCGAGATTTTCTCGTATTCTTCTTCATCATCGATGTATTCGATAACAGGTTCTTCGTTCGGGTCTTCCTCGTTTTCGCTGTAGCGGTAAATCCAAACTTCGCCGTCTTCGTTTTCACCGTTTTCATCAAGCGGAAGGAGAACGATATAATCTCTTTCTTCCATTGTCAGTATTGTTACAATGGAACAGGTTACCGTTTCTCCGTCGTCAAGCTCTATGTCAACGGTCATATTTTCATCATCATAGCCTTTTTCTTCCATAATCGGTATACTCCTTATTACTTACTGATTAACCTTTGCCGTTTTTTGTTTGTATCGGCTTTACCTATGTTATTGTATGAAAACGGAAATGATTTTGCAATAACACGTGTGAAAGTTATTGTAAATGTGATATACTTTGATGTGGGTGTCAAAAGTATATCCAACACCTGATTTTAGTTCCTTGAAAACTGAATAAAGCTATGTTCAAGCCTTGATT
>JAZLHJ010000067.1:0-32094 GCA_045616785.1 Lachnospiraceae bacterium
AGGGTAAAAGCCCTGTCTTTTTTTCTGCCCGGAATTAGCTGTACGGACATCATTTACTCATTTACATGTTCTGTGTCTGAAAATTTGTTTTTTGGACATATCCTATATTCCTCATTTTGATTTTTGTTAAATATGCACAAAATGATTTTATGCAATATTTTTATTTATTTTTTATAAAGTTTAGTTATCCACAGGTTTTGGAAACGGTTTGTTGCTCTTTTTGGGTTTATTCACGAAGTTATCCACATTATCCACAGCACAAGGGTTGATAAAATGGTAAGATTTTATGGAAACTACGGCGAACAAAAGTTTTGTAAAGAAATAATAAAAAATGTATAAAACGCAGAAAAAATAATATAGGCACTTGACAACGGAAACATGGGATTTGCAGACATTGACGGCAAAAACGAGTATTCAGACAATTTCTAAAATTATTGCAATAGATAAGGAGGTGTGTTATAATCGACTTACAATAAAGTAGCAAAGGGGATGGTTTACATGAAGTTTGTTATTGTAGGCAAGAACATTGAAGTGACACCCGGTCTTCGTTCCGCGGTTGAGGACAAAATCGGAAAGCTGGAGAAATACTTTACACCGGATACCGAAGTACATGTTACCTTAAGCGTAGAAAAGGAAAGACAGAAAATTGAGGTCACCATTCCTGTTAAGGGAAACATCATAAGATCGGAACAGGTAAGCAACGATATGTATGTTTCCATCGATCTGGTAGAGGAGGTTATCGAAAGACAGCTTAAGAAGTATAAGACGAAGATAGTTAATCAGAAACAGTCATCAAGCTTTTTCAAGCAGGAATTTATTGAAAAAGATTTTCCTGACGAAGAGGAAATACAGATTATCAGAACCAAGAAGTTTGATATTAAACCAATGTATCCTGAAGATGCATGTATCCAGATGGAACTTCTCGGACATAACTTCTATGTATTCTGTAATGCTGAGACCGACCAGGTTAACGTAGTGTATAAGAGAAAAGGCAATACCTACGGACTTATCGAACCTGAATATTAGAATTTCATATGTGAGACAGGGCTTCGGTTGTGAAAACCGAAGCCTTTTTTTCTGCAAAATCGGTAAATTGTCTTTCACACCGAAAATTTCTCTTGAAGAAATCCTTCTAAGGTAGTACAGTACGATTTGTAGTTTAATTCATAAAATTCTTTGGGGCAGGGTGTAATTCCCGATTGGCGGTAAAGTCCGCGAGCCATGGCACGAACCGGTGAAATTCCGGTACCAACAGTTAAAGTCTGGATGAGAAAGGAAAAAGAAATGAATACCCGTACAAGAAAAATCACATGGATAGCTGCGCTGTCCGCAATTGCCTTTGTTGTCATGTTTCTGTTTAAGATGTTCGGAATCGTAATTATTCCCGATCTTCCGTTCCTTACGTATGACCCGAAGGACATCATTATTGCCATAGGCGGAATATTGTTCGGACCTGTTCCGGCTTTGGTATCATCTTTTATCGTATCCCTTCTTGAAATGGTCACAATCAGCACAACCGGACCCATAGGTGCGGTTATGAATGTGCTTTCAACCAGTGCATTTGCCTGCATGATAGCTCTTGTCTGCAGAAAAAAGAAAACGACCGCAGGACTTGTTATTGCGCTTGTACTTGGAGTAGCGAGCCAGACAGCGATAATGCTGCTTTGGAATTACCTGATATCACCGATTTATATGGGAATACCGAGAGAGGCAATTAAAGCACTTTTAATACCCGGATTTCTTCCTTTTAATCTGATAAAGGGAGGAATCAACGCAATACTCACATTCCTTTTGTTTGGGCCGATTAAAAAGGCAGCGGTAAAAAGTAAAATCGCATGACAAATTCACCGAAGATGAAACTTCGGTGGATTTTTTTTTGTGCATTCTTTTTCATTGAAAAAGGGTTTCTCCTATGGTAAAATATTCGTTGGCACAATGACAAAAAAATAACAATCATTTGTGCGAAGAGAAAATGGAGGATGTAAAAATGTCAAAGAAAGTAGTTTTAGCAGGCGCTTGTCGTACCGCAATCGGTAAAATGGGCGGAGTTTTCGCAAATACTCCCGCACCCGTTCTTGGTTCAATCGTTATTAAGGAAGCTTTAAAGAGAGCAGGTGTTCCTGCAGAAGCTGTTGATCATGTATATATGGGTTGTGTAATCCAGGCCGGTCTCGGACAGAATGTTGCCCGTCAGGCTTCAATCAAAGCAGGTCTTCCTGTGACAACACCCGCTGTTACAGTTAACGTTGTATGTGGATCAGGTCTTAACTGCGTAAATATGGCAGCACAGATGATTCAGGCAGGTGATGCCGATATCGTTGTTGCAGGTGGTATGGAGAACATGTCAATGGCTCCTTATGCTGCTATGAATGCACGTTACGGATACAGAATGAACAACGGTAAATTCGTTGATACAATGATTAACGATGCACTCTGGGATGCTTTCAATGATTATCATATGATGATTACTGCTGAGAATGTTGCAGAGCAGTGGAAACTTACAAGAGAAGAACTTGATGAGTTTTCTGCAAAGAGCCAGCAGAAGTGTGAAGCTGCCATGGCTTCCGGAAGATTTAAAGATGAGATAGTTCCTGTTCAGACAGGCGTTAATAAGAAGACAAAAGAGCCCATCATTGTTGATACCGATGAAGGTCCCCGTCCCGGAACCACAAAGGAGACACTTGCAGGACTTAAGTGCTGTTCAGGAAAGCCTGACGGTGTTGTTACCGCAGGTAATGCTTCGGGAATTAATGACGGTGCTGCTGCAATCGTTGTTATGAGTGAAGAGAAGGCTAAGGAACTTGGCGTTAAGCCTATGGCAACATTTGTTGCAGGTGCACTTGGCGGTGTTGACCCTTCAATCATGGGTGTAGGTCCTGTAGCAGCAACCAGAAAGGTTATGGCTAAGACAGGACTTACTGTAGATGATATGGATTTAATTGAAGCAAATGAGGCATTTGCAGCTCAGTCGGTTGCAGTTGCAAAGGATCTCGGCTTCAATCCCGATAAGCTTAATGTAAACGGTGGTGCAATTGCACTCGGTCATCCTGTAGGAGCATCAGGTGCCCGTATTCTTGTTACTCTTCTTCACGAAATGAATAAGAGAGATGCCAAGAAGGGTCTTGCTACTCTTTGTATCGGTGGCGGTATGGGTTGCGCAACAATCGTTGAGAGAGACTGATTCCGAATCGGATAGGAGAAAAGGAGACTGTTATGGAATTTATTCAGTATGAAGTTGAAGGAATGGTAGGACTTATTACCATTAATCGTGAGAAAGCACTTAATGCACTTAACAGCGCTGTTCTTGAAGAACTTGACAGCACTCTTGACAATGTTGATCTTGCGAATGTCAGATGCCTTATTCTTACAGGAGCAGGAGAGAAGAGCTTTGTTGCAGGTGCTGATATAGGTGAGATGAGCTCACTCACAAAGGCTGAAGGCGAAGCTTTCGGTAAAAAAGGTAATGATGTATTCAGAAAGCTTGAGACATTTCCGATTCCTGTTATCGCAGCAGTAAACGGATTTGCTCTCGGTGGCGGATGTGAGATTTCTATGAGCTGTGATATCAGAATCTGTTCTGATAACGCAGTATTCGGTCAGCCCGAGGTAGGTCTTGGAATTACTCCGGGATTTGGAGGAACACAGCGTCTTGCAAGACTTGTCGGCGCGGGCATGGCAAAACAGATGATTTATACAGCAAGAAATATCAAGGCTGATGAAGCATACAGAATCGGTCTTGTTAATAAGGTTGTAGGTGCAACAGTTGATGAAGCAGGTAATGTTACTGTTTCCGCAAAAGAGAATCTTCTTGCAGAGGCTAAGAAGATGGCTTCCGGAATCGCTGCTCAGGCACCTATTGCCGTTAGAAACTGCAAGAAGGCAATTAACGAAGGCCTTCAGGTAGATATGGATAAGGCAATCGTTATTGAAGAGAAACTTTTCGGTGACTGCTTCGAGACAGAAGACCAGAAGGCCGGAATGGGTAACTTCCTTGAGAAAGACAAAGAGAAGAAACTTAAGGTTGTTCCTTTCAAGAACTGCTGATTAAATCTACGTATCAAAGAAACGACCCGGTTTATACAAATCGGGTCATCATAAAAATATTTTAAGGAGGCACAACTAATGAAGGTTGGTGTTATTGGTGCAGGAACCATGGGTTCCGGTATCGCACAGGCATTTGCACAGTGCGACAAGGTAGAGAAGGTTTATCTCTGCGATATTAAGCAGGAGTTTGCTGACGGCGGCAAGGCTAAGGTTCAGAAGTCTATGGACAAGCTTGTTGCAAAGGGTAAGAAGACGCAGGAAGAAGCTGATGCCATTATGGCTAAGTTCCAGACAGGTCTTAACGAAATCTGTGTAGATGCAGATCTTATCGTAGAAGCAGCTCTTGAAGTTATGGATATTAAGAAGGAATGCTTTAAGAACCTTCAGGAGAACATTGTAAAGAACCCTGATTGTATCTATGCTTCAAATACTTCTTCACTTTCCATTACCGAAATCGGTGCTGGACTTCCCAAGCCCATTGTTGGTATGCATTTCTTCAATCCCGCTCCTGTTATGAAGCTTATTGAGGTTATTGCAGGTGCCAATACTCCCAAGGAGACTGTAGAGAAGGTTAAGCAGATTTCTGTAGACCTTGGAAAGACTCCCGTTCAGGTTAACGAGGCTCCCGGATTTGTTGTTAACAGAATTCTTATTCCTCTTATCAACGAAGGTATTTTTGTATATTCAGAGGGCGTATCCGATATCGAAGGTATTGATAACGCAATGAAGCTTGGCGCAAATCATCCCATGGGACCCCTTGAGCTCGGTGATTATGTAGGTCTTGATATTGTTCTTGCAATTATGGATGTTCTTTACAAAGAGACAGGTGATTCCAAGTATCGTGCATGTCCTCTTCTTCGTAAGATGGTTCGTGCTAAGAAGCTTGGTGTTAAGACCGGTATCGGCTTCTATGATTACAAGGATGGCGGCAAGGTTCCTACCGACAAATAAAAGAATAAACTGGAGGATTTAATAAAATGGATTTCACGTTAGAGAAAAAACATGAAATGGCAAGAACCCTTTTCAAGGATTTTGCTGAAAAAGAAGTAAAGCCTCTTGCACAGGAAATCGATGAGAATCACAGATTTCCCAGAGAGACTGTTGAGAAAATGGCTAAGTACGGCTTTATGGGAATTCCTGTTCCCAAGGAGTATGGCGGCCAGGGATGTGACACACTTACATATGCTATGTGTGTAGAGGAACTTTCAAAAGTTTGCGGTACCACAGGTGTTATCGTATCAGCTCATACATCTCTTTGTGTTGACCCTATTCTTACATTTGGTACAGAAGAGCAGAAGCAGAAATATGTTGTTCCCCTTGCAAAGGGCGAGAAGCTCGGAGCTTTCGGTTTAACTGAGCCCGGTGCAGGTACAGATGCTCAGGGACAGCAGACAAAGGCTGTTCTTGACGGTGATGAGTGGGTTCTTAACGGTTCCAAGTGCTTTATCACAAACGGTAAGGAAGCTGATATCTACGTTATCTTTGCTGTTACAGGCAAGATTGAGAAGCGTGGCAAGATGATGAAGGAAATTTCTGCATTCATCGTTGAGAAAGGTACACCCGGATTTACATTCGGTACCAAAGAGAACAAGATGGGTATCTGCGGATCATCAACCTATGAGCTTATCTTTACTGATTGCCGTATTCCCAAGGAGAACCTCCTCGGAGCACAGGGCAAGGGCTTCAATATCGCAATGCATACACTTGACGGTGGACGTATCGGTATTGCTTCTCAGGCTCTTGGTCTTGCAGAGGGTGCTCTTGAGACAACAATCAATTATGTAAAAGAGAGAAAGCAGTTCGGCCGTGCAATCGGACAGTTCCAGAATACACAGTTCCAGCTTGCTGACATGGCAACAAAGGTAGAGGCTGCCAAGCTTCTTGTATACAAGGCTGCCAGAAAGAAAGATGAATATAAGACCAATCCTAAGGTTTCTTACTCTTTTGAAGCTGCACAGGCTAAGCTTTATGCTGCAGAAGTTGCTATGGAAGTTACCACAAAGGCTGTACAGCTCCATGGTGGTTACGGATATATCAAGGAGTACGATGTTGAGCGTATGATGAGAGATGCCAAGATTACTGAGATTTATGAGGGTACCTCAGAAGTTCAGAGAATGGTCATCAGTGCACAGCTCTTAAAGTAAATTTTAGGTGAAGGAGATAAACACAATGAAAATCGTTGTTTGTATTAAACAGGTACCTGATACAAAGGGTGGCGTAAAGTTTAATCCCGATGGTACTCTTGACAGAGCAGCTATGCTTGCCATTATGAATCCCGATGATAAGGCAGGCCTTGAGGCAGCGCTCAGATTAAAAGATCAGTATAATGCTGAAGTTACAGTTCTTACAATGGGACTTCCCAAGGCTTCGGATGTTCTCCGTGAGGCAATTGCAATGGGCGCTGATAAGGGCGTTCTTGTAACAGACAGAGTACTTGGCGGAGCAGATACATGGGCAACATCAACAACAATCGCAGGAGCACTTCGTAATCTTGAGTACGATCTCATTATTACAGGTCGTCAGGCTATTGATGGTGATACAGCTCAGGTTGGACCTCAGATTGCCGAGCATCTCGGAATTCCTGTAATTTCTTATGCACAGGATATTAAGGTTGACGGAGATAAGGTTATCGTTCAGAGACAGTATGATGACAGATTCCATATGCTTGAAGCAAAGATGCCTTGTCTTATCACAGCTCTTTCTGAATTAAATGATCCCAGATATATGACACCCGGCGGAATCTTTGATGCATGTGCAGCAGAGATTACAACATGGGGCAGAGCAGATCTTAAGGACGTTGAGGATGGCAACATCGGTCTTATGGGTTCACCCACAAAGATTGCCAAGGCTTCCGATAAGGTTCGAAAGGGTGCAGGAGAGAAAGTTGCTCTTGATTCTCCCGAAGAGTCTGTTGAATATATCGTTGGCAAGTTAAAAGAGAAATTCGTAATTTAATACAGAAAAGGATATTGGTGAACAAATATGAAAATGAGTCCAGAAGATATTGCGAAATACGAAGGCGTATTCGTATTTGCGCAGCAGGTAGATAACAAAGTAAGCAGTATTGCCTTTGAGCTTCTTGGAAAAGCAAAGGAACTTGCCGCTCCATTAAATGCCAAGGTAACAGCAGTACTTATCGGTAGTGATGTTAAGGGTCTTGTAGATGATCTCGCTTCTTACGGAGCTGACCGCGTTATTGTTGTAGACGATCCTGAATTAAAAGAGTACAGAACCGAGCCTTATGCACATGCTCTTTCATCTGTAATTAATGAGTTCAAGCCTGACATTATGCTTGTTGGTGCTACAGCTATCGGTCGTGACCTCGGACCTACTGTTTCAGCAAGAGTTCAGACAGGACTTACTGCTGACTGTACAGTTCTTGAGATTGGTGATTTCCCTCTTGTTGCTGTTCCCGGTAAGGAGTCAGAGCAGAAGCACAATCAGCTTCTTATGACAAGACCTGCATTCGGTGGTAACACTATCGCAACAATTTGCTGTCCCGACAACCGTCCTCAGATGGCAACTGTTCGTCCCGGTGTTATGCAGAAGATTGCTCCTATTGCAGGTGCAAAAGCTGAGGTTGTTGAATACAATCCCGGATTTACCCCTAACAATAAATATGTTACCATCAAAGAAGTTGTTAAGGCGGTATCAAATGTTAAGGATATTATGGATGCCAAAATTCTTGTTTCAGGCGGACGTGGTGTAGGAAGTCCGGAGAACTTTAAGATTCTTGAGGATCTTGCAGAAGTGCTTGGAGGACAGGTGTCATGCTCTCGTGCTGTTGTAGATTCAGGCTGGAAGCCCAAGGATCTGCAGGTGGGTCAGACCGGTAAGACTGTACGTCCTCACGTATATTTCGCAATCGGTATTTCCGGTGCAATTCAGCACGTTGCAGGTATGGAAGAATCCGATATCATTGTTGCTATTAATAAGGATGAGGATGCTCCGATTTTTGATGTGGCAGATTACGGTGTAGTAGGTGATCTTAATAAGATTGTTCCTCAGCTTACCGAAGCTCTCAAAGTTGCTATTGCCAACAAATAGTATAAATTAATATAAGTCTGAAGTGCATTATTTTGTGCTTCAGACTTTTTTTTTTACCATAATAGTGTATAATGAATTGTCGACTCTCGTATGTTATGGTTAAAAAAGGAGGATTTCATATGAAGATTAAGAAAAGTTCTGTTTTTTTCGGAACAATACTGTCACTGTTTTTGATGCTTGCGGGCGTTTGGGGAATAAGCTTTGTTTCGCAGGCTGAAAGATACAGCGGAAGTGCTACGGCGAAGAATTTAGATACTGAAAAAGTAAGTGTGAAGCTTTTAATTAATGGAGAGACTATAAAAGACTCTTTTGAGGATGGGGAAGAATTTTCTTTTGAAGATTATGACATAGAAGAAGATGATAGTGTTTCATTGGAGTATAGTGCCTTTGACGATTATTATCTGTATGAAATAACTAACGGAGAGCCTTACGGATGGGTGATTTTGGATGATTGGGAGGATAATAGTGATTTTGAATCATATATGTTCTTAGATTACAGAACTGACACATGTGTGTATGATATTCCTTTCGAAAAGCTTAACGATGATTTTACTTTCGGATGTGAGCTTATTAGCAGAGAGAAGGCTGGTTATGAAGATTTTTGGGCAGGTGACGGGCAAACTGTAATTGAATACAGTTTTCAGATTGGCGAGGATGGAGATGATGGAATAGGTAAAGGCGGAAGTATTTCGTTTGGCGATTTTGAATACGATGATGCCGAGGTTGTAGCTACCAAATCCTATGAGAATTTTACCAAAGTAGTATTAAACGGAAATAAAACCACTGTAGTTATCACACCTGAAAGTGGATATGAGGTTAAGGGTCTCTCTGTTGATGGAGAAGATGTAGATTTTTCAGATTCTGATTATATCGTATTTTCGAATGGAATTGCATATTTTACTTTTTCGGAAATAAGTAACGAAAATGAAAAACTGCCTGAGTTGAATGTGGATTTTGAAAGCTACGAAGGTCCCTTACGTGAAAATGATTTTACCTTCCATGTTGAAGGATGCGGCAATGATGTCAAATTGTATTATAAAGTCGGAACAGTTGGAGATGATAGGGATTTCGTTGAAATTACCGATATTGAGACAGAAGCCGGATTTGGCAGATTCAACATTACATCTGACCTTGAAGAGTGTGGCGAAGATTTTAATGATGAATTAACCTTTAGACTTGTATGCGAAACGCAAGGTAAGGATGTTCTGTTTGCCGATTTCATGATGGATGACAGTGAGGTAACAGAGAATATTACTCAACCCGATGAAAAAACATGGGAATATGTGCTTACTCCGGTTTGTGATAATGAACGGCGTAATTTTTGTATGACTTTCGGATATGTAAACAGCGGAAGGACAGAGATAAATGATGTAATAAATGATAATATTTATGAGTATAATATTCCTGAAAATGGTTTTCCAGGCTCGGAATATAGCGATCCGGAAAATCCGGAATTCATTGTAATGAATCTCCGTTATGCGTTGGCAACGGAATTATATAATAAATATATTTTTGTTCCGGCTTATGGAGAATTCGGACTTAATCCCGGTGATCCGGATTGGTCTATTAATGAATTAGTTAATAGAATAACATTTGAATCCGCATCACCGACTACTGTTAAAATCGGTGATTCAAATGAAAACGAATCTTTAGCTACATATGTGGCTACGGTTAACTGGGGAATGGATCCGGAAACTGATTCTCCTGTAATAAGTAATGTACCGGTATATTATACCGAAAAACAGAATTGTCTTCTGATAAATGTTGACGGAACTCTCTATTTACGAGTTTTCGGACCGGAAGACGGCAATGATATGAAAGATTTTGATGGTGACGGAATAAAGGATGGGGTTCTTGTTATTGCTCCGTCGATTAATTCTGTTAAGGCGGGTGGACTCGGAACTGATATATATGTCCGTAATCAGTCAGATGGACTGTATACAATGGATATGTTTACAAAACCTGAGTATGAAAAACAGTATTGGAAAGATTTGAATGTTTCCGTACGTGTGATGAAGAATTCTTCTACATATGTGAAGATTGATACAGAGGGTGAAACCAAAAATTATGGCAGAATTACTTCCGATTCGGGTCAGGAAACGGATAGTATATGGGAAACAGGTAACAGTAAAATTGCATATACTTATATCGGTGAGACATCAATCCACGTAAAACCTGTTTCAGATGAATTATCGGGAATTCTTATTAAAGAAATAACAGATGTAAAGCTTGCAGATGCAACTCAGGAAGCAGGAGTAGAGATTGATAAGAGTAACTTGAATGATGTTAAGGTCACTTTTAAATCAAATTTCTATGATATTGTTAAACTGATTATTACCTATTCGGATGGATCCGATAAGGAACTTACAATAAAAAGAACAGGTCTTGTAATTGATTATACATACCTTGCGCATGATGATAACAGTACCCGTTACGGCAGAGACCTCTATGGCGGGGATGGTCCTTTGCTGAGCTACAATTACGAGGAAGGTCAGCAGGTAGCAGTTATGGCAACATATTATCATCCAACTTTAGACAGGACTCTCGGAGCTGATGAGGTAAAGCTTAACATAATATATGCTGATGGTACGTCTGAGGTATTATCCAGATTTGCCTTCTATGATGCCGAAGCAAATAATTTACCGGGTTGTGTTGATACCACATTTTTCCTTCTTGGATTTATGCCGGCAAATGATGAAAACGGAATGATTACATTCCAGTATTTTGAAAGAAATGGTCACAGAGGCGGAATTAATGCTACTGTAATAAATGCCGGTTATGATGATGATAGTGTATTTTCCGGGACGCAGGTCGGAAATGGTAAGGGTGTATATTGGAATGGCGAAATTAAATGGTAAGGAGAATATCTGTGAAAAAATTAAGACTTGTACTTGCAATATGTATATTATTAATTATGTCTTTCCCTGTTACTGTATTTGCAGCTGATTCGACAGTAGGTATAAATGATGTAAGGATTACAAATACCGTGGCAGATGTAAACGGATTCTCAGACGCAGTGGCGGTAATGGCGCAGGTAAGAGATAACACAGGAAGGGTGTTATCAATGATGTCTTTTCCTGTTGTAAACGGAAAATTTTCCGGGAGATTATCGGGGTTTATTCTTGAGACAAATACTGAGGCTTTTGTTTTTGTAGCTGATTATGAAGGTGGCAACTGGGAAAAAATGTCCGCTGTAGTTGAACCCGATGCTGTTCCTCCTTCACCCCAGCCTCAGCCTTCGGGAGATGGAGCAGGAAACGGTTATTCGGCATACGTTCCGTCGGTTGTTACTTTACCGTATCTTTCGGCGGATAAAAATGTAAGCGGATGGCCCATGCTTTTTGCAACACTGATGAATAAAACATCAGTGAATAATGAAGCTTTTGTAATTAATATGAACGGAACAACACTTATTGATAATATGATTCTTGCCGCCGGCGTGGTTAAAGGAGAAGATATCGAGTTTCTTCTTTCCGGAAATACAAGTATAACTGTTCCGAAAACAAATCTTATTATTCCGGTAGCAATGACTGAATGGGTCAGCTTGGATAATTCCAAAATGGAAGATGATATTTTCTTAAATACCATGGCAATTACCACAACTGAAGCTGCTCTCAGAGGACTCCCGAATGCGGGACTTAATCCCACTGATATTATTAAAATCGGCGGAAATGAGAATGTTCCTGTAATCAGACTGTTTACTTCGAATACAAATGTATATCCTATTCCCGGACAGACAATCAGTCTTTCATTTACTCCTTCCGAGTACGGAATGAGTCTTAAACCGGGTGATACGGCATATATCTATTTTGGAGACAGCGTTATCGGTGTAGTTCCTTATACATCCGGAATTGTCGGCGAAGATGGCACAGTAACCTTCGACGTACCTATGGTAAGCGCATTCTGGACAATCGGAGATAAGCTTCTGTAACAGAAAGCGGATAAGTTAATAAAAAGTTAATGGAAAAGAGTCATTTCCCATGCGGAATGGCTCTTTTCGAGTGTTGACCAAAAAGCCATTATAGTGGTATTATTTTTACTGTGTGCGCAGGGTTAACTGCGCCAAAAAGATGAGAAATAAAGAGGTAGGAATTAGAAATGAGTAAGAATTTCAGTGACTTATTGTCAAAGGTATCAACCTGCAGTAAGAAGAAACTTGCTGTAGCTGTAGCACAGGATGAAGCAGTTCTTGAAGCTGTAAAGGCAGCTCATGAAAGAGGTATTGCAGATGCAATTCTTGTTGGTGATGAGGCCAAAATCCGTGAAATCGGAAACAGCATTTCAATGAATATGGATGAATATGAGATTATTAACGAGGAAGACATTGTTACCGCTTCTCTTAAGGCAGTTTCACTTGTTCATGACGGTAAGGCTGATATGTATATGAAGGGAATTCTTGATACAAAGACTTTCCTTAAGAGCGTACTTGATAAAGAAGTCGGACTTCGTACAGGTCAGACTCTTTCACATGTATGTGTATTTGAGATTCCCGGAATCGACAGACTTCTGTTCCTTACAGATGTAGCTTTCCTTCCTTATCCTACTCTTGAAGATAAGAAATGTATTATCAGATATGCTGTTGATATTGCAAAGGCTTGTGGCGTTGATTGTCCCAAGGTTGCACCTCTTGCTGCAGTAGAAGTTGTTAATCCCAAGATGCCTGTTACCGTTGAGGCAGATGAACTCAGAAAGGCCAACGAAAGCGGCGAGATTACAGATTCTATAGTAGACGGTCCTCTTTCTCTTGATATTGCACTCTACAAAGAGGCAGCAGAAGAGAAGGGTGCAACAGACAGAAAAGCTGCAGGCTGTGCAGATATTCTTCTTTTCCCCGATATTCATGCAGGAAATCTTGTATATAAAGCAATCGTTCATATGACAGACATGAAGAACGGATGTATTCTTACCGGAACAAAGGCCCCCGTTATTCTTACATCACGTTCCGATAGCTGCGAGACTAAGGTTAACTCAATCGCACTTGCTGCAGTTGTAGCAGAAGAAATGGCAAAAAAGAATTAAAAAAGACGTAAAGGAGAAACAAAATGTCCAATAAGAGCCTTATTATTAACCCCGGTTCAACATCCACCAAGATTGGTGTTTTTGAAGATGAGAATCTTCTTTTCGAAGAAACTCTTCGTCATACCACAGAAGAAATATCACAGTATCCCAATATTCTTGCACAGAAGGATTTCAGAAAGAACATTATCGTTAATTTCCTTAAGAACAAGAATTTTGATATGAAGGAATTATCTTTTATCGTAGGAAGAGGCGGTATGCTTAAGCCTATTCCCGGCGGTACTTATTCTGTAACAGATGAGCTTCTTCATGATCTTGAGATTGGCAGACAGGGTCAGCATGCAAGTAACCTTGGCGGTATTCTTGCAAGAGAAATCGGAGACAGCCTTGGAATTCCTTCATTTATTGTTGATCCCGTTGTTGTTGACGAGCTTGCTCCCGAATCAAGATTTTCAGGTGTTCCCGAGCTTCCCCGTACAAGCGTATTCCATGCACTTAACCAGAAAGCTGTTGCAAAGCGTTACGCAAAGGAGTCAGGAAAGAGTTATGACAGCCTGAATCTTATTGTTGTACATATGGGCGGCGGAGTATCTGTAGGTGCTCATAAGAAGGGACAGATTGTAGACGTATTCAATGCACTTGACGGAGACGGAGCATTTTCTCCGGAGCGTTCCGGAGCAGTTCCTGTAGGAGCTCTTGTTAAGATGTGTTTCTCAGGCAAGTACACAGAGGCAGAGGTATATAAGAAGCTTGTAGGTAACGGCGGATTTAATGCTTACCTCGGAACAAATGATATGAGAGATGTTGACAAAATGTGTGATGAAGGCGATGCAAAGGCTATTCTCCTTCGCGATGCTTTCTGTCAGCAGATTGCCAAGAATATGGGCGCCATGGCAGCAGTACTTGACGGTAAGGTTGACCGTGTTATTGTTACAGGCGGAATTGCATACGATAAGTATGTAGTTGATAAGTTAAAAGAGAAAGCAGGCTTTATCGGTGAATTTACGGTTTATCCCGGTGAAGATGAACTTCTTGCCCTTTGTCAGGGCGGTCTCCGTGTTGTTACAGGAGAGGAAAAGGCAAAGGAATATTAAGAAAGGGACATTTTGAATGAGCATTTTCACAAAAATGTTTGGAACTCACAGCGAGCGTGAGCTTAAGCGAATCATGCCGCTTGTGAATAGAATAGAAGAACTGAGACCTGAGATGCAGGCTCTTTCCGATGAGGAGCTGAAGGCTAAGACCGCAGAGTTTAAGAGAAGAGTTCAGGAGGAGGGCGAGAGCCTTGACTCAATTCTTCCGGAAGCTTATGCGGTTGTCAGAGAAGGTGCAAAGCGTTCCATGAACATGGAACATTATAAGGTTCAGATAATAGGTGGTATTATCCTTCATCAGGGACGTATTGCCGAGATGAGAACAGGTGAAGGAAAAACACTCGTATCTACACTTCCCGCATATCTTAATGCACTCGAAGGAAAAGGAGTTCACGTAGTAACAGTTAATGATTATCTTGCAAAGCGTGATGCCGAGTGGATGGGTCAGGTTCATAAATTCCTTGGTCTTACAGTAGGCGTTGTTCTTAACGATATGTCTCCCGAAGACAGACGTGCAGCATATAACTGTGATATTACCTATGTTACCAATAACGAGCTTGGTTTTGATTACCTTCGTGATAACATGGTTATTTATAAGGAACAGCTTGTACTGAGAGACCTTCATTATGCGATTATCGATGAGGTTGACTCTGTTCTTATCGATGAAGCCAGAACCCCTCTTATCATTTCCGGTCAGAGCGGTAAATCAACAACGCTCTATGAAGCCTGCGATATTCTTGCCAGACAGCTTGAGCGAGGCGAAGACATGGAAGAAATGTCCAAGATGGATGCCATCATGGGCGTTACAAGAGAAGAAACCGGTGACTTTATCGTAAATGAGAAGGATAAAGTCGTTAACCTTACAGAACGCGGTGTGTCAAAGGTAGAGCAGTTCTTCCACATTGAGAACCTTGCAGATTCCGAGAACCTTGAAATTCAGCATAATACCATTCTTGCTCTCCGCGCGCATAATCTTATGCACAGAGATCAGGACTATGTCGTAAAGGATGATCAGGTTCTTATCGTTGATGAATTTACCGGACGTATTATGCCGGGAAGAAGATATTCTGACGGTCTTCATCAGGCAATTGAAGCCAAAGAGCATGTGAAGGTAAAAAGAGAAAGCAAGACTCTTGCGACTATTACCTTCCAGAACTTCTTCAACAAGTTCGAAAAGAAGTCAGGTATGACAGGTACAGCGCTTACGGAAGAGAAAGAATTCCGTGATATTTACGGAATGGACGTAATTGAAATCCCGACCAATAAGCCGGTTGCCAGAATAGACAGACAGGATGCCGTATATAAGACAAAGCGTGAGAAGCTTAATGCAATCTGCGATGCAGTATGTGAGGCACATGCAAAGGGACAGCCTGTTCTTGTAGGTACAATTAATATTGATGCTTCAGAGACAATAAGCGCAATGCTTACAAAGAGAGGCATTCAGCATAAGGTATTAAATGCCAAATTCCATGAAATGGAAGCTGAAATTGTTGCAGATGCAGGTGTTCACGGCGCTGTTACAATTGCGACCAACATGGCCGGCCGTGGTACCGATATTAAACTTGATGATGAAGCCAGAGCACTCGGCGGACTTAAGATAATAGGTACGGAGCGTCATGAAAGCAGACGTATTGATAATCAGCTCCGTGGTCGTTCAGGTCGTCAGGGAGATCCCGGTGAGTCAAGATTCTATATCTCTCTTGAAGATGATGTAATGAGACTTTTCGGTTCTGACAGAATGATCAGCATGTTCAATGCACTCGGTATTCCGGAAGGACAGGAAATCGAGCATAAGATGCTTTCCAATGCAATCGAGAATGCCCAGAAGAAGATTGAGAGCAATAACTACGGAGTAAGAAAGAATCTTCTTGATTACGACCAGGTTAATAATGAACAGCGTGAGATAATCTATTCCGAAAGACGCCGTGTTCTTGACGGAGAGAGCATGAGAGATGTTATCTATAAGATGATAACGGATCTTGTTGAAAATGCTGTTGATATGGTAATCGGTGATGAAGGCGATGCTGAAGGCTGGAATCTTAATGAGCTGAACACCGTTCTTCTTACCAATGTTCCGATAAAGCCTGTTACACTCGACAGAATTGAGAAAAAAACAAAGAACGGCCTTAAGCAGCAGCTTAAAGAGGAAGCCGTTAAACTGTACGAAGCCAAGGAAGCTGAGTTCCCCGAACCCGAGACTATTCGTGAAATCGAGCGTGTTATTCTTCTTAAGGTTATTGATAAGAAATGGATGGATCACATCGATGATATGGATCAGCTTCGTCAGGGAGCAGGTCTTCAGGCTTACGGTCAGAGAGACCCTCTTGTTGAGTTCAAGATGAATGCTTATGAAATGTTTGATGCCATGACAGAAAACATTCGTGAAGATACTGTAAGACTTCTGTTCCATGTTAAGATAGAGCAGAAGGTCGAGCGTGAACAGGTTGCAAAGGTTACAGGTACCAATAAGGATACAAGTCTGGCAAAGGCTCCGAAGAAGAGAGAAGCTGCCAAGATATATCCCAATGACCCCTGTCCCTGCGGAAGCGGTAAAAAATATAAGGCCTGCTGTGGAAGACTTAAGTAGAACAGCGGTAAGGTAAAAACGTGGTAGAATTAGATAATCTTAAATTTGAACTTCAGACCTATGATGCGCCTCTTAAAGAGGTTGGAGCATCTCTTGACCTTGTTAATAAGGGAAAGAGAATTGAAGAGCTTGAAAGAGCCATGGAGGAACCCGGATTCTGGGATGACCCCGAAAACTCCAATAAGAAAATGAAAGAACTCAAGAATATGAAGGATACGGTTGAAACCTTCAGAGGGCTTGAGTCAAGAATGGAAGATATTTTCTCTCTGATAGAGATGGCCAATGAAGAAGAGGATGAATCGCTTGTCGAAGATATAGTAGCCGAGTATGAATCCTTCAAGGAAGACTTTGAGAAGCTCAGAATATCAACTCTTCTTTCCGATGAATACGATAAGTATGACGCCATACTTAAGCTGAATGCAGGTGCAGGCGGAACAGAGAGCTGTGACTGGTGCAGCATGCTCTATCGAATGTATACGAGATGGGCAGAGAAAAAAGGCTTTTCTATCGAAGTTCTTGATCTTCTTGACGGGGATGAGGCAGGAATTAAGTCAGTGACTTTCCAGGTCAATGGTGAAAATGCCTACGGATATCTGAAATCCGAAAAGGGAGTTCACAGACTTGTAAGAATATCACCGTTCAATGCCCAGGGTAAACGTCAGACCTCATTTGTATCGCTTGATGTTATGCCTGATATTGAAGAAGACCTTGATGTTGAAATTCGTGATGAAGATATCAGAATTGATACCTACAGGAGTTCAGGTGCCGGTGGTCAGCATATCAATAAAACTTCTTCTGCAATTCGTATTACTCATTTTCCTACGGGAATTGTTGTTACCTGTCAGAATGAGAGGTCACAATTTCAGAATAAAGACAAGGCTATGCAGATGTTAAAGGCAAAGCTCTTTATGTTAAAGAAAGAAGAGAATGCCGAAAAACTTTCCGATATCAGAGGAAATGTTACTGAAATCGGTTGGGGTAATCAGATAAGGTCGTATGTAATGCAGCCTTATAAGATGGTTAAGGATCTTCGAACAGGTGAAGAATCAGGTAATGTTGATTCTGTAATGGACGGAGGAATCGATCCTTTCATAAATGCATACCTTAAATGGAAGAGCGTCGGAGGTATTCCGGCAGAAGTTGAGGATATTGATTAAAACATTTGGAGGAAAAAACATGAATGAAAAATCTGATTCTTTAATGATGAATCCGCTTGTAAAGAGACTTCGCTATATCAAAAATATCGAAAGCGAAAGTACGACCTGTACATATGTGGGTGTTTTCGGTAAAGCAATGTTTTTCATGCTTACGGTATTTATCGGTGTAGCACTTGCTCTTGTAATTAATGATATCGGACCTTCGTTCGGGAGATTTAACGATATTTACGCCGAAAACGGCTTCAGAATTATTCTCAGTAATATTTCTCTTCCGGGTATTGTAACACTCGGTATAGCCACACTTCTTTTTGTTATCACACCGTTTATCGCTTTTCTTATCAGAAAAGCACTTCCTGTATTCGGCTCTTTGTACTGCGCATCTGTAGGATACGTTATTATGTTTATGGCAAACTGTATTCCGGATTACAGGTCACCAATTATTCTTGCTTTAATGCTTACAATCGGACTTGTTATTGCCATGGTTCTTCTTTTCCAGTCAGGAAAGGTAAGAGCTTCCGGCAAGATGTACAAGTTTGTTATGAGTGTTCTTCTCGGATCTATTATTACAAGCCTGATTTGCTTTATCGGTTATTTCATTCCGGGACTTCGAAGCGTAATTGCTTATCTTCAGAATAATATGACGGTTATTGTTGTATGCGGAATTGTGATGATAATCGTTGCATGTCTTATGCTTCTTATGGATTTTGAGGCTGCACGTGAAATGGTAGAAGGACAGACACCGAAGGAATTTGAGTGGTACGCCGCATTCTCGATTTCTTTCTCTGTTATCTATTTATACCTTAAGATTCTTGAGCTTTTGTTAAAGATTTTGGGAAAGGCCAAGAAGTAACCGGAAATTTAAAAACCCCTGATTTCCTTTGGGAAATCAGGGGTTTTTGTTGTCGATTAATCAATAATTAATTATACTTTTTGGATTCGATATTCATAATCTCGATATAAAGTGCAGCCATTGTCGCCTTGTAATAAGGCATTGCCCAGATAAATCCGATTCCGAAAGAAAGAATGGCAAGGAGCATTACCGGAATAAAACTGAGCTTTATGTATATTATTTTCCAAATGCGCGGAGCCGATATTTTAATGCTGAACTTTATTATCTGCGGAGTGCTGTAATTCCCGAAATCTGCTGCCAGAAAGAACGCAAGCGATATATAAGACAGAAGAACGAAGGAAACAATGCTTCCTATAAGGAAAAGAATAATTCCAAGTGAGAAATACACCGGATCGAAAGGCCTTACGCCAATCACCATAAGTACTGCACCGGGCAGGCTAAGCAGAACGGTGACTATTGTATCTATCAGCCTTAGGAGAATTCCGAGGTCCTGGTGATGTTCCTTAAAAGCATAGAACATATCCGACAGAAGCGGTCCCTTGCCTGTCATAAGCTTCAGATAAAGAGTGGCTTCCCCAAGGAAGAACACACCCATAAGAATAATGACGAGAAGCTGTATGACATAATACAGAATCTGTTGCCAGAGTTCGAGGCCGTTTAAAAGCCTCGATGCAATCATTGATATCAGGCTGGAAATCAGTTCCATAACAAGAAAAGCGCTGCCCGTTAACATATAGTTGCCGGACAGCTTTTTTCTTGCAATCCCTTTAAGTAAGGGAGAAGATAAATTTTCATTCATATTAATTACATTCCTTAACAGGCAGCATCGAAATTCATTCCGATAAGTCCGGCGCTGTCCATTGATTTCTGATTTTTCTGATAAGGATTATCCTTCTTATACTGAATCTGGGTTGTTGTCTCACCGCCCGATACGTATGACCTTCCGCACTCGGGACAAATAGCCGTATGTATCGCAACAGAAGCCTGGAGAACTTTGCCGCCGCCTTTTGCTGCTTTGGTATAGGCATTTGAAACGTGCTCCTGCTCATGAGCTCTTACTCTTGAAGCGGAAGCTTCCGGAGAAATATGAGCAGCAGATTTGAAGGATACCATTTCATCTGAACCGTCCTGGTATTTTCTGTTCTTGCAGGTCTCACATTCAGCGGGAGAGGAAGTCCTTCCCGGAGCTTTTACGGTGGATTCGCCGGGATTTTTAACGCTTCCGACAGACTTTTCTTCCGCATCTTCGGATATGCGTGAAACCGGCATCATATATGGACTGTATGCACTTGTGACACTACCTATAGGTCCGATTCCCATGGCGCTCCTCCTTGAAATATTCCCTGTAATCAGAAAGGAAGTCCCGACGAAATCTGTGATAACATCTCATCAAGCGACATTCCGTAGCTCTGTCTGATTACTTCGTTTGTATAATCATGAATAAACGGTATTGTCATATAAGAGTAGATTACAAGAATAATGAGAAGAATGTTAAGAAGCATTCCCACAATTCCTGTTGCAAGTCCGGCTTTGGCTCTTCCTTCATCGAAGGAACGTTCCTCGCCTCTTGAGAGAAGGGCAAAGAGAATTGCCAGACCGCCTGCTATAAATGGAATGTATACCGTACAGAAAATAGTGGCTACTATTGAAATAATACCAAGAACAAGAGATGCTCTTGCCATCTTATTAACTGCCGTGGGATACATATCAATTCCTACTCTTTCAAAATATACTTATACATATATTATGCTATCACAACCATTTTGTGCATGCAAGAAGTGTGGGGCGGATTTTATGCTATTTTAACAAGTATATTCTTTTTTACATCATAATAGACGAAAGAGCGTACATGGACAATATATATAAGTTGATATTATTCGCGCGAGCATATATATTACATAAAGAGACATAATATCAGTAAAGGAAGTAGTGTATGAATATTGAGAAAACTATCGCAGATGAACTCGGAGTAAGACTCTCGCAGGTGGAGGCGGCAGTAAAGCTTATTGATGAGGGAAATACGATTCCGTTCATTGCAAGATACAGAAAAGAGGCCACGGGGGCGCTGAATGATGAGCAGCTGAGAACCCTGGGAGAGCGCCTTACGTTTCTTAGGAATCTTGAGGAGAAGAAGAAGCAGGTTCTGCAGTCGATTGAAGAGCAGGGAAAGCTTACGGATGAGCTTCGAAAAGCCATTATGGAAGCTTCTACGCAGACGAAGGTCGACGATCTCTACAGACCGTACCGCCCCAAGAAAAAAACAAGAGCCGGCATTGCAAAAGAAAAAGGCCTCGAGGGGCTTGCCATCCTTATTACACTTCAGAAGATTACGAAACCGGCTATAGAGGAAGCCAAAGCCTATGTGAATGAAGAAAAAGGAGTTAATACTCCCGAAGAAGCACTTGCGGGGGCAATGGACATTATTGCCGAGAATATTTCTGACAATGCCGATTTCAGAAGTTACATAAGAGAAGAGACAATTAAAGCAGGCAGAATTGCAAGTGTTGCCAAAGATGACAAGACTTCAACTGTTTATGATATGTATTATCATTATGATGAAGAAGTAAGAAAGGCTGCAGGACACAGAATTCTGGCGCTTAACAGGGGAGAAGCCGAGAAAATACTGAGTGTAAGCATTGAGGCTCCCGAGGAGCAGATTATCAGATATCTTTGCAAACAGGTAATCACTTCGGACAATCCGAATACAAATGACGTACTTAAAGATACTGTATGCGACAGCTATAAAAGGCTTATTGCACCTTCGATAGAAAGAGAGGTAAGGTCATACCTTACAGAAAAGGCCGAAGACGGAGCAATCAGTGTATTTGGCAAAAACCTGCATCAGCTTTTAATGCAGCCTCCGATTGCGGGTAAAGTTGTTCTCGGATGGGACCCGGCCTTCAGAACAGGATGCAAGCTTGCTGTAGTTGACGGAACAGGAAAGGTTCTTGATACCAAGGTTATTTTCCCGACTGCGCCGCAGAATAAAGTTGAGGAAGCAAAATCAGAACTTAAGAAGCTTATTTCCAAATATAAGGTTGAGCTTATTTCCGTCGGAAACGGAACTGCATCAAGAGAGTCTGAGAAGGTTATTGTTGAACTTCTTAAGGAACTTGACAGACCGGTCCGGTATGTAATCGTTAATGAGGCAGGTGCTTCCGTATATTCCGCAAGTAAACTTGCGTCTGAGGAGTTCCCTTCTTTTGATGTTGGACAAAGAAGTGCGGCGTCAATTGCAAGAAGACTTCAGGACCCTCTTGCGGAGCTTGTCAAAATCAATCCGATGTCTATAGGAGTTGGTCAGTATCAGCATGATATGAACCAGAAAAAGCTCGGTGAGACTCTTGGCGGTGTTGTGGAAACCTGCGTTAACAGCGTTGGAGTAGACCTTAATACTGCGTCTGCACCGCTTCTTGAATATATCTCCGGAATTACAAAACCTCTTGCAAGGAATATTGTTGAGCACAGGGAAACAAACGGCAAATTCAGAAACAGAAGAGAACTCCTTAAAGTAAAGGGACTTGGTCCCAAGGCTTTTGAACAGTGTGCGGGCTTTCTTAGAATTCCCGGAGGCGATAATCCGCTTGATAATACAAGCGTTCATCCGGAAAGCTATGAAGCAGCAAAGGGCCTTATGGATTATCTTGGACTTTCGATGGATGATGTAAGACAAAATGCCGGAAAACAAGCGAAAACCATTAAGTTCTCGCAGGAAGATAAGAAGAAAATGGCTGAAAAACTCGGCGTTGGAGAGATTACAATCGGTGATATTGCATCCGAACTTATGAAGCCCTCGAGGGACCCGCGTGAGGATATGCCTCTTCCTATATTGAGGAGCGATGTTCTCGGGATGGAAGACTTAAAGCCGGGAATGGTTCTTAAAGGAACGGTAAGAAATGTAATCGACTTCGGGGCATTTGTTGATATAGGAGTTCATCAGGACGGTCTTGTACATATATCCAGAATGACTGACAAATACATTAAGCATCCGCTTGAAGTTGTGAGCGTCGGTGATATCGTAGATGTACAGGTACTTGAAGTTGATATTCCGAAAAAGAGAATTTCCCTTACAATGAGATTTGAGAAATAGAACCGATAAAGGAATTCATTAAGAAATATTCACAAAGAACATATAAAGTATGATAGAATAATGTCGGGTGCGTCTATGTAACGATTTTGACGCTGGCCCGACATTATTTTTTTTTGTTGGTGAAGTAAATGGATAAAGATGAACTTATTGGAAAACTGAAGAAGAAAGGATTTGACTGCGGAATAGACGGAAATATTCCGATGATTCGAACAGATGACAAATCCTTTTCTCTTGATAAGATGCGTGTTATTATGTCCGACCTTGGTTATAACGGAAGTTTCGGATTCAGAATAGGAGGAAAGTCGCTTTCTCCTGAAAGCGATCAGCCCCATGACGATGAGAGCGATCCCGGGTTTCTTCGTGAAAGTGACGATGGTCAGATAAGTTTTATTTAGAAATGTAATAAGAAAGATTGGGTATAAAAATGGAAGTTGAATTTGATGTAAAAATAGGCTTTTGGAATCTTTATGATTTTCTTCTTGCCAGAACATATTTGTCATTTCAGGGAATACTCGGAACGATTGCCGGTGCTTTTTTCATTGTGGAATTCTGCATTGAGCCGAGAGTGATTTTTCTTGTCGCCGGCCTTCTCATACTTCTCTATATTCCGATAGATTTGTTCTTCCGTACGAAGACGATGCTTATGCAGTCCGTATATAAAAAGCCGCTTCATTACAAATTAAGTGATGAAGGAATCGAGGTTTCCCAGGAAGGCGCTGAGGGAAGTACATCCCCATGGGAGGCTCTTTTTAAAGCAGGTTCCACACTTGGAAGTATTCTTTTGTATACAACGAAGAAAACAGCCGTGATTCTTCCGAAGAGTCAGCTTGAGAAACAGAATGTAAGAGATAAGGTAATGGAGATTGTATCGACTCACATGTCTCCTTCCAAGGTGAATATGAGATGATATTTGAAACAACGAGTGAAAAAGAGACATTTGAACTCGGAAGGCGAATCGGTGAGAAAGCTCTCCCCGGTCTTATTGTCACGCTGTCAGGCGACCTTGGCGTCGGTAAGACAATTCTTACAAAGGGCGTAGCGAGTGGCCTTGGAATCACAGAGAATGTCTCAAGCCCTACTTTTACGATTGTACAGGTATATGATGAAGGGAGACTTCCTTTCTATCATTTTGATGTGTACAGAATCGGTGATGTTTCGGAAATGGACGAAATCGGATATGAGGATTATTTTTTCGGAGAGGGCGTTTGCCTTATAGAGTGGGCAGAGCTTGTCAGCGAGATAATTCCGGATAACGCCGTGAACATTTCCATACGAAAAGACCTTTCCAAAGGCCTTGACTACAGATTAATTGAAATAGAAGGTGAACTTTTGTGAGAATAGCTGCTGTAGACTGCTCGGGGCTTGTTGCTTCCGTAGCCGTGCTTGATGAAGGCATGCTTATTGCTGAATATACCGTTAATTATAAAAAAACACATTCCCAGACAATTCTGCCCATGCTTGAAGAAATTCTGAGGATGACAGAAATTAACGTAAAGGATATTGATGCCATTGCAGTTGCTGCGGGACCGGGCTCTTTTACCGGACTTCGTATCGGAAGCGCAACTGTAAAGGGGCTCGCGCTTGCTCTTGATGTACCTGTTATTCCGGTGCCTACTCTTGAGGCACTTGCCTTTAATCTTTGCGGAGCCGGAAGTCTTGTGTGCCCTATTATGGATGCAAGAAGAGATCAGGTATATACGGGAGTGTATTCTTTTTGCGGAAACGGAACGGATATTGAGATGAAGGAAGAAATATCAGGAAGAGCAGTTTCTGTTACTGAGCTTGCCGGTATTATAAATAATCTCGGAAAAGAGGTTATTTTTCTCGGAGACGGAGTTCCGGTTTACAGGGACCGCCTCGATACAATGCTTGAAATCGGTCATTTCTACGCACCGGCGCATATGAATCTCCAGAGCAGCGCAAGTGTTGCCACGCTCGGGGAAAAGTATTATAAAAAGGGAATTTACGAATCTGCACTTACGCACCGCCCTGTATATTTCAGGGTATCGCAGGCGGAGCGCGAGAGAAATGATGCTGTTGTTATCGATATTATGAGAGAAGAGGACCTTGAAGAAGTAGCAAAGCTTGAAGAAGAAAATTTCTCCATGCCGTGGAAGGTTGATGATTTCAGGGAGCTTATCGATAATAAAGACACTGTATATATTGTTGCAAGAGACCGCGGACATATATGCGGAACAAGCGGAATCAGGAATATTTCCGGTGAAGGCGAGATAACAAATGTTGTGGTCCGCGAAGAGTACAGAGAAAGCGGACTCGGAACAAAGCTTATTGAAAGACTTCTGGATGAGGGAAGAAAGCTTGGCTGCAATGCATTTACGCTTGAGGTTCGTGTAAGCAATGCCGCTGCGATTGCTCTTTATAAGAAATTCGGTTTTGTGTCTGAGGGCGTAAGACCCGGATTTTATGAGAAACCTGTAGAAGATGCATACATTATGTGGAAGAGAGATTAATACATGCTTGATATTTGCTTACTTGGGTCAGGTGGGATGATGCCTCTTCCGAAGAGATTTCTCACATCGATGATGGCGAGAATTAACGGACAGAGCATCCTTGTTGATTGCGGAGAGGGAACACAGATTGCACTTCGTAAAAAAGGATGGAGCCCGAACCCGATAGACATTATCTGTTTTACTCATTTTCATGCAGATCATATATCCGGACTTCCCGGAATGCTGCTGACGATGGGAAACGCAGAAAGAACGAAACCGCTTCTTCTCATAGGCCCCAAAGGATTGACCAGAACGGTCAACGCGCTCAGGGTGATTGCTCCGGGGCTTCCGTTTGAGATAGAATGCCGCGAAATAGAAGAAGATGAACAGATTTTTCCGTTTGACGGATTTGAGATAAAGGCTTTCAAGGTCAATCACAGTATAACCTGCTACGGATACAGTCTTTGCATTAACAGACTTGGCAAGTTTGATGTAGATAAGGCAAAAGCAAACGGTATTGATATTAAGTACTGGAACAGGCTGCAGCATGGCGAAAGCGTTGTTACAGAGTCCGGAACATATACACCTGACATGGTTGTCGGAAGTGCGAGAAAAGGCCTTAAAGTAACGTATTGCACCGATACGAGGCCATGTGACAGGATTGTCACAAATGCCGATGATGCGGACCTTTTCATCTGTGAAGGAATGTATGGCGAAGATGATATGGCAGATAATGCCAAGGGATATAAACATATGACCTTCAGGGAAGCAGCGACGCTTGCAAGTAAAGCCGGAGTAAAAAGAATGTGGCTTACACATTTCTCGCCGTCGCTTACAAGACCGGGCGATTTTATACATGTTGCGAAAAGGGTGTTTGAAGATACGGAGCTTGGCTCTGACGGAAAGACGATTACACTTCGTTTTGAAGACGAAGAATAAATGAGAAAAAGGAGGCAGGAGCAGTGAAAAAGAAAATAATTACCGTTATAGTGTTTATACTGCTTGCCGGTCTTCTTGTTTTCTATTTCTACTATCTGTCTAATAAAGAGGATCATTCAACCGACGAGGTTGACGTTAAGATCAGCGTGGCCAAGGAACTTGCAATGCGCAATCTCGAAACAAATTATCCCCCGACTCCGAGGGAAGTTGTTAAATATTACAATGACATTACCAAGTGTTATTACAACGAAGAGTATTCCGATGAAGAGCTTGAGGAACTGGCAAGAAAGTCTTTTGCGCTTTTTGATGAGAAGCTTGTCTCAAATAACGAATTTGATGAATATTTCGAGAACCTGAAAGCTCAGATTCTTGATTTTAAGGGATATAGAAGGACCATCAGTACATATTCGCTTTCATCAAGCATTGATGTTGAGAATTCCAAATTCTTCAGGGACGGATACGAATGGGTTAAGGTATACAGTTATTTTACTTTGAGCGAAGGCGGCAGGATATCTGCCTCTTCGGAAGTATTTCTATTAAGAAAGGATGATTCCGGCCACTGGAAGATTTTCGGCTGGGATCTGGCACAAGAGTACTGATAATGGAAGACGTTACAATTCTTGCAATAGAAAGTTCATGTGATGAAACAGCGGCAGCAGTTGTAAGGAACGGTCGTGAAGTTTTGTCCAATATAATATCTTCACAGATTGCACTTCATACACTCTATGGCGGTGTTGTTCCGGAAATAGCATCGAGAAAGCATATTGAAAAGGTTACACCGGTTATCGAAGAGGCGCTTAAGGAAGCGAAGCTGACATTAAAGGATATTGATGCGATTGCCGTAACCTACGGACCGGGTCTTGTCGGACCTCTCCTTGTCGGGGTATCTGCGGCAAAAGGACTTAGCTTCGGAAGCGGAATCCCGCTTGTCGGCGTTCATCATATCGAAGGACACATAAGTGCCAATTACATTGAGAATAAGGACCTTGAGCCGCCTTTTATCTGCCTCGTTGTATCCGGCGGACATACTCATCTTGTAAAGGTATCGGATTACGGCGAATACGAAATTCTCGGAAGAACGAGGGATGATGCTGCAGGAGAAGCCTTTGACAAGGTAGCAAGGGCAATAGGTCTCGGATATCCGGGCGGTCCGAAGATAGACAAAGTTTCCAAAATGGGAGATCCGGACAGCATAGCATTTCCGAGAGCCAAGGTAGATGAGGCCGAAGCAGATTTCAGCTTCAGCGGTCTTAAATCTGCCGTACTTAATTATATTAATACATGCGAGATGAAGGGCGAAACTGTCTGCACTGAGAATATTGCGGCATCCTTTCAGAAAGCGGTAATTGATGTTCTTGTGGACCATTCCATGAGTGCGCTCGATAAATACGGTTTTAGGAAATTTGCTATTGCCGGCGGTGTTGCATCAAATACAGGGCTTCGCGATGCAATGATGGCTGCCTGTAAGGAGCGCGGAATTGCTTTTTATAAACCATCACCGATTCTTTGTACGGATAATGCGGCTATGATAGGAGCTGCCGGGTATTATGAATATATAAAAGGAAAGAGACACGGTCTTGACCTTAATGCCGTGCCCAACCTAAAACTGGGCGAGAGATACGAAAACGGAGTTGTTTTATGACTTTTGCAGCAGTGATTCTTGCCGCAGGAAGCGGTAAGAGAATGAATTCCGCCGTGAAAAAACAATACATGGAGCTTAAGGGAAAGCCTGTATTATACTATTCTGTCAGAACCTTCCTTGATTCCGGTTTTGACAGGGTTATTATTGTGGTGGCAGAGGGTGACGAGGATGAACTTGCAAAGACGGTTGTACGTCCTTTTTTCCCTGAGGCCGATATAAGGATAACAACGGGCGGCAGGGAAAGATATCATTCGGTTTATAACGGTCTGAAAGAGGCAAAGGGGTGCGACGCAGTGTTCATTCACGACGGGGCAAGGCCTTTTGTCACGCAGGACTTTATAGGGCGGGCCAAAGCTGCTCTTAAGTCGGAGAAGGCGGTGGTTGCTGCCGTAAAATCAAAGGATACCGTGAAAATACTCGGAAAAGACGGGTATGTTGAGGAGACTCCTGACAGAAATACCGTATATATTATTCAAACGCCGCAGTGTTTCATATACGAAGATATCAAAGAGGCATATGACGCGCTGATACGTGATGAGGAAAAGCTCCTCTTAAAGGGCGTTGGTATAACTGACGATGCAATGGCAGCAGAACGAGTCGGAATCAGGATAAAGCTTCTTGAAGCTTCTTATGAGAATATTAAGATTACGACTCCCGACGATCTTCTTCTTGCTGAAGTTATTATGGAGAAAAAAGATGAGACGACCTCCTTTTCTGTGTGATGGTGGAAAAATCGGTTTTATTGCACCTTCCTTCGGGGCGGCAACAGAACCTTATATTACGAGATTTAATTCCGCACTCTGGAAGTTTCACAATATGGGTTATCGTACTGTTGAAGGACCCAATGCCAGACTGTGTGCGGGGGTTGGCAAGAGTAATTCGGCCATGGAGTGCGGCATCGAGATTAATTCTTTTTTGACAGAAAATTACAGTGATGTTGTAATATCTGTCGGCGGCGGCGAAACGATGTGCGAGGACCTGCCGTATGTGAATTTTGACAAAATTTCCTCTTCCGATCCAAAATGGTTTCTCGGATATTCGGACAATACCAATCTGTCATTTCTTCTTGCCACAATTTGTGATACAATGGCGATTTATGGACCGAATGCGTGCGATTTCGGTATGGAACCGTGGCATAAGTCGATAGAGGATGTTTTTAATCTGCTGAGGGGCAGGCAAAACTCTTTTTCCAATTATGACGGATGGGAAAAGTCGGATTGCGACAGTGACAGCAAAACAGCACCTTATAATATAACCGAACCATATAAACAGATAGTTTTTCCAAGCGGCAAAGTTTCTTTTGAGGGACGTTTTATCGGCGGATGTCTTGATACGCTTGTTACTCTTGCGGGAACGCGTTTTGATGTGGTGAAAGAGTTTAACAGACGATATGAAAATGACGGTATTGTATGGTTTCTTGAAGCCTGCGAACTTGGCGCAATGTCTGTAAGGCGCGCACTGTGGCAGCTTGACAATGCCGGATGGTTTCAGAATGTTAAAGGCTTTATTATCGGAAGATCGCTGAATTATGAGGACAGATTCGGTGACTATTCACCGCTTATGGCCTACAGGGACTTCTTAAAAACGTTTAATGTGCCGATAATAATGGATACAGACCTTGGTCATCTTTCACCGATGATGCCGTTTGTTATGGGCGGATACGGCATGGTTGAGGCTTCCGGCAATGAGATTAATATTACGTATGATTTGCAAAGCGGACGTGTGTAAGTTGAGGTAGATATGGAGAAAAAATGTGATTACTGCGGATCGTGGATTGACGATACCGCGAAGTTCTGTACAAATTGCGGTGCACCGAATAATAATCTGAACAGAACCGCAAGTGATACACCAAGAACAATAGAAGAATTAAGAAACTGGTATATGGCGATGAATCTTCCGCCGGAAGAAGTAACCAGGTTCTTTATCGGTAAGAATATTTCAGAACCGAGAGCTTTCGGAATATATCGCGATTCAAACGGTGAATTTGTCGTATATAAGAATAAGGATACCGGAGAACGTGCAATTCGTTATCGCGGAAACGATGAAGGTTATGCCGTAAACGAACTCTACATGAGGCTTAAATCCGAGATTCTGAAGCAGAAATCGAGAAACACCGGCAGTAAGAAGCCTTCTTTTATGACAAGGATATTCCCGTGGCTTTGTACACTTATCATAATTGTGTCAGTTGTCGGCTGCGAAATGTTCTCAAGCCGTCACAACGGTTATTATGTTGTTAACAGTCAGCCGTACTATTATTATTCAAACGGCGGAAACTGGTTCACGTATGATTATCTGTATGATGACTGGGTGTATTCGTCAGAACCGTATGTTACTGAGGGGTCTGTTTGGGATTATCAATATGACTCTTTTGAAAACGAATGGGACGGAAGCTATGTAGAATCCTCCGCTCAGTATCAGGAAAGTGTAAGAACCTATGAAGAAAGCAGTAGCAGTGATTCTTCCTGGGATTCTTCCGATTCGTGGGATTCAGGATCTACAGACTGGGGAAGCGACTGGTAAGGTGAAATGAAAAAATCTAATCGTTTTAGAAGAAAACTGGTAATTATTGAGCTTGCAACGATTCTTTCACTTGGAATTATCGTTGACATTTTTGCGACCCTTATCGTCGACAGAAACATGGAAGACGATATGTTCAAGAATATTCGCGGCGTTTGCAACGAGCTTGAATATGTTCTTTCGAATGATTTTTCGCAGGATTACAATATCGTCGGCGGAGAACTCTATGCCGGTGATGACAATATTTCCGAGCGGACTGATATTGTTGAACGGCTAAAAAAGAACTTTGGCGTGGAAGCAACGGTATTCTTCGGTAATGTACGATATCTTACGACGATTAAGGACGAAAGCGGAAATTATATTGTCGGTACAACGCAAAGTGAAAACACTATTTTAAAGAGTGTTTATAACGGAAATACATATGAGAATGACAGCATACTGATAAACGGAGAGCGTTATTACGGAATGTATATTCCTTTTTACAACAGTGACGGGGAAATATGCGGTATGATTTTCTCGGGATTACCGAGAGCCAATATCTGGAGCATCGAAGTACGAATTATCCTGACGATTCTCGGAGTATCTGTCGCTGTTGCTGTAATCGGCGTTCTTGTACTTGCTCTTTTTGCGGGCGGTGTTACAAGAGCTTTTGAGGAGATTAAGCACTTTCTCAGCAGGCTTTCAAGGAGTGAGTCTACCTATAAAATCAGCGATGTGGTTCTTACAAGGGATGATGAAATAGGAGACCTTGCAAGATATTCCGAAGAAATCGGCGCATATATGGGTAAACTCATAGAAGAAGATCATCTGACGGGACTTTATAACAGAAGATGCGGAGAGCACCTTCTTGAGAACATGTTTAATAACCGTGTTCTTGACGGTGAAGTTACTGTTGTAATGTGTGATATTGACTTTTTCAAGAAGATTAACGATAAGTACGGTCATGCAATGGGAGATGAGGTTCTCATTGAGGTTTCGGCATTATTCAAGGAATACATGAGAGACAATGGAATTGCCATGAGATGGGGCGGCGAAGAGTTTGTTCTTGCTTCCAACAAATCAATTAATGCGGTAATCGATCTTATTCAGGATATACGTGTCGCTATTAATAACATAGAATTTCATACCGACCTTGGAGACTTTAAGGTAAGTCTTACTTTCGGAGTTACTTCCTCTGCAGGAAAAAGTGATATTTTCGATGTTGTAAAAGACGCTGATAATAAGCTTTACGAGGGTAAGAATTCGGGACGAAATAAGATTATTATGTAAAAAATAAAAAAAAGCAAAAAAGCGATTGACACGCAAATCACTTTTTGTTAATATAGTCATTGCGCTCGGCTAAGAGTTGCAGTTGGAGAGGTATCGAAGCGGTCATAACGAGGCGGTCTTGAAAACCGTTTGCCTTCACGGGCACATGGGTTCGAATCCCATCCTCTCCGCTTGGGTGGATTAAACCCGGAATCGCACAAGCTATAAGATTTAGGCATACTTTGGAGAAGTACCCAAGATGGCTGAAGGGACACCCCTGGAAAGGGTGCAGGTCGTTAATAGCGGCGCGAGGGTTCAAATCCCTCCTTCTCCGTTCGGAAGGTTCATAAAGCTTTCCGATCGTTAGTACCTTGATAAATAAATAACTATGCATCCCTGAAAATTCCTAACCC
>JAZLHJ010000068.1:0-16425 GCA_045616785.1 Lachnospiraceae bacterium
GGACCATGACTATAAAGTAACTTATCAACAATGTAGATATTTATTTGAATATCCAGCAAGGTATTCAATATCTACACAACAAAAAAGATAAGTCAGTAGCCTCTATAAGAGATCTACAAAACTTATCATACGAGGAGAATAGAAAATGATACATCCGTCATATGCCGACCTGATGCAGGTTGTTAACAGTGGAATTGAGGAGGGCGAGGCACCGATTATCAGCAGCAGATATTCAATCGTTATGGCAACCAGCAAAAGAGCCAGACAGCTTATCGCAAATGATACACCGCTTGTAGAAAGTAAGAGCAGTGAAAAGCCTCTTTCAATTGCAGTAGACGAACTTAATCAGGGCAAACTTCTTATATTAAGTGATAAGTAATTCATAAAAGGAAAATACAAATTGTATTTTCCTTTTATTTCGTAATTAACGGAAAGCGGAGTTTTATGAGCAACATTTTTTTTGTTTCGCTTGGTTGTGATAAAAATCTTGCCGATACCGAAATGATGCTTCACCTTCTTACGAAGGAAGGGCATACCATTACGGATAACGAGGCAGAGGCAGAAATAATAATTATCAATTCCTGCTGTTTTATCGGAGATGCCAAGGAAGAAAGTATCAATACAATAATTGAAATGGGTGAATACAAGGAGAGCGGAAAATGCCGTGGGATTATTCTGACCGGTTGCCTTGCACAAAGGTATCCGGAGGATATTCGTAAGGATTTACCGGAAGCTGATGTCCTTGTGGGAACGCTTGCAATAGATAAGATTTGTCTTGCCGTTAATGATGCGCTTAAAGGAATACGGAGTAACTATTTCGAAGATATAAACCGTGCACCTTTTGTATGTTCCCAGGTAATAACTACCGGCGGGCATTATGGTTTTTTGAAAATTGCAGAGGGGTGTAACAAGCGTTGCAGTTATTGCATTATTCCGTCTGTCAGGGGGAATTACAGGAGCGTTCCGATGGAACGGATTCTTGAAAATGCAAAGGAAATGGTAAAGAGCGGAGTTAAGGAATTAATTCTTGTTGCTCAGGAGACGACGCTTTACGGCACCGATATCTATGGAAAAAAGAAACTTCCGGAGCTTCTGACGAAACTCTGTGAAATTGATGGCATTGTATGGATTCGTATTCTGTACTGTTATCCGGAAGAGATAACGGACGAACTTATTGCGGTTATGAAGAAAGAGTCTAAAATATGCCATTATATCGATATGCCCATACAGCATGCTTCCGATGACGTACTGCGAAGAATGGGCAGAAGAACGACAAGGGCGGAGATAACGGAAAGAATTCGCGAGATCAGAAAAGAAATTCCGGATATTTGCCTTAGAACGACGTTTATTACGGGATTCCCCGGAGAAACCGAAGAAGATCACAGAATTCTTCTTGATTTTGTAAGCGAGATACGCTTTGACAGAGTCGGGGTATTTACTTATTCGCCGGAGGAAAACACAAGGGCCTGTTCCATGCCGGGAAAGGTTCCCGAACGTCTTAAGAAGAAGCGTCAGCTTGAAATTATTAAAATTCAGCAAAATATTGCTTTTGAGAAGGCAAAAGCCTTGAGAAGAACGAACCTTCTTGCTATGATAGAAGGCGAGATTGTGTCAGAGGAAGACAGAAGATGTTATGTTGCCAGAACATATATGGATTCGCCTTCCGTAGACGGATATCTTTTTATTAATACCGACGGAGATTATATGAGTGGCGATTTTGTGAATGTTACTGTTACCGGATCGCATGAATATGATTTGATCGGTGAAATATCAGAGGTACAGAAATCATGAATTTACCTAACAAATTAACAATCCTCAGGGTTATTCTTATTCCTTTTTTTGTTGTAAGTCTTCTTGTTCCGTTATTCGGATACGGACCGTGTGAGGGACCTGCAAAATGGATTGCACTCGGAATTTTTATTGTTGCAAGCTTTACTGATTTTCTTGATGGTAAAATAGCCAGAAAATATAATCTTGTAACTAATTTCGGGAAGTTTATGGATCCGCTTGCTGACAAGCTTTTGGTATGCTCGGCACTTATCTGTATGGTTGATCTTGGAAGAATAGAAGGTTACATCGTACTTATCATTATTGCCAGAGAGTTTACAATCAGCGGTTTCAGACTTGTAGCGGCAGATAACGGAGTTGTAATTGCAGCAAGTTATTTCGGCAAAGTCAAAACTGTTATGCAGATTCTTCTTGTTTGCCTTTTGATAGTAGATTTTGAGTGTTTAAGCGTTGTTACAATCGTTGTTAAATATCTTGCACTTGCACTTACCATTATTTCACTTGCAGATTATCTGTGGAAGAATCGCAAGGTTATGGGAGAGACTAAATGACAGCTGAGATTATCTGTGTCGGAACAGAGCTTCTTCTTGGAAATATAGTTAATACCAATGCGGCATTCATTTCGTGTGAACTTGCGGGAGTGGGTATTTCATGTTTTTATCAGACTGTTGTCGGAGATAATGAGGAACGTCTTTTATCTACAGTCGGAAATGCGCTCGATAGATCGGATATTATTATACTTTCAGGCGGACTTGGTCCCACAAAAGATGACCTTACAAAAGAAACGGTAGCCCGGGCAATGGGACTTTCTCTCATAAGAGATACACATACAGAGCAGCGTATCAAAGCTTATTTTGAGAAAAAAGGTGTTACTCCGTCGGATAATATCTGGAAACAGTGTGATATTCCGGAGGGAGCAAACGTAATTGATAATGATAACGGAACGGCACCGGGTCTTATAATTAATAAAGACGGACATCATGTCATTTTATTACCGGGAGTACCCATGGAAATGAAATGGCTTTGGAATAACGGAGTCAGAAAATATCTTTCCTCTCTCTCAAGTGAAGTGATTGTGTCTACAACCGTGAAAATTTGCGGCATTGGCGAAAGCAAAGTAGAAACAATGATAAGTGATATCATTGAAAACCAGACCAATCCGACGATTGCGCCTTATTGCAAGCCGTGTGAAGTACATGTAAGAGTAACTGCCAAAGCAGAAAACGAAAAAGAATGTCGTAAACTAATTAAACCCGTTGTGAGGGAACTGAAGAATCGGTTCGGAGAAGCTGTTTACGGAACCGGTGAAGAAGATACGCTTGAGAAAGCTGTTGTGGATTTGCTTAAAGCCAATGATCTTACGGTAACTACAGCCGAATCATGTACAGGAGGGCTTATTGCCGCGAGACTTGTGAATGTTCCGGGTGTATCGGATTTCCTTAAAACTGCGCTTGTAACTTATTCGAATAAGGCAAAAAGAAAGTTTCTTCAGGTTAAGAAACAGACAATCAATAAATATTCGGTAATAAGCAAAGAAGTAGCTCTTGAAATGGTAAAGGGGGTTGCTGCGCTTACGAAAGCTGATGTGGCTGTTGCAGTTACCGGAAATGCAGGTCCTGAAGCAAGCGGAGATAAACCTGTCGGAAGAGTTTGTATTGCATGTCAGGTATGCGGAAGCTGTGAAGTTATTGAACTGAATCTTGTCGGAGACAGGGAGAAAATAAGAGAAAATGCCGTATCTCATGCGCTTATTCTTATGCGTGAATGCATTCTTAAGTATTACAGCAAGAAAACATTCGGTAACGGTTGATGAAAATATATAAAAAGTGTATAATTATGGAGTCGGTAAATATTGTGCCGACTCCATTTCTCTGTAATCATTTCTTTCCCATCATGAGATCCGGCAGTTCTTGCCAATGATTACCAGGCTTTAATTTGACAGGGGGTGTTTTTTTCAAGGGACAATTATCGGACATACTATAATTATAATTATTTTTGAACATAGATGTTGACAGAATCGAACAGATGTTTTATTATTCTCATAGAACAGTTGTTCTGTTTTGCCGCTTACTTTATTTAAGGAGAAATTTTTGTATGGAAAAAGATGAAAGACTTAAGGCTCTTGATGCTGCAATAGCTCAGCTTGAGAAACAGTATGGCAGAGGAACGGTTATGAGACTCGGTGATCCGGCTGCCAAAATGAACGTTGAGACAATTCCTACCGGTTCGCTCAGCCTTGACCTGGCACTTGGTCTCGGAGGTATTCCCAAAGGCAGAATTATTGAAATATACGGACCTGAGAGCAGTGGTAAGACAACTGTTACACTTCATATGATTGCAGAAGTTCAGAAAAGGGGAGGCATTGCAGGATTTATTGATGCAGAGCATGCACTTGACCCTGTGTATGCCAAGAATATTGGAGTTGATATTGATAATCTTTATATATCACAGCCTGACTGCGGTGAGCAGGCACTTGAAATTGCAGAGACAATGGTTCGTTCCGGCGCAGTTGATATTGTAGTTGTTGACTCGGTTGCCGCTCTTGTTCCCAAGGCTGAAATTGACGGTGAAATGGGTGATTCACACGTCGGACTTCAGGCAAGACTTATGTCTCAGGCATTAAGAAAGCTTACAGGCGTTATCAGCAAATCAAACTGTACTGTCATTTTTATTAATCAGCTTCGTGAAAAGGTCGGAGTTATGTACGGAAATCCCGAAACAACAACAGGTGGACGTGCGCTTAAATTCTATGCATCTGTAAGACTTGATGTAAGAAGAACAGAAGCAATTAAGCAGGGCGGTGAAGTTGTAGGTAACAGAACCAAAGTTAAGGTTGTTAAGAATAAGATTGCACCTCCGTTTAAAGAGGCTGAATTTGATATCATGTTCGGAAAAGGTATTTCCTCCGTCGGAGATATTCTTGATGTTGCTTCTTCAATTGACCTTATTAGTAAGACGGGTGCATGGTATGCTTACGCAGGTGAGAAGATCGGACAGGGCAGAGAAAATGCCAAGCAGTATCTTGAGACTCATAAAGAGATACTTGACGAGATTGACAGCAAAGTTCGTGAACATTTTGCAAAGCTTAATGAGAGTGAAGAGAACAATTAATGAAGGTTCTTGATATAATTCCGATATCCAAAACAAAATATCGTGTAATTTTTGATGTTGAAGTCGCTTTTGTATTATACAAAAGCGACATTCATGCTTATGGAATAAAATGCGAAAATGAAATTGAAGTTGAGGCTTTTGAAGAAATAAGAAACGAGATAGTAAAAAGAGCAAAATTAAGAACACTCAATCTGCTAAAAGTCAAAGATTATACGGAAACTGAAATCAGGAACAGACTTATTAAAGACGGTTATTTTGAAGAAGCCGTATATTCAGCTGTCGAATATGCCAAAAGCTACAATTATCTCGGGGATGAAATATATGCCGGTAAGTATTATGATACTTTTTCCTATAAGAAAAGCTTAAGGCAGATTGAAGCTGAACTTTTAAGAAAAGGCATTTCCAAAGAAATTGTAAATGAAGTCTTAAGCAGCAAATTATCTTCCGATACAGAGGATTATGAAATTGAACAGATAGAGAAATACCTTGTAAAGAAAAAATATTCCGATGAAATGTCTTATCAGGATAAAATGAAAATATTTGCTTTTTTAATGAGAAAAGGATATGCCGGTGATAAAATCCGAAGCGCCATGAAGGGATTTGACGACAATGACTTTTACTTGACATAAGTTGGTTTACCTTGTAGAATATTTTTGTTGTAATTTTGACTGTTAGGATACACTAACGCCAGTGTGTTCTATATTCATATGTACAATGAAAAATTAATAAGGAGGTGCTCCTGTACATGAGCCCAGTAGTAATTGCAATAATTTGCATTGCTGCTACGCTTGTTGTAAGTGTCCCGGTCGCCGCTTTGATTGCAACTTCCGTTCATAAGAAGAAGGTTGAAGCCAAAATCGGTAATGCTGAGGACAAAGCCAGGGAGATTATCGATGAGGCTTTAAAAACTGCTGAAGCCAAGAAGCGTGAAGGCCTGCTTGAAGTTAAGGAAGAATCCATAAAAGCCAAGAATGAGCTTGATAAGGAAATCCGTGACAGAAGAGCTGAGGCACAGCGTTATGAGAGACGTGTTCAGCAGAAGGAAGAGAATATCGATAAGAAAGCCGACGCAATTGAGAAGAAAGAAGCAAATCTCGTTGCCAAGGAAGATGAGCTTAACAAGCAAAAAGAGCAGATTGCAAAGCTTAATGAGCAAAGAGTGCAGGAACTTGAACGAATCTCAGGATTAACCTCCGAGCAAGCCAAAGATTATTTACTGAAAATTGTTGAAGATGAAGTAAAACATGAAACCGCTGTTATGGTCAAAGAACTTGAGACCAGAGCTAAGGAAGAAGCAGATAAGAGGGCTAAGGAATATGTTGTCAATGCCATCCAGAGATGTGCAGCTGACCATGTATCCGAGTCTACAATCTCTGTTGTCCAGCTCCCCAGCGATGAGATGAAAGGAAGAATTATCGGTAGAGAGGGTCGTAACATTCGTACACTGGAGACGATGACCGGTGTTGACCTTATTATTGATGATACTCCCGAAGCAGTTATTCTTTCCGGTTTTGATCCCATCAGAAGAGAAGTTGCAAGAATTGCTCTTGAGAAACTTATTGTTGATGGACGTATTCATCCCGCCAGAATTGAAGAAATGGTGGAGAAAGCACAGAAAGAAGTTGAAACAATGATTAAGGAGGAAGGTGAAGCAGCTACACTTGAGGTAGGTGTTCACGGTATTCATCCCGAACTTGTAAGACTTCTTGGTAAGATGAAATTCAGAACCAGTTATGGTCAGAATGCCCTTAAGCATTCCATAGAAGTTGCACAGCTTTCCGGACTTCTTGCTTCAGAAATGGGGCTTGATGTAAGAATGGCAAAACGTGCAGGACTTCTTCATGATATAGGCAAGTCTGACGATCATGAAATGGAAGGCTCACATATTCAGCTTGGTGTAGAACTCTGTAAGAAATATAGAGAGTCGGCAATTGTTATTAATGCAGTTGAATCACATCATGGCGATGTAGAACCTACATCACTTATTGCCTGCCTTGTTCAGGCTGCAGATACAATTTCTGCTGCAAGACCGGGCGCAAGACGTGAGACTCTTGAGACTTATACAACAAGACTTAAACAGTTAGAAGATATAACCAACAATTTCAAAGGCGTAGATAAATCTTTTGCTATTCAGGCCGGTAGAGAGGTTCGTGTAATGGTAGTTCCTGAACAGGTAAATGATGCAGACATGATACTTATGGCCCGTGATATTTCTAAGAAGATCGAGGCAGAAATGCAGTATCCCGGACAGATTAAGGTTAATGTCATTCGTGAATCAAGAGTAATTGATTACGCGAAATAATAAGTAGTTAAAGCCTTGGAAACATTAAGTTTCCAAGGCTTTTTTATTCAATTGTCATAACAGATTTTGTTAATGGGGGAATAGAAGAAATGATATTTATAGGTAATCATTTGTCCACCTCAGGTGGTTTTCTTGCAATGGGTAAGGAAGAAGAAAAACTCGGAGGTAATACATTTGCTTTTTTTACCAGAAATCCAAGAGGCGGCAAAGCAAAAGAAATAGATATAAGTGATGCAAACGCACTTATGGAGTTTGTTCGTGAAAAAGGATTCGGACCTCTTGTCGCACATGCGCCTTATACCATGAATCTTTGCTCCGACAAAGAGGATATTCGTTCTTTTGCAAAGGATATGCTTGTTGATGACATAAAAAGAATGGAAATGATTCCCGGGAATTTATATAATTTCCATCCCGGATCACATGTAGGACAGGGAACAGAGGCTGCAATTCGTATGATTTGCCGGGCACTTAACGAAGCGCTTCCTTTTGCTGTTAATACCACGGTTCTCCTTGAAACAATGGCCGGAAAAGGCAGTGAAGTCGGAAGAAACTTTGAAGAAATCAGAGCAATTATTGACGGGACAGAGAATTCAGACAGACTTGGAGTATGCCTTGACACCTGCCATGTTTTTGACGGCGGTTATGATATTGTAAATAATCTGGATAAGGTTTTGGATGAATTTGACAGTATAATCGGTCTTAATAGATTAAAGGCAGTTCATATAAATGACAGTATGAATGAGTTTTCAAGCCATAAAGACAGACATGCCCGAATCGGAGAGGGAAATATCGGCATTGATGTACTTAAGACAGTTGTAAGAAACAGCAGGTTACAGAATCTTCCGTTCATTCTTGAGACACCGAATGACGATAAAGGCTATATGGCTGAAATAAGTCTTATTAAATCGTGGATGACGAAATAGAACTACTTTGTTATAATTTGATGTGGTTACTTTATTTCAGAGGTTGGTTATGAGTTGTTTTGATATTTCATATATAAATGAAATAGGAGAGCGCGAAGAACAGCAGGACAGTGTATTTTGCGACAGGAATGATCATTTTGCTGTCGGCGTTGTTGCCGACGGAATGGGCGGAATGAATCATGGAGCTGAGATTTCGCATATAATTACCGAAAATCTCCGAAACATTTGCGAAGAGGCTGACATTTATAAAGAAAAGGAATATCCAAAGCTCCTAAAATGTGTAGCATATAATGTAAATGACAAAGTAAGAGAGTACCTTGCAGGATGTGAGAATCTCGGAGGTTCAACACTTGTCATGGCACTTATTAAGGAAAAGCATCTTTATTATCTTTCGGTCGGTGACAGCCGGGTTTATATTGTTCACAGGAAGAAAATTAAGAAGCTTAACAGAGAGCATAATTTCGGAAATGAACTTGATGATTGCGTAAGAGATGGTGTTCTTTCGAAAGAAGAAGCTGAGAATAATATTATGCGTGCATCGCTTACAAGTTATATCGGAATTGATGTACTTGAGAAGATTGATGTTTCGGAAGAATATATTAAACTGCATAAAAATGATGTTGTTCTTGTGATGTCTGACGGTGTATACGGTTCTGTTTCCGATGAAGATATATGTAAGGCCTGTAATGAGGCTGATGCAGCTTCAATATGCGAATTTCTGAGGCAGAAGGTGACAGAACAAAGAAAACGCAAACAGGATAATTATTCTGTTGTTGCGATAAAGTATCTCTCGTGATAGAATAGCATAAGTAATTATTGGAGGAAGTACAGAATGGATATTAAGTATATTTTAATCGGTGTAATAGGAATTGCTATTATTGCTGCTGTTATTGTAGCTTCAGTTTCTTCTGTGGTTTCTGCTGTTGCAGGGAGTGAAGAGGATGAAGAAGACGAATAGGTCTTCTTTTTTTGCTCGAGATTGTATACAATAATCCAATAATACTATTTTCAAATTATTAAACACTTCGATTCAGAATAATCGGGGTAAGGTGAGGTCTGTTATGAAATCGTATTTTGAATGTTCCAAAGAAGAGTTATTAAAAGAGAAAGAAGCGCTTGAGAAGAAATATGAAGAAGTAAAAGCGCTCGGAATTAAGCTTGATATGTCAAGAGGAAAGCCGACAGGAGCCCAGCTTGATTTGTCACTTCCGCTTCTCGGAGCTATTTCTCCTGATGATGATCTTAAATCTGAAGCAGGTACTGACTGTCGAAATTACGGTGTTCTTGACGGAATTCCGGAAGCAAAAAAGCTTATGGCAGATATTCTTGAGGTTAGTCCCGATAATGTAATTATCTGCGGAAATGCATCACTTCCGATTATGTATGATATGCTTTGCCGTTCAATGATTTTCGGTGTTTGCGGAAATACTCCTTTTATGAAGCAGGAGAAGCTTAAATTCCTTTGTCCTGTTCCGGGATATGACAGACATTTCAGAATAACAGAGACACTCGGTATTGAGATGATTAATATTCCGATGTCTGAAGACGGTCCTGACATGGACCTTGTCGAGAAGTATGTTAATAACGACCCTGCTGTTAAGGGTATCTGGTGTGTTCCGAAATATTCAAATCCTCAGGGATATACCTATTCGGATGAAACCGTGAGAAGATTTGCTGCCCTTAGTCCTGCAGCTCCTGATTTCAGAATATACTGGGATAACGCTTATGCTGTTCATCATATCTATGATGAAGAAGAGAACCAGGATCATCTTCTTAATATTTTCGAAGCTCTTAAAGAGACCGGAAAAGAGAATATGGCCTTTGAATTTTCTTCAACCTCCAAGATCAGCTTTGCGGGTGCAGGAATTGCCTGCGTAGCTGCTTCCGCAGAGAATATTGCATGGATTAAGAAATATCTTACTGTTCAGACAATCGGTTTTGATAAGATTAACATGCTTCGCCATGTACGTTTCTTTAAGGACGCAGATGGTGTTACCGAGCATATGAAGAAGCATTCTGCGATTATGAGACCAAAATTTGAGGCAGTATGCGATACTTTTGAGAAAGGTTTTGACGGCCTTGGAATAGCTGAATTTACAAGACCGAGAGGCGGATATTTTATTTCTGTTGATGTACTTAAAGGATGTGCCAAAGCTGTTGTTTCTAAGTGTAAGGAAGCAGGAGTGACTTTGACGGGAGCCGGAGCTACATATCCGTACGGAATTGACCCTGATGACAGAAATATAAGAATTGCACCTTCATTTCCTACAAAAGAAGAAATGGCAAAGGCTGCCGATTTGTTTGTGCTTTGCGTAAAGCTTGTATGTCTTGATAAAATTCTTTCCGAAAAATAAAATAATTTTTTTGTCCCGGCATTTTTTTGCCGGGATTTTTTTGTTATGTCGTCCATATTTGGTAGACATAATTGATAGTTGTCATAATATATTGTATGAGGGCAAAATGCACGAAAAAAGCCTTGAATTTTAAGGAAAAAATATGAATTGCATTTGTAATTTTGTATGTTTATAATGAAAGTTACTTGCCAGATTTAGGTGACATAAATATACTGGATGGTTACATAATATGTTTGATGATTTGAATTCTTTTTTATCTTATCTTTCCGATGTGAAGAAAACTTCCGAAAACACAAGGAGCTCCTACAGGCGCGATTTGACCAAACTGCTTGTATTTCTTAATGAAAAAGGAATTAAGAGTATGGCAGATGTGAAAGAGGACGACCTTCATTCCTATATGAAATATATGGAAGAAAATTCTTTTGCTCCTGCAAGTATTTCGAGAACAGTTGCTTCGATTAAAGCATTTTTCCATTTTCTTTTTCATGAACATATTATTAAGAATGACTTTTCGGTTAATCTGAAAGCTCCGAAGCTTGAAAAGAAGATACCGTCGATTCTTTCTATGGAAGAGGTTGTAAGGCTTCTTAATCAGCCTGCCGGTGACTCACCGAAGGAGATAAGAGATAAGGCAATGCTTGAACTCTTATATGCTACGGGAATCAGAGTTTCGGAACTGATATCTCTTAAAGTAAGCGATGTTAATTTTCAGATGAATTACGTATCCTGCAAAGACCGAAACAAGGAAAGAATTATTCCCTACGGCAATGCAGCAAGAAATGCTCTTCAGAGATATATGTCAGAGAGCAGGGAGGCACTCCTTGAACTTGATGATTCAGATATTCTTTTTGTAAATTGCTCAGGTTCTCTTATGAGCAGACAGGGCTTTTGGAAAATTATTAAGTATTACAGTAAAAAAGCAGGTATTGATGCAGACATTACGCCGCATACTTTAAGACATTCATTTGCGGCACATCTTGTTGAGAATGGGGCCGATCTTCGTTCTGTTCAGGAAATGCTTGGTCATTCAGATATTTCAACAACCCAGATATATGCGACTATGAATCATAAGCATATCAGGGAAGTATATGAAAAAGCACATCCCCGTAGCTGACGGATGTGCTTATTTTCCCTTTACCTTATTTTTTGATAATGGAGATAAACCTGTGAGAGAAACTATTGCTGTTCTTTCCGCAAAACTTGATGATGATTCAATGATGGATGCAATGCGTGAGATATGCGTTGCAGCTTCCGCGCGTGGAATGGATGTTCAGTTCTTCGCGCCTTTTGATGACTTTGATTCGGATGACCTTCATACAAAAGGTGAAAGCAGTATTTATGAACGTATTAATTATTCCGTTTTATCGGGAATAATTCTTTTTCCTGAAAGAATTAAGAATGATGAGTTTTGCAGGGGTGTTATAGAAAAAGCGCATAAACTAAGTATTCCGGTGGCATCTATTGACCGTTATTTTGAAGGTTGCAGTAATATTTCTTACGGATATGAAGATGCTTTTGAGAAGATTGTCCGTCATCTTGTAGATTGTCATAATGTCAGAAAAGTGTTTGTTGTTGCGGGAATGCGTAATAATTCTTTTTCTGATGAAAGAATAGATGCAGTACGGAAAGTTCTTTCGGAAAAAGGAATTACGCTTTCTGAAGATGATATTGGTTACGGAGATTTCTGGGATGGGCCGGCAAGGGATGTAATCAGAAATTATCTTGACAGCAAAAGAGAACTTCCGGATGCTTTTATTGCTGCAAATGATGTCATGGCGATTACAATCATTGCTGAACTTATTGCGGCAGGATATTCGGTTCCGGAGGACGTAATTGTAACGGGATTTGATGGGATTGAGATGGAGAAATATATTAATCCCAGACTCACAACTGCTGAGCAGGATATGAGAGTAGGTATGAAGTGTGCTGTTTCGATGGTGTGCGATAAAGATCGTCCTAAGAACGAGCATGTTATCATTCCGTATGCAACAAGATTTTCGCAGTCCTGCGGATGCATCCCCAAAACGCATAATTATGTTACCCTTCAGATTAAAAATCTTTACGGTCAGATTACCAATAAGAAAAACGGAAGCATTGCACTTTGCGATATGCAGGCAAAGATGACAAGAGAAAAGCATTTAAATGACCTTGTCAGACATTCGATGTTATTCCTTAGCTTTCTGAATACTATAAAAGATGCTTATATTGTTCTTACGGGTAAATATGTTTTATTTGATGAAAAGCTTCTGACGGAAGTAGAGAAAGTAAACGAGGGCTTTGATAAAAAGAATCCCGGAACAATTCTTCTTGGAGAATATCATGATAATAACTTAACAGTTCCGCTCATTTCCTTGAAAAAAGGTGAACTGATTAATGATTATGATACCCAGATGGAGAAAATGGGCGGAAAATTTGTTGCCCTGCCGCTTCATATGCAGGAGCATGTATATGGTTATTTTATCCTCGGAATCACTGAAGAAATGCATGATTATGCATTGGTCAATAATTTTACGAGAATGCTTTCTTCGTCAATTGACTATATTATTAAAGGGCAGAAGATTAACAGAGCAAACGATAAGCTTTTAAAAGCAAATCATGAACTTGAGTTTCTGTATGTACATGACCCTATGACAGGAATGTTCAACAGAAGAGGATTTTATAATGAAGCTGCCAAAATGCTTAAGGCAAAATGCAGAAGGTTCATGGTTGTATCGGCAGACCTTGACAAACTAAAGGTGATTAATGACAATTTCGGGCATGCAGAGGGCGATTTCGCTATTAAATCCATAGGTGAAGCTCTTAAGAATTCACTTCCTGAGAACGGAATCTGCGCGAGATTCGGCGGGGACGAATTTGCTGCGTTCGTAATTGTTGATGAGAATGATGAAAACCCGGAAGAAAAATGGAAAAAGGCTTTCAACAGAGAAATAAGCAGAATTAACGAGGCTTGCAATAAGGGATATAAAATCAGCGCCAGCGTTGGTGCGGAAACCGGTAATATATCCGAGAATACCGATATTGATGAAATTCTGAAAATTGCCGATGATAAGATGTATGCAATAAAGGAAGTACATCATATGATTAAAGTGTTCGGTATATCTCTTTCAGACAGATTAAATCAGGAAAAGGATAAGAAATGAAAAATACCTGCCCCGTGGCAGGTATTTTTCATATCCTCTTAAAGCTTGGATTTCTTTTATGGAAAATGCTTATGTAATTAAAACCGACTTTTTTCAGGAGTTCATCGACCTTATCAAAATCTGCTGCAAGATCGGTTCCCATGTGAGAATCTGAACCGACTGTAATTATCTCACCGCCGAGCTCTTTGTAGCGCTTTAGTATCCATTCACACGGATTTGGCATTGAAAGGCCTTTTCTTAAAGGAGAAGAATTGACTTCGATTCCCTTTCCGCGGCTTATCAGTGATTTCAGAATTTCATCGATCACATCTTTATAATCATCTGCATGATAATTTTGGTCTTTTGTAGGAGCATACCTTACAATGTAGTCCAGATGACCGAGTACATCGTAGAAGTTATTCTCCTTCGCATTACGAAGAACCTCTTCAAAGTATTCGTTCAGTGCATCACCTTCGGACCTTCCTTCATAAAATGTGGGGTAGTAGGGATCTCTTTTTTTCACAAGATGAGTTGATCCTATTATAAAATCGAAGTCGTAGGAAGATGCGAGAATCTCATTTTCCCTTGCAACGTCCGGCTGAAGACCGATTTCGATGCCAAAAAGTATTTTGATACGCATTCCGTATTTCTCACGCATCATAAGAAGATCGTAAAGATACGAATCGGGGTTTAACAAAAAAGTGTCTTTGGGGCAGTCCGGGAAACCGGGGAAGCCGAAATCGTTATGCTCCGTAAAGCAGATTGAGTCAAGACCTTTTGATATTCCGTATGTTACAACGTCTTCCATCGGAGCCTTTCCGTCTCCGGAGAAAAGAGTATGTACATGAAAGTCATCTTTTATCATAATTACCTCCGAAAAATATATGATTAAATTAACATAACCACATTCATTTTGCAATTTTCTTGGATTATTGAAATTAAGGCTTGAATTTCCATAAGAAGTCATATAAAATAATCGTGCTGACAAACAATATAAATTATTTAGGAGGAATCTTAAAATGGCAGTAAAAGTAGCAATTAACGGTTTTGGTCGTATCGGTCGTCTTGCTTTCAGACAGATGTTTGATGCAGAAGGATACGAAGTAGTAGCAATCAACGATTTAACAAGTCCTGAGATGCTTGCACATCTTCTCAAGTATGATACAGCACAGGGCAAGTACAAATATGCTGATGCAGTAGAGTTTGGTGAGGATAATATCGTTGTTAACGGTAAGAAAATCACAATTTACAAAGAGGCAGATGCAAAGAACCTTCCTTGGGGAGCTCTTGATGTAGATGTAGTTCTTGAGTGTACAGGTTTCTATACCTCTAAGGAGAAGGCTTCAGCTCATATCGCAGCAGGAGCTAAGAAGGTTGTTATTTCTGCACCTGCAGGAAATGATCTTCCTACAATCGTTTACAATGTAAACCACAAGACACTTACAAAAGAGGATACAGTTATTTCTGCAGCTTCTTGTACAACAAACTGCCTTGCTCCTATGGCTAAGGCTTTAAATGATCTTGCAACAATCAAGTCCGGTATCATGACAACTGTACATGCTTACACAGGTGATCAGATGATTCTCGATGGTCCTCAGAGAAAGGGCGATAAGAGAAGAAGCCGTGCAGGTGCACAGAACATCGTTCCTAACAGCACAGGTGCTGCTAAGGCAATCGGTCTTGTTATTCCTGAACTTAACGGAAAGCTCATCGGTTCTGCTCAGAGAGTTCCTACCCCTACAGGTTCTACAACAATCCTTGTTGCAACTGTTGAGAAGGAAGTTTCTAAGGAAGACATCAATGCAGCTATGAAGGCTGCTGCAACCGAGTCTTTCGGTTACAACACAGATGAAATCGTATCAAGCGATGTTATCGGAATGACCTATGGTTCACTTTTCGATGCTACCCAGACAATGGTTGGTAAGGATAACCTTGTTCAGGTTGTTTCTTGGTATGATAACGAGAACTCTTATGTTTCTCAGATGGTTCGTACCATTAAGTACTTCGCTGAGCTCGGCTGATAGTATTTAGCTTAGACCTTGATAGAGGGTCCGGCCTTTAGGACCGGACCCTTTTTCTTGTTAAAAAACAATATGGAGGATATTACAATGGCATTAAACAAGAAAACTGTTGATGATTTCTCAGCAGCAGGAAAGCGCGTCCTCGTTAGATGCGATTTCAACGTACCTTTAAAGAACGGAGAGATTACAGACGATACACGTATCGTAGCTGCTCTTCCTACAATTAAGAAGCTTATTGCTGATGGTGGAAAGGTAATTCTTTGCTCTCACCTTGGCAAAGTTAAAGAAGGACCCAACGAGAAGGAGAGCCTTGCTCCTGTAGCTGTAAGACTTTCTGAGAAGCTTGGTAAGCCCGTTAATTTCGTAGCTGATTACAATGTTACCGGCGAGGCTGCAACAAAGGCTGTTGAGGCTATGCAGGCAGGTGATGTTGTTCTTCTTCAGAATACTCGTTTCCGTATGGAAGAGGAAACAAAGCCCCAGAAGGCAGGCGAGGCTTTCGCAAAGGAACTTGCAGATCTTGCAGATGACTATGTATGTGATGCATTCGGTTCAGCTCACAGAGCACATGCTTCAGTTGCAGTTGTAACCAAGTATATTTCAGAAAAAGGCGGAGTAAACGCTGTTGGATATCTTATGCAGAAGGAAATCGAGTTCCTCGGCAATGCTGTAGAGAACCCTGTTCGTCCTTTCGTAGCTATCCTTGGTGGTGCTAAGGTTGCTGACAAGCTCAACCTTATCAATAACCTTCTTGAGAACTGCGATACAGTCATCATTGGTGGTGGTATGGCTTACACATTCATCAAG